>NZ_JBWKGY010000004.1:0-666740 GCF_056433525.1 Streptomyces sp. NPDC044704
GACCAGGTACGACAAGACCGCCCAGTCCTACCAAGCAGCCGTCACCCTCGCGTCGCTCCTGATGTGGGCGTGACACTTTGACGACAACTCCTAGGAGGTGGCCCCCTGGCGGCCGGGACGGAGGCCGTCCAGCTCGGCCGGCACCGGTACCGGGACGCCTGCCGCCGCCTGCGGCGCAGCCGGGTCCGCTTACTGCCGGCCTGCTGTTGCTCCGTGGCGGACGAGGACATCTGGGCGGCTTTTCGGAGGGCGGACCGCTCTGCGGAGCCCGCCGGGCGCTGTTCCTGTTCGGACCGCCACCATTCCAGCTGTTCCGCGCCGCTCCATACTCCGTCGTGCTGCGTCGAGCGGCATGGACTTCGACCGCGAGGTGGGTGAGGAGGATCCACTGCGTGACCCAGCCCCCGGAGTGCCGGGCATTCCGAGGACTGCATACGAGGGTGGCCCCGACGCCACGACGAGGGGTCGGCCACCTCCCATAGGTCGTCCGGTCAGATGCTCCCTGCCCGGCCTCCGTGTCCAGGATCTGGCGCCCCCGCCTCCGGCAAGCGGGAAGGAACGCCGCGCGGCGGCCGAATACCTGGCCTTCGAGGAAGGCGAAGCCCGTCCTCGGCGCAGAAAAGAGCGGCTGCATCCCATACGTGGCCGCCTCCTCGGGCCAGGCGCGACTCGCTACCGCGCCCAGCGGATGCGGCTCTCTGGGGCCAGGCGCTCTTGACGAGCCGCTTCAGGCTCTGGCAGGTATTCTCGGAGTGGAGCCCCGTGGCTCGGGGCCACCGCAGGCCGCCATGACGGCCCATCAGCCCTCACCCCATCCGCGACGTCCGCGGACAGTCGGCGTCGAGCGCTGATCCCGGACCGACCGGTAGACCGGCCGCGCCCCCTCTTGCCGCGACACGTGTCGCGTCGCCCGCCATGGCGAGCCCGATCCCTGATTCCGTACACACCCTGGCAGCAACTCTGCCATGGAGGGAAGCACATGAATCGGCAACGTCGTTGTGCACTGATCGCCCCACTCCTGGCTTCCGCCGTTGCCTTGCCACCGACGGCGGCCCTGGCGGCCCCTTCGGCCGTGCAAGCCCCTGCCGCCCCGGCATGCCAGCTGAAAGCCATAGGCGGCTCCTCGACCAACGTCAACATGGAGCTCACCGGCTTCCGGCCGAACCAAAAGATCACGATCAACCGAATCGGCGGAAGAGCGTCGGATACACGCGTCAATGCACAGGGCAACCTCATCGCGAAAAACCTGCGCGACGGCACCTACAACGTCAGACCACGCGATGGTGGTCGCGGCTCCACCGTCCCGTGCACGGAGGGGCCCGCCCCAGTGAACGTCAACATCGCCGAAGCCGACGTGGTCGCGACCAAACCGGACACCCCCACGGTCAAGTGCAACCAGGCAACTCCCGTGACGTTCGAGGGCACGCTCACAGGCACGGGAAGCGGTGACATCAAGGTCGTGTGGACCAGCCCGGACACGGGTAAGCGCACCGAGCCCATGGTGAAGTTCACCGCCCCGAGCGCCAAGACCCAGTTCGTCGTCAACGCCCCCGCCCGCGCGAACCCGGCAGAACCAAGGCCCACAGTGAAGGCCCAGCTCCTGGTGCCCCGACAGGGATCGGAGCAGGGCGTCTCGTCGGCAGTGTTCACGGTGACGTTGCATTGCGAAGCCGGCACCTGAACCGGACGGATTCGACAGTTCGTCAGGAGGGGCAGCGCAGAGTGAGCCGGCCTGCGCCCGGACCGGGCGCAGGCCGTGCCGGATGGTAGCGGTCCGCCCGCCAGTACGGCCGTCCAGCAACCCCGGCCACCGGGCTGAGGCTGCGACGCCCGAGGTCGCTGCCTGCGACTCGTTGTTCAGACGAGCACCGGTGTGGAGGAGGGCAGGTAGGGGGTGATGTTACGCAAGGCGCGCTCGGTGTATTCCTCCTTCTCGCCGACCGGGGCGACATAGTGCAGCGCGCTTGCGGCGGCGTCGTTGCCCTGCAGGCGGGCGATGATCCAGGCGGCGAGGTAGTGCGAGGCCAGGCAGCCGCCGGCGGTGGCGATGTTGCCCTTGGCGTAGAAGGGCTGGTTGAGTACCTCGACGCCGGCGGCTACGACCCAGGGCTTGGTGGTCAGGTCGGTGCAGGCGGGGATGTTGTTGAGCATGCCGAGCTTGGCCAGCACGAGCGCGCCGGAGCACTGTGCCGCGATGAGCTGGCGCGAGGGGTCCAGGCGGCGCAGGATGTTCATGATCGCCGGGTCTTCGACGACCTCGCGGGTGGCGATGCCGCTCCCGACGATGACGGCGTCAGCGGTGCACGCCTCCTCAAGCGTGGACATCTGCTCGATGACCACCCCGTTCATCGAGGTCACCTTGGGGCTGGGGGTGGAGATGGTGACGCGCCAGTCGTCGGTCTTGATGCGGTTGAGCACGCCGAGCGCGATCAGGGAGTCGAGCTCGTTGTAGCCCTCGAAGGTGAGGATGGCGATGTGCACGACGGTTGCCTTTCCGTTCGGTGGCGGTGGCTTGACGGTAAAGCACCGACATGACCATCGCCCTGCTGACGATGTTCGCGCAGATGGACCGGATCTACATGACCCTCCGCCGCCCTGGGACGGGAGCAGGGACGCTGGAGTCACCGCGGCCGAAGCGGGTGCCGGCGAACCGGCTGGGCAGTGCAGTGGAGCTGCGTACGCATGCTCGGGGTGTTCCCCAGCGAGGACCTATCCGTGGCCCCAGGGGCCGGCGGTCCGCTTCGCCGCCGATCAACTGGATGTCTACCCCGGTGAGTTCGCCGCGTACGCGACACGGCGGCAGCGCCAGTACGGGATGGGCTCGAAAGCGCCCATGCTGCGGGAACTGGAGGAGACGCGGATGACCGCAACGGTGCCCCCCACTGTGCGGCATCGGGAGTCGGCGAGCGTCGACGACGCCCCGCAGCTGCTCTTGGAGGTCGCCGAGCTGATCGGCATGACGTCGGCGTTCACGTATATCTCCGGGCGTCGACCCGTCGATGGTGGAGTTCGAGCTGAGCGTGTGCGCCCTGCCATGGCGGAGGCGTGCAGCGACGTGGGCCTGACCCCGGTGGTGAAGCCGAACGTGCCCGCCCTGTCCCGGGGCCGACTGGTCCAGGTGGATCAGGGGTATCTAGGGCGGAGGCGCTCTCGGCGGCGAAAGGGATGCTCATCGAAGGCCCCGTCGCTCCAGGTACCCCCGCGGCCGTCGCGGCAGCACGTGCGAGGATCACTGAGAGTTCGCCTTGTCCGCTTTCACAGAGGCCGCACATGAACAGCAAGTTCCTCCCCTTCCTGCGCAAGCGTGGGACCAAGGTCACCTACGAGGTGACCGGCACCGGCTCCTTCGAGGTGTCCTATTCGGTCGGCGACCCTCTGAAAGGAGAGCAGAAGCAGGTCAAGGCTGGCGTCACGCCGTGGAAGCAGGACGTCGTGATGTCGGGCATCGACGCGATGCCCATGCTCACGATCATCACCTCCAACCCCGAGCATCCCGACGGCTGGCTCCAGTGCACGATCTCCATCGACGGGGAACTCGCAGTGGAAGGGGCGGTGTCCTCTCGGTCAGCCAGCGCGACCTTCACGGCTCTGCCCGGCGCGACGGGCTGACGGCAGCGGGCATTGATGCGGGGCCCGGCGGGCCCTCACGCAGCGGGTGGAGCGGGAAGGCGCAGACCGTCCGGTGCCACGCGGCCACAGCGCCCGCACGAGAGAGCTCGCGACGACCGTCGGTCTGGGTCGCGAACGACTTTCGAGGTATGAGCCCTGCTTCGGGGAACGAGTTGATCCGCCACACGGCATCGCGAGAGGGGCCACCATCGACGCAACCAGCCTCTCCCCAGGCAGAGAGGTGTGCTGGGCCTGACCCGTCTCGACAGCCGCCCGGGCAAGCGCGCCAGCACCTTTTACCTTGTTGTTCTTCAGCCAGGTCTTGATGCAGTACGTCGCTACTGTTTCCCTGTCGTCGTCCGGGGTGGCCCCGGACTGAATGAGGGGTGGGGACAGTGGAGAAGACCTGGTTCGAAGTGGTGTTCCGCAGGAGACCGCATCCGGTGCTGCGCCTGCTGGGCAACCTCGCGCTCTGTGCGGCCCAGCTGGTCTTCGTAGTCGCCGTGATCACGCACTTCCATAGTGGGTGGCGGTGGCTTGTCATCCCGCTGGGGCTCTGGGCGATGGTGGCCGATGGCCGGGGCGTGGCCTTGGCGATGCAAGACCTTCGACGGCGCGACGCCGCCCTGACGCCGGAGTGACGAAGTTCGCGGACTGAGCTTGTCGTTTATGGTCTGCCGTCGAACGGGGCTCGAACTTGATCGGGATTTCCCCAGTTCATCGCATTTGAGGTGCCGTCATTCGATCCTGTGATCAGCGACAACGCAGCACAGAGGCCGGGAACGTGGGACTGGTCGAGCACAACGTCCAACGAGACGCGTTCACGGCAGTGGCGGAGTGCCGGTCGGAGCTGTACACGTGCCTGGTCTTCACCGCACGCTCGTGGACCTGGCCCTCGCGCCTGAGCACCGGAGGGGCCACGGTGCCCTCTACTCCGGGATGAACCAGGGCCGGATCGATGTCGCCCGGCTACGGTGGGGGCTGGTCGCCGTTACACTGCCCCGGGCTAGCGATGGCCGGCTGGTGTTGGCCGTGGACGTCTCCCCGTGGCCGAGGCCGGACACCGACACCTCGTCCGACCGCTGCTCTGCCATACCTTCGGCCGGTGCCTGGGCAAGCACCAGATGGTGCCCGGCTGGCCGTACTCGATCCTCGCCGCTCTGGAGACCGGCCGGACCTCGTGGACCGCGCTGTTGGACGATCAGGCTGGAGCCCGCCGCCGACGTGGCCGCGGTCACCGCTGGACAGGTCCGCGGCGTCGTCGGACGGCTCCTGGACGCTGAACAGCGGAGGGTCGGCGACCCGAGCATCCTGGTCGTGCTGGACGCGGGCTACGACGCGCCCCACGTCGCCCGCCTCCTGGCCGACCTCCCCGTGGAGGTTCTGGGGCGGCCCCGCTCGGACCGGGTGATGCGCAAGCCGGTCCCGTGCCGTGGATCTGCCCGCCACAGGGCGGCCGTCCGCCGAAGCACGGCGGCGATTTTAGCTTCGGTGACCCGGCCACGTGGGGCGAGGCTACTACGGTCACCGTCACCAACAGCGACCGATATGGGGCGGCGACCGCGCAAGGCTCGTACCGGCTCCACCCACGACTGACTCGCCGAGCCGCCTGGCTCGACCACCAAGGCCCGTTGCCGATCATCGAAGGTACCGTGATCCGGTTGACGGTCGAGAAGCTGCCCAGCGGCGGTGTGAACAAGCCCGTCTGGCTCTGGTGGTCCGGCACCGGCGCCACCACCCAGGACGTCGACCGATGTTGGCAGTCCTTCCTGCGACGCTTCGACCTGGAACACACCTTCCAGCTGCTCAAGCAGATCCTCGGATGGACCCGCCCGCGACTTCGGAACTCCAGGGCACGGGACCTCCGTCGGCCGTGGGAACGCCCGGCCGAACCGAACAGACTCACCCCCGCCCGCGTTCGACGCGGGTTCAGAAACCTACGCGCGAAGACCGGCACGCCAGCCAGTGCACCGAAACCGACCCGGGCCGGCCCCAGACGCCCGCTCGGCTCGAAGAACCGGCATCCAGCCACCCGCTACGAGGTGGGACGCGTCCTCGCCACGGGCGAGGCCTACAGTCGGCCCGCCCACCGCAAGGAGGGGACAAAACCCCGACGCAAAACCGACGCTGACCGCGATCACAGCACGGCATAGGCTGCTCAGGTAGTCGCAGCTGGACCAACAGGGGGCCTTATGGAGCACAGCTCTGAGCGAGAGAACAGCGAAGGCTCGGCTTCTTCCCGTTACACCCGGGATATGCAGCAAGAACGCCACGCCTTGCGCGAAGTCCTGCGCTCCGATCTGCCCGCCGCCCACATGGGATTGGGCGTGACCATCATCGCCCTCATCGTGGTCGCCAGCCTCTCCGGCCCTCGATGGACACTGATCATTACTGGTGCCTTCACGGCCTGATTCATCCTTGCGCTGACAGTGATCCAGATCGGCAGCGGCCGTGGCTGGGACGCCATCCGGCGGGCCTACGTCGCAACGTTCGGTTGGGGCAACTGGATCTGACGTCCCTCACTGATTTCGAGGTACTCGGGGCCGCAGCCTGGAGTGGTGTGTGGGGGCTGTGGTGACCAGTTGCGGCCGGCTGCGCGGATGGACGCCGTGTTCTGCTCGACGGCATGCCGTGCCAGGTCATGGCGGCGGGCTGGTCGGTTACGGCGCAGGGTGATGGCAGAGTTGAAGGGGGCGGGTCGGGTGACGTGTCCCGAGTGCGGGACGCCCTGGATTGCTTTGACCTGCACCGGCGGGCGGAGGGCTGGGCACTGCGGGTCCTGGTCGTCGGCCGGCAGCCACAGCCCCAGCAGCTCGTGGCCGACGTCGCCGGCATCTGCGGCCCGGGCTCCGCGACCAGAGAACGGTATGCGCTCGCCGGGTTCCGCCGCCTCATCGAAGAACGCGCACGCCAGGCCCACCACCTCCCGACTCCAGCGCCCGATGACGGGAGTCGTTTGTCAATGACTTCGGGCTCCGACTCAGCTCTGTTGGGGCGGCCACACAGAATGAGGGGGAAGTCGGACGCCCCCTTGATCCCCTGCTCTCGAAATCGACGGAGGGCACCTTCCCGCAGAAACAGGGGGCACCCTCCGGACCAGACCCGATCAGTTGAGATTCCCCTAGAAGGGGTATTCATCCGACAGCGAGTCAGCCTCGTCTTCCATCAAATTTCCGTCCAGAATTTGCCCCCTCCCATCGGCCGGGACCCGCTGACCGCTTCGGGATGATCGCCCGTTCCGGTCAGACGGTCACGAGGACGGAAGTCAGCTGCCACAGGCCCATTCCCCTGGTTATCCGTCACTGTCCGGTCCCGTTGGTGAGGGGCTGTTGAGAGGTGGTCGGTGGGGTGAATAGTGCCTGGACGGTTTCGGTGGCCAGGTCTCGTAGCCAGGTGTGGGCGCGGTCGTTGTCGTAGCGCTGGTGCCACAGCAGGTAGAGGGGGACGTCGGGCAGCGGGAGGGGTGGCGGCAGTGTGGTCAGGCCGAGTTGCTCCCGGGCCTTTCCGGTGACGGCGTCGGGGAGGGTGACGACCAGGTCGGATTCGAGGGCGAGTTGGAGTGCGAAGGCGGCGGTGGGGCCGGCGGCTACGACGCGCCGTTCGAGGCCGTGTGCGGTCAGGACGTCGTCGACCGGGTCGCGCAGGCGACCGCGACGCGAAACGGTGACGTGCTCGGCGGCTGCGTAGCGCTCGAGGCTCAGTGGGCCTTCGGTGAGCGGGTGCCCCGGTCGGACGGCGACGACCAGCCTGTCCTTGCCGACGAGGCGGTGGCGGACGTCGGGAAGCGTCGGAGTGCTGGAGCTCGATTCGATGTCGACCTCACCCCGGCGCAACTCGGCATCGTCCGACCCGGGTTCGATGGACAGGCGCAGCCGGACGCCTGGGGCCCTGCGGTGTACGGAGGTGATCAGGGCGGTACCGCAAGCTGCGGTCAGGGCGTCGTGCCAGCGCACGGTGAACACCCGGTCGAGAGCCGCCAGGTCGAGTTCCTGCTGCGCGGAGAGAAGCTGGTGGGCCTGCTGCACGAGGGTATGGACCTGGGCGCGCATGGCCAGCGCCCGGGTGGTGGGGACCATGCTCCGGCCGGTACGGACCAGGATCGGGTCACCGGTGGCCTTGCGGATGCGACCCAGGGAGCGGCTCATCGCGGGTGGGGTGACGTGGAGGCGTGCTGCCGCGCCGGCGACGCTGCCCTCTTCCAGCAAGGCGTCCAGTGCCGTCAGTAGATTCAGATCCAGTTGCATGGCAGTAATCCTACGAGTGAAAAGCATGCACTTGTTGTTAACGATTGGGCGGCCTACCTTCGAAGTGCGGGGCGAGACAACCGCCCCCGCTTCTAACGATCCCCAGGGAGCCCATCATGAGCACCGCCATGTCTTTCGACGCCGGTACGACGTTCCTGGCCGATGTGACCGCCGCCGTGAAGACGGCCGGCATCACGTTGCGCGACCGCTACACCTCGTACGCCCGGGGCGTGAGTCTGGACGAGGTCGTCGGCGAGATCCACGCCAACGACGACGCGGTACTGGAGGTGCTGCGGGAACCGCTGCTGCGGGCGCGGCCGGGGTCGCAGTGGGCCGAGGACGAACTGGCCGGCGGCGCACTCCCGGCCGGGGAGTGGTGGGTCGTCGACCCCGCCGAGGGCAACATCAACCACGTCCACGGGATGGATGACTGGGCCGTCACCGCCACCCTGGTCAGCGACAACCGGCCGGTGCTCACCGTCGTCCACCTGCCGCTGACGGGCGACACGTACACCGCCGTCGCGGGCGCCGGTGCCCGGCTCAACGACCGTCCCCTGAAGGTGTCCGCCAAGACCGACCTGGGCGCCGCGCTCATCGGCACCGGTCAGGCCAAGCCCGGCGAAGACGAGCGCACCTTCCGGCGGATCGGTGACTCCGTCACCGCCATGCTCGTCAACGGCCTGGTCGTACGCGTGTCCGTGCCGGCCACGATGCAGCTCATCCACGTCGCCGCCGGACGCATGGACGCGTTCTGGCAGTTCTCCGACGTCCGCTCCGGCCTGGTCGCCGGCGCCCTGCTGGTCTCCGAGGCAGGAGGCACCGTCACCGACCTGGCGGGCGAACCCTGGAACACCGCCAGCCGCGACTTCCTGGCCGCCGCCCCCGGCCTCCACTCCGCCGCCCTCAAGGTCCTCGCACCCATCGCCTGACCGGCGCGCCTCCGCTCTTCCCACCCGACACCACAAGGAGCACCGCCTCATGACCAGCATCGGCATCCTGGGCGCCGGCCGCGTAGGAACCAACCTCGCCCGCAAGCTAGTCGCGGCCGGACACCACGTCACCCTCGGTGGCCGGAGCCCCGAAGACACCGCCGCCCGCACGGATGGGCTTGCCCCGCGGATCGCCTTCGCCGACCAGCGCACCACCGCCCGCACCGCGGACATCGTCATCAACGCGACGCCCGGCGACAGCTCCCTGGAACGCCTCGCCGACCTGCGCACCGAGCTCTCCGGCAAGATCCTCGTCGATGTCTCCAACGCCACCAGCACCGCTGGTGACGGCTTGCCCGGCGACCTGTGCTATCCCGGAAGCAGCCTCGCCGAGAAGCTCCAGGCCGCGCTCCCCGACACCCATGTGGTCAAGACCCTCAACACCATGCTTTTCACGGTCATGACCGCTCCCGAGACCCTGGCCACCCCACCGACCGCATATCTCTCGGGCGACGACGAACAGGCGAAGAGGACCGTCTCCGGCCTGCTCGGCGACCTTGGCTGGCAGCCCGAACGGATCGAAGATCTCGGCGACATCACCACAGCCCGAGCCACCGAGGCCATGATCCTGGTCGTGCCCCACATCCTGCGACGGCACGGCTTCAAGCCCTTCGCCGTCTCCCTCGCCCGCTGACCCACACCAAGACCGGGTCATTGCGAAACCGGGTGGGTGGGTGGGACCGCTTCGTGGCGCGCGGATACGGCTACGGCCGCTTCGAAGGCAAGCGCGTGCCGGCGTGGCCCGCGGTGACGGTCAGGGTACTGCTCCCGCGGGGCAGGCGGGCCCTGATCAGATCGTGACCGGGCCGCGGGCGGTCGCGAACTCGACCGAGACCAGGCCCGGTTCCTCATCCTCGACCCAGGTGACGTCGATCTGGTCGAGGGGGTGGTCGGCCGGTTCGCCGAGGAATTCGGCGATGGAGGCGGCGTCACCGGCGATGGAGACCCCGTGGATGGTGGTGGAGGTGCGCGGGTCGGCGCTGGGGCGCTCCTCGGCGGGGACCAACCACTGGAGGAAGTACGGCAGTTGCGGGTCCTCCAGTAGTTCCAGCAGGCCGATCTGCTTCCACCTCAGGTCGAACCCGTCGGGGCGGACGCGGTGGCCCTCGGCCGAGGTGCGGCCGAGGCGGGCCTCGACCGGGGCGATGTCGTCGACGGAGACCACCCAACCGAGCCAGCCGCCGCCCTCGGCGGCGCGGCGCGCGACCGCCTGGCCGAAGGGTGCGCGGTCGGCGGCGGGGTGGTCGAGTGTGGTGACGACCTCGACGTAAGTGCCGCCGCTCAGCGGGAGAATGAAATTGCGGGTGCCGAATCGTGGGTGCACGCCCCCGTCGACGAACCCGGCTCCGAGGGCCGATCCGATCCACTGGACGGTCGAGACGAAGCTGTCGCGGGCCACCGCATAGGACACGTGATCAAGTCGCACTGCTGCATCATCACCCGACACCCCCCCCAAATCACGACGCCACGCCCGCCGCCCGGCCGCGTCCGGCGCGGATTCAGCCGTGGATCGGATCGATCATCGCCATCCCGGCGGCGGGGGGAAGCCCGGTCGATCAGCTCCGGGCAAGGGGCGAGCCCGGGGGCACCGAACCGGCTTGGACCCGCTCGTGAGCACCGGTCCACCCTCGCCTGGGCGCGCCGCCCCTCGAACCCGCGGCATCCGAAGTGGGGTGCGGGACGGGGAGTGCGGGCGTCAGGGCAAGGGGGTCCGGGGTCGAAGCCGTGCACGAGTTCGCTAGGCGTGCAGGGAGTTGACGGCGTCCTCGACGGTGGGCTGGAAGGTGAAGAGCTGATCGAGGCCGATGATGCCAAAGACATGCATCAGGTCGGCGTTCAGCCCGACCAGGAGCAGGGGCGCACCGGCCTCGTTCGCGCGGTGGTAGGCGCTGACGAGCACGGTGATGCCGGTGGAGTCGCAGTAGTCGAGCGCGGAGAGGTCGATCAGCACGGGAACGTCGGAGCTGAAGGGGGTGTCCTGGATGACCCGGGTCAGCTCCGGTGCCGTGTGGTGGTCGAGTTCGCCGGCCACGGCCAGCACGGTGACCCCACGGGAGTGGGTGTGTCGGGTGGCGGTCAGGGTGCGGTCGGTCACCTGTTCTCCTGAGCGGGTAGTGGTGTGCGGCGGGGCGGAACGGACAGGGCGAGCAGCGCGGTGTCGTCGCTCACCCCGGTCCCCAGGGCGGTGAAGAGCTTGTGCACCGTGGCCAGCAGACTGTCGGCTCCGCGCGCGGTATGGGCGGACAGGTGGCGGGCCAGTCCCTCCTCGCCGAGCATGCTGCCGTCCGCGGTACGGGCCTCGATGAGCCCGTCGGTGTACAGCAGCAGCGTGTCACCGGGGGCGAGGCGGGTGGTGGCCTGCACGAAGTGGGGGTCCGGCAGGAGCCCGATCAGCTGGCCGCCGGTGGTGGACACCGTCTCGACGGTGCCGTCCGCGCGCACGGCCAGGGTCGGGGGGTGGCCGCCGCCGGCCAGCGTGACGGTGAAGGAGCCGTCGGACGCGGCGTCGAGCACGCCGAACACGGCGGTGCAGAAGCGTGGGTTGTCGCCCTGGTACTCGCCCTTGAGGACCGCGTCGAGGTTGGCCAGGGCGGTGCAGGGGTCGGGGTCGTAGATGGCGGCGGCGCGCAGGGTGTAGCGGGTGAGTGAGGTCAGGGCGGCGGCGTCGGCGCCCTTGCCGCACACGTCGCCGAGGAAGAACGCCCAGCGGCCGTCGTCCAGGGGGAACAGGTCGTAGAAGTCTCCGCCGACCTCGTCGGCGGACGCGGTGTGGTAGGCGGCGGCCGTGTGCAGTCCGGGCACCGTGGGGAGGGCCGGCGGCAGCAGGGTGCGCTGGAGGGTGCGGGCCAGGCGTTCGGCGTCCGCGCGCCGGGCGCGTTCGGCGGCGACCGTGCGCAGGGCGGACAGCCGCAGTTCGAGTTCGTCCATGACGAGCGCGGCCAAGTCCCGGAGCGTCGCGAGCTGGACGTCGGTGGGGCGGCGGGCGCGGGTGTCGAGGACGTCGACGGTGCCCAGGTGGTACCCGTCGGCCGTGGTGATCGCCGCCGCGGCGTGGAAGCGGACGCCCAGGTCCGCCCGGACGAGGGGGTCGGTGGCTCCGCGCGGGTCGGTGAGGGCGTCCGTGAGGACGTACGGATCGTCGTACGGGACGGCGCAGGGGCTCGGGCCCGGGTCACGGGGGACCTGCGGGACGCCCTGGAGGCCGTGCGCGGCCTTGAACCACACCCGGTCGTCGTCCACGATCGCCACGGTGGCCATGGGGACGTCGAAGATGCGGGCCGCGAGGGCGGCGATCTTGTCGAAGGTACCGTCGGACGGGGTGTCAAGGACCGCGTAGCGGCGCACCGCGGCGAGCCGCTGCTGTTCGTCCGGCGCAGCTCCCCTCGCGTCCCGGTGAACGGCGTACTCCGCCCCCGTCATGTCGCCCCCGCCCCCTCGTCGGCCGTCCCTCTTGGTGCGGGGCCCGGTTGTCCTATCCTACTGATCACGTCAACGAGTTCCTCAGGATGGCCCAGCGCCCATGTGGGTATCTCACGGACGTAGTGACCTTGACGTGCGGAGGGGACAACGCCATCGACGCCGGCGGGCTGCGCCCGGGCATCGGCCGTCGTGAACGAAGGGGTGGACAGTGACGCGTTCCGAGCGTGCCGAACCGGAACCGGTGCCGGCAGTCGGGGCCGGTGTGTTCGCCGCCGACGAGGCGGTCGGCCGGGACCTGTCCCTGGTGGACTGGGCGGCGACCACGCCGCTCGGGGACCCGGAGGACTGGCCGCAGAGCCTGAAGACGACCGTGAGCATCCTGTTGTCGTCGAAGTTCTCGATGTGGATGGCCTGGGGACCGGAACTCACGTTCTTCTGCAACGCCGCCTACCGTCGCGACACCCTGGGCCGGAAGTACCCGTGGGCCCTGGGGCGGCCGGCGAGCGAGGTCTGGGCGGAGATCTGGAACGACATCGGTCCCCGCATCGACACCGTGCTCACCACCGGCGAAGCGACCTGGGACCAGGCCCTGCTGCTGTTCGTGGAGCGCTCTGGGTACCCGGAGGAGAGCTACCACACCTTCTCCTACAGCCCGCTGCGCGACGACACCGGGCAGGTGGTCGGCATGCTGTGCGTGGTCAGCGAGGAGACCGACCGGGTCATCGGCGAACGACGCATGGCCACGCTGCGCGATCTCGGGTCCGACCCCAGCGTGGTGCGCACCGAGCAGGAAATGCTCGACTTCGCCCGTCTGCAGCTGAGCCGCAATCCGCACGACCTGCCGTTCACGCTGACCTACCTCTTCCAGGACGACGGCAGCGCCGGGCTGGCCGCGGTCACCGGCATGCGCGCCGACCACCCGGCCGCGGCGGAGCTTCTGCTGCCGGATTCAGAGACGGTGTGGCCGACGGCCGCCGCGTCGCGGGGCGATTCCGCGCTGGTGCCGTTGGACGGCGCCGTGTTCGCGGACCTGCCGACGGGGGCGTGGGCCGAGGTGCCCCGCCAGGCGCTCGTGGTGCCGCTGCGCCAGCAGGGAGGCGCCCCGTACGGGTTCATGGTGGTGGGCCTGAACCGGTACCGGGACCTGGACGACGGGTACCGCGGCTTCGTGGAACTGGTCGCCGGGCATGTCGCCACCGGAGTGGCCAGCGCCCGCAGTTACCAGGCGCAGCAGCGGCGCGCGGAGGAGCTTGCGGAGCTGGACCGGGCGAAGACGACGTTCTTCTCCAACATCAGCCACGAGTTCCGTACCCCCTTGACGCTGATCATGGGGCCGGTGGAGGAGCTGCGGGACCGCCTCGTGGGCGCGGACGCGGACGTGCGCGAGGAGCTGGAGGTCGTCCACCGCAACGGGCTGCGGCTGGGCAAGCTGGTCAACACGCTGCTGGACTTCTCCCGCATCGAGGCGGGCCGGATGCAGGCCCGCTACGAGCCGGTCGACCTGGCGCGGGTCACCGGTGAGCTCGCCAGCGTGTTCCGCTCCGCCGTCGACAAGGCGGGCCTGGACTTCCGGGTGGACTGCTCCCCGCTGGCCGAGCCGGTGTTCATCGACCGGAGCATGTGGGAGAAAGTCGTCCTCAACCTGCTCAGCAATGCGCTGAAGTTCACCTTCGACGGCTCGATCCGTGTCACCGTGGGCGCCGAGGACGGCACGGCGGTGGTGACCGTCACCGACACCGGGATCGGTGTCGCGGCGCAGGAGATGCCCCGGCTGTTCGAACGGTTCCACCGCATCGAGAATGCCCGTTCGCGTTCCAACGAGGGCAGCGGCATCGGCCTGGCCCTGGTGAAGGAGCTGGTCGGCCTGCACGGCGGCGAGATCAGCGCCGCGTCCACCGAGGGCCGGGGCACCCGGTTCACCGTCCGGCTGCCCTTCGGCTCCGCGCACCTGCCGGCCGACGCCGTCCTCCCGGAGGCGGGCACCGACGCGGTTCCCCTCGCGACCGACCCCTTCGTACAGGAGGCCCTGCGCTGGCTGCCCGGCGAGCAGAGCGCGGCGACGCCCGCCGCCGTCCGGGGGGACGCGGTCACGGGTGCCGTGGAGGGGAACGCGGAAGGGCCGGGCCGCGGCCCGGCGCACGTACTGGTCGCCGACGACAACGCCGACATGCGCGAGTACCTCATCCGCCTGCTGCGCGGAGCCGGTTACCAGGTCAGCGCGGTCAACGACGGCCGGGAAGCGATCGGGGCCATCCGCGCGACGGCCTTCGACCTGGTGGTCAGCGATGTCATGATGCCCCACCTGGACGGCCTCGCCCTGGTCGCCGCGCTGCGGTCCGACCAGCGCACCGCCTCGGTCCCCGTACTTCTGCTGTCCGCCCGGGCCGGGCAGGAGGCGTCCATCGAGGGTCTGCGGGCGGGAGCGGACGACTACCTCGTCAAACCGTTCGCGGCCGCCGAACTCCTCGCCCGGGTGCGGGCGAACATCGAGCTGGCGCAGCTGCGCAGCCACCATGCCCGCTGGCGCACCGCGCTGGTGGACTCCCTGCAGGAAGCCTTCTTCGTCTGCGACGAGGAAGGCGCCGTCGTCGAGATCAACGCGGCCTTCACCGACATCATCGGCTACGGACCCGAAGGCCTGCCCTACCGGCCGATCCACCCCTGGTGGCCCGACGCCGCCACCGACTCCGAGGCGCACCAGCAGGTCAGCGACGCCTTCGCCCTGCTGCTGGGCCACACCAAGGGCTCGTACACCATTCCGGTGACCCACCTCGACGGACACCGGCTGTGGGTGACGGCCACCTTCAACCAGGTCGACGATCCCGACACCGGGCGCCGCGTGACCGTCGGCACGTTCCGCGACGTCACCGCCGAGCACTACGCCATCCAGCGCGAGAGCGCACTGGCAGCGCTGGCCACCTGCCTGTCACGGGCCACCAGCGTGCCCGAGGCCCTGGCCGGTGCTCTGGCCGAACTGAAGAAGCTGTGGCGCGCCCGGTGGGTCGTGGCCGCTGTCTTCGACCGCGGCGACGAACCCGTGCTGACCTCCACCGACGCGTCGCCGGCCTGGCCGGAGCTGCCCGCCGCACGACGCGGGACGCTCGACGGGCTGCGCCGGGGGCCGGTCCTGACGCCGGTCGCCGACCAGACCGGAGCCGGCATCCTCCTGGAGTTCCCCGACGGCCCGCTGGTCCTGTGGATCGACCTGGGTGAGAACCGGCCCTTCACCGGCGAGGACCAGCTGTTGCTGTCCCTCCTGGCCGGTCACCTGGCCCAGGGGCTAAACCGCGCCCACCAGTTCGACCAGCAGCGCGCGACTGCCATCGCCCTACAGCGCGCCATCCTCGGCCCCTCCCGGCTGCCCGACGGTTTCGCCGTCCGGTACGAGCCCGCCACCCGGCCCCTGGAGGTCGGCGGCGACTGGTACGACACCGTCACCCTCCCTGACGGCCGCATCGGCATCGTCGTGGGCGACTGCGTCGGCCGGGGCCTAGCCGCCGCCAGCGTCATGGGCCAACTGCGCAGCGCGTGCCGCGCCCTGCTGCTCCAGGACTCGAGTCCCTCCCAGACGCTGATGGCCCTGGACCAGTTCGCGGCGGGGGTCCCGGGTGCGATCTGCACCACCGTCTTCTGCGGCGTCCTCAATGCCGACACCGGGCAGCTGACGTACGCCAGCGCCGGCCATCCGCCCGGCATCCTCGTCCTTCCCGACGGCACCCGTCGCCTCCTGGAGGACGGACGCTCCCTGCCGTTGGCCGTGCGGCCCGGCAACCAACGCCCCGAGGGCGCCTGCACCATACCTGCGCGGTCCACCCTGCTGCTGTACACCGATGGGCTCGTCGAACGCCGCCGCCGCCCGCTCAGCGCGGGCATCGACCAGGCCAGTGAAGCCCTCCAGGACGGCCGGGACACCTCCATCGACGACCTCGCCACCCACGTCATGTCACGATTGGCCCCCGCCGACGGCTACGACGACGACGTCGCCCTGCTGCTCTACCGCCACCCGGCCCCGCTGGAGATGTCCTTCCCCGCCGAGTCCTCGCAGCTCGCCCCGGTCCGCAAGACGCTGCGCGGCTGGCTCAACCAGTGCGACCTGCCCCCCACCACCATGCAGAACGTCCTGGTCGCCGCGGGCGAGGCGTGTGCCAATGCCATCGAGCACGGCCACCGCGACGCCCCCGGTGACACCATCTACTTCCGGGCCGAGGCGCATGTCGACAAGCTGCGCCTGACCATCGCCGACACCGGCCGCTGGAAAGCACCGCAGCCGGAGCTCAACACCCATCGCGGTCGCGGGATGGGTCTGATGCGCGCACTGATGCAGCACGTCACCGTCACCCCCGGCCCGTCCGGCACCACCGTCGACATGCATACGAGGATCGCCTGATGACCACCACTCCCCTGACCCTCACCCTCGGATGGCGGCCCGACGGTACCGCGCTGCTGACCGCTGTCGGTGAGATCGACATGAGCAACACCAGGGAACTGGCCGCCGCCCTCGCGGGCACGGCCGGTCCCCTGGTCCTCGACCTCACCGGTGTCGAATACCTCGACAGTGCCGGCCTCAGCGTGCTCTTCCCGCACGCCGACCGCATCGAGCTGCTCGCCAACCCCCTCCTGGAACCCGTCCTGACCATCTCCGGCCTCACCGACCTGACCACCGTCCACGGCACGTGAACCCGGAACGGCCCTGGGCAGGCGCTCGGGGCGGAACCGTCAACTGTTGCGGCGGGCCCACTGCGCGGCCCGGACCGTTCCCTGCCGGATGTCCTGCCGGGGCAGCTGGAGGTCGGGAGCGTCCTCCAGGGCGTGGGAGTACAGCTCGAACTCGCTGGTCGGTTCGGGGTGGGCGGTGGTGTCCAGCGGGTTCTCGGGGGTGGGGCGGTGATCGAGGTCGGGCAGCAGGGCGCGTTCAGCGTGAACAGTGTCGGTGTGGAGCGCCGGCCGTTCCCCTTGAGCTTCAGCCTCCGCGAGGCCGAGGGCATGTGGCAGGTCAGTGCGGGTGCGGCACAGGCGGGTGAGCTGGTCGACCTGCTCGTGGCCGTGGCGAACGACGCCGTGGCGGTGGTGTCGCTGGAGACGAACTCATACCTGGACGAGAACTGGCATTCGCTGCGTCCCTCGCTGATCGCGGCCGAGCTCGGCGTGCCGTGCACGGTCCACTCCCTCGGATCCTGGGCGTCAGGCACGAACGGACTCGCGGAGGAGTTCCTGGTGATGGACCGCGACCTCCTGCCCCGTCTCCTCGACGGCACCTGGTCGCCGTACGAGCTGACTCTGATCGACGTGCCCGCCGGCGTGACGACGGAGCAGCTCGACGAGCTCGCGCTCGTGCTCGGCACGACCGGCTTTGACGAGCCGCTCCTGAACCGCCTGGGAGACTCCCGGGTCTGGTTCTCGGGCCACGACGACTGCTACGTGCTTTTGGAGACCCGGGACCCGGCTCTGCCGGCCGCGGTCCTGGCACGGCTGCTGGCCCTTCTGGCCGGCTCCGCCCTCGCCGGACTCGCCGAGGCGTCCCTCTCACATGTTCCCGAGCCCGGGCTCTGGCTGCCTGAGCAGCTGATCGCGACCGCACCTCACTGGATCGGAGCGCTGGCCGGCGTCACCGAGGATCTGGTCGCCATCAAGCTGGCTGCCCTGCCGGAGCCATGGCGGCTGAACGTCTCCTTCCCGCGACAGGCCGACCTCACCGCAACGCTCGACGTACGTCACGGCACCTGGCGGATCACTGGGTGACACGTCGCAGAGAGAACGACGCCCGCGAGCGCGCTATCCGGCGCTGCGTGTGCCGGGCGGGTCCTGGGGGTCCACTCCGGTGGAGGCGGAGGCGTCCTTGGTTCCGCTGGGGCGTTGTGAGCGGCCTCGCGGGCCGAGGTCGTGCATGCCCTTGTCGCCGGAGCCCTTGCCCTGGTCCTCTCCGCGGGTGCCCCTGCTCTTGGAGGGGGTGCCGTGGGGGTTGCCCGCTTCTTCCTTTGAAACCTTTCGGCCGGGGCCCTTGGCGGCGGCGTACTCGTCCGGGTGGAAGGAGCGGTGGGCGCTCGGGTTCTCCTGCTGAGTGGTCTCGTCCACATCCGGTGACCAGCCGTGCTGCTTGGCTTCCTTGTGCCGGCTGATGCCCTCGCCATCGCGGGGCCGGGACGGCTTCGGTTGCTTGGCCATGACCTGACCTGCTGTCCTGTATCGGGATGGACGCACACGTCGCGCCCTCTACCCGTGGTACTGAAATCCTCTCACCGGCCCGCGGGACGGTCATATCGGGCCGCGTACTGCGGGTCTGGGGGCGTGCACGGCATCAGGCGGGGAACCGGTCATCGTCATACCCGGTTCCCCGGACCGTCGGGCCGCGCCGTGAGGCCGGCCCAGATGGCGGTGCCATCGGCGGGGGCGGGGTCCGCTGCCGCCTGAGGGGGGCATCGGGGATGAGGTCGGGGGCCGCTCGGAGGTGATCAGGATCCGCAGCCGCCTGCCAAACGGCGTGTTCACGCGACCTGACCTGGCGGCGCAAAAGAAAGGCCCGGCCGGCACAAGCGTGCCGGCCGGGCTTTCATACGGCAGCGGAGCCACTGCGTGCTCGCGGGCCGCTACAGGGAGTGAAGGCTCAGGCGGGGGTGATGTTCTCCGCCTGGGGGCCCTTCTGGCCCTGGGTGACGTCGAAGTTCACCTTCTGGCCCTCCTGCAGCTCGCGGAAGCCCTGAGCGGCGATGTTCGAGTAGTGGGCGAAGACGTCCGGGCCGCCACCCTCCTGCTCGATGAAGCCGAAGCCCTTTTCCGAGTTGAACCACTTCACGGTTCCGGTGGCCATGTGTCCTCCAAGGGACTAGAAACCGGTCCCGCACCATGCGGGAGCCGGAGGTGATCGCCCTGGTCCTCAGAGACGCCGAACAGCAAAATCGCCCGTGAAACTGTGCTCACGGGCGACCGGTACTTCGGAACCATGACAGCTGGCGCTGACGCTACACGGAGAGTCCTGCTCGCACCACAGAAACGCCTCCTACGCCTCACTCCACGGACGAACTTCCGAATGGGTGCCCCTCCCCCACACCGGAGCACCCGCCGACGGAGGCTGCCGCCCGGGCCGGGCGGGCGCAGGATGAGTAGGAGGACCGACGGGCGAGCGAGGGACTGGACCGTCGGGTCCGAGACCCGCAGTGGCTGAAGGAGGTCCGGTCATGGTCGCGTCCGAGGCGTTCCCGGCCGGCCCCGGCCCCGTACGGGTGGTTCCCTCCGAGCCCGGCGGCCTGCTGGACGTGCTGAGCGTGGCCGCGGTGGTCCTGGACACCGGGGGGCGCATCACGTTGTGGAGCCCCCAGGCCCAGGAGCTGTTCGGCTGGTCGGCCGAGGAGGCGCTGGGCAGCTACGCGGTGAAACTGCTGGTCGCCGATGAGTACGCCGATCTGGTCCTGGAGCTGTTCGCGAAGGTCATGGCCGGCGGCGACACCTGGGCAGGCGTCTTCCCCGTACGGCACAAAGACGGCTCCACGAAGCTGGTGGAGTTCCGCAACATGCGGCTGCAGGACGAGGACGGCGGCGTCTACGCCCTGGGGATCGCCTGCGACGAGGCCGTTCTGCGCGGTGTGGAGCGCGACCTGGCACTTTCGGTGCCGCTGGTGGCGCAGTCCCCGCTCGGGCTCGCGGTACTGGACACCGACCTGCGGTACGTACTGATCAACCCGATGCTGGTACGGATCAACGGCCTACCCGCCGAGGAACACCTGGGCCGTACACCCCATGAGGCGGTGCCGTTCCTGGACACCGAGGTGATCGAAGCCTCCATGCGCCAGGTCCTGGACACCGGCGTACCGCTGCTGGACCAGTACGGCGTCGGCCGCACTCCCGCCGACCCGGGCCGGGAGCACGCCTGGTCGGGCTCGTACTACCGGCTGGAGGACCCCCGCGGGCGGGTGATCGGCGTCGCCCTGGTGGTCGTGGACGTCACCGACAGTTACCGTGCGGCCAGAGAAACAGCCGAGGCCCGCAGGCGCCTGGACCTCATCGCCCGGGCTTCGGTGACCGTCGGCACCACCCTGGACCTGGAGCGCACGGCCCGGGAACTCGCCGACCTCGTCGTGGCCGACCTGGCCGACCTCGCCTCGGTCGACGTCCTCGACTCGGTCCTGGAGGGCAGCGCGACCGCGGCCCCCGGCCCCGGTGCGGGACAGGCCCTGTTCATGGCCCTGGCCCTCGCCGCGGCTTACGAGACGGACGCGCTCCGCGCCGCCGACCAGGTGGGCGAGCGCACCACCTATTCGGCCGAACGCCTGGTCACCCGCTGCGTGACCACCGGGCACCCCGTCCTGGTGCCGCACACCAGCCGTACGGACTTGGGGCGCATCGCGCGTGACGGCGCCTCCGCCGACCTCCTCGCCCAAGAGGGCGCGCATTCCTACCTGGCCGTGCCGCTGACGGCCCGCGGACAGGTCCTCGGCGCCCTCGGCCTCCTGCGCACCCGCAACCCGCTCCCCTTCGGCCACGACGACGTCACTCTGGCCGGCGAGCTCGCCACCCGCGCCGCCATCGCCATCGACAACGCCCGCTGGTACCAGCACGCCACCGACACCGCCCTGACCCTTCAACGCCACCTCCTCCCGCACCCCCCGCCCCGGTCCGCCGGACTCGAGATCGCCTACCGCTACCAACCCGCCGCAGCGGCCAGTGGGATCGGCGGCGACTGGTTCGACGCGATCCCCCAGCCCGGGGACAAGACCGCCCTCGTCGTCGGCGACGTCATGGGACACGGCGTCCACGCCGCCGCCACCATGGGACAACTGCGCACGGCGACCCGCACCCTGGCGGACCTGAGCCTCGATCCGGCCCGGGTCCTGCGCCACCTCGACCACATCACCACCGAACTGGAGGGGACCATGGCGACCTGCGTCTACGCCACGTGGGACCCTCTCCGCGCCCGCTGCCGCGTCGCCCTCGCCGGCCACCCTCCCCCCATCGTGATCCGGTCAGGGCAGTACCCCGAACTGCTCGACCTTCCCGTCGGTGTGCCGCTCGGCACGGGCGGCCTCGGCGACGCCGACTTCCAGACCACCGCCCTCGGACTGGTCCCCGGAGACCGGCTGGTCCTGTACACCGACGGACTCGTCGAAACCCGCGGAGACTCTTTCGACGACCGCCTCGGCCTCCTCCTCAGCCTCCTCACCGACTCCGGCCTCTCCCCTGAGGCAACCTGCGACCGGCTCCTGGCCGCCCTACGACACGACGACGCCGCCGATGACGTCGCCCTCGTCATCGCCCACGTCCGCCCCCACCCGCCCGGCGACGGGGCGAGCGCACCGATCTGACCGGCCAACCGGAATGGCCCGGTCGACGCGCATGCGGGCCGGTCCCGCGACGTCAGAACCGGACCGCTTCGGGCGCCTCTGCGAGCGGCTCGCCCGCCTCGTTCGTAGCCTCTGCCAGCCACACCACGGCGGCTCCCGCGACGGCCACGACGACGATGCCGGCGACCGCGGTCCAGCTGATGCGTTCGCCGAGGATCAGCAGTCCGGCGAGGGATCCCATGACGGGGTCGATGCTGAACAGCGTGCCGACCACCCTCGCGGAGGAGACTCGGGCGGCGATCGTGTCCACGGCGTACGGAATGGCGACCCCGACCACGGCCGCGGCGACCAGGACCAGCCACTGGTGCCCGCCCACCCGGCCGATCGCGCCGATCCCCCGCGCAGCCGCGGCCGGAACAGCGCGCACAGGATCAGCGCGGCGATGGCCATGCGCAGCGAGCTGACGGGGAGGGGCCCCAGCGAGTCGAACGGCCCTGCCGCGAATGCGGAGGACAGCTGGATACCGGTGGAGCTCATCAGGATGAGCCCGAGCGCCTGCCTCGCCCCTCGGCGCTCCACCGGAACGCGAGGGGATGATCCGGTGACATTCGCCGTCCCCGGTCGCGCCTGGCCCCTGGTGCTGTCGATGTGCGAGGTGACGTCGCCTTCGGTCACGGCCGTGTACGGGCAGCCGTTGGGGGGTCTTCCCAGATCGCCTCGGTGGCCAGGTCCATGAGCGTGACGGCGACGCTCCAGCCGTCCTGCGCGACGTTCCCCACGCCGATTTCGATCCCGTACACGGGCCTCGCGTCGGCCGGTTGCCGCTGCCCCTCGTATGACGGACCAGCGTGGGCGGCCGGTATCGGCCGAGCGCTGGAGGATCAACCGGTGATGCCGCGCAGGCCGACGCTGTTAGGTTCGGCCAGGCCGTCAGGGCTCCGCCTCGGCGCCGGTCGATCACCACCTCCGCCTCGGGCCCCGCTCCGGCGTGCCGCAGCCGGTTCAGGTGCCGGCGGGCCCGGCAGCGAGCGGCGCGGGCATGGGCTGACAGCAAGGACACACGATGGCGACGTTGGACCGGATGGACGTGGGGCTGCGGGGCCTGCACCTGCTGGAAGGCCAGCGCATGGCGCAGCGCCTGTTCGCGCACGTGATCGCCACTCAGGTGATCAAGCCCGGGCGCAGCGAGGAAGAGGTCGACAACCGGATCGCCCTGATCGCCCGGGAGGTGTTCGGCGTACGGGCGGGCCGGGTCCGCCGTAGGTTCGTACGGTCGTGGCCGAGCACCGTGGTGGGCGGGCAGTGGCCGGAGCGGGTCATCGGCGCACAGGACCTGGTCGTGCTGGACTTCGAGTCGCTGCTGGCCCCGTACGAGACGGCTTTCGCCCGGACCGTGGCCCTCGGCGACGGTCCCGTGCGTCGGCGCCTCGTGCACGACCTGACCGCCGTGGCCACCGGCGCCCGGGATGCCTTCCGGGCCGACGAATCCATCACCGGCCGCGAGCTGTACGCGAAGGTACGCGGCCTGGCGGCCAGGGCCGGCCGGAGTCTGGGCGCCCGGCACTGCGGTCGGCTGACCGGCACCGCGCCCGCCGCGCCCGCGGAGGCGACACGGCCGGAGGTCTTCATCGGTCCGGAGAACGACCGGCCCCTGCGCCGGATGCTGGAGGACGGATTGCGGGCCCACTGGATCCTTCAGATCCACCTCCTCGACGAGCACCGTGGCCCCGCCGCCGTGCACACGGAACTGCTCGACCTCGTCTGACCGACCGTTGGTCCGTGCGGACCATGCCGGCACCGCGTGCGGCTACCCGGTGAGCCGACGGGGCACCTCTGGAGCCGTGACAGAACACAGGAACCATCGATACGCGATCACCGTCGAACGCCGGGGCGGCGCCTGGCGGTGCACCCGCCTGGACCGCACCGCCCTCACGGGGCTCGACGAGGCGATCGCCGCGGTCCGTGCCGTCGGGGCCTCGGAGGCGGTGTTCGGGTTCTTCAACGCGGACGAGTCGTTCTTCCTGATCCTGCGTTCCGCGGTCCGCGACGGCCGGAAGCGCCCTGCTGCTCTCGGACGCCCGCGCCGCGCACCGGCACACGCTCGCGGCCCAGGCCCTGGACGTCCTGCGCATCACCCCTCCCGAAGAGGACGCACCCGGCGCACGCCCGGCCGGAGATCTGGGCATCCTCGCCGACCTGGGGCTGACCGCCGAAGCCATGGGCCTCGTCCTGGGCCGGCCGGACGGCGTGCCCGACGACCAATTGCGTGCCGTCGCGGACCGGTGCGGGTTCACCGCCGAGTTCGACCGGCTGCGCCGGTAGGGCCTGTCCCTGCCGCCGCTCGTCGGACGAGGCGGTCGGCCGGTCGGGGCCTCATGGAGGGAACCCGACCGGCCGCCCCCGTGGGCGGGCGGAAGCGCTTCCGCCGTCGCTACGTCGGCCGCGGTGTGAGCGGCTCGATGATCGGAGCGCCGTCCAGGTCGGTGATGAAGTCGCGGTGGACCGGCTTCTTGTCCGTCGGCTTGGGGAGGTTCGGGCATGCGATGCCGTTGCCGTCCCGGTCGAGTCCGTTCGGGTCGAGTGCGTCCGCTCGCAGCACCGCTTGCGCGTCGGCCTGGGCCTTGAACGCGTCGCAGTCGACCACGTGCCCCTTGTTCACGTAGGGAGCGACGTCGAAGGTGTGCTCCGGGGCTTCGTTGCCGGCGCACGCGGTCAGCACGATCGCCGCGATCACGCCGACCGCCGCGAGGGAGGTACGACCGCCCGGTCGTGGCCGGCGGTCCCGGCTCTTGTGGGTGGTGCGTGACTGGTCCGGCATGGTCTTAGGCCGCTCCTGTCCGGAACACCGCGACCGTTCGTTTGGCCGGGTCGAGCGCGTACACCTTCGCCGTGGCGTTGTTCACGGCAAGCGAGACGAACTCGCTGGGCGTGCCGAGCCGAGCCTGCGTCAGCAGCGTGGTGCCGTCGGCCACTCCGAGGCCGCCCGGCGAGCCGGGGACGTCGTTCGTGGCTTCGAGCCTTCGTTGCGCGACGAAGACCCTGTTGAAGTTCTTCAGCACGGCGACCTTGTGCGCCGGGTTCCCGGCACTCAGGGTTGACAGTGCGCAGACTGACGCCTGCCCCATGGTCGTCGTCCCGCTGATTCGGCTGATGCGGCCTCCGGTAGCGCCGCATTGCTGGCCGCCTCCGACAACGAGGGAGAAGACGTAGACCGACCCTGCCGCAGCGTTGTAGACCGCTGCCATGGGAGTGCCGTTCGTTCCGACCAGGTCGTCGATCGCCGTTGAAGCACCGCTGCTGGGGTCAATGGCGATCACCGTCCCGACGGGGGTCCCCCCGGTGGGAATCGACGGGTTCGAAGCGCACCTCTTGGCAAGGAGGTAGACGAGGTTTCGGTTCGGATCGAAAACGGTCACGCCCCGGGCGGAGTTCGCGGTGAGGAGGTTCACGTTGCTGCTGCCGCAGGCTGCCTTCGTCGTCGGGAACCCCGCCACGAGCCTGACCGTGTGGGTCTGCGACGAGATCGCGAAGAGGCCGATGTTGGGGCTCTCGCCGATGCCATTGCCCTGCTTCGCGAAGTACACCTCGTCGCCCGCGCGGCCGAAGGAAAAGTCCATGCCGTTGCCCGCGCTCACGAGCAGTCCCGCAGCGGGCAGCGGGATCAGCGTCGCCGACGAGCCGCCGGCGGCGATGTAGGCGACCGTCCAGAGTCCGCCGCCGACGTAGACGTCGCCGTTCTTGGGAGAGACGGCCAGGGCGCTGACGGCATCCGGGAAGCCGACGCGGATCACTCGATTGCCGTTGGCCGTGTCGATGATCGCAACGCTGCCCGTACCGCCGACGTAGACCTGCCCCGTTTCTGGGTTGACCGCGATCCGGGTCGGGTTCGACACAGCGCTGGAGAGGCTGATCGGCGTGCCGATCGCTTCGTCGGTCTTGCCGTCGATCACGGTCACGCTGTTGGCGACGCTGGACACGACGTACACGCGATTGGCCTTCTCGTCGACGGCGACGTCGGTCGGCCCCTCGCCCACCGGGATCGGGTCCGCTGCGCGCTCAGTCGGTGAGGTGTCATACAGCGTGAACGACGACTTTGCGCCTCGACCGCACTTGTTCTCCTCGCCGACCGTCACCATGTTGTAGACCGGTTCGCCCGTCAGCAGCCCGTCGGCCTTCAGATCATCGATCGTCCCGTAGTGTCCGTGCTTCGCGCAGTAGGACTCTTCCGCTGTTCGCAGGGTGGCCGCGTCCGCAGCGACCGCCTCCTTGCGGCCCTTGTCGCCGATGCTCCTGACGGAGAACACCACGATGGCCGCGAGAACGCCCAGGATCACGATGACCACGAGCAACTCGATGAGCGTGAAGCCGTCCTGGCGTCTGGCACGCAAGGGGAACAGGCGATGATCCGGTGTCATGACGGTCGGGGCTTCCTTCGATCGATGCTTCACGTCCGGCCCGAGCGCACGCGCGAGCCCTTGCCACGTCACGGTGTTCCCCGTCGTACGGGCTTGACGTCCTTGGGTCCCGGCAGGTCCGGACACGCGATGCCCTTCCCCTCGCCGTCCAGGTGATTCGGGTCGGCCGGCGCGAAGCGCAGGACGGCCTGCGCGTCCGCTTGGCCGGCGAAGTCCGGGCAGTCGTAGGCGTCATTGCCGTAGCGCAGGAAGTAGCGGGCGTCGAAGGCTCGTTCCGGCTGCGGGCAGAGCGCGCTGCGGGTGTCGCCGGGACCGCACTTGAACTGCTGGGCGATAGCGGGAACCGGTGTGGTGTCGCGCGGTTGCGGCAATCCCCGGCACGCGACGCCGCCTCCGTCGTCAAGGCGGTTCGGATCGCTGGGGTCGGCCCGCAGCACCGCCTGGGCATCCGCCTGGTTGGCGAAGTTCATGCAATCGAAGGCGTCGCCGTGATGGGCGTATTCCTTGACGTCGAACGCCTTGTTGTTCGGGCAGAGCCCGCTGCGCGGGGTGCCCGGCGTGCACCACTCGCGTTCCGGCCTCTGGGCTTGGGCCGGCGCATCCGAACCACCGCGTACGAACACCACAACGCCCAGTGCCAACGCGACCACCGCGAGAGCCAGTACACCCCGCCTGATCGCGCGCGAGCCCGACAGTCTGCTCAACACAGCCGTACCACGCCTCTGCCCATCGTGCCGCCAGCCCCTTCTCTGCGTCCTGCAGCGGCCTGACGACACTTGCCCACCAGGCCCGTTGCAGTCTGGATACGTGCATTACACCCACAGCACGTACGGTTGTCAACGATTGACTACTGGGGTCCGGCGTGAGCACCATCTAGGCGCGTGCGGCACCTTCATGCCGGAAACCTCGCAGATGCCCATGTGTTTCCGGCATTTGCCTGATCCCACCAGCAGGGTGCCGGTCCGGCCGCCGCCGCAGACCAGATCGACTAGGAGTAGCACATGCACATAAGGTCCAGCCGCGCTCGAAGCGGTCCGAACTCCGGCCGCACCGCGATGCGGCGGGTGCGGAACGCGTTCGCGGTGGGTGCCCTCGCGACGGCGCTGATCACCGCCGCGGCACCGGCAGCGTTCGCAACGACGGACTCGGAGGTGGGTGTCGCGAACAACATGTACCCCGCCCTCAAGGACATGAAGGGGTACATCGCGACGTCCAAGTCGTTCACGCCGTTCACGGCGAACGCCGCGTCGCAGATCGGCGGGTTCTGGAACAAGCCGGCGATCGACACGTCGACGATGCGGGGCATCACGTCGGGAAGCCTGCGGCAGCAGCTGAAGAGCGCCGGCCCCTACACCACGTGCGACCCCTCCTCTTCCAACAACTGCTCCAATGGGCCGCTGCACATCG
The DNA here is from genome assembly GCF_056433525.1 of Streptomyces sp. NPDC044704. Lineage (NCBI taxonomy): Bacteria > Bacillati > Actinomycetota > Actinomycetes > Kitasatosporales > Streptomycetaceae > Streptomyces > Streptomyces sp. NPDC044704. The sequence goes on from NZ_JBWKGY010000004.1 coordinate 27,357, forward strand.
ACGCGTTCCTGTCGGCGGACGAAGCCAACGTGGACGCGGTCATCCCGACCGCGGCCGGCGGGACGTGCACGGCGAGCGGGAGCGTCGAATGCAACGGCGACCCCACGACCAAGCATCTCGTGGCAGTCGGGCGCCTGGCGATCTACAGCTGTAGCGGCAGCTGGGCGGGCTCGACCAAGGGCGATGACCCGTCCAACGCCGGAAGCCCGCCGCTGGCGCTCGGCGCGGACGCCAACGGCAGCGGTAACGGCAAGGCGCAGTCGCCTCGCTGCGACGCGACGCCGGTCTCCGGCGGCGCGCCCACGACGATCCCGGGCGTGGTGAGCTGGCTGGCGACGAGCGGGCACCGGATCGCGGTCGCCGACCCGGCTTCCGCACCGTTCGGCGCGGCGTCCAAGCAGGCCCTGGTACAGAACGGGTTCACGTGGACCGACAGCGGTCCGGGCCAGAACGTGTTCCGGGGAAGCGCCTGCGACAGCGCGGGTACGGCGTGCAAGGTGCGCCTGGAATCAGGAATCAGCCAGGTGCGCGGCGCGGTGACGGCTAACGCCGGCGGAAACACCCAGCTGGGTCTGGTCGCGAAGTCGAACGTCGTGAACGTGAGCTGGACGTCCAGTTCACTGAACGGCACCACGGGCAACGATCCCAACACGTGGACCGAGGTCAATGCGAGCGCGTACTCCGGCTACGGGGGCATCGAGCAGTACGGCGTCGCCCTGAACGGCGGAAACGCCGGCGCAGCGGCCGTCTGGAGCGACCTGTTCAACAACGACTGGGACCTCGACCCCACCATCCAGGGGACCCTCGCCGCCTACGGCTACTAGGCGACCCGGAAGCCTGGGCAACGGGCCGTCGGCCGGCACGGACATCGCCCGCCGACGGTCCCGGCCCGGCGTCCCGCCGATTGACGGCCGTCATGCCGGAGCGCGTCACCCATTCCTCTGTATCAGGCCCTTAGGAGGGTCCTCACCCATGCACAGATCACCACGCCGGCACCTCACGCCGGACGGTCGCCCGGTCGCGGCCACGCACGGCCGGCGACGCCGAATTCCGACGCTCGTCTTCGCGATGGCTACCGTCGTGATGGCCGCCACCCCGGCCTCGGCGACCGGTGCCAACACGACCGGCTTCGGTACCGCGGTGAACCTCGACGACAACGGCCGCGGCAGCTCCGCCGTCGCGATCGGCGATCTCAACAACGACGGTAAGCCGGACCTCGTGACGGCGATCCGCACCGAGGGCCTCGGCGTGTTCCTCGGCTCGGGCGGCGGCAGCTTCGGCGCCGTGACGAAGTACGCGGCCCCGCAGACCTTGACGAGCCGCTTTCTCAGCTCGGCGGAGATCCGGGACGTCAACGGCGACGGCCACAAGGACGTCATCAGCCAGGACGGGCGCGGCAACGTCGCTCTGGTCTGGCTGGGCGACGGCTCCGGCGCTCTCGGCGCCGGAGCCTCGGTGGAACTCAACCCGACGCCCGGGTGCGACACCACGGGCGACAACCCGTGCGTCGCCCGCTTCCCGACCGGCGTCGCCGTGGGCGACTTCGACGAGGACGGCAAGCCGGACCTCGCGACGTCCAACGCGAACACGAACAACGTCGCGGTCGTGCTCGGCAACGGGGACGGCACGTTCGGCGCGGCGACGCGGTTCGGACTGAACGGCGGCACCGGCCCGCAGGGCATCGCGGCCGCCGATCTCAACGGCGACGGCCATCTGGATCTGGTCACGTCGAACTCGTCGGCCGACACGCTCTCCGTGCTGCCGGGCGACGGAGACGGGGGCTTCGGCACCGCGTCGAGCGTCTCGGCCGGCATGACGCTGCCGTCCAAGCTCAAGCTCGCCGACGTCAACGAGGACGGCAAGCAGGACGCCGTGATCGTGGCGCCCGGCACGCCGGGGCGCGTCGCCGTACTGCTCGGCGACGGCGCGGGCGGGTTCGGTACCGCGAGCCTCCTGTCGGCCGGGTCGAACCTCACCTCCGCTTCGGTGTCCGACCTGAACGGCGACGGCCACGTCGACCTGGTCGTCTCCAGCTCCGGTTCGCACGAGGTCGTCGTGTTCGAGGGCGACGGCACGGGCGCGTTCGGCAGCCCGCTCGCATTCGGGCTGGGCGGCGGTGGCAACCCTCAGGCCACAGCGGTAGCCGACCTCGACGGCGACGGGCGTCCCGATGTCGTCACGGCCAACAGCAACAGCTCGGCGACGTTCGTCAAGGACGCCACGGTGCTGCCCAACGCGACCAACCGGACGCCGACGGCCGCGAACGACTCGTACAGCCACGTCGGCGCGGACACCGCACTCGTCGTCGGCGCTTCCGGTGTCCTCGGCAACGACACGGATCCGGACGGCAGCACGCTGACGGCGTCGCTCGTGACCGGCCCGACGCACGGCACCCTCACGCTCAACCCGGACGGGTCCTTCAGCTACCAGCCGACCGGCGCCTACGTCGGAAGCGACAGCTTCACGTACAAGGCGACCGACGGCACCGTCGACTCGAACATCGCGACCGTGACGGTCAACGTCTCGGCCGGCTGTAACGGTCTCGCCGCCACGATCACCGGCAACGGGACGGTGAACGGCACGAACGGCGCCGACGTGATCGTGACCGGCAACGGGAACGACAGCGTCAGCGGGAGCGGCGGCAACGACACCATCTGCACGTTCGGCGGCAACGACGCCGTGTCGGCCGGCAGCGGCAACGACTACGTCGACGGTGGTGACGGCAACGACGCCATCACCGGCGGTGACGGCACCGACGCCCTCAAGGGCGGGGCCGGCAATGACGCGCTCTCCGGCGGGAACGGCAACGACACCGTGGCCGGTGGCGCCGACAGCGACACCCTCTCCGGCGGTGGCGGCGCGGACGTCTGCGCCGGCGACGCCAACGGCGGTCCGACGCTCGCGGGCACGGATGCGATCGCGGCCGGCGGCTCCTGCGAGACCGTCGTCGAGGTGCCGTAGCCGACGGGTCGTTACCGGCGGCTGCCTATGACACGCTGACCTGCAAAAAAGGCCCGGCAATCGCAATAATGCGATCGCCGGGCCTTTCTTGGTCCTGCCGGCCGGTATCGGTCGGATCGAGTCGTGGCGCGCGCGGCGGTGACGTGGATACCTGGGGGGGGGGGACGATCACCACGAGGGTGGCGTCAGCCGGTCTTGACGGCCGGCTGCGTCGAGTCGACGTCGACGGCGTCGAGGAACCGGCGCGCGGCGTGGACGTGTTCCAGTCGCAAGGCGTAGCTCGCGCGGGCGATGTGGTCGCCCGCGGCGTCCTCCTTGGCGCGGAGCGACTCCTCGATCTCGTCGATGACGACCCGTTGCCGCTCGACCAGGCGGGCCGGGCTGGTGCCTCGACGCTGGAGCAGCAGGAGCTTGCACGTGAGCTCGGCGCGGACGTCGAACAGTTCCGTCACGGGTTCGCTGAGCCACCGGCTGACCGTCGTCTTCGCCGAGCGGGTGGCGGCGTGGATCATGCGCTGCGGTCCGCGATCGCTTTCCTCGGCGCCGACCGGCGTGATGAGTCCGCGCTCGACGAGCCGCGTGATCGACCGGTAGACCATGGGCCGCGAGATGCACCAGAACTCACCGATCTCCGCGCCCTCCGCGGTGAGGGTGGCGATGGCGAAGCCATGGCTGGGTCGTTCGGCCAGGAGTGCGAGCACGATCCATTCGGCCAGTGGCAGATCAGGTTCCGTCATGGTCACCAGGGTAAGGACCGTCGATGGTATTTGCGATGCCGACCGAGCCCGGAGCGAAAAAGGCGGGCATGAGGACCGGATCCCGGGAGAACACACCGATCGGCCCGACGTCAGCCGTACGACGGAACCGGCGTCCGGCCCTGGTGGTGATGATCAGTGGCGGACCGTCGTGAGCGGCGCAGGCGTCGCGGACAGGTCACTCAGGCTCTCGTACCAGTCGACGACGGGCGCGCCCACGAGAAGGGCTGCGATGGCGCCCGCGGCGAGGAACAGGCCGAAGGGGAGGCGGGTTCGGCGGTTCGCCCGCCCCGCCGCGATGAGCACGATGCCCACCAGCAACCCGGCGACGCTGCCGGCCAGCACCGCGAAGACGAGATGCGACGGACCGAGCCAGCCCAGCCCGGTGCCGAGCAAGCCGGCCAGGCGCACGTCGCCGAATCCGAGCCAGGCGGGCCGCACCCAGTGCAGGGCGAAGAAGACGGCGAACCCGCCCGCTCCGCATGCCGCGGTCACACCGAGCCGGTGCCACTGGCCGGTGGCCGCCGCGGCCGCGAGCAGACAGGCGGCGGTGAGCCCGAGAGTCGGGTAGAGCAGCCGGCGTGGGAGGAGGAACTGTTCGGCGTCGCAGGCGGCCAGGGCCAGCAGTCCTGCCGTGAAGACGAGTGCGGCCGGCAGGATTTCCGACCGGCCGAAGCGCAGTGCCTCGGCGACGAACAGGAGCGCGGTGAGCGCTTCGACGAGCGGGTAGCGCGCGGGGATCGGAACCCGGCAGGTGCGGCAGCGCCGGCCCAGCAGGAGCCAGGACACGACGGGGATGTTGTCCCGGGCCGCGATCGGCGTGGCGCATCCCGGACAGGCGGAGCGTGGACGCACGACCGAGAGGCCGGCCGGCACCCGGGAGACGGCGACGTTGAGGAACGACCCCACAGCGAGCCCGAGCAGACCGATGATCACGACGAATATGGGTGACATGCGCGCAATGGTGCCGTACCGCGCGTATCAGTAGCTACCGGCGAAAAACGATGGGTCGGCGAAGCCGCGGGCTTACGACGGCGGTTCGCCAGGTGGCGCATCCGAAGCCACCTGGCGAACTCGGCCGTCCGACGGCCACCGGCCGACGACGCCCGATGAGGGCTCCCCCGCGTCAGACGCCGTTGCAGGGGTTCGCGTCGCCGGGCACCAGCACGACCTCGTACGACTTGCCCTCGTCGCCCAGAGTGACCTGGTGCCAGCGGGAACTGCTGGACAGGAACCCCTCCTGCAGCGTGGCCATGTCGGCGTACTTGTTGTGATTGGCGAAGTACGCCTCTTCCGCGGTCTGGATCGTGGACTTGTCGGTCTTGCACGCCGAGCCCTGACCCTTGTCGTTGATGCCTCGGACGGAGAAGACGACGATGGCGGACAGGATGCCGAGGATCACGATGACCACGAGGAGCTCGATCAGCGTGAAGCCGGCTTCCGTCGTCTCGTTCTGTGCGCGCATCCGCTGACGCGACGTGCCTTGCAGGTAAGTGAACATCTCTCTCCATCTACGGCGACCGCTGCAAGATCGAGTGATAGTAACAGCGTGATTAATCAGCCGCAGACTACTGAGCAGGCAGTGGACCCACAAGGGTTGATCGCGGCGGGCTCCATTCATCCGGAGGCTGCGGAGGGGGGCGCGTTGACGTGCAGTAGTATGCGGCTGACTAATCAGTGGCTGACAGTGCCGCGCGATCTCGCGGCACATGACCGGCCGTTGTACTGGATGCGCGAAAGGGGTGGGTTCCTTGGCGAACCGCCGTCTCTTCCGGGGCCGCACGGCGGCGGCAGACCCGGCGGCCGAGGACGGGACCCTGCCCGAGGGGGCGCAGGACCCGGCCCCGGCTGAACCGGTCCGGGGCGCGCAGTCCGGCGCGGCGCGGCATGTGCCCCCGGAGCAGAACCGGCCGCGCATCGGGGAACTGTTGGTGCGGCGCGGGCTGCTCACCCCGGCGCAGGTGGACGAGGCCCTCCTCCAGCAGTCGGCCTCGGGCAAGCGGCTCGGCGCCCTGCTCCTCGAACTCGGCATGGTCGACGAGCGCTCCCTGGTCGAGGCCCTGTCCGAACAACTCGACATACCCGTGGCCGACTTGCGTCAGAGCGAACCCGATCCCGAGGCTGCGGCGCGGGTGCCGGAGGCGCTGGCCCGCTCGCTGGGCGTCGTCGCGGTGCGGCGGGCCGAGGGCACGCTGCTCATCGCGGCGGGCGACCCGGGTGACCCGCGCGTACTCGACGAGGTCGGCCAGGCGGTCGCACCGGATCAGGTGCAGCTGGCGATCGCGGCCCCCTCGGACATCCGGCGCGCGATCGACAGCGCCTACCGGGCGTTGACCGGCGTCAGCAGTCTGGTCGAGGCCTTCGAGGCGACCGAGACCGGCCGCGGCGCCGCCTCCAGCGCCAGAGTGGTCAGCGAGGACGCGCCGGTCGTGCACCTGGTCAACCTCATGCTGACCCAGGGCCTGCGCGACCGGGCCTCGGACATCCACATCGAACCGCACGCCGACCGGGTCCGGGTCCGGTACCGCATCGACGGCGCGCTGCACGACGTACTGAGCCTGCCGGAGAACATGGGCCCGTCCGTGGTCAGCCGGATCAAGATCATGGCCAACATGAACATCGTCGACCGGCGGCGCCCGCAAGACGGGCAGATCGCCACCGAGATCGACGGCAGGTCGGTCGACATCCGCGTCGCGACCACCCCCACCATCTGGGGCGAGAAGGCGGTACTGCGGCTGCTCGACAGCAACCGCACCCTGTTGCGGCTGGCCGAGCTCGGCATGCCCGCCGCGACCTACGAACGGTTCGCGTCGCTGCTGCGCTCCCCGTACGGCATGGTCGCCTGCGGCGGACCGACCGGCAGCGGCAAGACGACCACCCTGTACGCCACGCTCGGTGAGCTGAACCAGAGCGAGCGCAACATCACCACCATCGAAGACCCGGTGGAGTACGTGGTCCCGTCGGTCAACCAGATCCAGATCAACGAACAGGCGGGCGTCTCGTTCGCGACGGGGCTGCGCTCGATCCTCCGGCAGGACCCCGACGTGATCCTGGTCGGCGAGATCCGGGACGGCGAGACGGCACGGATCGCGGTCGAGTCCGCTCTCACCGGCCACTTCGTACTGTCGTCCATCCACGCCGCCGACGCCTGTTCCGCACTGCACCGGTTCACCGACATGGGCATCGAGCCGTTCCTGATCACCTCCACGGTCGCCGGGGTGGTCAGCCAGCGACTGGTGCGGCGGATCTGCGACCAGTGCCGCGCCCCCTATCAGCCCGGCGTGGACGAACTGGCCTTCTTCGCGAAGGCCGGCGGGTCGACCGACATCGGGTTCTGGCAGGGCCGGGGCTGCAACTTCTGCTCCCGGACCGGCTACCAGGAGCGGATCGGCGTCTTCGAACTGCTCGTGATGAGCGACACGGTCAAGCGGCTGCTCGTCGAGAAGGCGTCGATCAGCAGCCTGCGCAGGGCCGCCCGCGAGCAGCACATGGACAGCCTCCTGGACGGCGGCGTCCGTCTGGTGGAGGAGGGCGTCACGACGATCGCCGAGATCATGTCCAGCGTGTACGTGGTCTAGGCCGCCCCTTTCGGATCTTGCCGAACGTCCCCTGGTGTCCGGCTCGCCGGACACCGCACCCACACACCGACGACGCGAACCTCCGACCCCGCAAACCAGGAGTGCACCGGCATGGCCACCTTCAAGTACGTCGCGATCGGCCCGGACGGGAAACAGGCCACCGGCGTGCTCACGGGCTCCAGTGTCGACGGGGTGACCGACAGCCTGGCCCGGCAGGGCTACGACGTGCGGTCGGTCACGGCCGCGGGCCGCGACCTGCTGCAGCTCGAACTCACCGCGGCGAAGGTCGACCTGGTCGAGCTCAGCAACTTCTCCCGCCAGATGGCCGCCTTCATCAAGGCCGGAGTGCCCATCCTGGACGCCCTGGAGATCATCCGCGCCGAGACCAAGGACAAGAAGCTGGGAGGGCTGCTCGTCGACGTCATGGACTCGCTGCGCTTCGGCGAAAGCTTCGCCGGCGCGATGGCCGTCCACGCCAAGGCGCTCCCGCCGTTCTACATCTCCGTACTCCGCTCGGCGGAGGCGACGGGTGAGCTCGACGTGGTGATGGCCCAGTTGGGCCGCTACATCGAGCGGGACGTCGAGGGCCGGCGCACCATCCGCTCCGCCCTGACCTATCCGAGCCTGGTGATGGCTCTGGCCGTCGCCGTCATCCTCGTCCTCGTCATCTTCGTACTGCCCCGTTTCAAGCTGTTCTTCGAGTCCTTCAACGCGGAACTGCCGCTGCCGACCCGGATCCTGATGGGCTTCACCGACTTCGTCACGGTCTGGTATCCGGTCGTCATCGGTGTGCTCGTCGCGCTCGTCGCGGCGGTGATCGCCGGTCTGCGGACCGAGCGGGGACGGGTCCTGCGCGACCGGTTCCTGCTGGCGATGCCGGTGGTCGGCGATGTGGTCCGCTACATGGTCATCGAACGGTTCTGCCGCATCCTGACCTCGATGATCAAGGCCGGCGTGCCCATCCCGGAGGCACTCAGCCTGGCCGGCTCGGGCGCCAACAACCTGGTGTACGAGCGGTCCATCGGGCGGGCCCAGGTGGAGATGCTCGAAGGCGGCGGCATCTCCGGGCCGATCGCCCGCACCAAGCTGTTCCCCGGGGCGGTCACCCAGATGATGCGCGTGGGGAAAGAGACCGGGACCCTCGACGACCAGCTCGAGAACGTGTCGGAGTTCTACGAGAAGGAACTGCAGCACAAACTCAAGCGGCTGACCAGCCTGTTCGAGCCGGCCATCGTGATCGTGGTCGGGGTCGTCGTGGGGTTCGTGGCCATCGCCCTCCTCTCGGCGATCTACGGCGTCTACAACCAGGTCGAAGTCCAATGACCGGCCCGGCACGCCGCCCGCGGCGTCCCCGCGGCGAAGAGGGCGAGACCCTGGTCGAGGTTCTCGTCGCCGTGGTGCTCATGGGCATTGCCTTCGTGGCCGTCTTCGGGGGCATGGGCACCGCGATCATCAGCTCGGTCAGGCAGCAGAAGGTGACCGGCGCCGACTCGGTCATCCGCAGCGCCGCCGAGAAGATCGTCAGCGATCCGTACGTCTCCTGCGCCAGTGGCTACGAGACTCCGACGCCGCCGGCCGGGTACACCGTGACCCTCAAGATCGAGTACTGGGACGGAGTGGGCGCGTTCGGCCCGTCCTGCCCGACGGCCGACACCGGAGTACAGAAGGTGACGCTCACCGTGCAATCGACCGGCCCGCACCCCGTCAGGGACGCGACGCTCGAAGTGGTCAAGCGGGAGTCGATGCTGTCATGACGACCCAACGGACGTCCGGCCACCCGGAGTCGGGGTTCACCCTGACCGAACTGCTGGTCACGATCGTCATCCTGGGCATCATCGGGCTCCTGCTGCCCAGGGCGATCGTCCTCGGGCTGCGCTTCACCGCGGGCACGGAGAAGCGGGTGGCCGCCACCAGCGCGGTGGGCACGCTGGGCCGCTACTTCTACGGCGATGTGCACAGCGCGGCCGACGTCACGACCGACTCCGCATGCGGCGTTGCCGGTGTGATCGTCCACCTGAGCCGGCCCGGCACCGACGTCGTCTACACCTACGACCAGCCGACCGGCACCCTCAACCGGGTGAAGTGCACCGACGGAGGCGTCGTCACCACGTTGCTGGGCCGGTTCGACACCACCACATCGACCCGTCCGGTGACTCTGAGCTGCGGTGCCGAGACCTCGTGGACCTCTCCCATGGAGGTAACGCTGACCGTGCAGAGCGACCCCGCCGCGCCCCCGACGGCCCTCACCGCCGTCCGACGATCGAGCGCGTCATGACCGGCCGCCTCGATCCGCGCCGCCGGCGCGACGACGAACAGGGCGCGACACTGATCCTCGCGCTGGCCTTCATCGTCGTCTTCAGCCTGGTCACCGTGTCGGTCCTGTCCTTCGCCGCCACGGGCCTGAAAGCCGCGGGCCTGTACGTCGACCAGGGCAAGCGGGGCTACAGCGCGGACGGTGCCACGCAGCTCGCGATCAAGAACTTCTCGCAGGGCAACCCGTGCGCCGACTACACCGCCCCGCCGATCAACGGCCGGCAGATGATCGTCCACTGCGACCCCCTCAACGCGTCTCCCGCGGCCGCGCGCGCCACCCAGCCGCAGGACGCGCTGCGCAGCCTGGGCAAGGCGGCGGAGGACGGCATCAACGTGACCACGCCCGGCCTGCGCGTGCAGGGCAGCGTGTTCTCCCACTCGAACATCACCGCCGGCGCCGGCGCCTCGATGGTGGTGTCGGGCGACGTGTCGGCCGTCGGCGACTGCTCCCGTGCCGTGTCACGGACCCAGCTGCCCCCAACCCAGGCGCCGTACGTGCACGACTGTGCCAACGACACCCCGTCGGCTCCCGCCGACGAGGTCGTGGGCGCCGACCCGGACTACACCCCGCCGGCCACGGCCGTCCCGGTCCGGCAGCCGGTTCCCGCGTGTCCCGCCCCCGGTTCCTGGCTGGTGCGGTTGCAGCCCGGCTACTACGACGACGCCGGCGCCCTCACCCGCCTCACCGGTGGCGACTGCCCGGGCGTCGTCGTGTGGCTACAGCCGGGCCTCTACTACTTCGACTTCACCTTCACCGGTGGCACCGCGGTCTGGACGGTCGACGATCCCACGGTCAGCGTGGTCGGCGGTACGCGGGCGGGCTGGGATCCCGGGGCCCCCACCCGCCCGGCCGTCCCCAGCCCGGGCGGTTGTGACACAGCGCGGCCCGAAGGCGTCGAGGTCATGATGGGTGGCGGCAGCCAGTTCCAGGTCGACCGTGGACACGTCGAACTGTGCGCCCCGGTGACCCCGGACGTCCAGCAGGTGGCGGTGTACGGGGTCCAGCCGCCGAAGCCGTCACACACGCTGAAGCCGACCGCGGTGGTCACGAACACCGGCTTCGCCGACCCGGGCCATGCCCTGACCAGTGGCGAACGGCCGACCCTGGCCGGGTGTTCGCAGCCGGCGGGCACCGCGAGCTGCACGGCCGACGCCGTCCTCGACCCGACGAAACGGCGGTCGGCCTCGATGCAGCTCGCCGGCTTCACCCCCCGGGTGCCGCCCGGTTCGGTCATCACCAGCGCGACGCTGCGTGTCAGGCACGCGGACGACGGCGGCCTGACCGCTCCCGGCGCGGTGAAGGTCACCACCGCCGTCGGCGCAGACACCTGCCGCACCGACAACCTGCCCCGGCACACGGCACTCGCCACCGATCCCCCGATCGACCTGCTGGGCGCGTGCGGGCTCACCGACCCGGCTCGGCTCACCGCCCTGACCGTGACCTACGCCGCCACCCTGGACACCGGCGGCACCACCGCCACGGAACGCCTGGACGGCATCTGGCTGGAGGTCGCCTACCGCACGCCGACCACGTTCAAGCCGACCGCCGTGACCGCATCCACCGGGTTCACCGCCACCGGCACCGATCCCGACAACGCCCTGGAGATCGGCGAACAGCCGACATCGTCGGTGGCCGGCGCCGCTCTGAGCACGGCGGTCCCGTCCGTGTCGATCACCCTGGCCGGGTTCGGCCAGCCGCCCTTGCCGCCGGGGTCGACGGTCCACTCCGCCGTGCTGCGGGTGGCCCATCAGGAGACCGGCGACGCGGCGGCTCCCAGAATCAGCGTCACCCCCGCGGGCGGCGGGGGAAGTTGTAGCAACCTGCCGCTCACCGTGCGGGCCGGCCTGGGCGACGACCGCGTCGACCTGAAGGCGTGCGGCATCGCCGACCCCGCACGGCTGACGGGCCTGACCGCGACCTACGCCGCCGGGCTGAAGGCGGGCGGCAGCGCGGGCGCCGATTCCCTGGACGGCATGTGGCTCGAAGTCGTCTACGACCCGCCGCGGCCCCGGCCGGCGACGAGCGCGTCGTCGACGACGTTCGTCCGTGCGGCCAACGCCCAGGCGATCGACGGCGCCAACACGGCCCACGCCACACTCGACTCGGTCACCACGCCGACCGCCACCGTCAGCCTCGGCGGTTACGACACCCCCGCGGTGGCGCCCGGCTCGGTCCTGGACGGGGCCCTGCTGCACGTCGCGCATCGCGACGATCCCGGGGCGGCCGGAGGACCGCCGCCGACGGTCGCGGTCACCCTGACCGGGCCCGGGATACCCCGCTCCTGCACCGCCCCGCAGCAGCTGGCCACGCACCGGGACGCCCTGGGCACCGACACCCTGGACCTGGTCGCCATCTGCGGGCTGACCGACCCCGCCCAGCTGACCGGCCTGGTCGTGACCTACTCCGCCACCCTCGGCGCCGGCAGCACCACCGCCACCGCCCAACTCGACGGAGTCAGCCTGGAACTGGCCCACCGACCCCCGATCGCGGTACGGCCCACCCAGGCCATCAGCACCGCGACGCCCACCGCCGCGGCGTTCCTCAACCCGAAGAACGCCCAAGCGCTCGACACCGCGACCGCGACCGCGAGGCTCTCCACGGCCACCCCGTCGGCGTCGATCCGGCTCGGCGCGTTCGCGATGCTGCCCCTGCCGGCGGGGGCGGTGATCGACAAGGTCGTGCTGCACGTATCGCACCAGGACGACGACGCCACCCCGGCCCCGCCCTCGCCGACGGGGCCGCCCTTGCCGGCGGAGCCGTCCGCGCCGACTGGGCCGACGGGGCCGCCCACGGCCTCGCTGACCGTGTCCGGGACCGGTACCGCCTGCGACGCGAACCACACCCTGACCGCCGATGAAGGCGCGCTCGGTGTCGACGTGGTCGACCTCGGCGCCTGCGGGGTCACGAAGGCCGACCAGTTGTCCGGGCTCGCTGTCGACTATGCGGCGATGCTGGGCACGGGCGGTACCGACGCCGCCGTCCAGCTCGACGGCGTCGAACTCGACATCGTGTTCCGAGCCCCCGCCATCAGGGCCCTGTCCGGCTGCCTCACCACGGGGAGTCGTTGCGCGGTGCTGAAGTCGACCGACGACGCCGACACGGACACCCATCACAGCCGCATGGTGATCAACGGCACCGTCTACGCGCCGACCTCTGCCGTCGACCTGTCGATGAGCCAGGTCAGCTCGCAGGTCGTCACCCGCGGCGTCATCGCCCGGACCATCGGCCTCGGCATCCGTCCGGCCGCGGGATACCTCCGCCCGGTGATCGGAGTCCCACCGGAGCCGGTGCTGTTCACGACCTATCCGGCCGTGATCGCGAAGCCGGCGTCGGTCACCGCGATCACCGGGTTCACGGCCCCGGCTCCCGGCGCGCCCGTCGACGTCACGGACGCCACCATCCCCGGCGGTGGCCGGGCGTCCCTCACGTTCGGCGGCTACGCCCAGCCGGCACCGGCACCGGCACCGGCCACGACCGGAGCGCTCGACCACGTCGTCCTGCAGGTGGCTCATCACGAGGACGGCGACGTGGAGTCGGTGAAGATGTCGGTGGACTTCCCCGGCAGCACCTGTACCGGCGTCAACAGCAACGTACTGGACGTGCCGGTCCGTCTCGGCTCCAGCGGCCCGGTGACCGACCAGGTCGACCTGGCACCGTGTGGCCTGACCGAGGCCTCCCAGTTGGCCGGGCTGACCGTGACCTACACCGTCACCGCCGGGAGCGGAGGCGCGACCGAGTACCTCGGCGGCACCCGGATCGACCTGCTGTCCGGCCCGCTCGTCAAGGCCGCCGTGTCCTTCGACGGCCACACCAGCACCGTCAAGCAGTGGACGGTCCTGCCATGAGCAAGCACACCACCTTGGAGACCACCATGTCCGGGCCAAGTGCCGCGATCATCGACCGCCTGCTCGGTGAGCTGTGGGAGCGGGGCGGCAGCGACCTACTGCTGACCACCGGATCGGCGCCGTTCCTGCGCGTCGACGGCGCCCTGCGACCAGTCGAGGGGCCCGCGCTGACCGAGCCGGAGGCCGATCGCCTGGTGACCGGCGTGCTGGGCGAGGAACTCACGGAACGGTTCCGCCGGGAGAAGCAGGTCGACTTCGCGTTCAGCTGGGGGGAGAAGGCCAGGCTGCGCGGGAACGCATTCGTGCAGCGCGGCGCCTCGGCTCTGGCGCTGCGGATCATCCCGTTCGACGTGCCGTCGTCCGAGCAGCTCGGGCTCCCCCCGGTCGTCATGGGGTGGGCGGGCATGCCGCGCGGGTTCGTGCTGGTCACCGGGCCGACCGGGTCGGGGAAGTCGACGAGCCTGGCGGCGCTCGTCGACCACGTCAACACGCACCGGTCGGTGCACATCCTGACCATCGAGGACCCGATCGAGTACCTGCACCAGCACAAGCGCTCGGCGGTCAACCAGCGCGAGGTCGGCACCGACACCGACTCGTTCCCGGCCGCGCTGCGTGCGGCCCTGCGTGAGGATCCCGACGTCCTGCTCCTCGGCGAGATGCGCGACCCGGAGAGCATCTCCGCGGCCCTGACCATCGCCGAGACCGGGCACCTGGTGTTCGCCACCCTGCACACCAACGACACGTCGCAGACGCTGGACCGCATCGTCGACGTGTTCCCGGCCGAGCAACAGCCGCAGATCCGGCTGCAATTGGCGCACACCCTGGTCGGCATCCTGAACCAGACGCTCATCCCCCGGATCGGCGGGGGCCGGGTGGCCGCCTTCGAGGTGCTGGTGGGCACGTCGGCGATCCGCAACCTGATCCGCGAGGGCAAGACCCGCCAGATCCGCAACATGGTCTCGACCGGCCACCGTGACGGCATGCAGACCCTCGAAACCAGCATCAACGCCCTCGTCGCGGCAGGCGCCGTCGCCCACGAGGAGGCACTGCTGCACACGGCCTACCCGGAGGACATCAAGCGGCCCCACGTCCAGGTCGGCCGCGCCTGACCGTCCGATGGACAGCGTCACGAAGAGGCGGCCCGGGGCGCGGAGACCGCTCGCGCGGGATTCGCTTCGTACCTGGTCGCCCGCTCTTCGCCGGGTACCTGACGGACTTCGCCCGCACGGTTGTGCTCGGCGACGACCTGGTCAAGCTGAGCGTGGCAGCCCGCGAGACTTCTCGGGCAGGACCGCATCGCCGGCGGACAGCTGCACGCCGAGGTGCGGGCCCTGGCCGGCAAGGCGGGTTGGAGCCTGGCGAAAACCACGACGAGCCTGTCGGTCTCCGCGTCTACGGCGCGGGTGAGCGGCGGATGCTGGCAGACTTCTGCTCGCGGAGAGGCGCTCGCCGTCACCGCGTCGGCAAGCGGGAGAACAGGGCGGCATCGTGGGATCGGGACAACTTCCTCCTGGCCAGAAGCTGGCGAAGGGCTGGCCGGTGTCGCACTACGGGCCGGTACCGAAGTTCCGGCCCGAGCGGTGGACCCTCCAGGTCTTCGGCGCCACTGCCTCGGGCGAGAAGTACAGCTGGTCCTTCGACGAGGTCTCCGCCATCCCCTGCATCACGATCGTCACCGACATGCACTGCGCGTCGGGGCCCTCGACGACCGACCACGAGTTCTACGGCGTGCCCGCCCGGGCCTTGCTGGAGCTGGCGCCACCGGCCCCCGATGTCACCCACGTCATGGCGTGGGCCGAGTACGGATACAGCGCCAACCTGCGCCTGACCGACTTCGCCTCGGACCGGACCCTGCTGGCCATGCACCACGACGGGGAACCGCTGACCGTCGAACACGGCTTCCCCCTGCGCCTGGTCGTACCGCACCTGTACGGCTACAAGGGGCCCAAGTGGCTGCGCGCCATCGAGTACATGACCCAGGACCGGCGGGGATTCTGGGAGGAACGCGGGTTCCACAACATCGCGGACCCGTGGAAGGAACAGCGGCACTCTTACCAGGAGGACGACTCCCCTTAGGAGTGTCCGACAAATGATCACGGATCGGTTCACGGAGCCCAGAGGGTCAGCGAGGCCAGGATGACGCCGGCACGGTAGCGGTCGGCGAGCTTGCCGAACCTGATCGCGATCGCGCGGCACTGCTTGAGGGGTGCGAAGCAACGTTCGACCACGTTGCGGTCGCGGTAGACCTCCTTGTCGAAGGCGGGCGGTCGGCCGCTGAGGCGCCGGCGGTTGGCGCTCGGTCGCGACGCTCGGAGATCGTGACGGCGATACCCCGACGCCGCAGCAGGTGCCGGATCGGCGGGATGCGGATCGGATCCCGTCGAGGAGCTGAGCGAACGCGGTGGCGTCGTTGACATTGCCGGGCGTGAGCACGGTGGGCAGGGGCAGGCCCCGCCCGTCGGCGGCGTACTGGTGGGCGCGGTTGACCGTGGAGTCGACGGCGACGATCCCCCCACCTGGACCTGCCACAAGGTCAGTTACCGGAAAACCAGGTCAGGACACCGCACTGACTTATTTCATTGGGGACAACTACGCCGGGTGGCCTGACCCCGCGTCAGAGCGGTTTTCCCACACCACACATGCGGTCACCCGGTACGGAGCGGCCCAGCCCTGCTTGGGACCACCGCGCATCAGTAGTCCCCGAGCCGGCCCCCACCCCGCCGCGTTGGGGACGCTCTGCTTGCTTTGCGGGTTCACCCCAGTCTATTCTCGTCACCATGACGATAATCGCTCAGCGGTCCGCGCCCCCTGCGGGCATTGACTCCAGGGGCCTCGATCCGCCGCTGCGCGCGCGGCCGTGACGTCGAGCACGAACCCAGAGTCATGCCGGCGCGCGCACCAGCCGCCCGGCGGCCGCCTGCCACCGCGCTGCGGCAACCCAGCGCCTGATCCCTGATGCGCGATCGTGCTCCCCGATCCACCGCTCGTGCACTTCAAACCCTCGAAGACTCCGGCGCTCGGGGAGCCGCGTGCCGACGCAAAGAAGCGCGTCGATCGAAGTGGGAATTCGGATGACGCAACCCCTCCCCTCCCGGAGAAATCCACCCGCCAGGAGCGTCCTCCGCGCCCCCGGCGGCATCGACAATGACCTCAGGACGAAAAAGTGAGCATGTTCACAATGCCGGTAAATCCCTTCGACCTCTCCGAGGAAATGCTGAGCCGAATATCCACCGATGACTCATGGGCCCCGACCGAGTCGCAGATCCCACACGTCGATGCCAGGGTGATTCGCCATTTCCTCACTCCGGCTGAAGTGGAAGCATTCGCGGCCGAACTCGCTACCCAGCGCTTTGCGCCGGTGGGTCTAGACGGCGTTGCCGCCAACTACGTAGAAGGAGACCCGGTCGGCTCTCTCCGCGCCACGGCTGACTCCGAAGTCTTGGCGGCAGAGTTCTACCGCAGGCTGCGGACGTTTCTGTCGTTTGAAGTAGGACCGGACGATCCGACGGATGCAGACGGAAGGCGCTGGAAGCCGGCGTCCGTCAATCCGCGTATGCGCTTCATCACGTACGAACACGGCGGATTTCTCGTCCCGCACTACGATTCGCCCTATTTCGCCCCCGACGGAACGCGAACTCACCTGACGGTCGTCGTCTACCTGTCGTATGAGGCAGTGGGCGGAGAAACACGGTTCATCGCCGACAAGCAGAACGACATTCCCTTTGCGCAACGCGACTTCTCGGACTGGCCCCGGCTCGCAGAGCCTGAGGAAATACTGAGCGCCCACCGCCCCGAGCCGGGCGATGCGCTCCTCTTCTGGCATCGGACGCTTCACGACTCGGCCCCTCTTCTTGAGGGTACGAAAACAATTCTCAGAACCGATGTGCTCTACGAGCCCATAGACATGCCCTGAGCAACAGCAAGGCAGCCGTCGCGCAGGAGGTCCCACGTGGTAACCGCCCGGGCTGGCGACACCGGGTGGGCGCCCAGGGGGGCTTCGGATTCGACGACGCGCATGTGGTGGTCCCTCTGTAGGGATCTAGTGACCTGAGTCAGGGATTCGGTGGCAGTAGGCGTCGGCTTTGTCGAGGATCTCGTCGGCGGTCTTCGTCCAAACGAAGGGCCTGGGCTGGTCGTTCCGGTCGGTCAGCCAGGCCCGGATGTCGCGCTCGAGGGCCTGGATGGAGCGGTCAACTCCACGCTTGGGTTTCTTCTGGGTGAGCTCGGCGAACCACCCCTCGACCAGGTTCCGCCAGGACGCGCTGGCCGGTGTGAAGTGAAGGTGAAAGCGAGGGTGCGCCAGCAGCCACTCCTTCACGTCCGGCGTCTTGTGGGTCGCGTAGTGGTCGAGGATGAGGCGGACCTGGAGGTCGGCGGGGACCTCCTTGTCGAGTTTGGTCAGGAACTTCTTGAACTCGGCGGCCCGGTGGCGCCGGTGGAGGGAGCCGATGACCTTGCCGGTGCCGACCTCGAGGGCCGCGAAGAGGGTGGTGGTGCCGGCGCGGATGTAGTCGTGGCTGCGTCGCTCCGCAACACCGGGCATCATCGGCAGCACTGGCTGGGACCGGTCCAGGGCCTGGATCTGCGACTAACGACAAAATTCAGACTCAGGTCACGAGGGCCTGCCCAGCGGATCGGTTTCCGCCGGACAGGCCCCGCGCTGGCAGGACTCAGCCATTGAGCGTGAAGGTAAAGCGCCCGCGAGCTAGCCGTCCAGGCGGACCGTCGGCGCGAGGTTCCTCGCGCCGAGCGGCCTGCCGAATTCGGCTGGCGCACAGCCGAACCCTGCGGCGATCAGTCGCACCGGCCGCACAGGTATTCGCGCGGCAGGGCGGACCGAGGATGTGCCACTCCCGGCACGGGGGCCCACCGGCCGCGGTGCGCCCGGTGGGAAGGCGGACCGTACGGCGACTGCCAAGCCGGCCGGTCGCTTCGACCGGAGACACCCGGGTCGAGGAGCGTGCGGTGCGCGTGGACGCGGAGCTCGCCGTGCACCCGCAAGTGCCCGGAGGGGCACCCGCGGCAACGGCGGAGAACGATCGGCAGGCAGGTGGGAACGACCACCCAGGTTCTGGACATGGAGATACACCGGTTCCAGTGAGAAGACAGCAGCGAAAGGGAGCGCGGCGCACAGATGCGACGCGCGACGGTTCAGCGCTCGGGGGGTCTCACTTGGTGTACAACGGCACGTCCTTGCCAGGGGCGACTGCGGGCGGAAGCACGCTAACGGCCCACGAGAGCACGGCGCCACTGAATATCGGGCGGGCGCCACCGCCCCGGGGGAGTCTCGTCGACGACGCCGGACTCGAAGGCCGAGAGCGTACGGACGGTCTGCCCGTACTGCGGTGTCGGCGCGCAGGTGCCGATCGTTTCGTCGTCGTCTGCGGTCCACCTCGTCTTCGAACAGTCCCCCGCCCTCACCGCAGCACGGCACGACCGCTGCGCACCCGGCCTCAGACACCTCGCCTTCCACATCGCCCCCCGTCGGCGGCCCCCACCAACGCGCCGCCTACCTCGAATCACACGACGGCTTCGAAAGCGAACTCGTCTCCGTGGGCATGGCCTAGTGCTGTGACCGGGAAGGTTTGCCGTGTTGCTCTGCGATGATCGACGAGTGAGCAAGCATGAGTGGGACGCGTTGACCAAGATCGAGGAAGCGTTCATGGTCAATTCATTCGAGATCGACATCCTGGCCGGTGTCTGGGGAGACCTCGACGACGCCGACCAATCCCGGCCGGTCAGCGAGCTCGCAGGAATCTTGCTCACCCTCGTTGATCGCGGGTGGATTGAGGTCCGTCGGGTTGCGCCGTGGGTGTCGCCGGCCGGAGAGAGCGGTCTTCAGCCGGGCGAGCTGATCCCTCGGGATCAGCTTCCGGCGGCTCTCGAAGATGCCGTCAACTGGGAGTATCCCGACGACGGGGATTGGATCGGTGCGTTGACCCTGGTCGAGACCGAAGCCGGGATGAAGATCACTCGTCTCTCTCCCGAGGAAATGAACGAGTAGGCCGCCAAGCCGGAAATTGTCAGGCCGCCGCCCGCGGCCGTCCGCCCCAGCGGACACCTCGTTCGCTGCGGATGCGTGCTCGTGCGACTCGTTGGGAGGCCATGCCTTCGGGGTGGCGTGCATTGTTGTTCCGCCAGCGCAGGTAGGCGTGCAGGGCCCGGGTCTGGACTGTGTGGTTCGGATGGTTCGAGTCGGCCAGGGTGAACTGCCGCAGCGGCCCGAAGTGGGCCTCGATCGGGTTGGCCCAGGACGGGTAGGCCAGCGTGAAACACAGCTCGACCTTGTTTCTCGGCGCCCACCTGCGGATTCTCCAGTTCAAGTCGGCGGAGAGGTTGTCTAGGATCACGTAGATCGGGGCGTCGTCCGGACGGGCGGCTCGGATCGACCGCAGGGCGACCCAGGTGTGGTCGATGCCCTTGCGGCGCCGGTTGACACCCAAAGGCGAACGTGCGGTCAGGACGCTCGTTGACCGCTTACTCGATCCGATCCAACCTAGCGTCGAACGCCGGATCCGGGGACTCCTTCCAGGTCTTCGTGTGCTGGACGGAGATCCCGCAGCGGGCTAGTAACCACCGCAGAGCCTCCCAGCCGATCCGGACGGGCCGTGCGATGTTCCCGCGACGGGCGAGGAGGAGTCCTACCGTAATCCGGATCTTGGTGCAGGAGCCCCGCCGCTCCCCCGCCGAAGGCAACGGGATGAAGCGTTGGTGTTTCGCTATGTGCCGGAGGACAGTCGGCTCGCGGCCTGGTCCCATGGCTGAGGCTCGACCAGGTCCTCCCTGTCGAAGGCGTCTTCCTCGAACCAGCCCGTCCCCGCGAGCCATGTCTCCAGCCACGCTGCGAGGCTGGCGGAGTCGAGGAACCAGCACTGCTCCCACGATCCGCCCTGATACGGGTTCGGCTCGAAGAGCAGGACCTGGCCGTCTTCACTGAGACAGTCGACGCCTGCGTACATGGCACAGCCCCAGGTCAGGATCGGTACGACGCCTTCGGGCCAGTTCGGGTGCTCCGCTCCCGCGGACGTCTCGCGTCGCGTCAGGTATTCGCCGACGACGCTGGAGCCCGGACCAAGCAGTGGCAGCAGACGGTATTCAGGGCCGAAGCCGCCGTCAGCAACCTCGCGATACAGGCGCGCGAGGAGGGGATGCAGCGCGAAGCCCAGCTGTGCCTCGGCCTCCGTGATCCGGGCATCGTCGATGGACGCGGGAAGGTCCGCGTTGTCCGACGCGGCCCGGATGGCAACGCGTTTCACGAGGTCATCGATGTCGGTCATGACGGCGATGCTGCCAGAGCCCACCGACATGTCGACGACGGGGCTGCCGGATCGAAGGCATCGACGTGACCGGGGTAGAAGGCGGAGCTGTTGGGGCCGGCCGTGTCTTCGCCGGTGGGGTAGCGGTAGAGCCGTTCGGCGAAGTTCGTGTCGTCCCGTGCCCACCCGCCGCTACTTCTGGCCGGTCGTGGCCTGGCAGGTCAGGTTCTTGGCGGGGAGTCTGCCCGTGGTGAGGTAGGTCGTTGCGGCCTTGTCCGCGCAAGGATTGGCGTCGGGTGCGTAGAGGACGCCGTGTCCCTCACCACCGGCGACGGTGAGCATCCGGGAGCCGCGCAGGGCCCGGTGCATGGCCAGGCCGGAGAACAGGGGGGTCTGGGAGTCCCACTCGTTCTGCGTGATCAGCGCACCGACCGTGTTGTCGATCCTGGTCTGCGGCTCGCTGCCCTGCTGCCAGAAGGCGCAGGGTGTGATGGCGGCCGCGTAGTCGCCGTACAGCGGATACCGGGCCTTGTCGCGGATCGCCTCGCGGCGGTACTGCTCGGGGTCGTGCGACCAGGTGCGGGTGTCGGCGCACATGAAGGACCAGGCGATGGAGAAGTAGCTGTCGTCGGGCTCCTGGGCCTGGCCGGGCGTGCCGGACGGAGCCGGGTTCCTGCCCTCGGCCGCGTCCTTCAGCCCGGCGATCCGTTCGGCGGCCTTCCGGACGTGGAAGAACGTGCGGTTGTCGGCACGGATGCCGTCGCCGGTGAGGGTCTGTCCCTCGAAGAAGACGGGCTTGCGGTTCGCCCGCGCGATCAGGTCCCAGTAGGTCGCGCGGACCTCGGCCGGAGTGTCGCCCAGTCCGTAGGTCGCGTGCCGGCGGGCGGTCCATGCGGTCCAGCGCGTGAAAGCCTGCTCGGCCGCCTTCGCCATGTCCTGGAACATCCCCCGGTAGATCCGGTTCGGGTCGGTTGCGCTGTCCAGTACGAATCGGTCGGCCCGCTGTGGGAACAGCTGCATGTAGACGGCGCCGAGGTAGGTGCCGTAGGAACTCCCCAGGTAGGAGATCCTCTTCTCGCCCAGGGCGGCGCGGATGATGTCCATGTCACGGGCGCTGTTGCGGGTGGTGAGGTGCGGCAGCATGTCACCGGCCCTGGCCCGGCACTTCCCGGCGACGGTACGGGCCCGATCCACGTCCTTCGCGAAGGTCTCCGCCTTGTAGGGCCGGTCGGCCTGTTCCTCGGCGGTCAGCCCGCAGCTGACGGGTGAGCTCTGCCCGACACCCCTCATGTCGAAGCCGACGAGGTCGTACCGCCGCTTCACTTCCGCGGGGAACTTCATGAGCGGATCGACAGGCAGTTGCAGTCCCGGTGCGCCGGGGCCGCCCGGGTTGAGCAGCAGAACGCCGTGACGTGCCTTCGCGCTGCCCGCCTTCAGCCTGGACATCGCGAGGCCGATCGTCTTGCCGGCGGGGTCGCTGTAGTCCAGCGGCACCTTGAGCGTCGCGCACTGGAAGGTGTCGGGGCCCTTCGCGTCGCAGCGTTTCCACTGGAGCTGTTGCTGCGTGTACCGCCGCAGGGGGTCCTTGGCTGTGGAGGGGTCGGATGCCGCGGAGGTGCCGGATGCCACGGACGCGGCGAAGGCCGTTGCGGGCGTCAGCGCTGAGAGGGTGGCCGCCGCGAGGCCGGCGGCGAGTAGGCGGGCCTTGCGGGTGTTTCTGCTTCGCACGGTGATGCTCGTCCTTGTCGGGGAGAGTGGGCAGCCGGTTGGCCGGTGAGGGAACGGGAGGGCCGTTCAGTTTCCGTTCAGGTGCTCGCGGACGCACTGCGCGTACTGGTGGAAGCCGTCGGGCTGGTAGCACTCCTGTGTCTTGTTCGCGTACCAGACCATGAACACGGCGACCAGCCCGGACACCACGATCGCGAGGGCCGACGTCACGACGGCGGTGACGGCCCTGCCCCGGCCCACACCGGTCCGCTTGGCTGCCATCAGCGCGGCGATGCCCAGGATCAGGCCCATCACGGCAAGCGGGCCGCCGACGAAGACGGCCGAGGTGCACAGGCCGATGATGCCCAATGTCATGGCGGCCGTGGCCAGGCTGTTCTTCGGCGCTGTCAGCCCCGGCGTCATTCCGTGCGGTGCCGGGTGACTCCGTACGGCCTGGGGATGAGCGGACACCGTGCGGTCCTGCACCGCCTGGTCCTGCACTGTGTGATCCAGCGGTGTCTCGATTTCCTGAGCGTTCATCAGCCCGTCCTTCCGTCCCGTCAACTGGTGAGGCTCCGATTCTGGTTTCGGGGACCCACGGACACATCACGGGAAGGCGGGAGAGTTCGCTCCCCCGATCGGGGGAGGCCGCCGGTGGGCCGTCCGGTCATACTGACCTGGCCATGTTCAGAGGAATCCGGCCGCTGCTGCGCGGCTCCACGTATTCGGGTGCGCTGTTCGCCTATTGCGGCGCGTTGGCGAGCCTTCCCCTGCTGCCCGTCGCAGCACTACCGGCGGTGGCGTGGCCATCCGCCCCCGTCGGAGTGCAGTTCGCTCTGACCGTGCTGGTCTGGTCCGTACTGATCGGCGTGATCGGGCTGGCCGGCACCACGCGGCGGGTGCTGATCGCTTGCGCCCGGCGGATGCTGGCGGTTCCGTTGCCGGACCCCGTGGGCGAGCGTCGGCGTGCGGACCTGCCCGGTGACGGGGCGGTACCTTCGACGGCATCGGGCGCCGACCGCCTGCGAACCCCGCTGTGGCTGCTGTCGCACGTGGTACTGGGGTGGGCGGGGGCGCAGCTGAGCATCCTGCTGTTCGTCGCGGGCCTGCTCCTTCCCGGCGGTTGGGCCGGCGCCGAGGCCGGGCTGAGTGTGAACGGCTGGTCGCTGCGGGCCGACAGCGGCTGGCAGAGCTGGGCAGCGGCGCTCTGCTGCCTGCTGCTGGCGTCGGCTCTGTGCCTGGCGGTGACGTCCGCCCTGCGGTGGCTGGCGCCCAGGCTGCTGGGTCCGTCGCCGGCCGAGCGGCTCGCGCTGGCCGCCGAGCGGGAGCGGGCACTGGCCGAACGCAACCGGCTGGCCCACGAGTTGCACGACTCGATCGGGCACACCCTGACGGCCGCCACGATCCAGGCAGCGGTGGCGGGCGAAATGCTCTGCGCCGATCCGGTGGCGGCGCGGGCCGCCCTGCGCAGCATCGAGGAATCGACCCGGGCCGCCCTGGAAGACCTGGACTACGTGCTGGGCATGCTGCGCGCGGAGAAGGCGGGGACGGCACCGGCCCGGAACCTGGCCGACCTGCCCGAGCTGCTCGACCGGCTGCGGCACGCGGGCGCCGTGGTGGAGCCGGAGCTGTCGGGCGACCATGCGCAGGTCCAGGGGACGCTGTCCCGGGCGGCGTACCGGATCCTGCAGGAAGGGCTGACGAACGCGCTGCGGCACGGAGCGGTCGGTCCGATCCGGGTCAAGGTGGCGGCGACGCCGGACTCGTTGGTGCTCGACGTGGTCAACCGGACCGGAGCCGGTAGCGCAATGACCACGGGTGCCTTCCCGACGTCCGGGCACGGCCTGCCCGGCCTCTTGGAACGCGTGCGGCTCCTGCACGGCGAGATCGAGGCCGGTCCGGACGGACCGGAGCACTGGCGGCTCGCGGTACGGCTGCCAGTACGCTTGCCGGCATGATCGGCTCACGAACGAGCGCAGCAGTCGCGACCAGCCCCGACACGGGCACAGCCGTCACAACGGACACCGTCGGCGCGTCCAGCTGCACCACCCTCCTCATCGCGGACGACGACGCGGTGACCCGCAGCGGTCTGCGCACGCTGCTCGCCATGCAGCCCGGGATTGCCGTCGTCGGGGAGGCCGCCGACGGTGTCGAAGCAGTCGAGCGGGCCCGGCAGTTGCGGCCGGACGTCGTCTTGATGGACGTACGGATGCCGCGCCGCAACGGCATTGAGGCCACCCGGCAGCTCCTCGCCGGGCAGACCGACCCGCCGAAGGTCGTGGTGATCACCACCTTCGAGAACGACGACTACGTCACCTCCGCACTCAGCGCAGGCGCCAGCGGCTTCGTGCTCAAGCGGCTCCCCGTCCCCAAGATCGCGGAGGCGGTGCGCGTGGTCGCGGCGGGCGAGGCGATCCTCTTCCCGGCGGCCCTGCGGCAGATGGTCACCGCCCGCCCACTGGGATCCGCCCGGGCGCTGCCGCAGGCGGCGCTGACGGGCCGGGAGGAAGAGGTGTTGCGCCTGATGGCCACCGGCCGGTCCAACCAGGACATCGCGGAGTCGTGCAGGGTGAGCCTGGAGACGGTGAAGACGCACGTCGGGAACGTGCTGACCAAACTCGGCGCGCAGAACCGGACCCATGCGGTGGTGATCGCGTACGAAACCGGCCTGGCCGTACCCGGGGTCGTGGGCTGACGCGACATCAGCTGAACCGACCCGGCCTGCCTGTGCCACTGGCCCAGCCTCCCGGGCGGTCCACGCCTGAGCCACCACTCCCCCGTGGCCGTCACCCGGGCTCCAGCAACCCGTGCGCTCCCCCACTACCGCTCGACGCCCTTGCCCGAGCGGTCGAAATCGCCGACCGCGAGAAGGACGACTTCGCGCTGCTCCTGGGCGACGCGGTCGCGGACGACGTCGGCGTGCGGCTGGTCGCTGATGCCGCGGACCACGGGTATCCGCTCCGTGGAAAGCCCCGGCCAGTGACCTCGACGTAGGCCAATGGCGACGAACTGCCGCCACGCCCGTCTCGCCGGGTTTCGCGAGATCGCCTGACTGGCGGTACATCTCCGCGTGTGCCGGTTGGACTTATTTGGACAGGTGTGCGGCGCTACCTCTTGTGAGGTAATCGCGCCTTACCCATCCGGGGCAATGTCGCATAATCGACAACGCAATTTTGGCTATTTTCAACACACATTCTTCTCGGAATGTGTTTGTATCAATCCCCCCACCCCGCCTGACCCGTTGGTGGCGCGCGAAATTTCCTGCGTAATATACGGCCGCAATACACCAGGGCATCCCGGGCGAGCTAGGACCCGGTACGCCACGGCCCCACAACAGGAAATGGCCTCTTGATGAAGCTGAGAATCCAGGCGGCTCGACGCCGCACTCTGTCCGGTTGGCTGGGCTCGGCCGTCGCCGTGACGGTTGCCGCTGTGATGGTGGCCGGATTGCCGACGCAGGCACTGGCCATCGCGACACCCGTGCCGCTGGGTACCACCGCCAGCTACTCCGTTCTGGCGGGTCAGGGAGTCACCAACACCGGTAACTCGGTGCTCGACCACGACCTCGGTACGCACCCGAACCCGGCCATCACCGGATTCCCGCCCGGAGAGGTGCGCGGTGCCGTGCATCCCGCGGATGCTGAGGCCGCTCAGGCCAAGAGCGATCTGGTTGTGGCGTACAACAACGCGGCCGGCCAATTGACCGGCCAGGCACCGGACTTCCCGCTCGCAGCAGGAATCGGCGGGGGCCAGGAGCTGCTTCCCGGCGTCCACCGGGCCACCTCCGGTGTCGGACTCACGGGCGACCTGATCCTGAACGCCGGGGGAAACCCCAATTCGGTCTGGGTGTTCCAGATTCCCGAAGCCCTGACCACGGCGTCCAACAGCCGGATCCTCCTCACGAACGGCGCTTCGCCGTGCAACGTGTTCTGGCAGATCGGGAGTTCGGCGACCCTCGGCACCACCTCCACCTTCGTGGGCACCATCATGGCGCTGACCTCCATCTTCGTGAACCAGGGGGCGAACATCGAAGGCCGGGCGCTGGCCCGTAACGGCGAGGTGACGCTCAACAACAACAGGATCTTCCTCGGCGGGTGCGCCACCGGCGGGACGACCACCGGAACGACCACCGGCACCACCACCGGAACGACGACCGGCACGACGACCGGCACGACCGCCGGTACGCCCACCGCCGGGTCGACGACCGGCACCACCGTGGGTCTGATCGGTGGCGGCCTCCTGGGCGGACCGATCGTCGACCTCGTATCGGGCGGCACCTCGGGGAACATCGCCGGAAACACCTCCGGGAACACCGCGGGCAACACGGCCGGAAACACGGCCGGCGGAGCCACGACCGGAGGGAACACGACCGGCGGGACCATCACGGGCGGGAACGTCACCGGCGGACACGGCGGTCAGCCCGGCGGACCGGACCACGGCGGACCGGACCACGGCGGCAGGCCGGGAGACGAGCACGGCGGACCGGACCACGGCGGACCGGACCACGGGCCCGGCGAGGGACCCGGTAAGCCGGACCACGGCCACGGCGGGAAGCCCGGCGAGCACCACGGCTACGGCGACAAGCCCGAGGGCCACGAAGGCCACGAAGGCCGCGAGGGCTAGGCAGCAGGCTGTACGAAGCCCCTTCATCGAATGACGGCGCGCGGCGGAATCCTCATCGAGTCCGCCGCGCGCCGTCGGTGAGAGCCGCAGAGACCTCAGACGAACAACCGACATGAGAAGGACCGGGTGGGTGGTGTCGAGCGGAATTGAATCTCCCGGCGTGAAGGAACTTCATCAGTCCGATTCCGGTCCGGTTCCCCAGCCGCTTCATGACGAAGCGGTCAGCCCGTGCACGCCGCCCATGGGTGTGCGTGCGCTGAAAGCGGGGTTGCACACCGCCGTCGCCCTCTGTCTGGTGACGGCTCTGGTCCATGTCGTCTTGGTGTTCCTTCATGTGGCCCCCTCCAACCCCGTATCGAAGCGGTACAGCTCACAGATCAACGGATGGGTGTACCCCCTCTTCGAACAGAACTGGCGGCTCTTCGCCCCGGACCCCGACTCCTTCAACCGGAAGGTCCTCGCGAGAACCGCCCACACCGACTCCAAAGGATCGGTAGGGGTGACCCCCTGGTTCGACCTGGCTGCCGTTGACAATGCCGCAGTCGACCACAATGTGTTTCCGAGCCATACGTCCCAGAACCTTCTGCGCCGCGCCTGGACCTCGTACGTCGAGACCCACGGAGGTACCGACACGGCACGTTCGGAACGGGCCGCGATGCTGCAGCAGTACCTGCGCAACATCGCCGCGGACCGCGTCGCCGCCCACAACGACGGCGGCTCCTTCGAGTTCATTCAGCTGCGGGTCGTCACACTGCCCGTCGCCGCGCCCGGCGCAGCCGCCGGGAACCGCCCGCCGGCGCCCACCGAGGACCGGCTCCTGCCCTGGTGGAAGGTGACCCCCCATGGGAAATGAGCAGCTCACCCAGCAGGCCTCCACAGCAGCCACGCCGAACGGGCCTGCGGCCCACGAGACCTCGATCGCCGCCACGGCCCACCGGTGGCTGCTCGAACGCATCGGTGCGCTGTGGGCGCTTCTCACCGGCCGGCCGATCTCCCTGTACGCCGCGTCAGTTCTGCGCATCGGCTACGGGCTGCTGTACCTGGCCTTCCTGCTGCGGGAGTTCCCGCACCGCGACGAGATCTGGGGCCCCGGTTCCCCCTGGACCCCGGCGCTGGCACAGCAGCTCTTCGACCAGACGGGCTGGAACAGCATCCTGATCCTGTCCGGCAGCCGTGCCTACTTCGAAGTCTGCTACGCCATGGCCGTCGTCACGTCCGCGCTGTTCATGCTGGGCTGGCGGACCCGCGCCGTGTCCGTCCTCTTCGCCGTCGTGGTGGCCTCGTTCCACGCGAGATCGATCTTCATGACGGACGGGGGCGACAACCTGATCCTGCTGATGGCCTTCTACCTCGTCCTCACCGCCTGCGGTCGGCGCTGGTCCCTGGACGCACGCCGGGATCGGCGCAGGACAGCTCGTGCGGGCGACGCGCCGGATCGGGTGAGGAGCTTCTACGCACGACAACTCCACGACGCCCGTGCCACCTTGACCACGGTGGTGCACAACTGCGGCATCCTCATCATCGCGGCACAGGTCTGCTTCCTGTACGGGTCAGCCGGCCTGTACAAGGTCCAGGGCCTGACCTGGGGCGGCGGCACGGCTCTCCACTATGCACTGAACCTCGAACTCTTCCAGCCCTGGCCCGCGCTCTCCCACCTCGTGGACGAGTACCCGATGGTGATCGCGATCGCCGGCTACCTGACGGTGCTCCTGCAGGTCGCCTTCCCGTTCGTCCTCTTCGGCAGGCTCAAGTATCCCGTTCTGGCCGTGCTGCTCGGCATGCACGTCGGCATCGCGGTGCTCTTGGGGCTGCCCCTCTTCTCCGGCGCGATGATCGTGGCGGACGCCGTGTTCCTTCCCGACCGCTTCTACACCTTCCTGCCGCACCTGTGGCGTCGCGCAGTGCGGCGCACAGGAAGGTGCGGATCCCGAGGCCGGATCACTGCCGGCCGGGCGGTGGTGCCGCGGCCGGCAGTTGCTCGGCGGCACGGGTGATGAAGCGGCGGGTGTGCTCCGGGTCCAGGGCCTGGGCCTGAAGGTTCTCGTACATGACGCCGTAGTGCTGCACGTCGGATCGCTTCTCCAGATAGAGGTCGCTGGTGAAGCGTTCCAGGTACACCGTCCCGTCCACGCTGTCCGGGAAGTCGAGGACGGAGAACTGTCCCGTGACGCCGGGATGGGCTCCCGCCTCGTGCGGGAGGACCTGTACGGTGACGTGCGGCTGCGCGCCGAGGTGGTTCAGGAACTCCAGCTGTTCGCACATGATCGCGGGGCTGCCGACCACGCGGCGCAGCACCGATTCGTCCAGTACGACCGACAAGCGCAGAGGCCGGGCCGGGTGGTGGGCCCGGTGCTGACGACGCAGCCGGACCTCGCGGCGCACGGCGATCAGTTCAGCCGTGGCCTGAGGGATCGTTTCCGCTACGACGGCGTCCGCGTAGGCGGGGGTTTGCAGCAGGCCCGGGATCAACTGGGGCTCGTAGGAGCGAATCGAGGCGGCTTCCGTCTCCAGGCCGATGTAAACGGCGTACGGGACTTCGCCGCAGGCCGTCCACCAGCCCTGCCGGTCCGCTTCCGTCGCCATCCGCATCAGCGCGTCGACGACCCGCATGTCCGTCACTTCATAGAGGGCGCACAGGTCCCGCACGTCACGGGGCTTGATGGCGCGGCGCCCGTTCTCCAGGTGACTCATCTTGGGCTGGGAGATCAACAGGTGCTCGGCCACCTGCGTACTGGTCAGGCCTCGGGCCAGGCGCAGCCAGCGCAGCTCCGCGCCCAGTCGACGTCTCCTGACGGTCGGGTTTCCGTTCACCGCCACGGGTGGTCTACCTCCGGCTCGGGGCTGTCTCACAGCCACGGACTTGCGTGCCGGGCCGGGGAGCTCACCGTGCGGTGATGATCAAACGGGCCCTGTCAGTGAG
The DNA here is from genome assembly GCF_056433525.1 of Streptomyces sp. NPDC044704. Classification (NCBI taxonomy): domain Bacteria; kingdom Bacillati; phylum Actinomycetota; class Actinomycetes; order Kitasatosporales; family Streptomycetaceae; genus Streptomyces; species Streptomyces sp. NPDC044704. Next base: position 57,316 of record NZ_JBWKGY010000004.1, read on the forward strand.
TGTCGGGCTGTGTGAAGGAAGCGGCGTGCACAGCCCGAGCAGGTTTCACCCAGATGCCGCAATCTTTCACCTACCCGCCGGAGAAATCCGCTTACCTGCTCAGGGGTGCATGGTGAGTGCGGTGTCGTCGAGGAGGAAGTAGGTCGGAGCGGCCAGGTCCTCTGCGGCGGTGAAGGTGAGGGTGACGAACTGGCCGGCGACGGAGCCCAGGTCGATCGTCCCCTGAACGTAGTCGGCGCTCGCGTTCAGGTTCGAGTACGTGGCCAGAGGCACGCCGTTGGCCTGGACGTTCAGATGGTCGTACGGGACGGTCTTGGTCTCCTCGTTGGTGAGGACGCGTAGCCAGAAGGTGACCGTGGCCTGGCAGCCGTAGGGAACGAAGACGGTCTGCGTGATCGTTTCCGTGGTCCTGCTTCCGTTGCCGCCGAGCAGGGCCTTCCACGAGCCGGTTCTCGAGGGGAGCCAGGAGTTGTCATCGGTGATCAGGGACGGGTTGCTGTTGGTGTTCCATGCCGTCGCGCCCGATTCGAAGCCCGGGTTGTCGAGCAGTTGTGTGGTGGCGCAGTTGCCGGGGGTGTAGACGAGCCAGGCGAACGAGACCACGTCGAGGGCTTTGGTGGAGTCCTCGACGGTGAGGGTGATGGTCATGTTGCCGTCCGTGGTGGGCGTGCCGGTGATCTTGCCGGTCGCGGCGTCGAGGGTCAGGCCGACGGGCAGGGCGGTGGCCTTGTAGGTGAGCGCCGCCCCGGGGTTGCTGGTGACGGCTTGGATCTGGAGGTCGACCGGCGCCGTGGTCGTGGACACCTGGTTGCCGGGGTTGGTCAGGGTGACTCCCTGGACCATGCGCGGTCCGACGTTGACGGCGGCCCAGGCATTTCCGACGTTGTTGTAAACGACTCCGTTCTTCCCGTACAGGTCGGCGGCCGCCTCGAGTGTGGCGGCGCGCGCGCCCGCGTAGTCGGTGCTCGACGTCATGTACGTCGTCAGGGCTCTGAACCAGATCTTGGCGGCGGCCTCGCGGCCGATCGGGTTGACCGGCTTGCCGTCATGGGTCGGCGAGTCGTAGTTCACGCCGTTGACCAGCTTGCGTCCACTTCCTTCGGCCGACAGGTAGAACCAGTGGTTGGCCGGTCCGGAGGAGTAGTGGACGTCGATCTGGTGGATGCCCGGGTACCAGTGGTCGGCGGAGGCGCCGTCCCTGGAGGGTTTGTCCATGTAGCGCAGGGGCGTGCCGTCGCCGTTGAGGTTGATCTCCTCGCCTTCGAAGTAGTCGCCGGGGTCGGAGGGGTTGTTCGCCCAGAACTCGACCGCTGCGCCGAAGATGTCGGAGGTCGCTTCGTTGAGCCCGCCGGACTCCCCGCTGTAGCGCAGGCCCGCGGTGGCTGAGGTGATCCCGTGGGACATCTCGTGCGCGGCCACGTCGATCGAGGTGAGGGGGTTGGTGTTGTAGGCGCCGTCTCCGTAGGTCATGCAGAAGCAGTGGTCCCACCAGAACGCGTTGGAGTAGGCGTTCCCGTAGTGCACCCGGCTGTAGGCGGCGACGCCGTCGTTCCTGATGCCGTTGCGGCCGTGAACGTCGTTGAAGTAGTCCCAGGTCAGCTGGGCGCCGTAGTGGGCGTCCACCGCGGCCGACTGGTTGTTGCCTGGGCTGCCGTCGCTCCAGACGTCGTCGGCGTCGGTGAACAGCGAGCCGGTTGCCTCGTCCCCGTCGGCGTGGCCCAGGTCGGTGGTTCTGTTGCCCCCTCGGGTGTGGTCCTGGAGGAGGTAGTTGCCGCTGGAGCCCGAGGTACCGAGCGTGACGTGCCCGTTGTACTGTCCGTGGCCGGTGCCGTTCATCACCGCCTGGTACGCGAAGATCTCGGTGCCGGTGTTCGCGTCGGTGATGACGTGCAGCTCGGAGGGTGCGCCGTCCCGCTGACGGCCGCCGACGACGGTTTCCCAGGCCAGGGTGGGCCGGCCGGAGGCTGCCCAGATGACCTCGCGGGGGGACTTGGCTTCCGCGGCTTCGATGCCGTCCGCCTCGGCCCGGCTCTCGGCGAGGGACCGTGCGGACTCGGCTGTCTTCCGGGCCGTGGTGGAGGGGGGTGTGACGGCGGCGGGGTTTGCCTTGGTGACGCCCTTGACACTGCCGACCGGTGTCGTGTGGACCACCAAGTCGCCCCCGAGTACGGGCAGTCCGGCGAACGTGCGGTCGTAGCGCGTATGCAGGGTACCGTCGGCATCCTTGGAGACGGACTTGGGTACGAGCGCCTCGCGTTCACCCAGTCCCAGCGCTTTCGCCGTGCCCGTCCGGTCGGCGGCATCGGCCAGGAGTGCGGCGCTCTGGTCCGCGGTCAGCCGAACGTTCATGGCGCCCGCACGGGCTTCGTCGGTGGCGGGCCGGGTGGGGGAAGGGGCGGCGACGGCGCCCGGGACGGCAAGAGCGGTGGAAGGCAGCCCGACCGCGATCAGCGCGGCGCTCGACATCAGGGCGCCGGTCATGGCCGCCTGACGGAAGGTACGTCTCAACGTGACTCCTGATGCGCAGGGGCCGGCGGTTGCCGGCCGGAGCGGTCCAGGCGGACCGGGCACGGTCCGTCCGGGCGGAGCAGGTTGTGCAGGGAAGGCAGCGAACTGCCGCACGGGACACACTGCGGTGGCATGGGCGACCGCTCGCCCTCACTGACCCCAGTTTTGCATGTTTACGTAAACATCACGGCGCTGATCAACGAATCGGCCGGAACCAACCCCCTGATGCCCCGTGCGCCACGGCGGTCGGGCGCGGATGCCCCATCCCCTCGGGGGCGTACCGGCGCACACCTCCTCGCAGGTCGAGCACACCGGAAGATCACGAGCGGATCTCGTCCTTCCGCACGGACTTGACTGCGCCGCCCGAGGAGGATGTCATGTGCCAACACGTGCGAACGTGTCTGGTTCTGATTGTTTGTGAGCTGTCGTGCGCAGCCGGTAAGTCGACGGCAGTCACAGTGCCGCGCTGCGGGTCACCACCTCGCTCACCCTCATCTCCCCTCATTTCAAGGATGGTTCATGTTCCAGCGTTACAGCCGCAGACGTCGGGGCGGCGCAGCATTGGCCGCGGTGTTGGTAGTGGGATTCTGGGCGACCGAGGCCGTCGCCGACCGTGCGCTGACGCCCGTCCCCTTCAAGGACGGGTTCGAGTCCGGAGCCACGGCCGCGTTTCCGCGCAAGGGCATCGACGGCACGGGCACCGTGGACGTCAAGACCGCACCCGGCGGGCGTGGCGGCAAGGCCGTCCGGTTCGCCATGCCCGACGACGGGAAGTCCTACCGCACCGAGATCGCCACAGCGCGCGTGCCCTACGGAAGTTACCGGTACACCTTCGCCAACTACCTGCCCGGCGACTGGATCCGCTACGACGCGCAGACCATCGTCTCCCAGTGGCACGGCGGGACCGGCACCTACCCCGCGGTCGTCCTCGCCGTCAAGGGCGACCGCTGGATGATGGTCGTCCACTGGAAGACCGGTTCGGACAAGGCGGACGAGAGCAACCAGCCGGCGCACGAGGTCAAGTACGACCTCGGCCCGGTACGGCTCGGCCACTGGAACCAGTGGTCCTTCGACATCACCTGGTCCACCGCCAGCACCACCGGGTCCATCACCGCCCGGCTCGACGGGGCCGAGGTGGGATCTCACCGCGGTCCGAACAGCTATCACCAGGACACCGCCCCCTACCACAAGATCGGTCTGTACCGGCCCAACTGGCAGGCCTGGAAGGGACACAAGGCGGGCTCCACACCGGCCGTGGTGAACTACTACGACGACGTCTCCATCACCGCCATCTCGCCCGGGGACTCCGTACCGCCCCCGGCCACGCCGCCCGCGAATGCCACGGCGACTCCCGTACCCGACGGGTCCGGCGCATCGGCATCCCCGTCGGCGCAGGCATCCGCGTCGGCGCAGGCATCCGTGTCGGCCCCGGCGACGGGACCGGTCGCCCCGGGCTCGGCACCCGACGCCGCGGACGCGATCCCCATGGACACTGGTTCCGACAAGGACACCGACAACGACGCCCGACCCCTGGCGGAGACCGGTTCCCCCAGCCGCACTCCGATCGTCCTCGCCGCCGGCAGCGCACTGCTCGCCGCCGGCCTCGTCCTCGTCTTCCGCAGCCGCGTCAGGGCGGATCGGCGCCGGGCCGGCGGCCGGAGGGCGTGACCCGGGGCGGGCCGAGCCACCCGTACGGCCTGCACGGGCTCGTCCTCCTGCCCTCCGTCTTCGGCCGGACCGGCGGGCCCGTCGGCCGGTCCCCCGTCACCGCCGCCACCCGTCCGGTGCCCGGCGCCCCCTCCGCACGGGTGTTGCTACTTGCCGACGGTGAAGCCCTGATCGGTCCCGTACTTGGCACTTGCCTTCTGCCAGGCCTCAAGCCCCTGAGTCAGGGTCGTCGAGGAGACGTACGCCTTGCCGACGGTGTCGTTGAAGATCGAGTTCGCGTACACCTGGTACGGCAGGTACGACCAGTCCGCACCCACGTCACGGGCCGCGTCCGCGAGAACCTGGTTGGCCTGCTGACCTCCGAAGTAGGGGAAGCCGGTCTCCAGGAAGGCCTTCGACTCCAGGTCTGCCCGGGTGGCGGGAAAGGCTCCCTCGGAGACCCTGGACGTGGCTCCCTCCCCGGTGGTCGCGTACTCGATGAAGGCGTAGGCCAGGGCCTTGTTCTTCGAAGCCTTCGGAACGGCGAGGGAGCTGCCGCCGTTCTCGGCACCCGCCTTCGCGCCCTTCGTCCACTGCGGCAGCGGCGCCACCCGCCAGTCGCCCGACGCGGCGGGAGCACCCGAGGCGAAGTTGGCGGGCATCCAGGCGCCTATGGACAGGGTGGCTATGCTGCCGTCGGACAGGCCCTTGTACCACTCGTCGCTCCACGAGCGGACCGGGGCGAGCAGCCGTTCGTCGAGGAGCTTCTGCCAGGTGCTCGTGTACTGCGCGGTACCGGCGTCGCCGAAGTCGATGCCGACCTCGGTGCCCTTGACCTTGTACGGGCGCCCGCCCGCCTGCCAGATCAGGCTGGTCGTGGCGCCCGCGTCCCCGGTGTCGTTCGTGATGTAGAGCTTCGGATCCGCCTTGTGCAGGGCGCGCGCCGCTTCCACGTACTCGTCCCAGGTGGTGGGGACGGCGACGCCGTGCCGGTCGAAGACCTTCTTGTTGTAGAACAGCGCCATGGGCCCGGAGTCCATGGGAAGGGCGTGGACCGCCTTGTCTCGGCGCACCGCGCTCCAGGGCCCCTGGGTGAAGGCCTTGTCGTGGCCGGAGGCGCCGTAGGGTGCGAGGTCCTCCAGGGACTTGCCGATGGCGAACTGGCCGAGCGCGTAGTACTCGACCTGCGCGACGTCGGGGGCGCCCGAGCCGGCGGCAACGGCGTTCTGCAGCGCCGTGTACTGCTTGTCGCCCGTACCGGCGTTGACGAGCTCGACGTCCACCTTCGGGTACTTCTTCTCGAAGTCGGTGACCACCTTCTTCAGCGTGGGCTCCCACGCCCACACCGTCACCTTGCCTCCCGCCTCGAGCGCTGACGCCACGTCCTGTACGGCACTGTCGGCCGCCGGGTCCGAGGAGCCGCAGGCGGTGGCGCCGAGCGCCATGGCACACATCGCGGCGACGGCGGCGACGATCCGGCGGCTGCTGTTCGTTCTCATCGGTGGAGCTCCTGATTCGGTGTGCGGATGAGGAGGGTCGGGAGGGAGGGGGCCGGTGGCGTCACTCCTTGACGCTGCCCGCGGCCAGGCCTGACTGCCAGTACCGCTGGAGCAGCAGGAAGATCACGACGACCGGCGCGATGGTGAGCACGGAGCCGGTGATGATGAGGTCGAAGACGGGCTCGCCGCCCGCGGTCCGCGCCTGGGCGCTCCACGCGTTGAGTCCCAGGGTGAGCGGGTACCAGTCCGGGTCCTTGATCATGATCAGCGGAAGGAAGTAGTTGTTCCAGGTCGCGACCATCGCGAAGAGCAGTACCGTCACGGTTCCCGGCATCAGCAGCGGCAGGGCGACGCGGAAGAAGATGCGCAGCTCACCGGCGCCGTCGATACGGGCGGCTTCCAGCAGTTCGGTGGGTACGGCTTCGGCGGTGAACACCCACATCAGGTAGAGCCCGAAGGGTGAGACGAGGGACGGGATGATCACGGCCCAGGGGGTGTTGGCCAGGCCCATGCCGCTGAACATGAGGAACGTGGGCACGGCGAGGGCGGTGCCGGGTACGGCCACGGCTCCGATGACGACGGCGAACACGGCGCGGCGTCCGGGGAACTCGTACACGGCCAGCGCGTAGCCGCCGAGGACGGCGAGCAGGGTCGCGCCGCCCGCTCCGGCTGCTACGTACAGGAAGGTGTTCAGCGTCCAGCGGACGAAGGCGCCGTCGTCGTAGGTGAGGGTGCGGGAGATGTTGTCCCAGAGGTTGAAGTCCCGGCCGAACCAGAGCCCGAAGGATTCGAGGAGGTCCCCCTGGTCCTTGGTCGCGTTGATGAGCAGCCACACCAGGGGAAGCAGGGTGTAGACGAGGACCAGCCCGGTGACCAGGGTCAGCGGGATGCTGGGCCGGGGGTCGAGCGGGGTGTGGGGGCGCTTGCGACGGCGTGGCGGCTCGGGGGGTGCGGGGGCCGGCGTCCTCGCGACCGCGGCGGCGGGGTCCGGGTCCGGGCGGGAGCGGGTGGAGCGCTCCACCGTGTCCGAGGAGGTACCGGTGGGGTTCGTGATCATGTGCTCAGCCCTTCCGCATGCCGCGGAGCTGGACCGCGTAGGCGATGATCGCGGTGATGGCGCCCATCACGATGGCCACGGTCGCCGCGTAGTTGTGCTGCTGCCCGGAGAAGGCCAGCGAGTAGGTGTAGAGGTTCGGGGTGTAGCCGGTCGTGATGGCGTTGGGGGCGAGGTTCTGCAGGATGTTCGGTTCGTTGAAGAGCTGGAAGCTGCCGATGACGGAGAAGATCGTCGCGATGACGACCGCGCTGCGGATGGCCGGCAGCTTGATCGCCGTGACGATCCGCCACTCTCCGGCGCCGTCGATCGCGGCCGCTTCGTAGAGGGAGCGCGGGACCACTTTCAGCGCGGAGTAGAAGATCAGCGTGTTGTAGCCGACGAACTCCCAGGTCACGATGTTGCCGATGGAGGCGAGCACCAGTGACGGTGAGAGGGGGTCCGGGAGGGAGACGCCGAGCGCCTCGTTGATGTTGCCCACCAGGCCGAACCTGGTGCCGTAGATGAACCCCCACATCAGGCTCGCCACCACGGCGGGGACGGCGTAGGGGAGGAAGACCGCCACGCGGAAGAAGGCCTTGCCGTACAGCCGGCCGCTGTCGATGGCGAGTGCGACCAGCAGGGCGATGCCCAGCATGACCGGCACTTGGACGAGCAGGAACAGCCCGACCCGGGCCGAGCCTTCCCAGAACTGCGGATCGGTCAGTGCCTGGATGTAATTGTCCGCGCCGACCAGGGACGTCCCGCCGATGAGCCGGTCCCGCATCAGGCTGAGGTAGAACGCGTACCCGATGGGCGCCAGGAAGACGAGTCCGAATACCGCTGCGAACGGCCCGGCGAAGCCCCACCCGACGAGGGCGTTCCTGCGTGCGCGCGCACGGGGGCGGGTTCGGGGGCGGGTTCGGGGCGGGGACACTGCTTTTGCCGGTGACGGCAGGAGCGTCATGGTGGGTCCTTGTGTCGGTGACCGACAGGTCCGCACAGGAGGGAAGAGACGCCTCCGGGTCGGAAATCGACCGCGTGGGGCTGGACCTGATGAGAAATGTTTACGTAATCATCCGTGACGTGATGGTGGCATTCCCACTGAGGGGCGTCAAGCATCGTGCGGGCGACGGAAGGGAATTCGGGGACGGGAGCCCGAGCCCCAGCCGCCCGCGGCCAACCGACGGGCGGCGATTACCGCCCTCACGCTTGACAGGCTCCGGGGCGGCTTCCACACTCACAGCCAGCGAGGCGTGTTTACGCAAACATAACAAGGGCGCCACACCGCATTCATCAGGCTCCGCTGCCGCCACGGGACCGCGGCGCCCCGCGTACGCACCTCCCCACCCGCTCCGTCAGCCGACGAGAGGTACCCATGCGACGTCAACCCCCACGCACAGAGGCCCTGTTCACCCTCGTGGCCGCCCTGCTCATGAGCTTCCTCGGCGGCCACGGCACGGCCGCGGCCTCACCCGCTCCCGTCACCGTCGTCAACGCGACCCAGTTCACCGATCCCGCCGGCAGGCCCGTCCACGCCCACGGCGGAGGGGTCGTCAAGGTGGACCGCTACTACTACTGGTTCGGCGAGGACCGCAACCCGGACAACAGCTTCCGGTACGTGTCCGCCTACCGTTCCACCGACTTGAAAACGTGGGAGTTCCGCAACCACGTCCTGTCCCAGGCCACCCACCCGGAACTGGTGACCGCCAACATCGAGCGCCCCAAGGTCGTGTACAACCGCGCCACCGGCCAGTTCGTCATGTGGATGCACAAGGAAGGCAGCGCCACCGACTACAGCGAGGCCCGGGCCGCCGTCGCCGTCTCCTCCACGGTGGACGGTGACTACTCCTGGCGCGGCAGCTTCCGGCCCCTGGGCCACATGTCCCGGGACATCACCACGTTCGTCGACACCGACGGCACCGGATACATGATCTCGGCCGCCAACGAGAACGCCGACCTCCACGTCTACCGGCTCGACGCGGCCTACACCGGCGTCGAGGCGCAGGTGCAGAAGCTGTGGGCCGGCCAGTGGCGGGAGGCTCCGGCCCTGTTCAAGCGCGACGGCGTGTACTTCCTCGTGACGTCGGGCGCCACCGGATGGTCGCCCAACCAGCAGAAGTACGGCACGGCCGACAGCGTCACCGGGACCTGGAGCTCGCTGCGGGACCTGGGTGACGGCAGGACGTACGGCTCCCAGACGGCCTACGTGCTGCCGGTCGAGGGAACCTCCGGAGTCACGACCTACATGTACATGGGCGACCGCTGGGGCAACTCGATGGGCGGCACGGTCAACGACTCCCAGTACATCTGGCTGCCGCTGAAGTTCCCGACCCGGACCACGCTGTCCATGGACTACTTCCCCCGGATCACCATCGCGGCGGAGGCAGGCACCGTCCGGGGCACCGGCGACTGGGTCACGCTGACCGCCGCGCACAGCGGCAAGTGCGCCGACGCGGCCGACTGGTCGGTGGCGGAGGGTGCCGTCCTGGTCCAGTGGGCCTGCGCGGCCGGAAGCGTCAACCAGCAGGTGTGGTTCCAGGGTGCCGGGGCGGGCACGGTACGGATCGTGCTCCGGCACAGCGGGAAGTGCCTCGCGGTGCGCGACGCTTCCGCCGACGACGGCGCCGCGGTCGTCCAGACCGCCTGCGGCGACGCGTCCGGCCAGCTGTGGAGGACGGCTCAGGCCGGCCCGGACGGCATGCGGCTGGTCGCCCACCACAGCGGGAAGTGCCTCGACGTCACCAACCAGTCCCGCACGGACGGCGCGCCGCTCATCCAGTGGACGTGCAACGCCGGCGACAACCAGAAGTGGCGGCGCTCGGCGGCCTGACCTCCCCCGCACTCCCCCGCCCACAGCCGGGTGGCCGTGGCCCCGCGAGAGCGCGGGCCACGGCCACCCTGGGCTCCGGGGCCGTCACTCCTCGACGGGGCCGAGGTCGGGTGCGTCCCGGAAGTCCACCGTCCGGGCGCGGCCGGGAGCGTGGAGTTCGAGTACGACGATCTCGTTGGCGCCCGGGCGCAGCACCGGACCCGGCACGTACAGAGACCGCTGCGGGCCGCGCGACCAGAAGCGGCCCAGGGCGAACCCGTTGATCCACGCGCAGCCCTTCGTCCAGCCGTCGAGGTGGAGGAAGGTGTCGGCCGTCCGGGCCGCGTCGAAGGTGCCGCGGTAGAAGGCGGGCCCGGTGGGCGGGGCGGCCGCGGCGGCGAAGGGCAGGTCGGCGAGCGAGGTCAGTGGCAACGGCCTGCTGGTCCACCCGTCGAGCCGGGCCCCGTTGAGCAGGACGTCGCCCGGCAGCCCCTTGCGGTCGTGGATGCCGGGGCCGTAGTTCACGCGGCCCTGGTTCTCCACGAGGACGCTCAGGACACTGCCCGCGTGCGGGACCGAGAAGGTGATGGCCTGCTCGTGGGCCTCCCGCTCCAGTACTCCCACGGGCTGGCCGTCGAGGAAGACCTGGGCTCGGTCGCGCACCCGCTCCAGTACGAGCAGTGCCGGACCGGCATCCGGCAGGTCCGTCTCGTACAGCACGAAGCCGAAGTCCTGTCCGAGCTGTTCCATCGTCAGGGGCTGCCGGGTCGCGACGGCGTCGCCGAGGAGCGGCGCGCAGTCCAGCAGGCCGGCGCTCTCGGCCAGTTCCACCGCTTCCCGGCTGAACTTCTCCCCCCGTGCGGGCGGGAGTTCCGCCGGGACCGGGGCGTATTTGGCGATGACCGCGCGGAAGGCACCGAACTTCTCGGTCGGGTCACCGGCCTCGTCGAGGGGGGCGTCGTAGTCGTAGGAGGTAAGGGTCGGCCGGTAGGTGTGCTTGTCGTTGGCGCCGTTCGTGAAGCCGAAGTTCGTGCCACCGTGCAACATGTAGAAGTTGACCGAGGCCCCGGTGGCCAGTAGCTCGTCCAGTTCCTGGGAGGCCTGCTCCGCGCCGCGGACGACGTGGTGGCCGCCCCAGCGGTCGAACCAGCCGATCCAGAACTCGGTGCAGAGCAGTGGGCCGGACGGCCGCAGGGCCCGCAGGGTGGCGAGGTTCTGTGCGGGCCGGCTGCCGAAGTTGGCCGTCGCGAGGACTCCCGGCAGGGCCCCCCGCTCCAGGTCGGCGGGCTGGTCGCAGGTGAAGAGCGGCACGTCGACGCCGCAGCGGCGGATGGTGCCGGCGAGGTGTTCCAGGTAGGCGGTGTCGTCTCCGTACGCGCCGTACTCGTTCTCCACCTGTACCGCGAGTACCGGGCCGCCCCGGGTGGCGAGCCGGGTCGTCAGCGGGGCCAGGAGCCGGTCGAAGTAGTCGTCGACCGCCGCGAGGAAACGGGGGTCCCGGCTGCGCAGCCGCATGCCTGGTTCGGCCAGGAGCCACGACGGCAGACCGCCGCCCTCCCACTCGGCGCAGATGTAGGGGCCCGGACGCAGGAGTACGTACAGGCCCTCGGCCGCGGCGAGGTCGAGGAAGGCGGGCAGGTCGAGGTCACCGTCCATGCGGAACTCGCCCGGCCGCGGTTCGTGGAGGTTCCACGGGACGTACGTCTCCACCGTGTTGAGCCCCATCAGGCGGGCCTTGCGGAGGCGGTCCCGCCACTGGGCGGGGTGGACGCGGAAGTAGTGGAGTCCACCGGAAAGGATGCGGAACGGCTCGCCGTCGAGCCGGAATCCGTCGTCGTCGATCTGGAGAAGGGGCATGCGCTCGTGCTCCTCAGCTGAACGGGATGCGCGGGATGCGCGGCTGGGCTCTCGCCTGAATGTTCACGTAAACATTGCGGACATGGCAAGCCCTTGGCAGCGGACGGCCGCGGGGTTGCCGGGAACTGACGCCCACGGCAACCCCGTACGGACCGGCCCGCTACGTCCGCGGGTCCCGGCGTCGCCGCCCTCTCACTCGATCCGCCGGGCGCCGGGGGCCGGGGAGACCGCGAACAGGTGCGGCGCCCGGTACCCGGCCGAACGGAAGGCGCCGGTGACGGCGGCGGCCAGCGCGTCGGCGCGGTCCTCCTCCACCAGCACGATGACGGAGCCGCCGAAGCCGCCGCCCGTCATGCGCGCCCCCAGCGCTCCCGCGTCCAGGGCCGTGTCCACCACGAGGTCGCTCTCGGCACACGAGATCCGGTAGTCGTCGCGCAGTGACGCGTGACCTGCGGTGAGGATGGGTCCCAGCGCCGCGATGCGCCCCGCCCGCAGGTGGGAGACGGCCTCGGCGACGCGTGCGTTCTCGGTCACGATGTGCCGAACGAGGGGCACGAGGTCCGCGGGGAGCATCCGCCCGGCCCGGGGCAGGTCCGCCGGCGCGAGGTCCCGCAGCGCCGCGAGGCCGAGCCGGCGGGCCGCCCGCTCGCACCCGGCCCGCAGGGCGGCGTACGCGCCGTCCCCGAGGTCGTGCTTGACGCGGGTGTCGATGACCAGCAGGCGCAGTCCCTGTGCCTCCGGGGCGAAGGGAACGTGCTCGTGGGCCGCCGCGCGGATGTCCAGGTGCAGGGCCGTGCCGGCGGTGCAGCAGGCGGAAGCCATCTGGTCCATCACCCCGCAGGGGACGCCCGCGAAGCCGTTCTCCGCCCGCTGGGCGACGAGGGCGAGCGCGGGCGCGCTCAGGCCCAGTTCGAAGAGGTCGTTGTACGCGAAGGCGACCGCGCACTCGAGCGCCGCGGAGGACGACAGGCCCGCACCGGTGGGCACCGTGCTGTCGACGTGGAGATCGGCGCCCCCGATCCGGTGGCCGGCTTCGCGGAGCGCCCAGACGACGCCGGCCGGGTAGGCGCCCCAGGTGGTGACGACTCCGGGTACGAGGGAGGCGACGTCGAGGTCGATGAGGGGGCCGTCGCCCTGGGCGCTGTGCAGCCTCAGCCGTCCGTCCCGGCGGCGCCGCACGGCGAGCAGGGTGGTGTGGGGGATGGCGATGGGCAGGGCGAAGCCGTCGTTGTAGTCGGTGTGTTCGCCGATCAGGTTGACCCGGCCGGGCGCTGCCCAGACCCCGTCCGGATCCGCGCCGAAGATGCGCCGGAAGGCCTCCTTCACGCGCTCTCCCCCCGTGCGAAGGCCCAGGCGTCGGCCACGATGGAGTCCAGGCCGGTGTGCCGGGGGCGCCAGCCGAGCACGTCGTGGGCGCGGGCGGCGGAAGCGACGAGCACCGCCGGATCGCCGGGGCGGCGCGGGCGGACGACGGCCGCAATGGTGCGGCCGGTCACCCGGCGGACGGAGTCGATGACCTCCCGTACCGTGAAGCCCTCGCCGTTGCCCAGGTTGCAGATCAGGTGCTCGCCGGGACGGGCCGCGTCCAGGGCCCGGAGGTGGGCCTCGGCGAGGTCGGTGACGTGGATGTAGTCGCGGACGCAGGTGCCGTCGCGCGTGGGGTAGTCGTCGCCGTAGACCTCGATGTGCGGGCGGTGTCCCAGGGCCACTTGGAGGACGAGCGGGATGAGGTGGGACTCGGGATCGTGGCGCTCGCCGTGGCGCTCGTGGGCGCCGGCGACGTTGAAGTACCGGAGGGAGACGGCGGCCAGTCCGTGGGCCGCGGCCTCGCCGCTGATCAGGTGGTCGACGGCGAGTTTGGTGGCGCCGTAGGGGCTGGTCGGCGCGGTCCGCGCGGTTTCCGCGATCGGAACCTGCTCCGGCTCTCCGTACACGGCCGCGGTGGAGGAGAACACCAGGGTGCGTACGCCGGCCCGCCGCATGGAGGTGATCAGCTCCAGCGAACCGGACACGTTGTTGCGCCAGTACTTCTGCGGGTCGCGCACGGACTCGGCGACCTGTGAGGACGCGGCGAAGTGCAGCACGCCCGCGTAGTCGGAGTCCAGGAGGGCGGCGGCCTGGGCGACCCCGCCGCGGACGAAATCGGCGCCGTCCGGGACGCCTTCGGACACTCCCGTCGTCAGGTCGTCGAGCACCGTCACGCGGTGGCCGGCTTCCAGAAGGCGGGCCGCCACCACGCTGCCGATGTATCCGGCGCCGCCGGTCACCAGGTACCTGCTCATGAGGCGACCTCCCGCAGCCGCAGGGCCGCCGTTTCCGGAGCCACGTCGTTGACGAAGGAGTCCATGCCCGATTCGACGCCGGCGAGGAACTTGAGCTTGTCGGCCGACCGCCGGACCGTGAACAGCTCCAGGTGCAGGGCCAGTTCCCTACCGCCTGACTTGGGGGCCTGGTGCCAGGCGGCGATGTACGGGGTGGGGGGCGTCGGCGCCGCCTGACCTTCCCGGAGGAAGAGCCGGTCGAACCGGCGCAGCAGTTCCAGGTAGATGCCGGGGAACTCGGCGCGTTCCGGCTCCGTGAGGCGGGTGAGGTCGGGGACGCGGCGATGGGGATAGAGGTGGACCTCGTAGGGCCAGCGGGCGGCGTACGGGACGAAGGCGGTCCAGTGCTCGCCGGCGAGGACCACCCGCGAGGTGGCGGCACGCGCCTCGGCCAGCAGGTCCTCGAAGAGGTTCCCTCCGGTGACGGCCCTGTGGGTCTCCGCGACGGCGATCATCTTGGCGGTGCGCGGCGGCACGAAGGGGAAGGCGTAGACCTGCCCGTGGGGATGGGCGAGGGTGACGCCGATCTCCGCGCCCCGGTTCTCGAAGCAGTACACCTGCTCGACACCGGGCAGGGCCGACAGCCGCTCGGTACGGTCCGTCCAGGCGTCGAGTACGAGGCGGGCCCGGGCCTCGGTCAGATCGGCGAAGCTCGCTCCGTGCTCGGGCGTGAAGCACACGACCTCGCACCGGCCGGCGCGGCCCGCCAGGGAGGGGAAGCGGTTCTCGAACACGGCCACGTCGTAGTCCGCCGCCGGGATCTCGCTGTGGTGTCCGTCCCAGGAGGGGCACAGGGGGCACGCGTCGGTGGGCGGATGGTGGATGCGCCCCTGCCGGTGCGAGGCGATCGTGACCCAGTCGCCGGTCGCCAGGTCCAGCCGCAGCTCCGGCCGGCTCTCGACGGGCTCCAGCGGGCGCTGGTCGACCGTGTCGCGCTGGGCGCTGTCGTCGAGGTCGTAGTAGATCAGCTCGCGGCCGTCCGCGAGCTTGGTCGTGGTTCTCTTCACGGAACGTGCCCGTCTCTCGAAGTAGGCGGCTATCGAGCCACACGCCAACAAGAGTAAACAGGAACCAACTAAAGTCAACGTCAGGGTGTGGGCCGAGCGGATCGGATGTGCGACCTTGCTGGATACGCACCCTGAGGCAGGGTCAGATGGGCCGCACTCCAGCCCCTGAGCGAGCGTCGGTCCCCCTGGCCGTCCTGGAACGACGGTGGGATGACGGCGCGTTCGGCGCGGACGAGGGGTTGGCAAGAGCGGGGCATGGTCGACCTCGTTGACCATGCCCCTGCGTGGCGCTGGTATCGGGCCGGCACTGGCCGTGGCCTGTGGGACAGGCGCGGGTACGCGGCGCCGGAGTCAGGTGCGGCAACCACCCCGCCGGGGACGCCCGGACGGTCCTGGACCTCGCACCGGGCTGGTTCCGTGGTCCTGCTAGGTTCAGTGGTCCTGCGTGCTCGCGATGATCAGTTGACCCACCTGCTCGCCGAGGAGGGTGCGCGCCTGCACGCCGAGTCCGTCATCGGACACGAAATAGTCGATCTCGGACAGGCCGGCGAAGCGGCTCAGGCCGACGATGCCCCACTTGCTGTGGTCGGCCACCACGGCCACCTGAGTCGCGGCGGCGATGAGCGCGCGGTTGGTCTCCGCCTCCGCGAGGTTCGGAGTGGTCACCCCGGCGCGCTCGGACACCCCGTGGGCGCCGACGATCAGCAAGTCGACCTGCAGGGAGCGGATCGCCTGATCCGCCAGGGGCCCGACCAGGGAAGCCGACTTGGTGGGGGCACCGCCCGTGACCAGCAGCGTCGGGCCGGCGGGGGCCCCCTCGGCCCCGGACGGCCTCAGCAGCTCCGCCACGGGCAGGGAGTTGGTCACCACGGTCAGCCCCGCGATGTCCCGCAGCCGGTGGGCGACGGCGTACGTCGTCGTCCCGCCGGAGATCGCCACGACACTGCCGGGCTTCACCAGGCCGGCGGCCGCTTCGGCGACCGCCGCCTTGGCTGCCGACTTGAGGGTGAACTTGGTCTCGAACCCGGGCTCGTCGGACGTGGTGGCGGAAGTGCTCACCGCCCCGCCGTGCACCTTCTCGACGGACCCGGCCCTGGCCAGCACGTCCAGATCACGGCGGATCGTCATGTCCGAAACCCCGAGCTGCTCCACGAGGGCGGCTACGCGCACCGCCCCCTTGCGGCGCACGATGTCGAGGATCAGTTCCCTCCGCTGCGCCGCTAGCGGCGTCGGCTCCGTCACAATCCCACCCGGTGATCTTCAGCGAATTCCAGACGAGGATCAATTGTACACTGCATCCATCACGATCGGACAAGAGAGTCGCGCAGTAAGTCACAGGCAAACCTGCGTGCGAATGCGCTTTTCCTGCATTTGCACCTGCTTGAGCAGCTGCGACGGTAGGCGACCTGCCGGCTTCGTGAGACTGCGCAATGCGATTGATTGTGTTGAAGTCCGGAAAACTCCTCGCCCTACCGTCGTTTCCCACCACGGGCGTTCATGGGCACGGCCCGACGAGGTCCGTCCCCTCCCGGGACGGACCTCGTCGGGCGGACCACCGGTGTGGTCGCGTGCGGTGCGTCAGTCCGATGCCTCGGTCCGATTCCTCAGTCCGATGCCCCGGTTCGATGCGTCAGTGCGGTAGTCCGACGGCGCGTTCGCCGCTGCGGCGCTGCTGGATGACGACGGCCGCGACGAGGAGGGCGCCCTGGGCCACGTTCTGCCAGAACGTGTTGATGCCTTCGACGGTCAGTCCGTTCTCCAACGCCCCGAGCAACGCGACCGCCAGCAGGGTGCCGCCGATACCACCCTTGCCGCCCTTGAGCGCACACCCGCCCAACGCCGCGGCCGTGATCGCTTTCAGCTCCAGCCCCTCGCTGCCCGACACCGGCTGGCCCGAACCCGTACGCGCCGTCAGCAGGATCCCCGCCACCGCCGCCACCACACCGATCAACGCGTACACGGCCACCAGATACTTGTTGATACCGATGCCCGCCAGCCGCGCGGCCGTGTCGTTCCCGCCGATCGCGTACACGTTCCGGCCGATGTCCGTGTACTTCAACAGCACGTGCACACCCACCGCCACCACGACCAGGATCCAGATCATCACCGGAACCCCCGCGATCTTGCCGCGGCCCAGGAACACGAACAACGGATCATTGAGCACGTAGCCCTGCGCCCGCCCGTCCGACACCAGCTGCGCCACACCCTTGTACGCCGCCAGACCCGCCAGCGTCGCGATCGTCGGATTCACCCGCCCGTAGACGATGGCCACACCATTGACCACACCCACCAGCACCCCGACGCCCACCGCCGCGACGATCCCCACGTAGGGATTCGAACCCGCCGACGTGAACGCCATGGCACTCACCACCGACGCCAGACCCGCCTGCGAACCGACCGAGATGTCCAGCCCCCCGCAGATGATCACCACCGTCTGGACCACCGCCAGCAGACCCGTGATCGTCGCCGCCTCCGCGATCACCTGAAGGTTCGAAAAACTCAGGTAGTTGTCGTTCAACACCCCGAACAAGCCCAGGACCACCACCAGGGCACCGATCAGGCTCAGGTTCTGCCCCCCGAGCGAGGCGAGCAGGGCCCCTGTGGATGTGCGCACCGGAGCGGGGGTCGTCTCGGTGGTCGTCGGTGTCTGCGTGGTGGTCATCGAACGTCTCCATCGGCGGAGTCTGTGTGCGGTCGGTCGGAGGTGACGGGAGCGAGGTCGTCGGCCATGGCGAGGTTGAGGATGGCTTCCTCGGTGGCGTCCGAACGGCTGAGTTCGCCGGTGACGTGACCGTTCTGCATCACGACGATCCGGTCGGCGAGGCCCAGGACCTCGGGCAGTTCGGAGGAGATCACCAGCAGGGCGACCCCTTCCCGGGCGAGGTCGGCGATGATGCGGTAGATCTCCGCCTTGGCACCGATGTCGATGCCGCGCGTGGGTTCGTCGAGGATGAGGACCTTGGGCTTGCGCAGCAGCCATCGGGCGAGCACGACCTTCTGCTGGTTGCCGCCCGACAGATTGCGCACCTCCTGCTCGATGGAGGGCGTGCGCACCCTCAGCCTGTCGGAGAAGTCCTGCGCCACCGCCTTCTCCTGACGCCTCTGGACGAACCGCCAGCGGCGCAGCCGGTCCAGGCTCACCAGTGAGGTGTTGTCCCGGATGGAACGGTGGAGGAACAGGGCCTGGGCCTTGCGCTCCTCGGGAGCAAGCCCGATGCTCGCCCGGATCGCGTCCTTGGGGCTGCGCAGGCGCAGGGGACGGCCGTTCACGGAAACTCGACCCGCCCGGATCGGCCGGTCGCCGGCGAGGGCGAGCGCCAGCTCGGACCGTCCGGCACCCATGAGCCCGGCGAGGGCGACCACCTCTCCGGCGCGAACGCGGAGGTTGATGCCGGAGACGTCGTCCGTGGTGACGTCCTCCAGCTCCAGGACCACGTCGTCGCGGGCGACGTCCTGCCGTACGAACAGGGTGGACAGGTCGCGTCCGACCATCAGGCGGACCACTTCCCCCTCGTTGGTGTCGCCGGCTTCGAGGACACCGGCGACCGTGCCGTCGCGCAGGACGGCTATGCGGTCGGCGAGGCGGAAGATCTCCTTCATGCGGTGGGACACGTAGATGAGGGCGATGCCCTGGTCCCGGAGCCGGTCGATCAGCGCGAAGAGCGCTTCCACCTCGTTCTCCGAGAGCGAGGAGGTGGGCTCGTCGAAGGCTATGACCTTGGCGTCACCGGTCAGTGCGCGCAGGATCTCCACCAACTGGCGTTGCGCCGGAGTGAGTTCCGATCCCAGCTGGTCGGGGTCGATGACCTTCTCGAAACCCAGCCGGGTCAGGTCTTCGGTGATGCGGCGGCGCAGCGCGGCCCGGTCGAGGCGGCGTCCCGCGCCGCGCGGCAGGGCGCCCGCGTAGACGTTCTCGGCGACCGAGACGTGCGGGATGATCTCGGGTTCCTGGGGGATGATCCGGATCCCGGCCTTGTGGGCGTCCTGGGGCGACGACAGCGGGTGCGGTCGTCCGCCCCACAGGATGCTTCCCTCGGTGGGCTGGTGGTCACCGGTGAGGATCTTCAGGAGTGTTGACTTGCCCGCGCCGTTCTCGCCCATGAGGGCGGTCACCTGGCCGCGGGGGAAGGTGAGCGTGACGCCGCTGAGCGCTTGCACCGCGCCGAAGCGCTTGGTGACGTTCTCCACGGAGATCTCTTCGCGGGGATCCTGAGCGGGGGCGGCGGCAACTGGTGGTTCTGTGCCGGCTGTGGTCATGCGGGCCTCACAGGCTGGGGTGCGTGTGCCGACCCGGCAGCGCTGCCGGTCGGCGGTGGTCGGGACGGGTACGAGCCGCTGCGGCGGCCGTACCCGTCCTGGAGGCGGGTCGGAGCTCAGCCGCAGGTGACTCCCGCGTCCTTCCAGTTGGAGGCGTCGACCATCTTGGTGGGGGCGAAGGCTTCCTGGGGGAAGTCCTTGCCGTTCTTCAGCTTGTCGAACATCGTCTGGACGGCGAGCGCACCGACGTCCTTGCCGTTGATGAAGAGCGCGGCCTTCATGCCCGACGGCTTGCCCGAGCCCCAGTTCTTGCAGGCGAGGTAGGCGCCGAGGCCCACGCCGATCACGTCGTCGGCCTTGAAGCCGGCGTTCTCCAGCGCGGTGACCCCGCCCTGGACGTTCTCGTCGTTGCAGCCCCACACCACCCAGTGCTTCACCGAGGGGTTCCCGGTGATCGTCGCGGCGATCTTGTCCTGTGCGCCCGTCGGGGAGTTGTCCGTCGGCACGTCGATGTTCTGCACCGGGGTGCCGGCGGACTCGGTGAACGCCTTCTTCGAGGCGTTCACCCGGTCGGTACACACCGTCACGTCCTGCTTCCAGGCCGAGATCGTGCGGGTCTCGGCGGGGTTCCAGCCGGCCTTCTTGAACTCCTCGGCGGCTCGCTTGCCGACCTCACCGCCCATCTGCTCACCGCTGAAGCCGATGCGCGGCACGAGGGCGTCGGCGCCGCAGGAGGCCGGGTCCGGTCCGGTGCTGCAGATCTGGTCGTCCGACGTCAGGAGCGCCACCTTGCCGTCCTGTGCCAGCTTGACCACCTGCGGGCCCACGGCCGGGTCGGGGACGACGACGATCAACCCGTTGCTCTTCTGCGAGATGGCCGCCTGGGCCTCGCTCACGGTCTTGTTGGCGTCGTTGCCCAGGTTCACGACCTTCAGATCGACGCCGAGTTCGGCCGCCTTCGCCTTGGCGCCCGCGGCTTCGCCGATGAAGTACTCCTGGTCGCCCTGCTTCTGAAGGTAGGTCAGGGAGATCTTCCCTTCGACCTTCGCGATCTCCGCGCCCCCGGCCGTCGTCTCCTGGCCGCTGGAGCACGCGGACAGGACGAGCATCGCGGCCAGACCCAGGGCCGCGGCCGCCACCGGTCGGCGGTTGTGGTGAGTGAGCATGTCATTCCCTTTGCTTGGACGGGTCACACAGGACCGAGCAGTGAGGTGCGCGAGGTGATGGGGCTGTGGGCCGGCCCTCGTCGCGTTCGGACCTGACCCAACGGCGGACCGGACGATCGACCGATTACCCCTGCCTGAGGAATCCGCCACAGTCGTTCTCTTTCGCACTTGATGCAACAGAGAAAAGCGCTGTTTCCGCCATAAGTCAACAGGGTGAAGCTGAGGTTTCCGATCGATGCGCCCCCGTGACCTTCCGCCCCGGGCTCAGGCCAACGGCCGCCGTGCCGCGAGGGGCTTCCCGCTACGACCGGCGGGAGGACCTGCCCGTGGGGGCCCTTTGCCTGCGGGCCGGCATCGCCTGATCCCCAGGACGCACAGCTTCCGCGGCCGGGCGGACACACGCGTCACCGCGGCCCGGGGACTGTTGACTCCCCAACCAATGTTGGTTTGTGTTGATTGACCGGCCGGTCGCCTAGCGCTGAGCGGCGGACTCGTTCCAGCGCTGCTCGGCAGCCCCGCCCGCGCGTCCGAAGGCGACGGGCGCTCCGGGTTCACCGCTGCCGGAGGTCACGGCGAAGCCGGGGGCGATGTGCGGTTTGATGCGTCCCGCGGCATCGGTGGAGAAGACCAGGTTCTGCCCCGTCTTGGTGCCGATCGCCGAACAGGACCAGATGCCCACGCCGTCCCCGGTGGTGCCGCGCGCGTCCATGCAGTAGCCCGGGTTGGCGGCGTTGCGCAGGAGCCCCCTCTCGTCCAGACGCCACTGCTGTACGGAGGCCCCGTCCCGGCAACGCGCGGTGACCACGTCCACGCCGTTCGCGAAGACACCTCCCTGTACGTCCAGGCACAGGCCGGTGGCCGAATTGACGGCCGGACCGTAGTCGGAGGCCCGGAAGGGCCGTACGGGAACGGCCGCGGAAGCCTGTTCCGCCGGCGTGGCGCCGCTGGACGCGGTCGGGCCACTGGCCGACGCCTCGGGGGACGGCGACGTGCCGGGTGATCCCTGCGGGGAGGGAGAGCCCGGGGAACGCGTCCCGGAGGGTTGGGCGGATGCCGAGGGGCGGGCTCCCGTCCGGCCCGGCCCCGGAGCCGGGGAGCCCCCGTCGGCGCGCGGCGGCAGCGCTGTCGGCGCCCCGCCGGCCACCGGTGGTCCCGCCGCCGGGCGCACGGCCACCACGACCAGCGTCGCGGCGACGAGGACGCCGGCCACTGCGAGGGCGATCCGTCCTGCCGGCCTCCTCAGGAGTGCGACGGCACTCCGGGCACCGGCCGTCGGCCCCGCCCGCCCGCCGCTGTCCGTGGCCGCGGGGACGACCGCGGAGAGGTAGGCGGCGCCGGAGGGGCCGAGCAGGGAACCGGCCAGCACGGGGCGGGGGTTGTCGCACAGGGCGACCAGGCCGCGCAGTGCCACCGCGCAGCCGGGGCATGCGCCGACGTGCCGTGTCAGATCCGGGTTGCTCCGCACGTCCGAGCGACTGGCGGCGGCGTCGAGCAGGCGGGCGTACCCGCGGCAGCCCGGGGTGGGCTGGGCACTCAGATGGGCACGCAGGCAGGCGTCCCGGCACGCGGCCAGCGCCCGTTCGGTCAGCACCGGTACGGCCTCGGGCCGGTCACCGGTCACGGTCGCGACGAGGTCGTCCGGCTCGCGCTCCACCACCGAGTGCCACAGGAGCGCCTGCTTGCGGAAGGAGAGGGCGGCGAAGCCCTGGGCTACGAGCGAATGGAGGGCCGGGTCGAACCCGGGCGGGGCGGGGGGTGCGGGTGGAGCCACCAGGGCAAGGAGCGCGGGGCGGGGTGGCCGGTCGAGGGCTTCCGCCGCGGGGCCGCGCATGCCCAGGACGAACTGGTCGATGGTGCGGTCCGCGGCGTGCTGGGCCTGTACGGGGTCGTTGGCGACCGTCAGCGCGAAGGCGGCGACGCGCGGGCGGTGACGCCCGCGCAGCTCGGTCTCGGCCACGGGTGCGGCGGGATTTCCGACGCGGATTGCTTCGCACAGCTGCTGGTCGGTCATCCGACTCGCAGTGGAGTGATGATTCGTCGACACGTGAGGAACATTCTGGATGGGGGAATGAAGTTCCCCCATTGTTCAGGACACGACATCTCCATCGGAAGTTCTTTCCGCGGCGAATGCAGATGGATTTCCGGCGGAGGAGCGCCAATTCCTGACGAGAAACCAGATTCACCGAACAGAGCGGCCGGTGGATCTCCCGACGAGGAATTCAGCACGGCATATCGGCCTGCCCGCACGTTTCCGCGCAGGAACTGCGCATTGCCGCATCCGGACTCGCCGCGTGACCCGTCAGGGCGCCGGAAGGCCTCCGGGCGGCAGCCCACGCCGAACAGAATCAGACACACACGCAAGAAAGTCAACACTGGCGATCTTGCTCCAGGAGCCACGCCGCAGGACGCACCTGTCCGCCCCGAGGACGCGCGGCAGCCCTACTCGGGCGGGGCGTCACGCATCTCGTCGGCATGCTCCTCCACCCAGTCGCGCAGCCGCGCCAGCGGCTCCGCGACGCCGCGTCCCAGCGCGGTGAGCTCGTACTCGACGTGCAGCGGAACCGCCGGATAGACGGTCCGGTCCACGAGCCCCTTCTCCTCCAGCCGGCGCAGCGTACGGGTCAGGACCTTCGGGCTGACCCCCTCCAGACGGCGTGCCAGAGCACCGAACCGCTGCGGCCCGTCCTCCATGGCCCCGATCGCGAGTGCGGACCACTTGTTCGCCAGCAGATCGAGCACTTCGCGACACGGGCATTGCGCCGCGTACACGTCGTGCCGATCGTGCCGCCGGGTCGTGCAGCCCTTGACCATCGGTCCTCTCCTGCCTTTCAGTCTTTCCACCCCATTACTTCCCGATGGGAAGTAATTTCCCCGGCGGGTTATCACTCCCCTGAGGGTACTTTCCGAAGGTGGCGCGTCCGCCCTCGGCCAACGGGCCGTCATCACACGGTACAGCGCCGCGTTTAGCCGATCGTTACGAATTCCGTCCCGGCCGGGCTGGATCTCCACACTCCACACACAGTAAGTTCAGTCACTCCCCGCTCGCCGCGCGGTCGTCCTGCGGCGAACACCCCGTGAGGCTGCTCGTTCAGACGCAGGCTCAACACTTTCCTCGTTGTACGACGCCGCGCGCCGACGGTCCCTGCGGCATGCCCCGGAACAGCCGACTGGAGACCAGTGAGCAGCCCTATCTGCCCCCGATGCGGTGACCACTTCCGGTGTGACTGCGCCGCGACGCAGCACACCTCGGCCGCGGGCCGCCCCGCGGCTCCGGCGCAGTTCGAGCAGGAGTGGGTCCGGCCGTACCTCGCCCTCCACGAGGCCGTACCCGGAGAAGCGCCGCCGGCCGCCACGGCGGCATGGGTGGTACCCCGGGTGGTACGGGCGAGCGACCTGCCGCCCGACACCGAGGTGCTCGGCCCGCCCGTGGCCGTGACCGGGGCGGGCCGCCGGGCCCGCAGGTCCGCGAAGGAGCGGAGGCAACTCCCCCTCACCGCGGCCGTCGCCACCCTGATCGGCTGCGCCGCGATCGCGGGCACGTACGCGTTCTCCCGGGAGCGGGACACCCGGGAGATGACGTCGCCGCCGCCGGCGAGCCGGCTGGACGTGCTCGACGTGGACGACGGCTCGGGCGCGGCCGCCGAGCCGTCCCAGCCCCGCGGCCCGCTCCCGGGCGGCGCGCAACGGACCGCTCCGGCAGGCGGACAGGGCCCGGCGGGTACGTCGGCACCGGCCGCCCGGACCGCGCCGCCTTCCGCGCCGACGGTCCCGGGGGTGGGCTCCGCGTCGGCGGACGGGCGGCTTCCTGACGGTCAGAGCAGCACGCCATCGGCTCCCGGGCCGATGCCCACCGCCGCGGGCCCGACGTTGCGCCGGCACGACGCGGGGCCCGAGGTGGCCGAACTGCAGAACCGGCTCGCCCAGATCGGGGCGTGGAGCCTCCCCCAGCGAGGACGCTACGACAGGCACCTCCAGAACGCGGTCGAGGACTTCCAGGCGGCGCACCGCGTCCAGGGGGACCAGCCGGGGGTCTACGGCCCGGCCACCCGACGGCTGTTGGAGTCCATGACGTCCTGAGGGCGCCCCGTGCGAGGCTGAACGGCGGTGCGGGGTGGGGGCGGACGGCGGGACCCACCCGTCCGCCCCCCTCTCACCATTCGGCCAGGGAGCCGTCTGCCCGCCGCCATACCGGATTGCGCCAGCGGTGACCGGTCTCGGCGGCGCGCTCGACGGCCTTCTCGTCGACGTCGATGCCCAGCCCGGGTGCGGTGAGCAGGGCGACGTGCCCGTCCTCGTACCGGAAGACGGAACGGTCGGTGAGGTAGTCCAGCAGGTCGGACCCGGCGTTGTAGTGGATGCCCAGACTCTGCTCCTGGATCAGGAGGTTGGGGGTGGCGAAGCCCACCTGGAGGCAGGCGGCGAGCGCGATCGGCCCGAGCGGGCAGTGCGGGGCGAGGGAGACGTCGTGGGTCTCGGCCATCGCCGCTATCCGCCGTACCTCGGAGATCCCGCCGGCGTGCGACAGGTCGGGCTGGGCCACGGCGATCCCCTGCTGGAGCACCGGTTCGAAGTCCCAGCGGGAGTAGAGCCGTTCCCCGGTGGCGATGGGGATGCTGGTGGAGCGCACGACCTCACCGATGTGGGCGCTCATCTCGGGCACCACGGGTTCCTCGACGAAGAACGGCAGGTACGGCTCCAGCAGCGGCAGCACCCGCCGCGCCATGGGGAGGGTGAGCCTGCCGTGGAAGTCCACGGCGATGTCGAAGTCGTCGCCGACCGCGGAACGGACGCCCGCCACCCGTTCGACGATGTCGTGGACGGCCCGGGGCGTGTCGATGAGTTCCAGCTGGGGGGAGGCGTTCATCTTGATCGCCGTGAAACCCTCGGCCTTGCGGGCGGCGGCCTGTTCCGCGACGTCGGTCGGGCGGTCGCCGCCGATCCAGCTGTACACCCGTGCCCGGTCGCGGACGTTGCCGCCGAGCAGCTGCCACACCGGCACGCCCAGTGCCTTGCCCGCGATGTCCCACAGCGCCTGGTCGATGCCGGCGACCGCGCTGGACAGGACGGGGCCACCGCGGTAGAAGCCGCCCTTCGTGAGGACCTGCCAGTGGTCCTCGATGCGCATCGGGTCCTGGCCGACGAGGTAGTCGGAGAGCTCCTCGACGGCGGCCGCGACCGTGTGCGCGCGGCCCTCGACGACCGGTTCGCCCCAGCCGGTGATGCCCTCGTCGGTATCCACGCGCAGGAAGCACCAGCGGGGGGCGACCAGGTAGGTCCGCAGGGAGGTGATCTTCACTTGGACTCCTTCTTCACGGCCCAGCCGCCGTCGACGGTCAGATGGGTGCCGGTGATGTACGAGGCGTCGTCGGACGCGAGGAAGGCGACGGCGGCCGCCACTTCGTCGGGGTGGCCGAGCCGCCCGAGGGCCGTGGCCCGCGCGGAGAGCAGTCGACCCTCCTCGTCCACGTCCTCCCAGTTCTCGGTGAGGATGGGGCCGGGCAGCACGGAGTTGAAGCGGACCTCCGGTCCGTATTCGACCGCGAGCTGACGGATCAGCGCACACATGCCGCCCTTGGCGGCCGCGTACGCGGGGTAGCCGGGCAGGCTGCACAGCGCGTGCACGCTGGATGTGGCGACGAAGGAACCGCGGTGGGTGCGCAGGTCGTCGAGGAACGTGCGTACGGCGAGGTAGGGCGCCTTGAGGTTGACGGCCATCTGCTGGTCCCAGCCGCTGCCCGGCAACTCGTGTGCCGCGGCGTGGGTATGGACGAAGGCGTTGCTGTGCACGATGCCCACGGGGCCGAACAGCGTGTGGGTGCGGTCCTTCAGACGGCTCCACTCCTGTTCGGAGGAGACGTCGCACCGCACGAACGCGGCCCGTCCGCCGTTGCCGCGGATCGTGTGTGCGAGTGCGGTGCCGGCTTCTTCCGCGATGTCGGCGAGGACGACCGCGGCTCCTTCGGCGGCCAGGCGTACGGCGCTGGCCGCGCCGATGCCGGACGAGGCGCCGGTGACGACGGCGGTTCGTCCTGTGAATCGGTTCATGCTCGGTCCTTCGTGTGCTGTCGTGGGGTGGGGTGCCGGTCAGCGGGTGACGTCCTGGCCGTGGAGGAGGTCCAGCTCGGGGCGCCGCGGCAGGCCCTCCCAGTCGCCGGGTGAGGACACCGCGAAGGCGCCGCAGGTGGCGGCGAGCCGGAGCCGGCCGGTGAGGGGGGCGCCGTCGAGGAGGCCGGCGAGGTATCCGGCGACGAAGGCGTCCCCGGCCCCGATCGGATCCACGAGCGTGACCGGCACGACGTCCTGGGCGGCTTCCTCCTCGCCGTCCGTGACCGCGAGGGCTCCTCGGGCGCCGAGTTTGAGGACCGCCTCGCGCGGACCGAGCCCGAGCAGGGCGCGCGCCATGGTCGCGGGTCCGGCCTCGGGGACGAGGAGCGTGGCCTCGTCGGGGCCGGCGAAGACGATGTCGGCGTAGCTGACGAGGTGGGACAGTTCGGCCGTGGCCTCCGGCCGGGACCACAGCAGCGCCCGGTAGTTGAGGTCCAGGGAGACGGTGACGCCCGCGGCGCGGGCGAGTTCGACGGCCTTGCGGACCGCGGCGCGCGGGGCTTCGCCGAGGGCCGGGGTGACGCCGGTGACGTGCAACACCTTTGCGCGGGCGATGAGTTCCGGGTCGATGTCTTCGGGGTCGAGGCGGGAGCCGGCGAGACCGCGTCGGTAGTAGGTGACGCGGGTGTGGTCCGGTGTGCGGCGTTCGCGCAGCATGAGGCCGGTCGGCGCGGTGTCGTCGACGCGTGCGCGGGTGACGTCCACGGCCTCGCCCCGGAGTCCGTCGAGGATCATCGTGCCGGCGCTGTCGGCGCCGACCCGTCCGGTCCAGGACGCCCGGTGTCCGAGGCGGCTGACGCCGATGGCGACGGTGGCCTCCGCTCCCGCGAACGCCAGGCGCAGCGGTGCGCCGGGGGCCAGCGGGCCGGGCTGTGTGGCGGCCAGGACTCCCATGACCTCTCCGAGGGTGACGAGTGCCGTCATGAGCGCAGACCGTCCAGCAGGGTCGCGGCCCGTTCGCGCAGCGCGTCCAGGTCTCCGCCCTCGCAGGCGTCTCCGACCAGGGGGCTTCCCATGCCCAGGGCCGTGGCACCGGCCGCCAGGTAGGCCGGGGCCTGGTCGAGTCCGATCCCCCCGGTCGGGACCAGCGGGATGTCCGGCAGGGGCGCCCGTACGGCCCGTACGTAGTCCGGGCCGCCGATCGAGGCGGGGAAGAGCTTGACCATGGTGGCGCCGTCCCGCCAGGCGGCCGCGATCTCGCTCGGCGTCAGTGCGCCGGGCAGGACGGGGACGCCGAGGCGGCGTGCCTCCCTGATGACGTCCGGGCACGTGGCCGGGGTGATGAGGTAGGTGGCACCGGCCTCCACGGCGCGCTGCGCGTCGAACGGGGTCATGACGGTGCCCGCTCCGAGGGCGAGTCCGGCCGGCTTGGACTGGGCGTACTCGCGCAGCGCGGGCAGGACGCCCGGTGTGGTGAGCGTGAACTCGACGGCCCGGACGCCCGCTTCGTGGAGGGCGTCGGCGGTGGCGGCGAAGTGCCGGGGCGTTCCCGAGCGCAGGATGGCTATCGTCGGCGCGGCGGCGAGGGCGGTGGTCAGATCCGTCATGACGAGGAACCTCGGGGGTCGTGAGGAGCGGTGGTGGGAGGGTGCGCCGGGCCGTCGGCGAAGGGCGCAACCGGCAGACCGGTGGCGCCGGGCCGGCAGACGAAGACCCGGCCCGCGAGCGGCTCGTTCGCGAGCTGCTCGGGGGACAGTTCCTCGGCCGCGGTGGTGATCACCAGGACGTCCAGGTCCGGCCCGGCGAAGGCGCAGCTGGACACGTGTGAGGCGGGGACCGTCACGACGGCGTGGAGTGCGCCGCCGGGGGTGTACGCCCTGACCTGGCCGGCGCCCCACACCGCGACCCAGACGCGGCCCTCGGTGTCGACGGCCAGGCCGTCGGGCACTCCGGCGTCGCCCGTGTCGGCGAAGGGGCGGCGGGCGGAGAGCTCACCGGTGACGGGGTCGTGGTCGAAGACGTCGACGCGGCGCGTCGGGCTGTCCGCGTAGTACAGCAGCCGGCCGTCGGGGCTCCAGCCGAGACCGTTGGAGATGGTGACCGAGTCGAGCAGCACCGTCACGGCGCCGCTGGGGTCGAGACGGTAGAGGGCGCCCGCGCCCGGAGTTGCGTCCTCGGCCATGGTTCCGGCGAGCAGCCGCCCGGCGGGGTCGCACTTGGCGTCGTTCATCCGCCGGGGCGGCCCGCCCTCGGGGAGGGCGGGAGCGGCGAACTCCCCGCACGCACCGGTGTCGTCGACGCGCAGGAACGTCGTACCGGCGGCGGCGAGGAGCCCGCCGGACGCGCAGAGCGCGACCGCTCCGACGGGCCGGTCCAGGCTCAGGGTGGTCCTGGGCCCGAGATCCGGCAGGCCGCTCCCGTCGTCGCGGGCCACCAGCGGAGCCCGGTGGACCAGGCCGGCCGGGATGTCCACCCACAGCAGTTCACCCCGCTCGGCGTGCCAGAGGGGCCCTTCCGACAGGCGCCCCGGCTCGGGTGCGCACGGCACTGCGGTCACTTGCATGATGTCGCTCCTCTACGTCCGGGGCGAAACTCTAGGACTTCTTCTAACCCATGTAAATATTCATCGTCCAATGCCTGGAATAAGCTGGCCGCGATCACACCGAGGGTGATCACACGGAAGCACCGGTCTCTGCCACGACCGAGCGAATGGACGCACCCATGCCGAAACGCACCGCCCAGGACATCCGCCGACGCAACCGGTTCGACGCGTTGCGGTGCGTCTTCGCCGCCCCCGGCCCGGTGAGCCGGCAGGAGATCGCGGCGGCCACGGGACTGTCCTTCGCGACCGTGGCCAACCTCGTCGCGGAGCTGCTGGAGGCCGGAGTCCTCCTGGAGGCCGGCCACGAGGACTCGAAGGGCGGCCGCCCGCGGGCGCGGCTGGCTGTCAACGCCGACCGCGGGGCCCTGATCGGGATCGACGTCGCGGAGACGTCCGTCCAGGTCGAGCTGTTCGACCTGGCGCTGACGGTGCTGCGGAGCGTACGACTTCCCCTGCCGCGGGCCGACGTACGGCCGGACGAGGTGGTCGAAACCATCGTGGCCGCGGTCGAGGGCCTGTGGGACACCGCGGAAGGACGTCCCCCGCACGTCCTCGGAGCCGGTGTCAGCGTTCCCGGCCTCGTCGAGCGCGAAGGCGGCGTGTCGGTCTTCTCGCCTTACTGGTCCTGGCGTGACGTACCGCTGCGCGCCCTCCTCGCCGAGCGCCTCGACATGCCGCTGTACCTCGACAACCCCCTCAAGGCCGGCACCGTCGCGGAGATGTGGTTCGGCGCCGGACGCGAGGTGGACGACCTCGTCGTGGTCACCCTCCGCGCGGGCGTCGGCGCGGGCATCGCGGTCGACGGCGCGCTGTACCGGGGCGCCACCAACAGCGCCGGAGAGTGGGGCCACACCTGCCTGATCCGCGACGGCCGGGAGTGCCGCTGCGGCAGGCAGGGCTGCGTGGAGGCCTACGTCAGCACGCGCGGCATCGTCCGGACCGTACGGGAACTGGACGAGGACAGCCCGCTCCTGGACGCCGACGAGGCGGGCGTCGTCACGTCGGTCGCCCGGGCCGCGGCGGAAGGCGATGCCGTGGCCTGCGAGGCCGTGGCACGGACCGCCCGCTACCTGGGCATGGCCGCGGCCGACCTCCTCAACCTCTTCAATCCGCAGACCCTGGTCCTGGGCGGATGGGTGGCGGACCGCCTCGGCGAGCCACTGCTGCGACAGACCCGCGACGTCATCGCGGCGCACGCGCTGCCGGCGACGCTGGAGGCGCTCACCCTCCGGCTGAGCACGGTGCCGGACAACCCCGTGACCCTCGGCGCCGCCACGTTCGCCCTCGAAGGCTTCCTCGACGACCGCGAGACCTTCGGTCCCGTGGCGGCGGGGCGCCGCGCGGCGCGGGCGGCCCGGGCGCGGACGTCCTGAGGCGCGGCGCCGCCGTGCCGCCCGTCGGTGCGGGGCGGGAGCCGGGTGCCCGCACGACGCACCACGGGCCGTCCGGCCGGTTTCAGCCGGCCGGTGGCGCCGTGCTCTCGCGCACCACCAGAACGGGCTCCACGAAAGCCTGCCGCGTGGTCTCGGACCCGCCGATCTGTTCGAGGAGCAGCGCGACGCACTGCCTCCCCACCGCGTCGAAGTCCTGACGGACCGTCGTGAGGGGGGCGGGGAAGAACGCGGCCTCGGGGATGTCGTCGAATCCGATGACGCTGACGTCGGCGGGAACGCGCCGCCCCGCCTCGTGCAGTGCGCGCATCACGCCGAGGGACATCTGGTCGTTGGCGGCGAACACCGCCGTCACTTCCGGGCGGGCGGCCAGCGCACGTCCGGCCTCGTACCCCGAGGCCGCGGACCAGTCCCCGTACAGGAGGGGCGGGACGACGGCGCCGGCGTCCTTGAGCGAGCGGTGCCACGCTTCGGCCCGCCGCCGCGCCGCGTAGGAATCGCGGGGTCCCGCGACGTGCCAGACCGTGCGGTGCCCGAGCCCGAGCAGGTGCGCGACCGCGCTGCGGGTCCCCTCGGCCTGGTCGATGTCGACGTTCGCGTAGCGGTGGCCGGTGTCCCCGTCGGCGAACACCACGGGGACGGCGGACGGCAGCCGCAGTTCGGGGGTGTCGAGGATCTGCGACTCGATCAGGATGATGCCGTCCACCGACTGGACCATCAGCTGCTGGAACGCCTGGCGCACCGCGGCCCCGGTCTGCGCGTGGGCTCCCATGAAGTTCACGAACAGGTCGGCTTCACGGGCGGCGTCGGAGATGGCGGCGAAGGTCCGGGCGTTGCCGTAGGCGCTGATGTCGAAGCTGATGACGCCCAGCGTGCCGAACCTTCCGGTGACCAGGGCGCGCGCCGCCGTATTGGGCCGGTAGCCGAGCATCTTCATCGCGGCCAGCACCCGCTCGCGGGTGGACGCGTCCACGTTGTCCCGGTTGTTGGCCACTCGCGAGACGGTCTGCGACGAGACCCCCGCCATCGCGGCGACATCGGCCATGGAGGGCGACTGCCGTTGCGGACGGGACCTTGGTGATCTTGTTCCGACTTCGCGCGGCATGTGAACCGGACCTCCGACCGGGCTCTCAAAGCAGACTGGCAGTTCTCCCCGCCGATGGTAGCGCCGGGCACCGAGCGACCATCGGACAGATGGGGATGCAGGGGAGGAATCCGGCGAGGATGGCCCAGACCAGAGGGGCCGCCCCCGACCTTACCCGTCAGTTTCCTTGACACCGCCCGACGCCGCTTCAAGACTCTCCCCACCTCGCAATGTTAACGCAAACATAGGGGGAGGACATGCTGCCGTAACTCAACGGTGCCCGGCTCCGCCCATCTCCCCCGCGACCGGCGGGATGCCCGATCGCCTTCGTTCGCCCTCCCCCGGCGCACGCGATCACGCCCCGGCCTGGCAGCACCCTCCCCCCCATCCGCGCCCCCTCCCATCCGCCCCACACGACTGGAGAGCAGCTGTGCCCGTCATCAGAAGAACCTCCGGCGGCTCGCCCCGCCGAAGGCGCACCGGCCTCGGTACGTCGGCCTTCACCGCAGCGGCGCTGCTCGTCGGCGGGGCGGTGTCACCTCCCGCCGCGGCCGACGCGGACCAGCCGGCGGGTGTGACCGTCCGCCTCGACCCCGGGTACCAGCAGCAGCCGTTCGAGGGCTGGGGCACCTCCCTCGCCTGGTTCGGCCACGTGACCGGCGGCTGGCCCGAAGCCCAGCGCAACCGGCTGGCCGACGCCCTCTACGGCGCGGGCGGGCTGGGCTTCACCATCGCCCGGTACAACATCGGCGGCGGTGACAGCCCGGAGACCGAGCCGTACATGCGCGTCGGCGCCGCGGTACCCGGCCACTGGAACCGGCCGGGACCCGAGACGCCCGACTGGTGGAACCCCGAGGACCCGAGCCACTGGAAGCCCGACGCCGACCCCAACCAGCGCTGGTGGCTCAGGGCGGCGAAGGCCCGGGGCGCGGACACCTTCGAGGCGTTCTCGAACTCCCCGCCGTACTTCATGACCAACAGCGGCCTCGTGTCCGGCGCGGCCAGCCCCGACGACGACAACCTCCGTTCCGACCAGTACGAACGCTTCGCCGCCTATCTTTCCGGCGCCCTGCGACGCGTCCAGGACTCCACCGGTGTCACCTTCGGTTCCGTGTCGCCCGTCAACGAGCCGAGCACCGACTACTGGCGCGCCGGCGGCCGCCAGGAAGGATCCCACTGGGCGATCGACTCGCAGACCCGCATGATCACGGCCCTCCGGGCGGAGCTCGACGCGAAGGGGCTGCGCACGCCGATCGCGGCGATGGACGAGACGAACCCGGACCTGTTCCGCGCCAACTGGGACGCCTACGGCGTCTCGGCCCGCTCCGCCGTCGGCACGCTCAACACCCACACCTACGGGACGAACGGGCGGACGGGGCCGCGCGACATCGCCAAGGGCTCGGGCATCCCCCTGCGGATGTCGGAGGTGGACCTCGGCGGCCGGGCCCCGCAGAGCTTCACCGACATGAGCCCCGCCCTCGACCTGGCCGGCCGGATCACCGACGACCTCAAGGAGCTGGAACCCCGGGCCTGGGTGCTGTGGCAGGCCGTCGAGGACTACGAGAACATGACTCCGGCCCACGAGAACAGCAACTGGGGGCTGATCCAGGCCGACTTCACCCCGGCCGACGCCGCGAAGGAGCCGCTGCGCAAGAACAAGAAGTACTGGGCGATGGCCCAGTACAGCAGGTTCATCCGGCCGGGCGCCCGCGTCATCTCCACGGACGACGACACCACCCTGGCCGCGGTGCGACCCGGCGGTCAGGGCGCGGTGGTGGTCCACACCAACCCCACCGGTGCGGCCCGGACGGTGACGCTGGACCTCGGCGGCTTCCGGAAGGTGTCCCCCCAGCCGGTCAAGCGCTACACGACGGACGCGACCAAGAACGTCCACCGCGAGGCCGACCTCGCCACCACGGGCCAACGGCTCACCGTGACCGTCGGCCCGAACTCGGTCACGACCCTCGTCGTGCCGGGCGCATCCGGTGTGAACACCGAGGCGGCCGCCGTCTCCGCCGCCGCTCCCCGTCTGCTCGTCAACGCCCACAGCGGCATGGCGCTCGCCGGCGCCACGGCCGGAGGGACCGTCGTCCAGCACGTGCCGAATCACGGTGACGCCGCGCAGCAGTGGGTCCTGGCCAGGACGGTGCCCGGGGACTGGAGCAGCACCGCCTCGTACCGTGTGACGAACGTCGGGAGCGGCCAAGTCCTCGGCGTCGTGGGTGGCACGCTCACCCTGGCCCCTCCCGGGCCGTCGGCAGCCCTGCGGTGGATGCTGTCCACCACCGGCGACGGGCAGTACACGCTGGTCAACAGTGCGACGGGCACCCTCCTCGACGTCACGGGCGCGTCCACCGCGGACGGCGCTCCGGTCGGCGTCCACCGGCCCACCACGGGGAGCAACCAGACCTGGAACTTCCGTACGGGCCCGGCCGACTGGCAGGCCCTGCGCGCGCGGCACAGCGGCAAGTGCCTCGACGTGACCGGCGCTTCCACAGCGGAGGGCGCTCCCGTCACCCAGTACAACTGCAACGGGGGAACCCACCAGCAGTGGTCGCTGCGCACGACCACGGACGGCCATGTCAGCGTCGTGGTCCGGCACAGCGGCATGTGCCTCGACGTGGCCGGCGGCTCCACGGCCGACGGCGCTCCGGTCACCCAGTACACCTGTGGCAACGGGCCGAACCAGCAGTGGTCGGTGCGTCCGACGGGCGGAGGGTACTTCCGCCTGGTCGCCCGGCACAGCGGCAGGTGTCTGGACGTCAGCGGTGCATCGGCCGCCGACGGCGCATCCGCCGTCCAGTACACCTGCAACGGGGGCGTGAACCAGGAGTTCCCGACCGGGTGATGCGCGCGGCCGGTGACGGGCCCGTGCGGTCCGTCACCGGCCGCAGGTGCTCCGTGGACGCCGTGCTCCGCCTGCCTCCGCCTGCCTCCGCCTGAGGCGAAGCGTTGCCGTGCATTTACCCGGGGGCCGTTTTGATTGCGTAAACATAACGGGTCTAGTCCAGATCCGGGTCTCGTGCACCCGAGTCCCGGCCCTACGGGAGGACCCTCTATGAAGCGCAGGTCCCTGATCACGGCGACGGCCGGTTCCGTCGCCCTCGGCGCCGCGTTCCCGGCTGCTGCCGAGGCCCGCGAGCCGGGCCTCGGCGCCGCGCCCCTGTGCACGTTCAACGTCATCAGCGACATCCAGGGAGACCTGGGCGACTTCGCCGTCGCCCTGAAGGACATCGCGGCGACCGCCCCGCACGGCTCGGGCGTCGCGGTCGCCGGCGACATCACGCCGCGCGGCTACGACTTCGAGTACGCGGCGGTGCGGCAGGTGCTGGAGCGGGGCCCGCGGCCGCGCCAGGTCGCCTGGGCCATCGGCAATCACGAGTTCTACGTCCCCAAGTACTCCGATCCGCAGACGCTCGCGCTGTCCACCTGGCCGAACGGCACCGCGGAGGACTCGCTGTTCCGCAGCTTCCACCGGTTCGCGGGGCGCAACGCGGTGTACGCGGAGACGACGTTCGGCGGCATACCCGTCCTGACCATCGGCACCGAGCGCTACATGCACTACCACGACCCCAAGCTGTGGGACGAAGTGTGGCTGAGCGAGGCCCAGTTGCGGTGGCTCGACGACCGGCTGCGGTACTGGTCCCGGCGGCGCAGGCCGGTCATGGTGATCGCCCACCACCCGCTGCCGGACACGGTCTCGGGCACGCGCAACAAGCTCTACATGAGTGACTACCTCCAGGCCGACGCACTCCTCGACCTGCTGGGGCGCCACCGCGACGTGTTCTTCTTCAGCGGGCACACGCACTGGAACCTGGCCCTGTCGGACTGGTACGTACGGCGGGTCGTGCCCGGCACGGCGAACCTGGACGGGTTCTCGGTGATCAACACCGGGGCCGTGCAGACCGGTTTCACCGACAACGGGCAGGGCGGCGAGACCACGGTCCCCGGCGTCTTCAACCAGGGTCTCCAGGTGGAGGTGCACCGGGACCGCGTCGTCATCAAGGCACGGGACTTCGCGGCAGGGCAATGGCTGAAGCAGGTCTCCGTCCCCCTGGCCACCAGGATCTGACCCACCCCACGGGGAGGGCACGCCGGGCTCCGGCCCGCGTCGGCCGGGCGGCAGGCGCGGGCCCGGAAGCTCGAAACGCGCCCGTTCGTAACGCTCCGCCAGGGCCACATGCACGACATGTCATAAGTGTTTACGAGCTGTTGACATTGCGGCGCTTCGTGGGCCAATCTCTGGGCACAAATGTTGGTTCACGCGCAGAAATGTTGGTTACTGTGCAAAGCGGGGGCGGGACGCGCCTCGTTTGCGACGAGTGCCATCGCGTGCGCGATGACGTCAGGGATCTGCATGCGAAGAGTGAGATCCGTCCTGGTAGGCCTGAGCCTGCTCCTGCCTGTTCTCGGCGGGGCGCCGACGGCGGCGCTGGCCGCACCCGTCACCACCGAACCGGGCACCCAGTTCCCGGACACCACGGGGGAAAGGGTGCAGGCCCATGGGGGTGGGGTGATCAAGGTCGGCGACCACTACTACTGGTTCGGTGAGGACCGGGGCGACGACAACAAGTTCCGCTACGTGTCCGCCTACCGGTCCAAGGACCTGAAGAACTGGGAACCCCGCGGCCACGTCCTGACCCAGGAGGCCGACCCCGAGGTCCGTTCCGCGGTGATCGAGCGGCCCAAGGTCCTCTACAACGACAAGACCAAGCAGTTCGTCATGTGGATGCACAAGGAGGCCGACGACTCCTACGCGGAGGCCCGCGCCGCCGTGGCCGTGTCCTCCACGATCGACGGGCCCTACACCTGGAAGGGATCCTTCCGTCCGAAGGACGCCTCCAGTACCGAGCACATGTCCCGCGACATCACCGTGTACGAGGACAAGGCCGCCGGCAAGGCCTACATGATCTCCGCCGCCAACCACAACGCCGACCTCCACATCTACGAACTCACCGACGACTACACGCAGGTGAAGGAACTGGTGGCGAACCCCTGGCCGGGTCAGCACCGGGAGTCGCCCGCTCTGTTCAAGCGCGGGGACGTGTACTTCATGCTCACCTCCGGGACCAGCTACTGGAACCCGAACCAGCAGAAGTACGCCACCGCGAGCAACCTCGCCGGTCCGTGGACACCGATGAAGGACGTCGGCGACCACATCGGGCACCATTCGCAGACGACGTTCGTCCTGCCGGTGGAAGGCAGCGACACCACTTCCTTCCTCTACATGGGAGACCGCTGGGCGGGCGTGTGGTCCGACCCGAAGCACGTCAACGACTCCACGTACGTGTGGCTTCCGCTGGAGTTCCCCAACTCCACGACCATGGTGCTCCCGTGGTATTCGCAGGTCTCGATCGACACGGAGACCGGCCGGATATCCGGCTCCGGTGACCCCCTCAACACGATCACCGGCAAGAACGGCGCCTGCGTCACCGTCCCCGGCAGCCTCTCCGACAACCAGACACCCGTCACCCGGGAAACCTGCACCGGCGGCCTCAACAGCCAATGGCGGTTCACCGACAACAACAACGGCTACGTCCGCGTCCTCGCCCAGCACAGCGGCAAGTGCCTCGACGTCGCCGACAACTCCACCGCCGACGGAGCCGAAGTCAAACAGTACGACTGCGGCTGGGGAGACAACCAGCGCTGGCGCTTCGAGAACCTCCCCGACGGCCACGTACGCATCGTCGCCAAACACAGCAGCAAGTGCCTCGACACCCAGAACGGATCCACCGCCAGCGGCGCCAGGATCGTCCAGTCGGAATGCGACGGATCGGCCGGCCAGGCCTGGAAGATCGGCGCCCCCACCACCCCCACCGACCCGACCGATCCCACCAACCCGCCGACCCCCGGGGCGGCCGAGCAGCAGCTCACCACCTCCGTCAACCCCGGCGTCCTCACCATGGCCACCACCACGGATCCCGTCCAGCTCCCCCCGGTCGACTTCGGCACCGGCGGCACCTCCACCGGCAACCTCAACCCCATCACCGTCAAGGACTTCCGCGGCGGCACAGCGGGCTGGTCACTCACCGGCAGAATCACCGACTTCACCACACCCCGCGGCAAGATCGACGCCGACCACCTCACCTGGACACCCACCTGCACCACCGCACCCAACAGCCCCACCACCTGCACCGCAGGAACGGCCGGAACCATCGGAAGGAACGGCGCAACCCTGGCATCCGGTGCCGACGGTGACCTGACCGGCGGTGAGTTCACCGCCAACGCCTCCGTCTCCCTCGACGTCCCGAAGTACACCCCTGTCGGGAACTACACCGCGACCCTCACCCTCACCCTCCTCTGACCGCGCTCGCGTGCCGGACACCGAGCGTCCGGCACGCGACGCCCAGAAAGCTGACGAGCCATGCGCACAGCGTTCGCCGCCCTCCTGCTCCTCGCCCTCATGACCCTCTCCCCCGCACCGGCGGGAGCAGCGGACAACGGGGAATGGTCGGTCAAACCCGCGGACTCCGCGATCACGCCGCGGACGGCGTTCCAGCTCCCGGCGCACCCCGGCACGACGCTGTCCGACCGCGCGGTCGTCACCAACACCACGGACGGAGACCTGACGTTCCGCCTCTACGTCGCCGACGCGCACAACACGGAACGCGACGGCGGACTGGCGGTGCGCGGCATCGACGAAGCCCAGCAGGACGTGGGCTCCTGGGGCAAGCCCGAACGGGACGTCATCACGGTCCCGGCCCGTTCGGCGGTGACGGTCGGCCTCACCCTGCGGATTCCCCGTGACGCCGCCCCCGGCGACCACGTGGGGGCCCTCGTGGCCGTCGACAACCGCGTCCAGGCCGGGGCCGGTTCCCACCTCGGCGTCCAGCGCGGTGTCGGAGCCCGGATCTACCTACGCGTCGACGGACCGCAAAGGCCCGGTCTCGCCGTCGAGGACGTACGGTTCACGGCACGGACCCCGCACCTGCCGGGAACCGGCAACAGCACGTCGACCGTCTCGTACATACTGCACAACACGGGCAACGTGAAGCTCGACCCCCAGGTATCCCTCCGTGTCGGAGGCGTGTTCCTGGGAGGGCCCACAGAGCGTCGGCTGGCGGACGTACCGGCCGAGCTGCTCCCGGGGCAACGAGTGCGGCTCTCCGAATCCTGGTCCGCCGCACCGTTCGCGGGCTGGGGCGAGGTCACCGTCACGGCGACCGCGGACAGCACCCGTGCCTCCGGATCCGACGGTTTCCTCACAGTGCCGTGGCTCCTCGCGGGAGCTCTCGCGCTCCTGTCCGCCGCCGGCCTGCTGGTCCGCCGCAGGCGGAAGGCCGCCCGGGTGGCCGAGCCCGCCGGGGACGAGTGACCTCCTGCCCCCGTCGGCCGGGTCGACGGGGGCGGCGGATGCGCCGGGGAAACGCGATGGACACGCGTCCTGGGGCAGGCCATCAGCCCGTCACCGGGCAACCACGGTGTGACCGGCACCGGGGTGGACCAAGCCGTCGTCGAGGGCTGTCACTTGGCCCGCAAGGACGACCTGCTCTCGCTGCCGGACCCGCTCGAACAGTTCAGTGCCCTGACCTCTCCAGCACGCCAGGTACCAGCGCGCATACCTCGGGTGGGGCGTGTTCGTCCTGATGGACCGCTGACACCCCGCGCCCGTGAGTCCCGGCGCCACCTGCCGGGGCTCACGGGTGTGGCACCGCACTCGGCGTTGCCCGCCCGAGCGGCCCCCAACGCTGCGCGGACCGACCACGGAGGCTTCGACCAGCCGGTCCAGCCCCCGAATACGTGGGTCCGCTGCCTGCTCCAGGTCGCACCGTCCGTACCCGTCACGGAGATCACGCCCCAGCCGGTCCCCGTGAACGTCACCCCGCTCCGGGCGACTCCGCCCAACGACTTCCACGCCCCCCATTCCCCGTCCCTGGTCATACGGGTCCACACCGCATGGTCGAGGCCTATCAGAAACTCTTCTTCTTCCCCGAGGGACAGCGTGTGCTCGGTCACCCCGTACTCACAGATGTAGAGAGCCCCACCGCCTCTCTTGCACGGTG
Organism: Streptomyces sp. NPDC044704; assembly: GCF_056433525.1. Lineage (NCBI taxonomy): Bacteria > Bacillati > Actinomycetota > Actinomycetes > Kitasatosporales > Streptomycetaceae > Streptomyces > Streptomyces sp. NPDC044704. Next base: position 96,548 of record NZ_JBWKGY010000004.1, read on the forward strand.
CGGCTTCAGCCGGTGCAGCGGACACCAGAAGACCCGCCGCAACAGCGGCCGCGACGACCGCGGCCCTCAACCTCTTCACTCCGAACACAACTCCTCGCTAGAGCGCCGACGTCGCCACGTTCCCTTGCGGCGCGCATGAGGCCGGTGGATACCGGTGCGAGCCGGCGATTCGACGCAGAGGAGCCAGACTCCCCCTCCCCGCTCACGCTTCGCTCACGCATTCCTGACGCGCCGCCCACGCCGCCGGTACGCAGGGAGTGCCGGCCCCTCGAACGGTGATGTGGGTCGCGGGCGACGGTTCAGATCCGCGTCGTGAGTCGCGAGACCGCCGCGTCGTAGCGTGTCCGGAGTTCCGGATCCGCCGATACCCGCAGCAGTGCTCCGAGCGCCCGTACCGCGCCGTCCTCGTAGCCGGACGACTCCGCCTCCCGGGCCGCCAGTTCGAGCTGCCGGATTCCCTCGGTCTCCTCCGCGAGCCCGAGCAGTGCTTCTCCCCTCGCCATGAGCAGCAGGATCCGGGGCACGTCGGCCGTGCCCGAACGGTCGTCGAAGGCGAGGGCCTCGTTCGCCGTGTCGAGGGCCTGGCGCCAGTGACCGGCGTCGACCCGGTGCCGGGCGAGGTGCTGCATGGCCAGTCGCTCGGTGGTCCGGTTGCCGGCCGTGCGGGCCAGATCCACCGCCCGCTCGCATCCCCGCGCCGCCTCGTCCGGGCTGCCGAGCGCCGATTGCGCGACGGCCAGGACGATCAACGCGTTCGCCTCGGCGACCAGGTCGCCCGCCCGGGAGGCGAGCGCGGAGGCGGCTCCCAGCCGGGTGAGGGCCTCCGCGGTGCGCCCTTCCTCGATCAGCACCCAGCCGAGCACGTTCAGTACCCGCGACTCGCCGTGCTCATCGGCGTCGTCCCTGGCCGCGGCGAGCGCGGTCTCCAGGAGGGGGACCCAGCCGTCCCGCACGCGCCACACGATCAGCGGCCACAGCAGCAGGACGATCCGCCAGGTCCTGGCGTGCAGTCCGGCGGCGTGTGCGGCGGCCACCGCCAGCGTGAGGTCGTCCCTCTCGGCCGCGTACCAGGCCACGGCGGCGGACCGGTCGCGGAACTCCCGTACGGCGGCGGGCGGAAGGTAGTCCGCCGGCAGCGGGAAGTCGTGCTCGTTGCCGGGCTCGGCCGCCGCCATGGCCGCGAGGGCCGTGGCGATGTAGTGGTCGAGCACGCGCTTGAGCGCAGAGGGCCCGGCGTCCAGGCTCCGCGCGTAGAGCCGCACGAGATCGTGCAGCGTCCAGCGGCCGGACGCCGTCTCCGTGACGAGGTGCGCGACGGCCAGTCGCTCCAGGCAGCGCTCGGCGGCTGCCGGATCCGTGCCCGCCAGGGCCGCCGCCGCATACCGGTCGACGTGCGTGCCGGGATGGCGGCCGAGATGGGCGAACTGGTGGGAGACGTTCCGGGGCAGCTGTTGCAGCGTCAGGTGCAGCGCCGCCCGCACGCCGGTGTCCTCGACGTCCAGCAGGCTCAGCCGGCGCGTCTCGTCGGACAGCTCGGCGGCCATCGCCTCCAGCGACCAAGCGGGCCGTTGCGCCAGCCTGGCCGCTGCCACCCGCAGCGCGAGCGGCAGCCCGCCGCACAGCTCCGCCAGCACGCGCGCGGCCACCGGCTCCGCGCGCACCCGTTCCGTGCCGAGTACCTTGGCCAGGAGCATCGTGCCGTCCTTCGGCCCGAGCACGTCCACGGCCACGGGCCGGGCGGTGTCGGTGACGATCAGCCCCGCCAGCCGGTGCCTGCTGGTGACCACGGTGACGCACCGGCGACCGCCCGGCAGCAGCGGTCTGACCTGCTCCGAGTCGCGCGCGTTGTCCAGCACCACGAGCAGCCGACGGTCGGCGGCCAGCGACCGGAACAACGCGGCCGCGCCGTTCGCCGACTCCGGAATGCGGTGGCGCGCGACGCCGAGCGCCAGCAGGAACTCGCGCAACACCTCCACGAGAGACGGCTCGCCCGTGTCGCCGAAGCCGCGCAGGTCGGCGTAGAGCCACCCGTCGGGGAATCCGGCACGGCCCTGATGTGCCCAGTGCAGCGCCAGGGCCGTCTTGCCGACCCCGGCGGGCCCGGTGACCAGACAGACCGGCGCCTCACCCACGGCGGCCCGGGACAGGGCGGCGAGCTCCGCCGCCCGCCCGTGGAAGCCGCGCGGCGCGCGGGGCAGCAGATCGGGCACCTCAGGCTGCGGCACGGCAGCCGGTACGTCGGCGGGGAGCGGAACGTCTGTCGGGGTGGCCGGGCACGGAACCGGAACCGCGGCGGCAGTCCTCGTCATGTCCCGTGCGGCGTTCCGCGTCGCGTCGCCTTCCGCCCCGCGCAAGGCCGCGGCGTAGGCGTCCGCGAGTTCCTGGCCCGGGTCCACGCCCAGTTCGTCGGCGAGCAACCGCCGGGTGCGGTGGAACCAGTCGAGCGCCTCCGAGCGGCGGCCCGCCCTCTGAAGCGCCTCCATGAGCGCGGCAACCAGCGATTCGCGCAGTGGATGGGCGCTCGCCTCGGCGCACAGGACCGTGACGGCCCCGGCATGCTCGCCCAACCGTGCGTATCCGGCCGCCAGTTGCTCCACCGCGGCCAGCCGCCGCTCCTCCAACGCCTGCGCAGCGGCCAGCAGCGGCTGGCTCGGGCAGACGTCGGCCAGTGCGGGCCCCTGCCACAGTGACAACGCCTGCCGGTACATCGTCACCGCCTCAGCCGGGCCGCGCTGCTCACGGGCCCCAGCCAGTAGGTCCTCGAAGCGGTGCACGTCCAGCAGGTCCTTCGGCATCCGCAGCACGTACGCCCCGCCCTGGGTGACCAACTCGACGCCGCGCGCCGCGCCGCCGGCACCCTTCAGCGAGGCCCGCAGCTGCGACACGTGACCCTGGATGACACCGCGGGCGCGCGCCGGCGGTTCCTCTTCCCACAGAGCAGCCGTAAGGTGGCCGACCGGCACTGGGCAATTGGCGCGCAACAGCAAGGCGGCCAGCAGGCTGCGCCGTTTGACGGGACCCATCGGCAGACCGCCGGCCTCGGTGACGACTGCCACCGCTCCGAGCAACCGGAACTCCATCTGGCCCATGCCTCCCAGCAAAAGAAGCCAGGATATCGGCCGCGGTTCCCGCCCTCGCGCACCTGCCGACCAGCGGCTACCGCCATCCGCCGGCGAACGCCCGGACAGCGGGGCGGCATGACACCCCGTGCATGCGGCCCGTCCCCACGTGGGACCTCCGCTGCCCGCGGGCGGCGCTGTCCGGGGGCGGCGCTGTCGGGGGCGGCGCTGTCGGGGGCTCGGCTCAGCCTTGTTCCTCGCCGCTGACCGCGGCTTCGTACGCGAGCAAAGTGTCGACGAACAGCCGCCGCTGGTCCGGGGTCAGGGGGGCCAACGCCTTGCGCCATGCGGCCGCACCCGGGGCGAGCCAGGCAGTGATCGCGGGTTGCTGGTCGGCCGCGATGGCGATGATCCGACGACGCCGGTCCGCCTCGTCCTCGCGCCGTTCCAGGATCCCCTTGCGGCTCAGGTCGCCGACCAGCAGGCTCACCGTCGTCGGCGCGACCTGCAGTCGGGCCGCCAGCTCGTTCACGGTCATCGGACCGTCGAAGAGCAGGTAGGAGAGCAGCGAGAGGTGGCGCGGCGCCAGCGCGAAGGAGTGCAGCGCCTCGGGCACGGGGATCTTCTTGACCCGGCCCACCATCCGCGGCATGAGCAGCAACAGGGCCCGGACGGCGTCATCGACCTCGTTCTCGCCGCCGTCCGCGGCGTCGCACGCCTTGGGCCTTGACATCGCACACCCCTCCACAGTTACCTTTGGCTTCAAAGTTATTTGGCTTTGCTTTCAAAGCAAGCTGCTCTCCATGATACGTACCGACGTGAACGGAGTTGCCCCATGCCGCACTTCAGCGTGCACATCCGCGAAGAGACCCTCGACGGGACGGTGGAACCGAAGCTGATCAGCGCCCTGGCCGACGCGGTCGGAGCCGTCTACGGCAAGGAGTTCCGGCGCCTCGTCGGGGTGGACCTGATCGGCATCCCGCAGCACCGCCGGGGCATCGGGGGCAACCCGACCGGCAACGACGCACCTCTCGTCACGCTCAGCATGCGCGAGGCCGCGTACCACCTGCCCGAGGTCCCGGACGCTCCCGCCCGCCTCGTCGCCACCACCACCGACGCGCTGGCCGGCGTGCTCGGCGAGTCCGTCCGCGAGGAGGTCATCGTGACGATCGTCGGCGTCCCCGACGGCCGCACCGGAGTCGCCGGCGCGGTGGCCTGACGCGCGGAACTGGGCGCGGGCCGGGGTCACCGCTCCGGCCCGCACCCATGTCGGCCTCGAACAAACCCAAGCAGCGAAACGCGCCACGCAGCCGGAAGCGGGCGGCCATCCGGTGGGCCCAACGGGTGGCAGCACCAGGGCTCGTCTCGCAGTCCCACTCATTTGATCTTGTGGCAAGATCACGGGATGCTACGACTCACCGATTTCATTGTCGATTGCCCGGACACGATGAAGCTGGCGGCCTTCTACTCCGAGGTGACGGGGCTCCCGGTCAAGGAGGGCAGCAACGCGCACTGGGCCGGTATCCGGTTCGGCGAGATCGAACTGGCCTTCATCCAGGTGGAGGACTACCGGGCCCCGCAGTGGCCCGACAGCGAGCACCCCAAGCAGTTTCACCTCGACTTCGAAGTCGACGACATCGAGGCCGAACAGCGCCGCATCCTGATCCTCGGCGCGACCTTGCAGCGGGACTGCGTCGACCCCGACGGTTACGGCTTCCGCGTCTACACCGACCCCATCGGCCACCCCTTCTGCCTCTGCCGCAACAAGGGTGTCACCTGGACCGACCAGGGGCCCAACTGGCCCAAGCACGGCTAGGCCCTGCCTCTTCGGTCAGCGTCGGATCCAGATGCGGGTGCCGGCGAGCTTGAGGCGCAGGGGTGCCGTCCGGCCGCCCGTACGCAACCGGCCGCGCTCCCGGCCCGTCGGTAGGGGCGGCCGGGGGCAGGGAGCTGCGGCCGCGTGAACTCAGGATCCGAACACACGTAGGACGCGTGGGGCGTTAGGGAGGTCTTCGGGAGTGGTGGCCGTGCCGGTCAGGGGCATCAGGTGCCTGTTGGCGCAGTGGCCGGACTGCTGCTGGTGGTCGATCTCCCAGTGCCGGTCGGCCGGGAAGCAGTGGGAGCTGGTCGCGTAGAGGGGCTGGCGGCACGCCCGGCACCAGTAGAAGGACCGGGCGATCACGGCGCCTCCCCGCACACGACCGGGACGCGGGCACTGTTTGCGGGATACGGAGACCGGCTGGGCAGGCAGCGGGCCGGACCACGGGGGCTGAGCCCCGACAAGCGGAATCTGACATTCACATCTGCTGGAACGATCCGGCACCGCCCGACGTCACACCCGTTCCGGCATCCGAGGCACAGTCGCCGGCACGCGAGGCCCGGCATGCGTCGGGCCGGCCGGTCGCGCCGGTAAGCCGGCACCTCAGCCGAATCAGGTCTGAAAGATCAGCCACGTGCCTGAACCGGTCGAGCAGGAGAGCGATCCGGTGATCGTCCCCGTCCCGCACGGCTACTTCGATGGCATCGACGAGGTGGGCAGGTTCTTCAGGCATGCGCACAGACCTGCCCCGGCGATCACGGGCTTACGCCTGGCAGACGCGGAAGGAGGCCGGCGGTCCGGCAACCGGTGCGGCTTCGCCTGGCGGCGGTACGGGCAGCACACTCGCACGGTCCGTTCGAGGTGGCGGGTCCGTGCCGTCTCAGGCCGCGGTCCGGGGATCCGCCTCCGCGGCGGCGCGGCGGCACTCGGCGTTGATCCGCTGGGCTTCCTCCAGTTGGTCTTCGAGGATGATGATGCGGCAGGCGGCCTCGACGGGGGTGCCCTGGTCGACGAGTTCGCGGGCGCGGGCGGCGATGCGCAGCTGGTAGCGGGAGTAGCGGCGGTGTCCGCCGGCGGAGCGGAGCGGGGTGATGAGGCGGGCGTCTCCGATGGCGCGGAGGAAGCCCTGGGTGGTGCCGAGCATTTCGGCGGCCCTGCCCATGGTGTAGGCGGGGAAGTCTTCGTCGTCCAGGTGGCCGCCGAGGGGGCCGGCCGGGGTTTCTGCTGTCATGAGACCTCTCTGGTGGAAACGCGTCGAGGGGCCCTGGCGCCTATCGCGCCAGGGCCCCGAAGGAACTACAACACCATCCGCCGGCCCTGAGACTGCGCCGGCCTTCTGTTTCCGCCAGCCCGACCGATACGCCGGCCGGGGTGCGGGGATCGCGGTTGCTTGACCGGAGACCACCTCACTATCGATGTCCTGCGGTACCCGGGCCCAAAATTTCCGCCCGGGCGATCCTGATGGCGCTCGGCTCCTCCGTTCTTCCCTCTGGGATCCTTCACTCAACCACTGGCACTGCTCGTGACCTGTCCAAGCGCCACGCTCCGGCAGCCAGCCCCGTCGCCCATCCTGCGTCTGCTCTGGCTTGGAACCCCACTGCCGAACTTCCCGGTGCGCGCGCCCGCAGCCGACGCCTTCACCGAGGTACCACTCACTCACTTCACTGCTGGGTACTGCCAACTTCACCACTGCGTCAACTGCGGTACTGCTGATGGCAGCCCCTGAACCTGCGGGCCACCCGGTCCGACCGTCAGTCCCGTCGCCGTCCTTCGACAACCCTGGCTCCGGAACTCCACCGCCGCACCGCACTGCTGAACTGCAACTACCTGTACTGCTGCCTGGCAGTTCGTCTCTGCCGGGCCTTGCGGTCTCTCTGGCTACGAGAGAAACCATAGCCACACCACAGCCCAATGTCTACTCCGGCCAGCATAGATTTTTGCGCCGTGGGCGAGGAGGTAATCGAACGTGGTGGACTGCAAGAGTCCGCCCGGGGCAGCGCAGGGTGGAGAGTGCCAGGCCAGGAGCCCGTTCTCGGCTTGGAGGGTGGCGAGGGGCCAGCCGAGGGCGAACTCGGGCTCGGCTTCCGAAGGGATCCATTGGCCACGCTCGACCCTCGGGGCGGGGACGCGGCCCCCGGCATCCCGCAGGATGCGGTATGCCGGGGGCCGATGGTCGGTCCGGTCGTGCCCCAGAGCGCTCTGGGTTCCGGCCCTGACCCGCGCACCCATGTCGGCGCGGACTGGGCATGACCCTAACGATCACAAGGCCGACTCCGCAGGATTCCCCGGAAACCGGCCACCCGCGGGTGTGGTCAGCGGCATTTCAGCGGTAGCGGCTCGGACCGCCGAAGCGGGCCGTCAGCTTGCGTGCCGCGTGCTCACCGACATCGAGAGCGGCCGTGGCCTGCTCGGCGCTCAGGCCGGCGCGGTTCCGCGAGCGGTTCAGGAGAGCCAGTCGGCGTAGCGGGTGGGGGCGAGGTGGGCGTCCTCGTCGGTGAGGACGTCACCCTTGACGACGGCGAACATGCCGGCGGTGGGGTCGGTGACGACGGTGCGGCCGTCGCCCTGGTGGGCGAGGGTGATCCGGCCCAGCTCGTCCAGGGAGAAGACCTCGGGCCCGGCGATGTTGCGAATGCCGCCCAGCGGGGCGCCCGCGGCGACTTCCGCCACCGCGTCGGCCACGTCCTTGGAGGCGATCGGCTGGATCGGCGTGGCGGGCAGCCGGACGGTGTCGCCGTCGGCGGTCCAGGACAGGACGGCGTCCATGAACTCCATGAACTGCGTCGCACGGACGATCGAGTAGGGCACCGGCCCCGCCGTGAGGATGTCCTCTTGGAGCACTTTGGCCCGGTAGTAGTCCAGCTCCGGCACCTGGTCCACTCCGACGATCGAGAGAATGACGAAGTGGCCCACGCCGCCTTTCTGGGCCGCGGCCAGAAGGTTGTCCATCGAGGTCTGGAAGAAGGCCGGGGAGGCTTCGTCGAAGGTCGGGGAGTTCGTCAGGTTGACGACGACGTCGGCCCCCGCCACCGCCTCGCCCAGTCCCCGGCCGCTGATGACGTCGGTTCCGGTGGACTGCGCGTGCGGTACCGCCTCGTGCCCGGCGGCGTTCAGGTTCTTGACGACCTGCGACCCGATCAGGCCGGTACCGCCGATGACCGCGAACTTCATGAGGTGCCTTTCGCCAGGACGGATGTCCGAAATATGCCATAAAACCTGTGTGCGGATGGTTGGTACGGGGCCCAGGTCGTGGCTCCGGCCAAGGAGTCCGGCACTGCTCAGGCGCTTGCCTGATGCGGGGAGGAGGCCCCTGCTTCGGCCATGGATCCGGCCCTTACTGTGGAGCGCCAGGTCAGCGGCCTGGGACTGTCTCGTCGAAGGGGTGCGGCATGGGGGAAAGCGGGGCGTCCGGCTCGGGGGCGGAGGGGTTGGAGGAGTACCGGGGGGAGCTGATCGGGTACTGCTACCGGATGCTGGGGTCGTACGCCGAGGCCGAGGACGCCGTGCAGGAGGCTCTGGTGCGGGCGTGGCGGAACATCGACCGCTTCGAGGGCCGTTCGGCAGTACGGACGTGGGTGTACCGCATTGCCACCAACGTGTGTCTGGACGCCCTCGCGTCGGGCAGGCGGCGGGCTCTGCCGATGGACCTGTCCGGCCCGAGCGGGGGCGGCACCCCGCCGGCACCCCCGCAGGATTCCGTCCTGTGGGTGGAGCCCTGCCCCGGCGGTGATCCGGAGGCGGCCGCGACGGTGGGCGAGTCGGTCCGGTTGGCGTTCGTCGCCGCGCTGCAGCACTGACGCCGCGCCAGCGGGCGACGCTGATCCTGCGGGACGTTCTGGGTTTCTCGGCACGCGAAGTCGCCGACCTGCACGGCTGCACCGTCGCCTCAGCCAACAGTTCCCTGCAGCGGGCCCGCACCACGCTGGCCGACCGCCGCCACGCGACGGACGGGCCGGCCGCCCGGCCTTCCCACGACAGCGTCCGCCGGGTGCTGGCCGAGCGGTACGCCGCGGCCTTCTCCCGCTACGACGTGGAGGAGCTGAACATGCTCCTCCACGTCGACGCCACGCTGTGCCTGCCCCCGTACGCGAAGTGGATGCGCGGTCTCACCGATATCCACGCGTGGCTCACCGGCCCAGCGATCGGTTGCCGTGGCTCGCGGCTGGTCCCGACCGTGGCGAACGGCTCCCCCGCCTTCGGCCAGTACCGCCCCCACCCGGGCGGAGGCTACGTGCCCTGGGCGCTCCAGGTCGTCGAGTTCCACGGCGACCGGATCAGCGGCATTACCGCCTACCGTGACACCGACCGCCTCTTCCCGCTCTTCGGTCTGCCGGACCGCCTGCGCGAGGCGCAGTCCGACTCGGGTGTCGAGCCGGGGTACTTGGCGGCGCGCCCGTCGAACAGCCGTAACGGGAGCGGTCGTTGACCAGCGGTCAGCGGTTCACGCGACGGAATCCGGACGGGCCGAAGTCCGGCCGGCCCGGTGCCCGCCAAAGTTCCACCGTCTGAACGGGGCCGTCGGGGCCGGAGGACGGTTCTGCTGCGCCACGGACACCTCGCGGTCCGGCACGTGTCCGATCATCACTCGTTTCTGCGCATTCGAATGAACGTGCCGAGCAGAAACCGTTGGCCAACCACCGTCCGGTGCTACCAATTGCCCTGCGCCCGGACCCGCGTCCACCAGGCACTTCGCGGTCGTGCGCGCATCACACACCCTTCAGCGAGAACGGACTCCCCCATGGCAATCGCACTCCGCAAGACGCTCGCCATCGCCGCGCTGTCCCTGACGGCTTCCCTCCTGCCGGCTGTCGGAGCGGAGGCCGCGAACACCGCCGCCCCCGCACTGCGCGCTCCCGGCATCTACTGCCTCGCCAACGCGTGGGACACCCCGAACATCTCCACGAAGCCGTGCGACACCGCCGACCGGGGCCAGCACTGGACCGTCTCGGGCCAGCAGATCTCCCTCACCTACGCGCGGGGCTACTGTCTCGCCAACACCTGGGGAACCCCGAACATCTCCACCAAGCCCTGCGACCCCAAGGACCAGGGCCAGTACTGGACCGTCACCGGGCAGCACATCGCCCTCACCTTCGCTCCGGCCTACTGCCTCGCCAACACCTGGGGAACCCCGAACATCTCCACCAAGGCCTGCGACTCCGCCGACCCCGGGCAGAACTGGGCGGTCTTCAACGACCAGATCAGCCTCGCCAGCGCCTGACCCCCTGACCCCCGCGGCCCAGCGGGCCCAGACGGTACGGTTCACCGCCCAACGGGTGTCGCGACCCGTCCGGGCGGCGCGGCCCTCGGGTAAGGGGTGAGGTGGGCACCGGCTCCTCCCGGCCACCGCGCTCGTGAGCGCGGTGGCCGGCAGCCTGTTCCCGCAGATGACACCGTCACCGTGGTGCGACTCAGGTCAGGCTGTCGAACTTGCCGAGGAAGGCGCCGACCACCACCGTGACGGCCCCGCCGGCGAAGACGAGGCCGATGGCGAGGATGAGAACAACCAGAACGGCGGCCCGGATCCGCCGGCCCCGCGACTGCAGCGGAAGGACGCGGCCGGGGTCGCGCGGGTCGTACGCCGCCTCGATGCTCCAGGTTGGGATGGAGTGCCGCACGGTGCGGACCACACCGCCCGGGTCTGTGTAGGCGTACCGGCCGGGCTCGTCCCGGAGCCGGATGGCGGCCGTCCGGACTCCGTGCTTTCGCAAGTACTGTTCCTCGACCGGTGCGTAGGCGAGGAACGCGCCGAGCATGAGGATCAGTATCCCGAAGAAGCTCAACGGGATGATCAGGACCATGGCGGCAGGGCTTGGCGTGAAGCCCACGAGCACGCATGAGCCGATGGCCACCAGGGTCGCGACGAGCGCGCCGCGCTTCATCGCCCGAAGCCAGTTCCGGTAGCTCGGCTGGTACAGGCGCTCGCCCGAGACGAGGTCCGCGCCGTCGATCGTCTCCGTCTCCTCGGTGCGCTCTGGCAGAGCCGCGTTCACGGCGTCGGCGAAGGCGACGGCTGCGGCGGTGTCGGCCACGTCCCAGACCCGGTGGACGTGCGTCTTGTCCGTGGTCGGCGCGGCTGTCAGCTCGATCGTGACGGACTGCCCCTCGGCGCGTACACGACTGATGGCCTTCAGCGGGATGTGCGTCTGCTCGTGCGGACGGCGCACGAGCAGCGCATCGTTCTCGACGAACACGACGGTTTCCTTGTCGGCGTGGAGAACGGGTGTGGGAGAAGTGATCGACATGTGCGTGATGGTAGGGGCGGAGGCCGGCGCTCGGGAGCCCTCGGGTGTGCAGGTTCGACAGTCCGGCTCGGACGGGGCCGCCGGGTAGCGTGGTGGCCGGCGGCCGGCCGGGCGGCCGGGCGGCCGCCTGCTCAACTCCCCTTGAGGAAGCCCCGTATGTCCACTGTTCCTCCCGAGGTGGCGGTCTTCGTCACCCAGGCGTCACGGCTGACGGCGGCGGTGCTGGACGAGATCCGGTACGCCGCTGCCGTGGCGGCGGCGTCGGACGCCTGCTGGCACACCACCGTGCCGGCGCTCTCCGCGTCTCAGTTCAGCGCGCTGAACAAGCAGGTGCGTGACGCGTTCGCCCCGCGTGCCGGGGAGTTGCGCGCCGGACGCCCCGGAGGGCTTCGCTCAGCCATCTCCCGCACGACACACACCGCGCAGGCGATCTGGAAGCGCGACACCCTGACCGCCGAGCAGTACCTCTCCCACATCGAGGCGTACGCGGCCCACGGGGTCACGGTGCCCGTACGGAACCCGTAACCCCGCAATTCCCTTGCCCAATGGTCAAGAGTCGTTGACCATTGCTCGCATGCCTACGGATGATCTTCCCGAGACGTTTCACGTCACCACTGACGAGCAGCTGCGCGCCGTCTCCAACCTCACGCGCCACCGGATCATGGCCGTGCTCCGCTTCGAGCCCGCGACGATCACGCAGATCGCCGAGCGGGTGGGGCTCGCGAAGGGCAGTTCCAGCTATCACGTACGACTGCTGGAGCGGGCCGGCCTGGTGAAGGTGGTACGGACGCGGAAGGTGCGGGGTGTCACCGAGCGGTACTACGCGATGGCCGCGCGGTCGATCGTGCTGCCGGATCCGGGCGAGGGTGGCCCCGATGTGCTGATGCGGCATGCGGTGGCGGACCTGGAGGCGGCGCCCCCGGATGGCGAGCGGCACGTACGGATGGCGCACCTGCGGCTCACCGAGGCGCAGTTCGCGGAGCTGGGGGCGCGGCTGCAGGCGCTGGCGGACGAGTACCGGGAACTGTCCGATCCGTCGCTGCCGGACGCCTCACTCGTTTTCGCACTGTTCCACCCGGCAGCGGGCGAGCAGGCCGAAGGGGACGCCAAGTGACCTCAGACGTTCGGAAGCTGCCGACCGGGTTCGGACGGCTGTGGACCGCGCAGACGGTGTCCTCGCTCGGTGACGGGGTGTCGCACGCCGCGCTGCCGCTGATCGCGTTGACGCTGACGCGGGATCCGATGGCGCTCGCCGTCGTCACCGCTGCCGGAACGCTGCCGTGGCTGCTCTTCGGGGTGCTCGGCGGTGCGCTGGTGGACCGCTGGGACCATCGGCGCACGATGTGGGTCGCGGACGTGGCGCGTGCGGTGCTGCTCGCGATACCGGCGGCAGCGGCCGCGCTCGACGTGCTGAGCATTCCGCTGCTGGCGGCCGTCGCCTTCGTGCTCGGCCTGGGCGGACTCTTCTTCGACACGGCCGCCACGGCCTATCTGCCGGATCTGCTCGGCCGCGACCCCGCGCTCCTGGAGCGCGCCAACTCCCGCTTGCGCGGCGCCCAGACCGCCATGTCCGGCTTCGCGGGGCCACCCGCGGGCAGTGCGCTGCTCGTACTGGGGCGGTCGGTGCCGCTGCTCGCCGACGCGGTGTCGTTCATGATCTCGGCACTGCTCGTCCGGTCGCTGCCGGCCCTGCCCCGGCCCGTTCCGGAGGTTCGGGAGTCGCTGCTCCGGCAGGCGCGGGCCGGGGCCGCGTACGTGTTCCGTGACCGGTTGCTGCTCGGGCTCGCGCTCCGTCCGGCGATCGGGAACATCGCCTTCCTCGCCGTGGAGACCGTACTCGCCCTCTTCACGCACGACCGTCTCGGCATCGGTACCTTCGGCTACGGCCTGCTCCTCACGGCGGAGGCCACGGGCGGTCTGCTCGGCGCGGGTATCGCCTCCTTCGTCGGCCGGCGGCTCGGCACCGGCACCGCGCTGACCTGCACGACCGTGGTCGAGGGACTCGCCATCCTGGGGCTCGCCGCCGCCCCGAATCCGTACGTGGCCGGGCTCGCGCTCGCCGTCTGCGGGGCGGGCATGGGCACCACGATGGTGCTGGGGCCCTCCCTCCGCCAGGCGATCGTCCCGGCCCACCTCATGGGCCGGGTCGCCTCCACCTCCCGCATGCTCTCCATGTGCGCCGCCCCGTTCGGCGCCTTCCTGGGCGGCTGGCTGGCCACCGCGTACGACGTACGCACCCCGCTCTACGCTGCCGCCGGCCTGCTCCTGGCGATGACGGCCGTCACGGCGTCCATGACTAGCAACCGCCAGGTCGAAGCGGCGCTGTGTGCCGCCGCCGCCCCGGCCGAGGGTCCGGATGACACGGCAGTCAAGGATCCCGCCCGGGAGAGTGCGCCCAACGTGTCGTGACGCCGACCGCGATGGCGTCACGGCAGGTCGGATGCCAGGGCGGTGCGGACCAGGTCCCGGGCGTCCACGATGCCCACTCCGGTGATGTCCTCGACCGGTCCGGCTCCGAAGCGGACCCACAGCGGCACCGCTCCGGCGTCCCGGACGAACTCCAGCTTCCGCACGGACGACGGGTTGGGAGCGGAGTCGAGCTCCACCACGAAGTCGGGGAGGGGGGTCGGCGACCATGCGGCGACGTCCACGCGTCCGTAGCGGACGGCGCCGTCCGGGAGGACGGGCAGTCTCAGTTCCCGGTACACCCGGCCGTGCGGTTCGACCGCGGCCCGCAGGAATTCCTGGATCACGCCCGTCAGCGCACGGGTGACCCCGGCCGTGCCGCTCGGTACCGGGCGCCCGGCCGTCCGGTCTTCCCGTACGCCCTCGGCCCAGTCGGACAACCACGCGGAGAGCTCGGCGGCGATGTCCGCCAGGAAGCCGGGGTCCACGGGGCGGGCGTCCTCGCCCGACAGGGCATGGCCCCAGCCCTCGGCCCAGTGGGCGGCTTCGAGAAGGCGCAGAACCCCGTCGCGGGCCGCCGCGGCAGCGATGTCGCCCGGAGTCGGTGTCAACCGCGGCGCCATGTGAGCGGCGCGGGCCAGTGCCGCCTCGACCTTTCCCGTCCGCTCCAGAACCTGTTCGGCGGCGATGGCGCCCTGGAGGTGTTTGGACGCCCACCAGCGCCACTCCAGTAGCAAGGGGGCCGGCACGTCATCCGGTATCGCCACCGTGTCCAGCAGCCGGCCCGCACGCCCTGCCGCCGCCTTCGCCGCCTTCGACAGTTCCTCCTTGACGCGCGGTGCGTTCGTCTCGAAGTCCCGGGTCCGGCAGGCATGGCACCGGCCGTGCTCGGCTTCCCTGGTCCCGGGGCGCACCTTCTTCGTGCACCCGCACCCCGGAAACGTCCGCACGAAGGGAGCCGTGCCGGAGCACTCCCGGCAGGCGGCGATGTCCCCTGCCTTCCACTTGGGCAGGGACCTGCGGCTGACCACGGTCTCTTCCCATTCGTGCCCCGCCGGGCACGACCACCACATCATGCCGCCGCCCGTCCCGATCTGATCGGGAGTCACGGGCCGGTTGCGGGTCGGGTGCCACGTCGCGGCGACCTCCGGATACGCCTCGGCCAACGACACCTTCACTCGGCCTGCCATGCCTGCCCCTTTCCTTCGCCGACCCCGGGAGTGGCGTCGGCGCAAACTCATGTGACAAAGCCGTGAGCCTTTGGCACGATCGCCCAGTTGTCCTGCCCCTGCCTGATTCTGGAGGAACGTCACGGCCGTCAACTACGAGCTCGCTCCGGCCTGGCTGCCGTGGTCCGCCGTCGATCCCGACCTGATCGCCTTCGACTGGGACGACGAGGAGGGCTCGCACGTCGCCGCGGTGATCGCCTCGAAGGTTCCTGCCGCCGGTGCCGGGTGGGAGGACGGACATCGCTTCACCACCGAGGTCACGGCGTTCCTGGCGGCGCGATACGGCCGATGGGCCTGCGGATGGGACTGGGCGGTCGGCGAGGGCGGTGGCGGTGGCGTCGTCACCAGCTGGTGCTGCACCTCCCACTCCGTGGGCGAGTCCGCGGCGACGGCCGCCAAGGTGGTCGCCTCGCTGCTGGAGTGGCGCGACTGGCTGGAGGAGCTGGCCGAGCGGTTCGCGCAGTTGGCGCCGCCCGCCGGGGCGGATGCCGAGGAGCGCAGCTGGCACCTGGAACGGGCCGCTACCCGACTCGTGACGGTGGTCGTGGACCGCACGGGTGCCGAATGCGGCTGGTACGGGCTCTGCCGCACGGTGCTGACGTGGTTCCTCACGTCCACGGGCATGGGGCCGGAGAGCGCGAAGGAAGCGGTCGACGCCGCGGTCGGCGGACGGTTCAAGAGCTGGACCACGCCGTCGCGGACCTTGGTCGGCGCCGTGGGAGAAGACCTTGCCGTAGGCCTGACCGGGGAGCAGCCGTACCGTGACCGCTGACGCCTTGGCCGCCTGGTGCCAGATCAGGAAGCGGATCGACTGGGCTTCCGCGGTCGGTGAGACACCGGCCCCGGTCGAGGCGGCCGTGGACGGCTTCGGCGTCTGGTGCGATGCGGGAGGCCGGTACTCGGATCCGGCGCGAGGCGACCGACTGCTCGCGGCACTGGCTCAGTCGCGTGCGGACGCTTCTCGTGAGCGCCCCCTCACCTGCGCGCTCCTGGCTGAATGGCAGCGGCTCGTCCTCGGCGTGCCTGAGGTTGCGTTCCGGCGGGGCGATGCCTTCGCCAAGGGTGGCCGGGAACGCTACGCCCTCACACCGCACACCCGGCGGGACTTCGAGCACTGTCTGCGCGAGAGCGCCGACCCGCGAGTCCCCCTGGCCTCCCGGGCGGCCAGGGCCTACCTGGACGTGGCCTTCTTCCACCCCTTCCCGGACGGCAACGCCCGCCTGGCCATGCTCGTCCTCGCCTACGTCCTGGAGCTGGAGGGGGTCCGGCTGGATCAGGTGGGCCCTTTGCAGACCACGCGTTACGCGGACGACGCCGCCGGCGCGGCAGACCTGGCTGCCCTGGTATCCGTCCTCATCCGCTCGGCCCATCGCCGGGCGACCGGCCGGAGGGACTCGTCCGGCGGCCGCGGACTGCCGGCCTGCGCCACGACGTGACCGGGCGGCGGGGGGGTCCGGCTGGTCAGATCCGGCCGCGGCGGGCCGCCTTGAGGCCCGCCGTGCACACCACGCCCGCCGCCTACCGCCGTTCCTTCCGGCGCGGTGCGGTGACGCGCGTTCAGGGTTCCGGGGCCGGGCCCGCCTGACCCGGGCAACGTCCGCACCCGGGAATGGTGTTGGTGCGGCCGGTGTCACCTTGGTGTCAGGCACCTTCGTGACGGGGCCGAACCCTTCAGTCCGCGCCTGGGGTGGCACAGGATGGTGACCACCGAGAGGGACGCGGCGCCGATAGGCAGCCGGCACCGGCCCGCTCGGCGGTACGGCCCACCCACCCCGGCACCCCGCGGTGCCCCACCGGAAGGAACATGTCATGTCCACGCCCATCCGTCGCCTCGTCGTCGCCGCCGCTCTCGCCCTCGCCGTGGGCTCCCTCGCCGCCGAATCCGGCATCGGGTGGGACGTACACCCCGGCGGCACGGCCATCGCCCAGGGCCCGGCCCCGGTCATCGGGTGGGACGCGCAGCCGGCCGACATCATCGGCTGGGACTGACCCCGCCGGCCGCGCCACCCGATCCGTACGCACCATGCGCATCGTCCACGCCCTCCTGAGGGGCGCACCCGACACCGCGACGACCGTCCCGGGCACCCACCTGATCCACGACCTCCTCTGGGCGCACTCCGCGCCGGGCGACGGGATCCAGCACATCGTCATCCGGCCCGCCCCGTACGGGATGGAGGCCGTCCTCTTCCTCACGGCCCCCTCCGACGAGGCAGCCCTCCACCGTGCGCGGGGCCTGATGCTGCGGGCCCGTGAGCCCATCGCCGCCCACGGTTTCACCGCCTCGCTGCCCGCGTAGCGACCACGGCCCCCGCGGCCGCCCCTCATCCCGCCCCGCGCGCTCCGGCGCCGCCCCGCCGCGCCCTCCCGCGCGCTCGGCGGCCTGCCTCCGCACCGGGCACCCGGCCTCCTCAGGCGCCACCGGGGGCCCGTCACGGCCCCGCCCGGTCCGCCTGCCGCCCATTTCGCCCACACCCCCTCACCCACTCACCCACACGGGGAACTTCAGCATGCGCACTTCAGTCCGCTCCGCCACCGTCGCCGCCCTCGCCGCCGTCGTCCTCGGCGTCACGGCCCCGAGCCAGGCCGCTCCGGCGCCCGTCGCAGCGGCCGCCGCGACGACCACGGCCACCTCCTCCGTCGGCGGCTCCATCGCCCGCGCCGAGATGATCGACCGGGCGCAGTACTGGGTCGACCAGAGCGTTCCGTACAGCCAGCGGGCCTCGTACCGCGACCCGCAGGGCCGGCTGTACCGCACGGACTGCTCCGGACTCGTGTCCATGGCCTGGCACCTGCCGGCCAGCGCGACCACCTGGACCCTGCCGAACTACTCCACGAAGCTCGGCAGCCTCGACGACCTCCAGCCGGGCGACGCGCTGAACGACATCAACACGCACGTGGTGCTGTTCGCCGGCTGGACCGACTCCAGCCACACGGTCGCCAACATCATCGAACACGCCCGCCCGGGCACGGACGCCCGGCGCAGCACCTACACCCGCAGCTACATCACGTCGAAGGGGTTCCTGCCCTACCGGTACAACAAGGTCGCCGACAGCCCGGTGACCGTGCCCGACAAGGGGATGACGAACGTCACCGCGGTCGGCGACCTCACCGGTGACGGGGTGAACGACATCGTGGCCGTCGAGACCGCGAGCGGCGACCTCTACCGGTACTCGGGCCCGTCCTACACCGGCGGCTCGGGCCGGGTGAAGATCGGGTACGGCTGGGGCTCGATCAGCGACATCGTCGGCGCCGGGGACCTGACCGGCGACGGCGTGGCGGACATCCTCGCCGTCGACGCGACCAACGGGAACCTGTACCGCTACTCCGGGCCGAACTACAACGGCGGCACCAAGGTGCAGATCGGCACCAACTGGGACTCGATGACCAACATCACCGGTGTCGGCGACCTGACGGGAGACGGCCATCCCGACCTGATCGCGGTCGAGAAGAGCACCGGCGACCTGTACCGCTACTCCGGCCCCTCCTACGCCGGCGGAAGCCGGGTGAAGATCGGCAACGGCTGGAACATCTACTCCACGATCGTGGGCGTCGGCGACCTGACCGGTGACGGCGTGGCCGAGATCATCGCCGTGGAGACCGAGACCGGGAACCTGTACCGCTACTCCGGGCCGAACTACAACGGCGCCACCAAGGTGCAGATCGGCACCAACTGGGACTCGATGACCAACATCACCGGTGTCGGCGACCTGACGGGAGACGGCGTCCCGGACCTGCTCGCCGTGAAGGCGGCGACGCAGAAGCTGTACCGCTACTCCGGACCGTCCTTCAACGGCGGCAGCGCCGTCGAGATCGGCACCAACTGGTAGCCGGCCAGCCGGACAAGGCGACCGGTTCCGGCCGCGGGACCGGCCTCCCCCTCACCGCTTCACCGATCTCCCTTCCCTCTCACCGACTCACCCGCTCACCACCTCACCGAGGAACCGGCATGCCTTCGCGTCCGCGCACCACGCTCTCCCGGGCGGCCCTCGTCGCCGCCCCGCTCGCCGCCCTGACCCTGCTGGCCCCGGCCGCGCCGTCGGCCGGCGCCGCGTCCGTCACCACCTGGGACAAGGTCGCCCAGTGCGAGTCCAGTGGCAACTGGAGCTACTACAAGGCGGGTCACAGCTACTACGGCGGCCTGCAGTTCCTGAAGTCGACCTGGGACGCCTTCGGCGGACGGCAGTACGCGCAGTACCCGCACCAGGCGACCAAGGAACAGCAGATACGGATCGCCGAGAAGGTCCTGGCCACGCAGGGCCAGGGCGCCTGGCCGACCTGCGGCCCGGCGGCGGGTCTGGGCGCCGATCCCGCCGACCCGTACCCGGCCGAACCGCCCGCCCCGCAGTCGAAGATGACCCACCTGACGCCGGTCGGCGACCTCACGGGCGACGGCGTGACCGACATGATCGCCGTCGAGGTCACGTCCGGTGACCTGTACCGCTACTCCGGCCCGTCGTACGGCGGCGGTTCGCGGGTCAAGGTCGGCTACGGCTGGAACGCGATGAGCGGCATCGTCGGTGTCGGCGACCTCACGGGCGACGGGGTGACCGACGTCCTCGCCGTCGACGCCGACAACGGCAACCTCTACCGCTACTCCGGCCCCGACTTCAAGGGCGGCGGCAAAGTCCAGGTCGGCACCAACTGGGACGCGATGACCAACATGACCGGCGTCGGCGACCTGACGGGCGACGGGAAGCCCGACCTGATCGCGGTCGAGAAGACCACCGGCGACCTGTACCGCTACTCCGGCCCCTCCTACACCGGCGGAAGCCGCGTGAAGATCGGCAACGGCTGGAACGGCATGCGCGACATCGTCGCCGCCGGCGACCTCACCGGCGACGGGGTGACCGACGTCCTCGCCGTCGACGCCGACAACGGCAACCTCTACCGCTACTCCGGGCCGAACTACAACGGCGGCACCAAGGTGCAGATCGGCACCAACTGGGACTCGATGACCAACATCACCGGCATCGGCGACGTCACCGGCGACGGCGTCCCGGACCTGCTGGCCTCCGAGACCGCCACCGGCAAGCTCTTCCGCTACTCCGGCCCCGCCTTCGCGGGCGGTTCGGCCCGCGTCCAGATCGGAACGGCCTGGTGAGCACCTCTCCCGTTCGCCCCGTACCGCAACCTTCAGCCCCTCTCACCCAGTTCAGGAGCACCTCGTGATCGTCCGCAAAACCCTCGGCACGGCCGCTGCCGCCCTACTCGGCGGCGTCCTCAGCGCCCTGGCCCTCGCCCCGGCCGCGCAGGCCGACAGCGTGGCCGGGGCGGACGCCCCGCCCGTGCGGTTCCTCAGCTACAACATATGCGGCAACAACTGTTCCGAATCCAAGGGCTACGACAACGAGCGCCGCATCGACTCGGTCGTGGCCGAGGCGACCGGTTCCAGCTGGAACGCCGACCAGCTGCACCTCCAGGAGGTGTGCCGGCCCCAGTTCGACGCGATCCGTACGCGTCTGCAGTCGGCCGGTTTCCAGGGCTTCTTCGCGACCGCCCTGTCCGGTGGCAACCCCGCGGTGTGCGGCGGCGCCGACTACGGGAACGCGGTCCTCGTCAAGGGCCCGCTGTCCGAGACGAAGGTCCTCGACCTGACCGTGGGCGGGGAGAGCGAACCCATCACCGTCCCGTGCGTGAAGACGTACACCCAGAGCCGCGCCAACTGGGCCTGCTCCGTCCACCTTTACTGGAGCGACGCCGGACTGCGCGAGCAGGAGGCCGTCAAGCTCGCCGCGCAGGCCAAGCAGTGGCAGGACGCCGGCGTCCCGGTGGTCCTCGGCGGCGACTTCAACGCCGCTCCCCGTTCCAAGGCGGCCTCGTACTTCTACGGTCCGGGCGTCGGCGACGGCGGTTGGGGCACCTTCAGCGAGGCCGACGAGACGGACCGCGACCACTTCGCCTCCGACCCCTGCGGAGACGGCCGCACCCGCTGCCGCAGCGGCGAGCCGACCTTCAACACCACGAAGATCGACTACGTGTTCCTGTCCAGCCGCCACTTCAAGAACGCCAAGGCGGACGTGCTGCCCCTGGACGGCCTGGTCTCCGACCACAAGCCGCTGCGGGCGGCCGCGTACTGGTCGGACTGCGGGCCCGCCGCCGGGGGCGCGGGCTCCGTCCTGCGCCGCGACGCCAAGGGCGCCCTGTTCGCCTACGCCGGCCGCCCGGACGGCGGCGTCGCCGGGGCCTGCAAGATCGGCACCGGCTGGAGCGGGATGACGCACGTCGTCCGCGACGGCTCCGCCCTCCTCGCCGTCGACACGGCCGGCGCCCTGTGGCGCTACCCCGCCGACCCGGTCACGGGTACGTACTCCGGCGGAACCCGCACACAGGCCGGCACCGGCTGGCAGGCGTACGACGAGCTGATCGCGCCCGGCGACTTCTCGGGCGACGGCAAGGCCGACCTGATCACCCGCGACACGGCGGGGGCCCTCTGGCTGCACAAGGGCAACGGCAACGGCTCGTACGCCGCCCGCACCCCGATCGGCGCCGGCTGGCAGACGTACGACCAGCTGGTCGCGCCCGGCGACTTCTCGGGCGACGGCAAGGCCGACCTGATCGCCCGCGACACCGCCGGTGTCCTGTGGCTGTACCGGGGCGACGGCGCCGGCTCCTACGCCCCGCGCACCCAGATCGGCAACGGCTACCCGGACGGCGAACTGCTCGTCTGACCCGGCCGGGCCGGACGAGGACGTCGGCCCCGCGGATCCCCAACGGATCCGCGGGGCCGGCGGCGTCACCGGGCCTTTGCCCGCGCGCGGCCGACAATCCCCCGCACGGGTGAGCGGCCCTGTTCGAGCGAGTTTCAGCACGGCCACCCCAGACCCGCCATGGCCACCGACCCAAGAAGGAACATACGTTCCCCGATTGCCCCCGAATCGGCCGTGACGGCTGCGTTCTGGCGCCGTTCTTAGAGCACCAGTACCCACCTTGCGCCCGTCCGGAGGATGCCGTGAATCCTGCACCCGCCCGCCGCGTAACCCCTGCAACATTCGAACATCAGCCATTCTCCCCCTGTTTTCCGCCTCGTGAGCGGCGTCGTGTTGACACGCGGGTCGGGCGTCGTGGGTCACGACCGGATACGAGGTGGGGGGCGTGAGCGAGAAGAACTCTTCCGGATCCGGCACCGCGGGGGTGTCTGAGTCCGAGCGGCTCCTCTTCGGCGGCGAGCTCGCGTACGACATCGGCTGGGAGCGGCACGAGGGCGCCTGGCTGAAGCTCGGACTGTGGACGATGGCGAAGGGCCTGCCCCGGCTCGTCGGCACGGGCATGCGGCTCGCGCACCTCGCCGACGCCGACGCCCTTCGGGTCGTCCTCGGCGCCGAGATCAGCCGCGGTGTCACCCAGGCCGTCGGACTGGTCGCGGTCAACGGCGTGCTCGGGCACCTCCTCACGGACGGCACCACCAACGAGCGGCTGGCCCGGGCGGTGCCCGCACTCCTCGTCGTGGCCGTGACGGCGCTCCTCGGATCACTCCTGCGGTCCGCTTCCACGGCGGCGACCGGAACGCTGGAGCCGAAGGTGCAGCGGGTGGCGACCGAGCGCTATCTGGGGCTGGTGCACCGGGTCGAGCTCGCGGCCGTCGAGGACGACGAGTTCCACCGGCTGCTGGACGCCGCCCGCTACGGGGCCGACTCCGCCCGCCGCATGATCCGCTACTGCACCAACACGCTGAACTCCGCGATCTCGTTGACCGCGGCGGCGGGGGTCCTCACCATCCTGCACCCGGTCCTGCTGCCGCTCCTGGTGCTGATGACCCTGCCGAGCGCGTGGAGTTCGCTGACCATCTCCAAGCAGCGCTACATCAGCTTCCACACCTTCGTGCAGCACGCGCGGGCCGGGCACCTGCTGGGGCAGCTGCTGACCGAGCAGGAGGCCGCTGCCGAGGTGCGCGTCCACGACGTCGGGCCGTTCCTGCTCGGGCACTTCCGGCAGATGGCCGAGACCAGCGAGCGGGAGCAGACCCGGCTGGCCCGGCGGGCGGCGCGGATCGGTCTGGTCGCGGACGGCGCCGGCGGCATGGCCACCCTGCTCACGTACGGGGCGCTCGGGCTGCTGCTGTGGGGCGGGGCCATGGAGCTGGCCGTGGCGGGAACGGCCGTGTTGGCGATCCGCACGGGCGCCTCCAGCCTGGACTCCTTGGTGCTGGAGATCACCGAGCTGCACCAGGAGAGCCTGTTCGTCGCCGACTACGAGCGGCTGTGCCGGGAGGCCGAGGCCCGTGCCATCCCCGCCGGCGGGACACCGCTGCCGGAGCGGGTGCGGGAGGTCCGGTTCGAGGAGGTCACCTTCACCTACCCCGGCAGCGGCGGCGAGCAGCCGGAACCGACCCTGCGGGACGTCAGCCTGTCCTTCCCCATGGGGAAGATCATCGCGCTGGTGGGCGAGAACGGATCCGGGAAGTCCACCCTGGTCAAGCTCTTGGCGGGCCTCTACCTGCCGGACGAGGGCGGCGGGACGATCCGGTGGGACGACGTGGACGCCCGGACGGCGGACCGCACGCAGGTGTTCGCCCGGGTCGCGCTGATGTCGCAGAACTTCTTCCACTGGCCCTTCACCTTCCGCGTCAACGTGGGCATCGGCGAGTCCGGCCGTCCGATCGACGACGACGCCGTCCAGGACGCGGCCGCCTACTCCGGGGCCGACGAGGTCCTGGCCGGCCTGCCGCGCGGGCTGGGCACCCTGCTGGCCCGCGGATACCGGGGCGGGCACCAGATCTCCGGCGGCCAGTGGCAGCGGGTGGGGATCGCCCGCGCCAAGTACCGGCAGGCGGAGATCCTCATCGTGGACGAGCCGACCAGCGCGCTGGACGCCGTCGCCGAGCAGCGGGTCTTCGACCAGATCCGGGCCCTGGCCGCGAGCACCGGGCAGACCATCGTCCTCATCACGCACCGCCTGCACTCCGTGCGCCATGCCGACCTGATCCATGTCCTGAAGGAGGGGCGGGTCGCGGAATCGGGGACCTTCGACGTGCTGATGGACGAGAAGACCGGCACGGGGGACTTCCGCGACGCCTACCTCGTCCAGGCCGCGGCCTTCGCCGACCGCGTCCCCGGGCAGCCCGTCGGCAACCACGACACGCTACCCACCAAGGACCGGACATGACCTCCCCGGCCAACCGGGCCCGTGTCACCCCGCCGACGGTCCCTCCCCCATCCGCTTCCCTGAATCGCGAGGCCACTTTGCCGCCCACTCGCTCCCAGATCCGCGACCTCGTCACCGCCTACCTGGTCCGCAACCCTGCCGAAGCCAAGCTGCTGGAACCGCTGGTGCGGGCGCTGGAGGCGGGGAACGGTGACGGGGACGATCCCACGAACCGCTCCACGCGGCCCGGGCACGTCACGTGCAGCGCCATAGTGATCGACCCGGACGGGCGCGTGCTGCACATCCGCCACAAGGCCGGCGGCAAACTCCGCGCGCCGGGTGGCCACGTCGAGCAGGGCGACCGGACCCTCCTCGAAGCGACGCTGCGGGAGGTCCACGAGGAGACCGGCCTCCCGCCTGGCGCCCTGTGCGTCACCGCCGAGTACGGGAGCGAGCCCTTCGACATCGACGTCCACGACATCGACGCGAACCCCGCGAAGGGCGAAGTCCCCCACCAGCACTACGACTTCCGGTTCGTCTTCAGCCTCGTCGACACCACCGCCGAGATCACCTTGCAGGCCGAAGAGGTCTCGGGCGCGCGGTGGTGCCCCGTCGACGAGGTGGCATCGCCGACGGTGCGGGCCAAGCTCGTCGTCTCCGGCCTCGACGGCCGGGTCGAGCCGGTGAACGCCTCCGCGCTGATCCACGACGGTCACGGCCGCTACCTCCTCCATCTGCGGGACGACCTGCCCGGGATCTGGGAGCCGGGTGCGTGCTCCCTGCTGGGCGGCGGCCGTGAGGCCGAAGACGTCTCGCTGGAGGCCACGATCCGCCGTGAGCTGCGGGAGGAAGCCGGGCTCGAACTGCCTGTACTGGAGCCCTTCGCCGTGGAGTTCGCCACCGGCACCGACGGCCTGACCGTACCCGTCCAGAACTTCACCGCCCGATGGAACGGCGAGCCGGCCGACCTCGAACTCACCGAGGGCGTCATGCTCGCCTGGTTCCACCCCGAAACGATGCCCCGCCTGCGGCTGAGCCCCTCCACCCTGGACCTGGTACGCCGGCACGCGGTCGCCCACTCCGAACTCGACAGCCGTGCCGGCGCGGTACGACGACAGCTCACCCCGGACATGCCGCGGCAGCGACCCCGGCCGCGAGCCGGCAGCGGTGGCGCTCCGCACATCGTGGGCGTCCACCTCTACCTGGAGCAGGACGGCAAGGTCCTGCTCGGGCTCCGGCACCCCGACTCCGCGTTCGCAGCCTCCACCCACCACTTCCTCGCCGGGCACTGTGAACAGGAATCCGCCGTGGCCTGCCTGGTGCGGGAAGCCGCGGAAGAAGCGGCCCTGGTCATCGACCCGGACGACGTGGAGCTGGTGCACCTGGTGCACACGGTGGACGCGCCGGGAGCCCAACCGCGGATGGGCCTGGTGTTCCGGGCACGGCGGTGGCAGGGCACGCCCACGGTGTGCGAGCCGGACCGGTGCGTGTCCTGGAACTGGTGGCCCACTGACGCCCTCCCCCAGCCGATCGTCCCCTACACCCGGGCTGCCGTCGAAGGCATCACAGCCGGGCGCGTCTACACCGAACTCGGCTGGACGTGAACTTTCCGTTCGACCTCCCCACCGACCCTGCCATGACGGCCCGCTCCCGCGATCGGAGAGACATGACCCTGTTCGACTCCGTGGCTGCCGACTACAGCCGGTACCGGCCGGGTGTTCCCGACGAGGTGGTGCAGCTCCTGACCGCAACGCTGGACGGGGTCGCCGAACCTGCGCTCGTGGATCTCGGCGCAGGCACCGGCCAGGTCGCCCTCGCCATGCTCCCGGCACTGCCGCCCGTCGCACGCCTCGACCTCGTGGACCCGGACAAGGGCATGCTCCGCGCCGCGATCGACACCCTGCGCCCGCATCTGGGACAGCGCACCGTGGTCCTCCACGCTGTCCAGGCCGAAGAGTTCGCCCCCACGCTCCCCGGCGGTCAAGCCGACCTGGTCACCTGCTGCCGGGCCTTCCACTGGATGGCGAGGCCCGAGGTGTTGGCCATGACCGACCGGGTGGCTGCGCCACGAGCGGCACTCGCGATCATGGGTGACGGCAGCCTGTGGACCCACCAGGCCGACTGGACGGCCGCCCTCAGACAGCTCATCCAGTCCCACCTCGGCCCAGATCGCCGCGCGGGCACCGCCGGCACCTGCAGCAGGCACCGCCGCCGCTACGAAGACGACCTGGCGGACTCTCCCTTCAGCGACGTCGCCGAGCACCGGTTCCCTCTCACCCGGACCTGGACCCCGCAGGAGGTGGTCGGGTACCTGCGTTCCACCAGCTTCGCGCGGGCCGACCTGTTCAGCGACCACGCGCGGTTCGAGGGCCAGGCACTGGCCCTCCTCGACATGCACGCCCAAGACGGCCTCCTTCAGGAGCAATTCCTGTTCACCGTGCTCCTCGCCCGACTCCCGAAGGCCTCGTGGTGAGCGGCGGCGCACGGCACACCGTGCCCGTCGACGTCCACCTCATCCTGCGCCGCGACGGCGAGAGCGGCTCGGAGGTACTGCTGTCCCGCCGCGCCGGGCCGGTGTACGCGGCCGGGCTGTGGCACCTTCCCTCCGGGCACCTCGACCCGGGCGAGGACATGGTCACGGCAGTGATCCGGGAGGCCCGCGAGGAGACCGGCGTCGTCGTCGCGGCGGAGGACGTGACCGCGGCCGTCACCGTCCACCACCATCCGCCCATCGGATCCCGCTCCCGCCTGGGCGTCTTCTTCGAGGTGCGCAGGTGGTCCGGGCAGCCTCGGATCATGGAGCCGGACCGCTGCGACGGCATGGACTGGTACCCGCTGGACGCCCTCCACGGGCCGATGGTGGCGTACTGCCGGGCCGGGCTGGACGCCTACCGCGCCGGCCTGCCCGCCGCCGTGCACTTCCAGCAGCCGGGCGACGCCGTCGAGTACGGCCCGGACGGCCCCGACCGCACCCAGCTGCTGGCCGGACCGTCGGCAGGCGGGGTGGAACTGCCCCGTCGGCTGCGGACGTTCGCCGAGCAGGCCATCGGCAGGATCGAGCAGGCGACGGAAGTCTCCTGGCTGCGCGCCGGCAGCCGGGTGTGGCGGCTCACAGGGACCGGTGGGGGCACCTGGTTCCTGAAACGGCACCGCGGGCCGAAGTTCCACGACCGGGAAGTGGCCGCGTACCGGTCGTGGGTGCCGGCGCTCGGGCCGCGGGCTCCCCGTCTCGTCGCGTCCGACACCGCGGCGCAGGCCGTCGTCGTCACCGCGCTCGCCGGAAGCCCGCTGCACGGCATGCGCCTCAGCGCTGCCGGCGAGGCTCGCGTCCAGCACGGTCTGGGCCGTCTCGTCCGCGCCCTCCACGGCAGCGCGCCCGGGCAGCCCGCTGGATCCGCGACGGCCGCCGACAAGGTCAAACGCCACCTGGAGGACGCCCGGCCGTACCTGGCCGATGGCGACGAGGAGCTGCTCCTCGGCCTGGCCAACGCCTACACGGACCTCCCTCGGCCCGCGCTCGTACCCACCCACGGGGACCTGCAGTACCGCAACGTTCTGCTCGCCGACGACGGCGAACCACAGCTGTTCGACTTCGAGCGGTCCGAGTTCGCAACCGTGACACGGGACCTGGCACGGCTGAGCGACACCTGGACCGGCCGCCCGGACCTGCGCACCGCGTTCCTCGACGGCTACGGAAGACCGCTCACTCCGGCCGAGGAACTCCGCCTGGACTGCGAAGCCGCCTTCGACGCCGTCTCAGGCATCGCCTACGGAACCCGCCACGACGACCCGGAGGTGACCGAACGCGGGCACCGCACCCTGCGCCGACTCCACGCCACCCGACACCCATGACCGGTGGGCCCACCGCACCCCTTCGAAAGGAATCCCCGTGCGTCGGCGCGGTGTTCGTCACCGACGAGGACGACCGGCCCGCCCAACTGCGCGCCACCTACTGGACGCGGCGCACGGATTCACCGTGTCTGCCGGCATGCGCCCGGCCGGCTCGCCGAGCACGTGACGGAGATCCAGCGGCTCGCCGTGGCCCGGCCCGAAACCCCCACCACCACCGTCGCCGACATCCTCGGCCGGCGGGCTGACCCAATGGGGTGCAGGACTGCTGACTCCTGCTGCCTGGTCATCCCGTCACTTCCGCTGCGACGCCCGGCTGCGGCCGGGTCCGCAGGCCCCAGCGGGCAAGGGAGGGGCCGGCAGCGCCCAGCGCCGCGAAGAACAGCGCCAGCAGCAGCCAGCCCGTCGTGCCGAGGCCGAGCACGACCGTGGTGAGGATCGCGGGGGCGAGAGCCTGGCCCGCGCTGAAGCCGAGGCCGAGTACGCCTTGGTACTGGCCCTGCGCGTGGTCGGGGGCGAGGCCGAAGCCCAGGGCGAAGCCCGCCGAGGATTCCCAGACCTCTCCCAGGCTGTGGACGAAGATCGCTGCCAGGACCAGTCCCGCTGCCGCCCAGACCGGGGTGTACGCCGCCAGCGCCATCATCGGGCAGCTGACGAGGAAGAGCAGCCCCGCGGTGCGGAACGCCCGGCCGCCGTCGTGCGGGGTTTCAATGCGGGAGCCGATCCGGGTCTGCATCAGTACGCAGAAGGCGGCGTTGACGGCGAACAGTGCGGCCACCGTCCAGCGCGGCGCTTCGGTGTGTTCGGAGATCCAGATCGGCAGGAGCAGGGAGACCACCGGGTATTGCAGTCCCATGGCTCCGTAGAGGGCGGTGAACGTCAGGAACGGGCGGTCCGCGAAAGCGAGCCAGCGGCGCTGCTGCGGTGGGGCCGCCAGCACCGGATAGCGGGGCAGCAGGAGCAGGAGCACCGCGCACAGGGCGAAGCTCGCCGCGTTGCCGAGGATCAGCGTGACATAGGCGGTGCGGGTGTCCGCGGCCAGTGCCAGCCCGGCACCGACGGTTCCGAGGATGACGCCCAGGTTGACGAAGGTGCGCAGTTTCGCCCGGAACCGGGCCGGGCGGTCACCCCCGACCCGGACCACCAGAGCGCCCCAGGCCGCCCCACCCGCCGCCGCGGCGATCTGGTCGACCGTCGCGATGATCGTGAGCGCGGCCCAGCTCTCGACGAGGACGAGGGCCGCCATCGACATCGCCTGGACCACGAGGGCCAGCATCATGATCGTGCGCGCCCCGCGCCGGTCGGCGAGATGCCCTCCGGGTATCCCCGCGCACAAGCCGATCACTCCGGCGATGGTGAGCGCGGCGCCGACCTGCACCGCGGGCAGGCCCACGACCAAGGTGAAATAGAGCGCCGACGCCGCGTTGAACAGCCCGTTGCCGACCCGGTTGGTGAAACTGGCGGCGATCAGCACGCGTTCCGGCCCGTTGTCCCCCGCCATGCGGCCTATTCGGCCTGCCAGACCACCCTTGATCATGAACGGGAGGCTAGCAGCGGTCACAGAACCCGCCGCGATTGCACCACGGTTCACGCCGCGCTCGGCTACCGGCGACAACCCGCGCGCCCGCCCATTCCGCCGACTCCGGCCCATCCCGAGGGTCGCGGTTCAGCGGAAGGCGTCGACGTTCTCTGCAGCCCACTGCCGGAAGGGACGGGCCGGGATTCCAGTGATCTGTGAAACCGTGTCGCGCACCATCAGCAGTTCGTCGTTGACGTCGCCGCCGGTGACGTCGAGCACCGCGTCCGCGGCGTCGGCGCCGAACACCGCGGCCATTCGGGCGTGGGCTTGCCGGCGGCTGATCTCGGCGAAGGGAATCCGCCGTCCCAGTGCTGCCGCGATGGCCTCGACCTGCTGTCGGGCGGTGACCGGCTCTGGACCGGTCAAGGCGTACGTGCGTCCCCGGTGGCCGGGCTCGGTCAGTGCCACGCGGGCCACCGATGCGATGTCCGCGGGATGGATGGTCGGCAGCGCGGTCTCGGCGTACGGCGCGTGGACTGTCTCGTGGCCGCTGATGATCGCGGCCCACATCAGGGCGTTCGATGCGAACTGTGTCGGCCGCAGGACCGTCCAGTCCATGCCGCTCGCCTTGAGCGCCTGTTCCACCGCCAGGTTCTCGCCGGCGGGGCCCAGGTGCGGGTGGGTCCGGACGGTGATGGACGACACCAGCACGACGTGCTGGACGCCCGCCTGCCGGGCGGCTTCGAGGATGTCGGCGTCCGGGCCCAGCCTCGACGGGAGGAACAGCGAGCGCACCCCGTCCAGCGCCGGCTTCAACGACGCGGGCTCTGCCAAGTCGCCCTCCACGGCCTCGACCCCGTCGGGGAAAGTGGCTCGGGCGGCATCACGAGTGAGCCCCCTCAGCGGCCTGACACCGTGTGCGTGCAGCTCCTTGAGGAGGGCACTGCCTATGTTTCCGGTGGCTCCGGTCACGAGGATCATGGGCGTGTTCCCGTCGTCAGATGATCACGTAGGAGACACGGTAGAACCTCAATCACGCTTGATGTCCAGGAAGTTCCTGCCCTGCGTTTCCCCTGTTCGAGCATGTCCACGCGGGGTGTCTGCACCGGCTGCCGGGGTGGTCCGGTCGGTCACCCTGCGGCCGGGCTACGAGGCAGGTCGCGGTGAGCGCGCCAGGCGGCGAGCGCTTCGGTACGGCTGCCGGCGGGATGTTCGGCACGCCAGTCACGCAGGAAGCGGTTGAGCTCGAACTGCGAGCCGATCTCCTGCGGCCGCGCAGCGGCCCGGCGCGTGGCATGCCAGTGTGCGATGGCGTCGGCCAGGGTGCGCCCCGCGCCTTCGGCAATGAACGTTCGCATGTACGCGTCGAAGTGGAAGCCTGGGCCGATCTCGCGGCGGAAGTACTCGCGCAGCACCTGACTGCACCGCTGGCCCTCGGGGATCCGGGTGGAGCCGGTCACCGGCGCGGCGAGCTGGCGGCCCGCGCTGCGCGTCCGGGACGGCTCGGCCGGCGGGGCGACGCCGTCCAACGCGGCCCGCAGTCGCTCCGTCAGCGCAGCCTTCCCGCCGCTCCGCCGCACCCCGATCTCCCGGGCGAGCGCGGTCAGCTCGGCCAGCGTCCAGTACCAGCGGGCCAGCTCGTCGCCGCTCAACGCCGCACTCAGCTCCGGTCGCGCCTCAGCGCCCATATTCGAACTCATGTCCCCATGATAGGTACCCTCACGCCATCAGGTCATGCAGGAGCGAGGCCCTCGACCCCAGCGCATCACGGGATCACCGCGCCGAAGGGCTCGTCGTGCCGGCGCTGCGGATGCGCGCGGCACGAACTCGGCGACGGCGCCGCCGGCGGGGAACGTCGGGGTAGTCATTGGCGGCTCACCGAACGCGTCACGCCCGCGACGACCGGCTAGCCGGGCCGCGTCGTCGTCGCCGACGTGGCGGTGGGCAGCCGTCAACTGCTCTTAGCCGTAAGGCTCGTAACGGTCGCCGTCCCACTCCAGCATGGGCAGTCGCCTCTCGGCGGGCTCGTGCGGGTGAGTACCGTGTACGTGAGGCTGCTGATGTGCACCCGGTCCGGCAGCATCCCCGGTTCGACGTTCATGATCTCTATTCGGGAACGTCTCAGGTTCAGAGTGTCCTCGATGCGATCACCATGCAGCAGCCAGAGTTCACCGATGACACATCTACTGGCCCGCAGTGCTGTGTCGCCCGGCTGGGACAGGTGGGCCTGAAGCAGGTCCAGGGCCTGATATATGCGAGCCCCGGCACCGATCACGGCCTGGTTGAGCTGCGGCACCGGCTCGGAATCGTCCGGCGCCGCGAACTCCGCGTCGTCCATGAACAGTGCCCCGGAGATCTGCGCCCCGCCGAGCCGCGCCCGCCCCCGCCTCGAACTGGCAGCGGCTCAGCCGGACGGCGGCGTCGATCGTGGCGTGCTTCAGGTCCAGTACGCCGGTGATCCGCGCCCCCGTGATCTTGAGCGCGACGGCGTCCTCGTCGGTTCTGAGACGTGGCGTCGTGGATGATGAGGCAATGTTCGTCCGCACGGAGAGCCTGCCGCAGACCCCGCAGCAGCACATGACTGTTCGGGTTCACACCCCCATCGGGTCCGCCGTGGTGCTCTGGCGCGGTGATCCGCGAGAAGCGGACGGCCGGCACCTCATCGAATGGACCGTCGACGAGGACATCCTCTGGGGCCAGAACACCCGGCCAGCCGCTGCCGCCAAGCCGGAAATCCGGCAGGAGGGTGACCGGGTGGTCATGAGCGGCCGCCTGTGCCTGACCGGCGACGGCGCCGCCTGTCTCCATATGGGCCAGTGGTCCGTGCTGCTCGATCTGGCATCACCCATCCCCACCGGCCTGGACGACTCCTGGGTACAGATCAGCGTCGGATCGGAGAGCGTCGCCCTGTACCCCTACCGATCCTGACGGGGCCAGCCCCAGGTTCTCGGCACTCCTTGACCGCTGTCCCGTGCGGTGTCGGTGTGCGGAGAGGTCAGGTGGCGGAGCATGACCGCGTACAGGGGTGAGTCGGGGAAGGGCCGGCGTTCGCCGACCTTGCGGTACCGCCAACGCTCGTACAGCGCCTGTACCCGGGGGTGGGTGGTGTCGACGAGGAGCACAGCGAGGTCCTCGGTGCGCGCGGCGAGGAGGGTCTCGTGGAGGGCGTGGGCCGCACCGCTCTTGCGCCAGGCCGGGCGGACCATGAGCTCGGAGACGGCGAACGTGGTGTCCTTCGCCGGTGCCGGGTCGAGGTGGTCTCGCCACCATTCGTGTCCGGGGCTGGACGGCGCTCCGTAGGCGAAGCCCGCGGGCTTGTCCTGGTCGTAGGCGATGACGCAGGCGAAGGCGGGGTGTTCGCCCCAGTGGTCGACGAACCACGGGAAGCGCTGGGTGAAGGGGTCGTCCAGGTCGTCGGCGTAGGCGTCGGCGTGGACGTCGAGGAGGGTCTGCCGTATCCCGGACAGGTCGGCATGGGTGTAGTGGCGCAGGTCGAGGGCGCGGCTCATGCGGGTCGACTCCTTTCGGTTCGCTGTCGGTCGCCCCGGTCCGGGGCACGCGTGACTGAGCACCGCAGCTGGCCGGCTGCGGCATGCTTGTCGGCCGCCGGCGTGGCTCAGCGCCTTCGGTCCTCTACCGTCCAGCCGTCGCCGAGCTCGCGGCGCAAGGCCGCGAGTGCTGCATCGGCCTCGCACCGGAAAGTTTTCTCCTGCTCACCGGTCCAGGGCGAGGGACCCGCCGGGTGGTCCCAGTCCAGTGAGGACTGGTACAGGTCGGCGAGCCGCGTGAGCTCGTGGCTGGTAGCCGCAGTGATGGGCAGTTCCTCCGGGGCGCACGGGTACCCGTAGGGGCTGTCGAGGTCGGGTGTGCCCGACGGACCTGGCCACAACGGGGTGTCGACGCCGTACTCGAAGAAGAACCGCAGGTGTTGGGGCATGCCGCTCAGCCTTTCACAGCACTGAGTACACGAGCGGCCGACTACGGCGCGCAGCCCTTTCCGGCATGAATTGCGCGCCTTGTGCGGCCGTAGCGGGCGGGTATCGATGTCCCCGCATTCGCCAACCAAGAGCAATCGCAGGTCAGCCCATTAGGGTCGGGGCATGACGACACCCCTTGCCGGCAGCGCCTTCGACTCGCTCCGCCGCGACGCCGTGCCCGACCAGGAGACACTGCGCCGCGCCTACGCACTCCCCAAGGACTCGGCCGTGCGGAAGCAGATGACCGAACTCACCGAGCAGACGCGGCGATTGATCGGCTGCTCGTCGCTGGTACTGGTCTCCAGCGCGGACGCCGAGGGCAACTGTGACGTCTCCCCGCGCGGCGGCCCCGCCGGCTTCGTCACCGTCCTGGACGCGCGGACGGTGGCGATACCGGACGCGACCGGCAACAAGCGTCTGGACACCCTGCAGAACGTCATCGCCACCGGACGGGCCGGACTGCTGTTCGTCATCCCGGGGCGCACCACCACGCTCAGGGTGAACGGCCGGGCTGTCGTCTCCACCCGCCCGGAACTGCTGTCGCAGCTGACCGCCGTGGGCAAGCCGCCGGCCAGTGCGCTGGTTCTGGGGATCGAGGAGGTCTACCCGCACTGCCCCAAGTCCCTTCTGCGCAGCGGGGCCTGGAAGCCGGAGCAGTGGCTGCCGGCGGACGCCCAGCCGACCTCCGCCGAGGTGACGCTGGCCCAGCTGCGGATGCCGGAGCTGACGATCGCCGGCATCGAGCAGGATGAGGCGGACTCACTGAAGTACCGGTACGAGTAACCGGCCGGCCCGGCGAGTGCCGTACCGCCGGCCCGCAGGTGAGGGTTGCGCCGGCTACAGCCAGCCCCGCTGGCTGGCTTTCAGGCCCGCTTCGAAGCGGCTCGTGGCGTCGAGGCGTTCCATCAGAGCGGCCATCTGACGTCGGACGGTGCGCAGGGAAAGACCCAGGCGCTTGCTGGCGGCTTCGTCGGTCATGCCTGACGCGAGCAGTTTCAACAGGCCGCGTTCCGCAGGCGCCAGGCCCCTGCCGTCCCTGTTTTCGGTACGGGGGTCGGCGTCCAGGGGTACGGCGTTCTCCCAGGTCTGCTCGAACAGGACGACGAGTGCGGCGACGATCCCGGGGGCGGTCGTGCACAGAGCGCCCTTGCGGGTGTGGGAGGGGTCGATCGGGACGATCGCGATCCGCCGGTCGAACACGATCAGGCGGGGTGGGGTTTCGGGGCAGGTACGCACCTGACCGCCCCGCTCGTTGATCCAGCGGGCGTGGGCGTGAGTGGCGGGGTCGTTCCGGGCGCTGTCCTGGTAGATCGTCAGGAAGCGCACGCCGCGGTCCAGTGCGCTCTCGTCGAGGGGGCGGGCCGCGTCCAGACTGGCCTGGGACTGGGCTCCGCCGGGTTCGATGGCCAGGCACTCGTCGCGGAGCTGACGGGTGAGGGTCTCCAGCCGTTGCTGGATGGCGTCGAGGCCGATCAGCCGTTCTCCCGTCTCGGAGTCGGCAGGTCCGTGCTCGCGGGCGAAGGCGGCGACGGTCCGGGCCACGATCTCCTTGCCCAGGGTGATCTGCCGCTGCCGGTGCAGGAGTTCGGCTTCGTGGCGGCGCAGGATGATGTCGAAGCCGATCTCCGGGCTGACCGCCCGGAGCGTGCCGCTCCGGTCCCGCGAGGGCTGGAGCAGTCCCATGTCGAGGAGGTGCTCCAGACAGGCGCCGACGTCACCGGTGGAGATCCCCAGGCGCGAACTGAGCTCTTCGACCCCTTCGGCCGATCCCGCCAACAGGCTGCGGTAGACGGCCTCCTGGGTTCTGTTGAGGCCAAGGACTTCCAGCCCCGATGTGTCGTTCATTCCCCCACCCCCGTGCGCGCCCAGCAGGCGCGCGTGTCGTAGCCGAAACGTTCCGTCATCCCCTTGACGGTGCCGGTCCTGCCGGTCCTGCCGGACCTGCCCGTCCGGCGAGCGGCCCCGCGCGTGGCTGCGCGCGTGCGAGGCGCAGCGGCCGGTCAGCCGGGAAGAGCGCCTGCCACTGGTAGCCGGACAACGCGACTGTTCTGCCCAACCACTACTCCTTGAGGAAGCCTCAACGGTCGTACGCGAGCCGGACGAGGGACACGACGGCCCCTCGTGGCGGGCCTCCCGCAGCGGCCGCGCCGATCTGACCAGGGTGCCCAGCGAAATCCGGTTGATCAACGAGAGATACTGGAACCTGCGTTTAGCGAGGCTCAACAGGGGGTGGCGGACCGCGTGCTCGAACGCCTGGAAATGGAAGCGTTCCTCGTACTGGCCGCAGAGCTGCACTTCGGGCGTACCGCGGAACGCCTGCGCGTGACCACCGGCAGGGTCAGCCAACTCATCAAGAAGCTCGAACGCCAAGTCGGGGCGCCGCTGTTCGAGCGGTCCAACCGTCGCGTCCGCCTGACCCCGCTCGGCCACCAGCTGCACGACGACCTCTGGCCCGCGTACGAGCAGATCCAGGCCGCCCTCGCCCGCGCCGTCAGCAGCACCCGGCAGACCACCAACGTCCTGCGGGTCGGTTTCATCGGTGTCGCCGCCGGCCAGATCGCCCACCGGGCGGGCGGCATGTTCCCCGAACGCGAGCCCGGCTGGCGCGTCCGCATCCGCGAGGTCCAGCTCTTCGACGCCCTGGCGCGGCTCCGCGAGGACGACGTCGACGTCCTGCTCCTCCACCTGCCGATCACCGAACCCGACATAGTCGTCGGACCGGTGGTCCTCTCCGAGCCGCTGATGCTCGGGCTGCCCGCGAACCACGCCCTGGCCCAGCGCGAAAGCGTGACCCTGGAGGACCTGGCCGACGTCGCGCTCCTGCGCGTCGCCGGCGTACAGCCCGGGGAGTGGCTCTCGGACCGCTGGCCCGACCGCACGCCACAGGGCCGGCCGATCGCCCCGGGCCCCGAGATCGAGACGTTCCTGGAGGCCCTGCAAGTGATCGCCTCCGGAACCGGCGCGGGCATCGTCGGCGCGCAGGTCACCCGGTTCTACACCCGCCCCGACATCGCCTACGTCCCGTTCACCGGCTCACTCCGGCTCGACTGGGCGCCCGTCTGGCTGAAGTCGCACAACACCCCCGCCACCCGCGCCTTCGCCCGCACCACCCTCGAGGCGGCCCGACTGCTCCACCCCGCCACCACACCCTGACCCCATATCGGCCGAGAAGGGACAGGTCGGACGTGGGCCACGGGCCTGGCTGCGTCTGACCGAGGACGGAGCAGCCACCTACCGGCGCCACCTTGCCGCGCTCACGGAGATCGTGGGCCCGCCGCATTGATGGAGATGGTGCGGTTGGCGTTGGCGGGTGTGCCGTGCTTCCTTCCGCGAGCGCCGCTCGAGGAGCCGGAGCGGCTCCGTCCCGCAACCTGGCGGGACTCCGCGGCGCCGCGGCTGTCTCGGTACGGGTATCAGTCGGTCCGCTGGAGGCGGACGGACCACTCGCTGCTGCCCGGACCATTGATCTCGGCGACGGTCCAGGAGCCGTTGGCCAGCGCGAACTCGGCTCCCAGGGGCAGGGTTCGGGGTCCGCTCGCGCCGCCCGGTACCTCGATGAACAGTCGCACCTGCGCGGGCTGCCCTTCCTGCGCCGCGATCGCCCCGACCCCTCCGACGGTACCGAAGGGCAGTCGCATGACCTGGCCTCCCCTGACGCTGAATTCGCGCTCTATTTCAGGCATTTCCATTCCTAACGAAGCGCCATCCACTGTCTCCGTACTCGCGCCTTCGCGCAACTCGCTCAACGCCGACGATCGCTACGAGGCTATACGCCAGTGCTCAGCGAGGTCACCGACGGCGCGATTGGCGGACGTACTGCAAGGGCGCCTGCGGACACGCGTGGCACCACCTGCCCACGCCCACCGCGGAACGGTGACGACGACCGCCCCGCTTCGGCCGGTGCGGCCGTCGGGAACCGTCGTCCGCACCGGTACGCTCCCTCTCCCCCGACGGCCAACGCACCGGCCCCCACAGGTCAGTGAGCCGGCGTGGCCGCTGCCTCGCTCGGGCGACCAAACGCC
Source organism: Streptomyces sp. NPDC044704 (assembly GCF_056433525.1). Lineage (NCBI taxonomy): Bacteria > Bacillati > Actinomycetota > Actinomycetes > Kitasatosporales > Streptomycetaceae > Streptomyces > Streptomyces sp. NPDC044704. Next base: position 133,751 of record NZ_JBWKGY010000004.1, read on the forward strand.
CGCCCAGGTCACCAATTCACTGACTACGATAGGTCGCCCGCCGATTTCTGCGGACCGCCGGCAAGGTGCAGGGCGCAGCTAGTCTTATGATCATGGCCTTGCGACCCGATGAGTTCTACGACCACGCGCGTGCGGCAGCGGATGATGAGCTTCGGCTTCCGCTGGCGAGAATGACCGGCTGGGACATCAGCCCCTTCGAAGCGGACGGGCTGCGCGTGTCCGCGCTCCGCCCGCCCGTTCTGCCCGAGCCGCCGCGGCACGGCGAAGACCCGGCGGACTGTGCCGAGTGCCGCTCCCGCGACGAGGGCGTCTGGCTCAACGACCGCTGGCGGCTGGCCCGGATACCGGGCGTCGGTGTACCGCTGGTGCTGATGCTGTACCCGCGCGACCACTTCGACATGGCCGACCTGCCCGACGAGCTGGCCGCCGAGCTGGGCGTGCTCACCACTCACATCGTCCGCCACGTGCAGGCACTGCCCCACATCTGCCGGGCGCACGTGTACCGGATCGGGGACGGGTCCGCACACCTCCACGTGTGGTTCTTCGCCCGGCCCGAGGGCCAGACCCAGCTGTACGGGTCGTGGCTGCCCGTCTGGGACGACCTCCTGCCCGCGTACCCGGCCGAGGTGGCCGACGCAGATGCAACCGCCGTTGCCGAAGCGCTGGCCGCCTCGTACGGGGGCGCGCCTCAGGCACCAACGGGCCGATGAACCCAGCCGCCGCGGGCACAGCGGCTCGGCAGCGGCGGCAGGCTTCCCCCGATCGGATGAAAGCAGGGCCCGGTAGAACCGAGGAGGCCGAGGGGCGGTGGCTCCCGTGCGCCGGGAGCCGGAGTCGGTACGGCGGCCTTTTGGGCCGGTGGGTACGGCCGGGGTACGCGCAGAGCGCCGGAAGATCGACTTCCGGGCCCGCGGCCGCTCCGGGAGACTGAGCAGGGTCGGTTCTCGAGGGAAGGCTGGTCCGTGGTGGCGGAGTCGGAGGATGGCCTCACCATCCGCCAGGTGGTGGAGCGACTGCTGGCGGCCCACCCCGAGCTGGACCCGGAGCTGGTGGAGAGTTCCGTGAGGACGGCGTACGAGGAGCTCAGGTACGCGCGTGTCCGTGCCTACCTGCCGGTCCTGATGGAGCGCAGGGCGAAGGATCTGCTGCCCCCTGCCGAACAGCGGGAGCGCCCCGCCTGAAGCTCGAGGTGTCGAAGGGTCCCGGGTCCCGGGGCGTGGACAGGTCGGGCACGTGTGCCGTGCGGTCCGGGCCCGGGTCGGCGGGGCGGGGAAAGGGCCGCCGGCGCGGAGCCTCGGCGTGCCGCGGCGGTCCAGCCGCTCCGCAAGAAGGCCCCGGCCTCCTGAAGGAGGCCGGGGCCTTGGTTGAGCGCTGGGCAGGCCTTGCACCTGCATCCCCCCACGGGAAGTGGGGTGTCTTTCCTTGGACCACCAACGCCAGACCCGTCAGCCGCCGTTCACGGCCACGAGCTCAAGATCCAATATACAGCAGGAGAGGACCCTGCCGCCATCGGCTCCGCCGGCGCATGCGCACCGCGGGCGCTGCGGTCTGCGTACCGGTAGAGGGCCCGGCGGGCGGGGCGTCGTCTCAGCAGGCGGGGGACGAGCCCTTCTGGCCCTTGAGGTCGCGGTTGTACAGCCAGCCGGTGGCGTTCGTGCCGTCCACGCGCACGAACGTCCACTGGTTTCCGTACGAGTTGACGATGTAGCACTGGTACCAGAGCTTGGTGCCGTTCTTGACCAGGCTGCCCTTCGGGCACTGCTGGTACGGCGCTCCCAGCAGGTGGTGGTCGCCGGAGATGTAGCCGTAGGTGCCCGGCGCCGGGTCCCTGTGGGTCCAGCCGGCGCAGCCCGTCGGGACGGGGCTCGGCTTGGCCGGGGCGGGTGAGGAGCCCTTCGGGGAGGGCGATGACGTGGCGCCCTTCTTCGAGGGGCTCGCGGACGGCTTCGCCGTGGGTCCGGAGCCGGAGGGCGACCCGGAGCCGGAGGGGGACGTGGCTGGGGTCTGCGCGACCGGCTGCCCGCCGGCGGCCGGGGAGCCGCCGGGTGCCGGAGTCGGGGCCACCGCCCGCGCCGGGTCTTCGCCGCCCGAGGTCAGGGCGTAGGTGACGCCGCCGGCGGCGAGTACGGCGACGACCGCCACGGCCATCGCGGCACGGCTGCGACGCCGCGCCCGATCCGCGGCCGCCGAGCCGGACTGGTTGGCGGTGAACGGCTGACCGGGCGGGAGTCCGTGCGACGGGAATCCGGGCTGCGGGGTGGGGGCGTAGGGCTGCGGAAACGATACGGCGCCGGCGTCGAATCCGGCCGGGGGCGGGGGCCCGAAGCCGGGGACGGGCGCTGACACGGGCGGCGCGGAGGGGGTCGGCTGGACCGTGGCGGGCGCCGCCTCGGGGACCGCGTCGCCGCCGGCCGCGACCTGCTCCAGCATCGCGCGGGCTTGCTCGGCGGTGGGCCGGTCCTCCGGTTCCTTCGCCATCAGTGCCCGCAGCACGGGGGCGAGCGGCCCCGCGCGTCGCGGCTCGGGCAGCGGGTCGCCGACGATCGCGGCCAGCGTGGACCACACCGAGGTGCGGCGGAACGGCGAGACGCCCTCGACCGCCGCGTACAGGGTCATCCCGAGCGACCATATGTCGGAGGCCGGTCCGGGCTCCCGGCCCTGCGCGCGCTCCGGCGGCAGGTAGTCGAGCGAGCCGACCAGCTCACCGCTGCGGGTCAGCTTCGCCACGGCCTCGTCGCCGGAGGTCTCGATGGTGGCGATGCCGAAGTCCGTGAGCACGACCCGGCCGCCGCGCTCCAGCAGCACGTTGCCGGGCTTCACGTCGCGGTGCAGGACGCCCGCGCGGTGCGCCGCGTCGAGCGCGTCCATCAGCTTGGCGCCGATCGCGGCGGCCTCGTGCGGGTCGAGCGCGCCGCGCTGCGTCACCACTTCGTCGAGGGAGGGTCCGTCGACGAGTTCCATGACGATGACGGGCAGACCCTGCTCGTGCGTGACGTCGTGCACGGTGACGACGCCGCCGTGCCGGATGCGGGCGGCGGCCTGCGCCTCACGCTCCATCCGGGTGCGCAGGTCGGCGAGTTCGGCGTCACTGGAGTCGGTGTAGGCCCGCAGGACCTTGACGGCGACCTCGCGGGCGAGCAGCTCGTCGACGGCCCGCGCGACCACGCCCATGCCGCCGCGGCCGACCACGGAGGTCACGCGGTAGCGTCCCCCGAGCACCTTGCCGATCAGGTCCCCGTCGTTCGCTTCCCCCGCTTGGCCCACTGGCACCCCATGCTCCGTTCCACGACCGGTCGTCCGTCTCGACTCTCTGACGGGGCACAAGCCTAGATGCATGATCCGCAGGCGGACCGCGCGGCTGCCGCCTCCCTTGCGTGAACGGCGGATGCGCCGCGAGTCCGGGGCCCGGCCTCCGAGGCGTGGCGCGCCGGGACCGGGCCCAGCGCATCACGCCCCGTGACGCCGCGCCGCCGTCGGGGACGGCTTCCGGCTAGGCCTGAACGGCCACCGGCTACCGGCTAAGCGACTTGAGCGCCTCCGCGTCGTACGGCTTCAGCTCGTCGAAGCGGTTGCCGAGTACCTTCGCCGCCCACTGCGGGTCCTGGAGCAGCGCGCGGCCGACGGCGACCATGTCGAACTCGTCGCGTTCCATGCGGTCCAGGAGGTTGTCGATGTCGCCGAGCGCCGCTCCCTCACCGGCGAAGGCGCGGATGAAGTCGCCGTCGAGGCCGACCGAGCCGACGGTGATGGCCGGCCGGCCGGTGAGCTTCTTGGTCCAGCCCGCCAGGTTGAGGTCCGAGCCCTCGAACTCCGGGAGCCAGTAGCGCCGCGTGGAGGCGTGGAACGCGTCGACGCCCGCCGCCGCCAGCGGGGCCAGGATCGCCTCCAGTTCTTCCGGGGTCTGCGCGAGCCGGGCGTCGTAGGCCTCCTGCTTCCACTGCGAGTAGCGGAAGATCACCGGGAAGTCGGCCGGGACGCGTTCGCGGACCGCGGCCACGATCTCCGCCGCGAACTTCGTACGGGCCACCGCGTCGCCGCCGTACGCGTCGGTGCGGCGGTTGGTCCGCTCCCACAGGAACTGGTCGAGCAGGTATCCGTGGGCGCCGTGCAGTTCGACGCCGTCGAAGCCGATCCGCTCGGCCTCCGCGGCGGCGTCGGCGAACGCGCCGATGACGTCGTCGAGGTCGGTACGGGTCATCGCCCTGCCGGTCCCCTCGGTGCCGTCGACGCGGATGCCGGAGGGGCCGACGGCGGGCGCGTCGGCGTACGGCGCCTCGCCCTGCTTGCGGACCATGCCTATGTGCCACAGCTGGGGCACGATCGTGCCGCCCGCCTCGTGCACGGCCGCGGCGACCTTCGCCCACCCCGCCAGCTGGTCCTCACCGTGGAACCGCGGCACCCGGTCGCTCTGACCGGCGGAGTCGTGTCCGACGTAGGTGCCCTCGGTGACGATCAGGCCCACACCCGCGGCGGCCCGGCTGGCGTAGTACGCCTGCACGTCCTCGCCGGGCACGCCGCCGGGGGAGAACATCCGCGTCATCGGCGCCATCGCGATGCGGTTGGGGACGGTCAGGCCGTTCAGCTGGACGGGCCGGGAGAGGATCTCGGCCGCGCGGGAGGCGGTGGGCTGGGTGGCGGTCATGCGGGTCCTCCGGATTGAGGCTGCTGTGGCTCGTCGGGTGACAACGAGAAGTGCATAGTACACATGTTATGTATCATGCATATTGCAGCGCCGGGTCCTCGTGCCCCGCCGCCCGCAGGCCGGGCCCTGCGGGGGTCCGCCGGTCCCCCGGGTCCACAGGTCCGCGATAATGGAGCGCCGGAAGGGAGCGGGAGGCGCAGTGCTGGAGAAACTGGAGCGGGAGCTGATGCTGCTGTCGCGGCACCAGGTGCTTGCCCGGCGCGAGCGCGATCCCGAACGCCTGGAGCGGTCGGCGTACCTGCTGCTCAGCCGGATCGACACCCAAGGCCCCATGTCCATCGGACAGTTGGCGGAGGCCTTCGGGCTCGACACCTCGACCGTGAACCGCCAGACGGCGGCGCTGCTGCGCTGCGGACTGGCCGAGCGGGTCGCGGACCCGGACGGTGGCATGGCCCGCAAGCTGCGCATCACGGTCGAGGGCGGCCGCCGGCTCGCGGAAGACCGTGAGGTCAACCGGAGCTGCCTGGCCCGGGTGGTCGCCGGCTGGTCCCCCGAGGAAGTACGGGAGCTGGAGGACGTCCTGGTCCGGCTCAACCGCAGCGCCGAGGCCCTCGAAGGCCGGTACTGGCCGCGCGCGGAGGAACGCACCGAGGAAGACGAAGCCCGCGCCGCGTGCCACCCGCCGGTCCCGCACGAATCCCCGACGCCTGGTCCCTAGGAACGCCTGCGGGCCGCCCTGTGGAAGATCCCGGCGCTCGCCCTGGCGGCGGGTGAGATCCTGAACCGATGAACGAGACTTCCGCTGCACGGGCGGCCGCCCGGTGGCCGCTGGCCGCGGCCGGGGAGACCGATTGGCTGCGGGAGCTGACCGGCGATGACGGGCTCACCGGCTTCATGCCGCCCGCGCTGCCCGACGCCGCCTGGGTGCTCCACTCCATGTACGAACACGTACTCGGGCCGACCGACATGTCGTTCGTCGCGTATCAACGAGCAGTGCTGAACGGCGGCGGGCCCGAGATCATCCCGGGTCTCGACCCCGCGGACGTGTTCGGGGGCACGCCGGGCGAGCCCCACGGCCCCCGTTGGCGCCGACTGCTCTGGGCGGAGCTCTCGCAGCGGACCGGTGAGCCCGTGGCGCCCGAGGGGCAGCTGCCCTGCTACCGCTCCTTCCCCTCGCTCCGGGAACCGGGCGGCTGGCCGGTCGGCATCACGGGGGCGTCCGAGGGGAGCCTGGACCGGACCGACTGGAACCGCCTGGTCGACGTCCTGACCGAGCACAGCCCGCAGGGTGCGCGGACCCCCTGCCTCGCCTACTACAACCCGCTGTTGCAGGGGGCTGAGGACTTCGACAACCTGCACGTCCGGGCCGGCACGCTCGCGGACGCCAAAGCGTTGTACGACCACCCCGAGGAAGACGGCTGGACCCCGTCCAACCTCTGGGCCCGGGACCGGTCCTGGGTCCTGTGCACGGACTATGACCTGTGGGCCACCAAGGTGGCGGGCCCCGCCCGGCTCGTCGAGGCCCTCCTCGACGACGCGGAGGTCGAGGCCGTACGCCTGCCCTGGGCCCACTGATTCCGGCCTGCCGCCCGCCCCGGACCGATCAGGTGCGGCCCGTCGCCCGTCGCCCGCCGTTGGCCGGGGTGCGCGTGAGACGGCCCGCCAGGGCCTGCTGCCCGGGTGTGACCCTTCTGGGAGCCGCCTGGGACCTGTGTGGGACCCGTGTGCGTCAGTCGTCGGACATGCCGCTCGCCCGGGCGATCCCCTCCACCACCTGCTTGTCCTCCCTGCGCTGGTGCTGCTGGACATCGAGCTCGTCCCGCAGCGCCCGCAGCTTTTCCGGGTCGTCCGCGACGTCCGGGGGAACCAGCGACATCGCCGCCCTGGCGTGCTCGCCGTCACCGAGGCGGGCAACGACGTGGTCGGCCCGGTCCTCGTGGCCGGGTTCCATCGCACCGAGCAGGCCGAGGAGGTTCAGCAGTTCCATCTGCACCTCCTCGGTGAACAGCGCCCTCTCTTCCGGCTCCAGATCGAGCCGGAACCGGCCGCCGCCGGCCTTCACGTACTCGCGGACGACCTCCATGAGGAGGTCGAACTGCTGCTGGGGCATCCGGACCCGGAGCGTCTCCACATAGAGGGCGTACCGCGCCCGGACGATCGAGGCCGGGTCTTCGGGTACCTCTGCGTCGGCCATGTCGGACTCCCCTCCGGCGGTTCGGGCCAGGTCGGTCAGATCCGCCAGGAGCGGATGCGGTCGGCGGCGTCGTACGCGTCGGCCCGCCCGGCGTCGATGTCGCGGGCCAGGTCGATCAGCGCACCGTACGGGGCGTCGATGGCTTCCCCGGCGGCGTGCATGTAGGCCACGGCGGTGCCCGCGCCGAACAGCGCGTTGCGGGCCGGGAGGGGGCGCAGTCGGATGACGGAGTGCATCAGGGCGGCCGCGCGCCACGCGTTGTCGGCGAGGGCGCCGACCTTCGGGGTGTTGACGCGGTGGCGTCCGACGGCCGCTACCAGAGCGCTGAAGTCGTGGATGACCGGCTCTTTGGGGAGGACCTCCGCCTGGCGCTCCAGGAGCCAGCGGATGTCGATGGAGAGCTCCACGGTCAGGCGGCCCGTCCCGCGGCGTCCAGCCGGCCCGGGGCGTCGTCGGGGAACCCCTTGTCGAACGCGGCGGCGTGCTCCGCGACGAACGCGCGGAACACTTCGGCCGCCCCTTCGAGGCGCGGGTCACGCACCGCGTTGGCCGCGGCCTCGGTGATGAGCGCGGTGACGGTGGTGCCCTCGGCCTCGGCACGCTCCTGAAGCTGCGCGTGGAGTTCCTCGGGGACTCGGATCGTGACGGGTTTCGATGCCATGCCCCGAACGTACAGCAGCCCGTACAGCAGGGGCGTGGATTCCCTGAAAGACCTCCCGCCGCCGCCCACGGCGTGCAGCCTCGGCTTGCGAGCGGCGTGACCCGCGGAAGGAACCACCGGGCGGCGTCTGGGACGAGCCCCGCGATCGGCGGACGGCTCCGGCAAGGAATGTGGTTCCCGCTACGGCCGGCCCCGTGGCCACGAGGGTTGAGCGTGGGTGTCAGGAACTCATCGCGGCATGGTCGGAGTCGCTGCGGAGGACGCAGAATTCGTTGCCTTCGGGGTCGGCAAGGACTGCCCAGCCTGAGCCATCGGGATTACGGCGATCGGTGACGAGGGTGGCACCGAGGCCGAGCAGCCGTTCCACCTCCTGCTCACGCGAGGTCTCAGGGCGCAAGCACAGATGGATCCGGTTCTTGATCTTCTTGGGCTCGGGTACCTGGTTGAAGTACAGCACTGGACCCGCCGCCAGCATCACCTGAGTCTCCCGGTCACCCGGTTTGTCCTCCGGATGCAGTGGACGGCCGGTCACTCCGCTCCAGAAACGGGCCAACTCGTAGGCATCCGCACAGTCGATCGCCACGTTCTGCAATATCGAAACCATGCGCGCGAGCCTGCCCCACTTCCACTGCGGACGCCACCGAGTTGAACGCAGCTCCGCGCAGGCTACGGGCATCATGGCGTCGTGATCACGTTTCATTGCGCCGCGTGCGGCTCCCGCCTGTCCGCTCCGGTGCGCGAGGTCCCCCCGCCTGCGGAGGCGGAGACCTGGACCCCGCTCGACTCCCCCGTGGACCCCTGCCCGCCCCGCATGGCGGCGGGCACCTTCGCCCTCGATCCGCAGTCGGGACGGATCGCATGGGGCCCGCCACCCAAGGGCTTCAAGAAGCCCCGGGCGGGCCACGGAACGCCGGTTGACCTGCTGCTGAGCCCGGGCGACTTGGTGGGCACCTCGAAGATCCTGCACCGTTGGGGCGGCTGCTGCGGGCCGGGCGGGCACGACGGGCCGAACCTGGCGTGCGCGGGGTGCGGGGCCGAGGTGGGGCTGTGGACAGGTGACTGCTACACCTGGCTCGAAGTCGTGCTCAACGCACGCCTGGTTCGCCGTTCCCCATCGGCATGATCCGGCCCCGCACCCGCCTTCGCCTGTATCCGGGACGGCACCGCCCGCGTCCGATACCGACCTCGGTTCGAGGAGTCCAAGTACGTTGGCGCCGCTAGGCAGTGCGGCCGGGACTAGCTGCGCGCGATGGTGTGCGATCGACGGACTACCGGATGGGCCCGGAGGTGGTCGGCCGTACCGGACTCTTCGCCCAGTACTCGAGCTGCTTGCGCACGGTGGGATCGCCGATGGTGATCAGGACGGTCGCGGGGTTGCCGGCGAGCTGCGCGGCGGTGGCTTGGCCTCGGACGTCGTGCGGGGCGGCAGGCCCGTCGGAGACATATTCGATCACCATCGCGTTCTGGCCGCACCGCAGGGACGCCCAGGCCTTCGCGCCAGCGGCTCCGGAAACGCTGTGGTACGGACCGGCGGGAAGTGCGTTGCTTCCCTCTCCCGGGCCCGGCCACTTCGACACCAAGTGGGCACGATTGACTGCGGGGTCGTCCGTAGAGAAAGTCAGAAGCCCACAGGAATCGTCATTCACGTAGCCGATGATTCGATTGTGACCGTATTTAATTTCGGCCACAATCGTGAGGGAACCGGGAACATCCGCCATGGGGTCACCGGCGACAGTAATTGGTTCTAAATCCTTCAGCGGGGTGACGCCGATAGCGCTGCCCGGAGAATTTCCGTCCGCCTCCCCGCCCGCTTCGCAACCGGCAAGTAAGACGATGAGGGCAGCCCCGGTGGCCAGAGTTCGTTCGATTCGCGTCATGGTTGATTGAAGCAGACGCCCACCGGCCGGTAGTGCGCCGGACGGGACTGGGAGAATGGCCGGTACGGCCACCGCCGCCGGTGGTGGGGGCGGCGGGGGAAGGAGGCCGTCGGGTGGGTCAGGACCGGTTTTCTCTGGATGGGCTTCTGGGGATTGGCGCCGACGCCGAGGGGCGTGTTTTCTACTTGCGCGTGGCTGCCGGCACGACGGCGTACGAGCGGGGTGGGGAGCCTTTCGACTACATCCAGGTCATCCTGTACGAAACGGCCGCACCAGGCCGGCCCGCGGACGCGAACGACATGTTCGAGACCGAGGGCCTTGAGTGCCTGGCGGACGGGCTTCGCAACGGCGCGCTCGACTGGTACGGCGAGCGGCTGGCGTTCCGTACGCCGACCGGCGAGGAGCTGGAACGGATCCGCTCCGTGACCGGCTGGCGGTAGGGATCCGTCCCGCGCGCAGGCCGTCGCCCCCGTACCAGGGTCTAGAAGGGTTCAGCGGCCCGTAGGAGCTCCTGAGGGAGGTACGGGGATTCGACGCGGACGGCCCAGCCCCGGCGGCGTGCGTGGCAGGCCAGGGCGAGGACGTCGAGGTTGACGGAGGCATCCGGGCCGTTGGCGCGGTCGGCGACCCGGTAGTGGTCGCGGTGGGCTTCGAGCGCGTCGGCCAGGGCCAGGTTGAAGCTTTCCTCGTCGCCCGCCACGAGCTGCGACAGCAGTACGGCCGGTGGCATGGCGAAGCCCCAGTCCTCGGCCTGCTCGTCCTGTTGCAGCGCCCGCTGCACGGCCGGTTCGGGATCAGTGCCCTTCAGGTAGGCGTGGAGGGCTTCGCGGTACGCGGCGGAAGCGGAGCCGTCCGGGCGGGCGAAGGCGGGGCCGGTGAGGACCAGCGGGGCGAGTTCCTCGCGGACTCCGGTGATCAGGGCCAGGGCAACGGCCTTCTGCCAGCCGGCGGCGCCTGCTTCCTCGTCCCGCTCGGCCGGGTAGCGCAGCGTGCGGCCGTCGATGGTCACCTCGACCTCCGTGCCCGGTTCCGCCAGGGCGATGCGGAACAGGGCCGCCCCCATCTGAGAGGCCGACCGGAGGTTCGCGAGCTGGGCGTCCGTGACACCGTCGGGGGATCCCGCGCGCCACTTGAAGAGGCGTTCCTGATCGCCCATGACGCTGCCGAGCCGCCAGACGGCGAGGGGCTCCCCGTCGACGGGGGTGAGCGCCTCCCGGACGTTTTCCTCGTACATGGCCTCGATCTGCGGGCCCACCGTCCAGTCGAAGGCCGGCCGCTCCACCACCAGCGGCCCTGCGGCGAGCGCGGCCACCGCGTCCGGCCGCCGGTCCCGGCCGAACCCCGCGACCCGCGGGCCCCGGTCCTCGAAGCTGGTGACGAGCGCGTGCGGGAGGTAGTCGGTCCGGACGGCAGGGGCCCAGCCCTGGGTGCGGTAGGCGAGCGCGGCGAGGGCCAGGGGGACGAGCGGGAGCAGGGTGCCGGGGGATGCCGTGGGGCCGTGCAGGGTGGTGTGCCCGATGAGGAGGTCGGCCAGGGCGGCATCGAAGGCCTCCCGCTCCGCTGCGGCCAGTGCCCGCAGCGCACGGAGGGCCACGCTGTCCGGCCGGTCGAGGAGGGGCTCGCCCGTCTCTCCGGCGCGGACGCCGATGCGCTCCAGCGCCGCGTCGACGGCGGCGAGCTTGGCCTCCGCGCCCGGCGGGTACTCCTCGTCCTCGCCGGTGTCGTCCAGGACCACGGCGGTCAGTCCGGTGGCGAGTTCGCCGGTGGACGTTCCCCGCGCACCCGCGGCGAACTTCTGCCGGGCGAAGTGGAAGGCCTCGCCGTGCCACTTCGCCTTGTCCCTGAGGACCGACAGACAGAGCGCGTCGATCCACTCCCCGGGTGTGATGCTCTCCTCGGGGGCGTCCTCGCCCGGGTCGTAGCTCATGCCGAAGTCCACGTACTCCAGGAAGACCTGGAAGGTGCAGTGCGGGTGGTAGGCCGCGTAGGCGACGGCGCCTGCCGCGGCCTCGGCGGCGTCCTTGAGGGCGGCCTTGGCCTCCGCGGTGTCGAGGTCGGGCGTCTCGACGGAGAGGGCGCCCAGGTAGTCGAGGAACTCTTCGGCGATCGCCTGCCATTCGTACGTGGCCATCCGGCCGGCCCTCGACATGGACCGCACCTGACCCCCGATGCGGTTCGTGAAGTCCTGCCGTGCTGCCGACACGATCGGTCCGCCCACCTGGTGACGCTCTATTCGCACTGCCCCGCTCCTTGATCGAATCCGTGGGACAGCCTAGGCGGGGGATCTGACAGGCCGGGCCGTCGTCGCTCCGGGAGCGGCTCGCGGCTGTCGGCCGTGCGTGGCGGAGTGCGGCGCGGAGTGCGTCGCGGAGTGCGTCGCACCGCCGACGCTTTGACGGTCCCGGTCGCATCGTCATTTAAGATTCAGGCTGGCCGCAGGGCTGCGGGGCGTCGCTGTGCACGGCCTGCGTCGGGATTCCGGTCCGGACGGGGACCGTATGACGCTGATCATGAAGCTCCCGGGGAATCACGTGCCCGTCGGCGTGCGTCTCAGTGGTGTGAGGTGCCCAGCCCACCCGCCCACGTACAGAAGACCCCCAGGGAGAAGTGAGGTATGTCAGTGATCTGCGTCGGAGGCATGATCGGGATCGGCAAGACGAGTGTGGCCGAACTGCTCGCCAAGGAGCTGGGCAGCGAGGTCTTCTACGAGAGCGTGGAGGACAATCCGATCCTTCCGCTCTTCTACACGGCGAGCCCCGAAGAGATCCAGGCGAGACGCTACCCCTTCCTCCTCCAGCTGTACTTCCTCCAGACCCGGTTCGCCTCGATCAAGGAGGCGTACAAGCAGGGCGACAACGTCCTGGACCGGTCCATCTACGAGGACTGGTACTTCGCCAAGGTCAATCACGACCTGGGCCGGATCAGCTCCCTCGAGATGGGCGTGTACGAGGGGCTGCTCAACGAGATGATGCGCGAGATCGACGGTCTGCCGTACCGCAAGGCGCCCGACCTCATGGTCTACCTCAAGGCGGACTTCGAGACGGTGATGCACCGCATCGGGCTGCGGGGCCGCGATTTCGAGCAGGACGAGGGCCTCGTGCAGTACTACCGGACCCTGTGGTCCGGCTACGACGACTGGGTGCACAAGCACTACTCGGCCAGCGAGGTCCTCGTCATCGACATGAACCACACCGACGTGGTGAACGAGCCCGAGGACGCGGCCCGCGTGGTGCGGGAGGTCAAGGACGCCCTGGCCGCGATCAGGCACCGGGCCTGACCGCGGGGAGCGTCCCTCGGAGCGCCCCGGCCGCGGCTTCCCGCAGCGGCGGCGGCTGCCGCTGCGGGACCCTTAGCCGGGGCGGGTACGGGGCCCGGGCCGCGGCCCCTGCGGGCCCGGGGCCGGCCGGCTAGACGGGCGACGTGGCGGTGACCGGCGTGTTGTCGCCCGCCGTCTCCAGGACCCGCTGGCGCGCGCCGCCCCGGGACATGAGGTGCAGCTTGTATCCGCCCGGCTTGTGGGCCTCCTCGGCGAGGTGCTTGACGACGCCCGAGCAGACGAGCTCCTTGAGCTTCGCGCCGAGACGGCCGTCGATGTTGAACCACACCGCGCGGTCGAACCGGTCGGCGAACTGGAAGATGCCGTCGCCGCGGCCCAGGCTGATGCACTGGGCTCCGAAAACCTGGTTGAGCGCGGCGGGCCGTTCGCCCTCGATCCGGCTGAGCACGGTGTCGGCGGCCCGCGCGCCCATCGGCATCGCCGCCTGGCAGCTCATCCGCGGCGGCAGGCCCGACGGCGCCGCGGAGTCCCCGGCCGCGACGATACGGTCGTCGTCCACGCTGGTCAGGGTCTCGTCCGTGAGCAGGCGGCCCACGGCGTCGGTGCTCAGCCCGCTGTGCGTGGCCAGGTCCGGCACGCCGAATCCGACGGTCCAGACGGTCACCCCGCTCGGGACGGTGCGGCCGCCGCTGAGCCGTACGGCGTCGCGGGTCACGGCCGTCACCTTCGTGCCGGGGCCTTCGAGCACGGTCACCCCGAGCTTGGTGAGGCGCCGGGCGACCGAGCGCCGGCCCCGGGCGTGCAGGTAGGGGCCGAGGGCGCCGCCGCAGACCAGGGTCACGGCGCGGCCCGCCTCCGCCAGCTCGGCGGCCGTCTCGATCCCCGTCGGACCGGCGCCGACGACCGTCACCGCGGCCGTCGGGGATGCGGCGTCGAAGACCGGGCGCAGCCGCTCCGCCTCCTCGAGGGTGCCGATCGGGTAGGCGAACTCGGCGGCCCCGGGCACGGTCGGGTCGGCGCTGCCGCTGCCCACCGCGTAGATCAGGTAGTCGTAGCCGATGCTCGCGCCCGACGCCAGCTGCACGTAGCGCCCGGGTGCGTCGACCCGGGTCGCGGTGTCGACCAGCAGGGAGGCCCGTTCCGTGAGGACCTCTCTGTACTCGACGACCGCGTCGTCGGTCCCGCCGACCAGCTGGTGCAGCCGGATGCGGTGGACGAACGAGGGGCGCGGGTTGATCAGCGTCACCGACACGTCGCCGCGCCGGGTGAGGCGGTTGGCGGCCATGACGCCCGCGTAACCGCCGCCGATCACTACCACGTTGGTGTTCTTCTCAGTCATGGAGAGTCCTTCGTCTATGGGTTCGGCCTGGAGACGGCCGATCGGCGCGGCCCGGCTCCACGAGGTGCCGGCACCACACCGTCCCGCGGTACTGCGGCGGTGGGGCATGTCGGTCGCGCGGGTCGGATCGCATGTCCTCAACCCTCTTGCGAGCGGCGGCCATGATCAATGTAAGATTCCGCGCTGTTCGATAACCGCCTGGTTATCGCCGGAGAACAGGGGAGCCGGTGGAGCTGCGGGACATCGAGATCTTCCTGGTACTGGCCGAAGAACTGCACTTCGGACGGACCGCGGAGCGGCTGCGCGTTTCCCAGGCGCGGGTCAGTCAGGCCATCAAGAAGCAGGAGCGGCGCATCGGTGCCGAACTGTTCAGCCGCACCAGCCGTTCCGTGTGCCTGACCGAGATCGGCCGGCAGTTCCGTGACGATCTCCAACCGGTCTACGCGGGTCTGCACGAGTCCCTGGAGCGCGCCCGGCTGGCCGCCTCCGGCATCACCGCACAGCTCCGCGTCAGCATGCTGCCCTTCAACGTCGTCGATCTGCACCCCTATTGGAAGGCGTTCCGATCGCGGCACCCGCAGTGGGGGCTCCAGATCCGTCCGGCGCCCTTCAGCGATGTGTTCGGACGGCTCCGCGCCGGGGACATGGACGTCATCGTCGTCTGGCTGCCCGTGAACGAACCGGACTTCACCGTGGGGCCCGTTCTGTGCACCGACTCCCGTGTCCTCGCCGTGAGTTCCGGCCACCGCCTCGCGGAGCGGGATTCCGTGGCCCTGGAGACGTTCGCCGACTTCCCGCACGCCACCGCCACCGGCATGGCGGACTACTGGGAGGACAGCTACCTGCCCTTCCTCACCCCGAGGGGCCGGACCATCGAACGCGTCAAGGAGGTGGCCAACGCCGACGAACTGATCAACCTAGTCGGCATGGGCGAGATCATCCACGGCTTCCCCAGCCACGTCACCAGGTACTGGGGCATGCCGAACCTCCGATGGCTTGCCATTCCCGACCTGCCGGCCATGTCCTTCGCCCTGGTCTGGCGCACCGAGGCCGAGAACGACCTCATCCGCGCCCTCGCCGACACGGTCCGCGACCTGGGCTCGCTGCGCTTCTGACCCGGCCCGGCCGTTCCCGTGCGCGCGGGCACCTGTTCCGTCCGGCGGTGCGTGTATCGCGGGCGTATCGGAAATCGGATACGCCGCCGCGACGGCCCTCCATGTCCCATGGGGGCATGAACAACGACGTGTCCCTGTCGGCACCGCTCCTCCGCACGCGCGGAATCGTGCTCCTCGGCCTCGCGGTCCTCGGTGTGGCGGGCGCCGTGTACGCCGTGCGGCGGCCGCTGATGATGTCCGCTCCGAAGTGCCTGGCCGGGCGGTGGCACGGCTGCTTCGACACGTTCAACGGCGTGGTGCTGATGACGCTGGCAGCGGTGCCGTTGGCCCTGCTGGTGGTGTGGGCCCTGGCCCGCCGCCGGCGCGCCGCGGGCGTCACGTCGGCGTGGCGGATGTCGCTGGCCGAGGTGGGCATGGTCCACGGGACGGTTCCGTTCCTGTGGATGACGATGATGCCGGGGGCCGCTGGGGCCGGCACCGCGCCGGGCGCGGTGAGCCTGGTGCCGCTGCGGGACCTGGCGACGATGGGGCCGCTCGGGATCGGCGGCAACCTGCTGGTCTTCGCGGCGCTGGGGTTCTTCGCCCCGATGCGGTTCCCGGCGCTGGCGTCCGTGCCGCGGATCCTGGCGCTCGGGGCGGGCTGCTCGGTCCTGGTCGAGACCGCACAGTACGTCCTGCTGCTGGACCGGGTGTCCTCCGTGGACGACGTACTGGTCAACGCGGTCGGCGCCGTACTGGCCGGGCTGGCCTCGCGCCGCTGGTGGCGCACCACGGCGGAGGCCCCGTCGGACCGGCCCCGCCCCGCTCCGGCAGCGGCGGTCTGAGTCGGGTGCCCGGTGGACGCACCGCTCGGCATACGTCGGCGATATGTCGTGCTGCTTAGGCTGGGGACATGCGCGTACTGATCGTCGAGGACGAGCCCTACCTGGCCGAAGCCGTCCGTGACGGGCTGCGGCTGGAGGCGATCGCCGCCGACATCGCCGGTGACGGCGACTCCGCCCTGGAACTGCTCGGCGTCAACTCCTACGACCTCGCGGTCCTCGACCGCGACATCCCCGGCCCCTCCGGCGACGAGGTCGCCCGGCGCATCGTGGCCTCCGGCAGCGGCATCCCGATCCTCATGCTCACCGCCGCCGACCGGATCGACGACAAGGCCTCCGGGTTCGAGCTCGGCGCCGACGACTACCTCACCAAACCGTTCGAGCTGCGGGAGCTGGTCCTGCGGCTGAGGGCGCTCGACCGCAGGCGCGCGTACGCCCGGCCCCCGGTCCGCGAGATCGCGGGCCTGCGGCTGGACCCCTTCCGCCGGGAGGTCTTCCGCGACGGGCGCTACGTCGCGCTCACCCGGAAACAGTTCGCCGTGCTGGAAGTCCTCGTCGCCGCCGAGGGCGGTGTCGTCAGCGCCGAGCAGCTGCTGGAACGGGCCTGGGACGAGAACGCGGACCCCCTCACCAACGCCGTCCGCATCACCGTCTCCGCCCTGCGCAAACGACTCGGTGAACCGTGGCTCATCGCCACGGTGCCCGGCGTCGGATACCGGATCGACACCGGCGGGGGCACCCCCGCCCCTGGCCGTGCCCCTGGCCCCGGCCCTGTCATGGGCCCTGGCAGCCGTCCGCATGCGTAGACGCCCGGGGCTCAGTGCCCGGCTGAAGCTCACCCTCAGCTACGCGGGGTTCCTCCTCGTCGCCAGCACCCTCCTGCTGGCGGTGGTGTGGGTGTTCCTGCTGCGTTACGTACCCGACAACTCGCAGGGCCTTCTCGGGATCTCGCCCAACCGGTACCTCCTGCTGCGCACCTTCGCCCCCGCCGCGGCCGCGAGCCTGGTCCTCCTGCTCGTGTTCGGCCTCCTGGGCGGTTGGATCCTCGCCGGCCGGATGCTCGCACCGCTCACGCAGATCACGGACGCGGCACGGAGGGCGGGGAGGGGGTCGCTGTCCCACCGGATCCGTATGAAGGGCCGCCAGGACGAGTTCCGGGAACTCTCCGACGCGTTCGACGCGATGCTCGGGCAACTCGAGTCCCACGTCGCCGAGCAGCAGAGGTTCGCGGCGAACGCCTCCCACGAACTGCGCACCCCGCTCGCGATCTCGCGGACGCTCCTCGACGTCGCCCGCAAGGACCCCACGCGGGACCGGGACGAACTCATCGAACGCCTGCACGTCGTCAACACGCGGGCGATCGACCTCACCGAGGCCCTCCTGCTGCTCAGCCGCGGCGACCGCGGAAGCTTCCGCCGCGAGGGCGTGGACCTCTCGCTCGTCGCCGAAGAAGCCGCCGAGGCGCTGCTTCCCCTCGCGGAACAGCGCCGGATCGCGCTCGACGTCACCGGCGGGGCAGCGCTGACCAGCGGCTCCGCGGAGCTCCTGCTGAGGATGGTGACGAACCTCGTCCAGAACGCCATCGTCCACAACCTCCCCTCCGGCGGCACGGTGACGGTCCACACCGAGGCGCACGACGACACGAGCGTGCTGCGGGTCGAGAACACGGGCCCGCGGCTGCCGCCGGAGCTGGTACCGACCCTCACCGAACCCTTCCAGCGCGGAACGGAGCGCGTACGCACCGACGAGCACGCCGGTGTCGGCCTGGGTCTGGCGATCGTGCACAGCATCGTGCGCGCCCACGGCGGGACCCTCGACCTCGTGGCCGGCCCCGCCGGCGGTCTCCGCGTCACGGTCCGGCTTCCCGGCGTGCCGTAGGCGTCGTTCCCCGGCCGTCCGCGGACGGCAGGAGCCGACCCCCGGGTCGGAGCACTGCCTGCCGGTGTCCGGCGAGGTGCTCAGCCCTCGTCGTCGGTGCCGTGCGCGGGCAGGCGCCGGCGGACGTCGGCGGCCCAGGCCGCCGCCCAGCCGCGCAGGACGGTGATCGCTTCCTCGTCGAGGCCGTAGCGTGCGAACTCCTCGTCGTCGATCCACTCGGAGCCGGCGAGGCGGTCGTGGAGGTCTTCGAGGTGGAACCCGTCGTCGCGGGTGTGCCGGGCGCCGAGGCGCTCCAGTTCCCGGAGCCCGCGGAGTGCGGCGGCGGCATGGACGTCGATGAGGTCGCGGGCGGTGCCGCGGTCGGCGAGGGCGCGCACTTTGGTGCCGATCACGGTGTCGAGGGCGAGGACGGGGCCGTGCTCCGTGTCGACGGGTGTGGTCCAGAAGTGTTCTTTGAGGATGTCGACCTCACAGTCTTCGCCGGTACGCGGGTCGGTGACCATCAGCCGGGCGGCGAGGGAGTCGACATCGACGAGGCGTACCCGCCAACCGCGTGCGGTGAGTCCGCTCTCCACCCGTGCGGCGATGTGGGCCATCGGCGTGGGGTCCTGGGTGGCCACGTCGAGGTCCTGGCTGAGCCGGTCGACCAGGCCGTGCGCCTGGACGGCGTAGCCGCCCGCCAGGACCAGGGGGTAGTCGGAGCCGATCTCGATGACGGCGGCCAGCAGCCGTTCGTGCAGGTCGGTGAGCCTCACGCAGCAGTGGGCCCCGCGCCGGCGGCCGCGGCGAGCTCGGGAAAGGCCTCTTCCCACACCGCTCGGATGTGCCTGCTGACCAGTTTGCGCAGGACCGGCCACTGTTCCAGCAGCAGGTCGCGGTCCAGGAGGTGCAGCAGGTCCTCGTGCTGGCCTTCGGCGAGGACGGTGCGGTACATGCTCATCCGCAGCTTGGGCCGGTCCAGATCGAAGGTCCGCAGCCCCGACCAGGCCACGTGCGCGGGCAGCTCGACCTGACCTCCGCGGGGGCCGGCGAGCTTGTCCAGCGAGGCCGGCAGCCGCCGGGCGTAGCGTGCCCGGAGCACCTGTTCCGCGGACGGGCCGCCTTCACCGTTGTCGTGCGCGATCATGCCGGTGATTATCCCCTGCCTCCCCCGCCCCGCACATCCCTTCCCGCCGATCCGCCGGTCCGCCGGTGCTGTCCGGACCGCGTGGACCGGCGGCGGGTGCGTCGCACCCGCCCCGGCCCGCGCCGCCCGGCTGCTCGCGTGGGGTGCGGTCCGTCAGGATGCCCGGTTGCGGTAGTCCTGGCGGAGGGCGTCGAGGATCCGTGCGGCTTCGGGCAGGTCCGCCGCGCGGCAGCGGTCGACGGCCGTGGCCAGGCGGCGGACCGCCGCGTCGTAGCGGCCGAGGCCGTTCCCTTCGATCAGGGCCGCGATCCGGACGGCTTCGGCGCGCGGCACGTCGCCGTCCGCGCCGCCCGCCTCGTAGGCGGCCACAGCGCCCTCCGCCTCGACGAGTGCCTCGGGGAAGCGGTCCACCTGGGCCAGCACCCGGGCGCGGCGGTAGCGCACGGCACCGTGCTGGTACCAGTGGACGAATTCCTCGTCGTCCTCGGGTACGGCCGCGCGCACCGCGTCCGCCCGTGTCAGGTGTTCCAGTGCCGCGTCCAGACCGTCCGCCTCCCGGGCGAGGACCGTCGTCCGGGCGAACTCGCACATCATCTGGATGACGGGGGACGGGTTGGGCGCCTGCTCGTGTGCGTCGACCGCGCGGCGGTAGGCGGTGTCGGCCGCGTCCCAGCGTTCGCCGAGGGCGAGGGTGACGGCTGCCTCGGCCGCCACCATGGTGTGGAGTTCGCGGTCCTCCTGCCAGGCGGCGACGGTGTCGGCCAGCCGCAGGAACTCCTCGGCGGCGGGCAGGTACTCCTCCAGTTCCCGCAGTCCGCGGGCCAGCGTCAGCCGTACCTGGGCGATCAGGCGCTCGTTGGCGGCTGCGGCGGCCCCGTCGGACAGGACGGACTCCAGTACGGCGACGGCGTCGGCCTGCTGGCCGCAGCGCATCAGCACGTCGGCGAGTTGCAGCCGGATGTCGGTCGCTTCCTCGAAGGAGCCGTGCCGGTCGTAGCGGTCGGCGGCCTCCGAGTAGTGGCGGACCGCGCCCGTCGTGTCCCCGACGTGGGAGGCGGCGTGGCCGAGCAGGCCGTACGTCGGGGCGAACGGAAAGTCCGTTTCGTCGTACCGTACGGCTTCGGCCAGGGCCTGGTGCAGGGCCTCCACGGCTTCCTCCGGCTGCTGCCGGGCCAGCAGGACCTGGGCGAGCTGGCCGCGGATGCGGGGAGCCCGCCACGGGCGTCCGGCAGCCGTCAGGTCGTCCAGGGCCGCGCGGAGCTCGGTCTCGGCCAGGGCGAAGTCGCAGCGGCGTGCGGCGGCGTCGGCCGCGAGGCACCGTGCGCCGGCCACCTGGTGGCGTACGGACAGCCGTTCGGCCTCGGCGCGCAGCCGGTCGCGGAGCGCTTCCGACCACTCCCCCACAGAGTCGTGTTCGCTCTCGTTCTCGTTCTCGTCCAGCGCCACGTTGTGGGCTGCGAGAGCGCACGCGTACAGCACGGAGAGGTACTCCCGTACGCGTTCCGT
The DNA here is from genome assembly GCF_056433525.1 of Streptomyces sp. NPDC044704. Lineage (NCBI taxonomy): Bacteria > Bacillati > Actinomycetota > Actinomycetes > Kitasatosporales > Streptomycetaceae > Streptomyces > Streptomyces sp. NPDC044704. The sequence continues at coordinate 154,187 of NZ_JBWKGY010000004.1, forward strand.
GGCGGTGTCCGCTCCGGAGGCGGCCGCCTCCTCATCGGTGACGCCGTCGGCCGGCGGCGCTGCCGTCATGAGGTCCTCGGCGAGGCGCAGGATCTTGTCGACGGTGGCCCGGACCTCGGTGGTGTCCGGGCGGTCGGCCGTGCCCTGGCCCTGCTTCTCGCGCGCCCTCTCCTCGTGCGAGCCGGTCTGCCGGGTGAAGGCGAACGCCCGCGCGGACAGGGCGTGCCAGGGCTTGCCCAGCGTGTCGTACAGATCGGCCGCGCGCTCCAGCTCGGCGACGCACTCCTCGTCGCGGTCCGCTTCCGCCAGCTCGTGGGCGCGGTGTTCCGCGACTTCCGCCAGCAGCAGGTCCGCCGGGCCGGGGAGGTCGTCGTGGGCGCCGCTGCCGTCGTCGAGACGGGCGGCGATGCGGTTCCACAGCCGGTGGCTGCCGGGGTCTCCCGCGAGGTTCTTGCGGCGTGCCTCGCGTACCAGCTCGGCGAAGTCCTCGGGGATCTCGTGCGCCGCGGCGCCGTCCCCGCCGGGCACTGCCGCGGCCCTGGCCGGTGCGGCCGGTTCGGCGCGCTTGGTGCGCAGGCCGAGCGGCAGCGGCTCGTCGAGCAGCGGGGGCTGCGCGAGCCGTGCCCTGCGCCGTTCCCCGATGGAGGTGGTGCCGTTACGGGCGTCGAAGGCGGCGGCGAGCGGGCCGGCTTCGGCGCGGACGTGGGCGAGCAGTTCGCCGGCGGTCCATGCCCGGCCGGGAGGTCCCGCGACGGCCGTGTCCGCGTGGCCGGCGCCGACGATGCGGGCCAGCAGCACCTCGACGCCGGTCAGGAAGCCCAGCCGGGACAGGGGGGCGCCGGTCGCCTCGAACAGGGGACGGTTCTCGGCGAGCACCTCCAGGCCCCGTCCCTCGTTGCGCGAGAGGGCGCAGAACTCCAGGTGCAGGCCGACCTCGTCCTGCATGCCGTTGTTGCCCCGCACCTTGCGGTAGCCGGCGAGGTGGTGGGAGCGCGCCTCGTCGGTGCGCCCGGTACGCAGCAGGGGCAGCAGTGCGCGCGCCTGGCTCATCTGCGGTTCCTCGCTGCACTCCTGTTCGCCGGCGAGGACCGGGTTCCAGCGCGCGAGGGCTTCCGCGTCGTCGCCGGCGGTGACCGCGTGGGAGGCGAACTGGCGGACCTCACAGGCCTCGCAGTCGCTCAGCTCGCTGCGACTGCGGGTGGCCCACAGGTCGTAGGCGTCGTCCACGCCCTTTCCCGTGTGGGCGGCGACGTGGTAGCGCATCGCCGCTACCGGCTGCATGTCGTGGCCGGCGTCCGCGTAGCGTTCCCGCATCCGGTCGATCCAGCCCTCGACGCTCGCCAGCGGTACGTCGGGCACCTCCAGCAGGGAGGTGGTGACCCATTTGAACCGCCAGAAGACCTGGTGGGCCTCCCACTCGCTGAACGCGCCCGGGTCGGTGTCCCACAGTTTGAGCAGCCGGGCGAAGACCACCGGCGCCTTGCGGTGCTCGCCGGTGAACTCGTACGCCGACATCAGCTCCAGCAGCGCCGTGGCCAGTACGTCCGGCTTCTCCAGTGCTTCCGCCGCCTCGGTGAGCTCCTCGGCGGTGACGGTCCGCTGTAGCCCGTGCGGCCGGGCGTTGTTGTCGCGGAGCGCCTCGAACACGGCCTCGGGAGTGTCCAGCATTACAGTTCCTTCCGGGGCTCGGCGGCGGGCGCGTCCGGGCCGGCGTTGTGCATGGCGTGGGTGAGCAGACCGATGAACGCGCGGTTGAGCAGGGCGCTCTCGCTGGCGCGCAGCGGCCGGCGGCTCAGCAGCAGGGCCTGCCCGTAGAGGGCTTCGGCGGTGGTGACCGCCAGCCCGCGCTCGCCGATCGTGACCGCCTGGCGGACCAGAGGGTTGAGGTGGTTCAGGACGAGCTGGGCGGGCGGGGTCTCCTGGCGCAGCGAGCCGAGGATGTCCGCCCACAGGCCGTCGCCGTCCGCGGCCAGGTTCGAGCGGGTCCGCTCGTGGCGCGCCTCGCGGTTGTCGAGCAGCAGCGCGGGCGCGCTGACGGGCTGGAAGTCGCGCAGCACGACGTCGCAGTCGTGCACGCCGATCGTTTCGCGGGCCACGGCGAGGAAGGAGGCCGCACGCAGCTCCGTGGCCGGGTCCACGGCGTCCAGGTGGGCGGTGACCAGGGCCGGATCGAGGTCGGCGACGGCCGTGCCGGGGCGGATCTCGGGCAGGCGGTGCACCAGGTCGCGGTCGTAGGTGTAGCCGCCGTTGACGACGCCCAGGCCGGCGGCGGAGGCGATGGGGGCGACCTGCCGGAACTCCTCGACGCTGCGGGTCACGAGCACCGTGGGGTGGGAGCGGAGGAACTCCTCCAGGGTGACGTTGCCGTCGGTGGTCTCGAACGGCAGCCACGGCAGTACGACGCGCAGCAGTTCGTCGTCGTACCGGGCCAGGGCCTTCACCGCGAGGTGGTGCACGTCGATGAAGCGGTGCAGCAGTGCCGGGTCGCTGGCCGCCAGCCCGGTGAGCCAGTCCCGGATGCGCTCGCCGAGCGCGTCGCGGACGGCGGCCAGGGTGCCGTCCTCGTACAGCGACTCGCGGGACGCGGTGGGCCGCAGGCTGGAGGTGTCGACCACGCAGCGCACGAAGAACGCCCACTCGGGGAGCAGTTCGGGCGCCCGGTCGGTGAGCAGCATGCCCTTGAGGTGCACGCGGTGTCCGGCGCGCTGGGCCGGGCTCACCGAGGTCGGCAGGACGTACGCGACACCGCGCAGCCCGGCTGCCGGCAGGTCCAGCTCGATCGTGTCCAGCGGGGTGAACTCGAACAGGTCCCTGCAGTACGCGGTCAGGGCCTCGCGGCGGGCCAGCGGAGAGCGGTGCTGCTGCTCCCAGGGCGGTGTCGCGTTGACGCGTTCGGTCCCGCCGTGCGGGCCGGCCACCCTCACCTCGTGCTTCAGGAGGCTGCCGTAGTGCCGGGCCAGCCCGGCCACCGTCTCGGGGCGGGTCCACTCGGCGGCGTCGGCGCGCGGGGTGAGCCGGACCGTCGTACCCGGCTCCGGCACGGCCGTGGCGGGCAGGGTGCGGATGGTGTAGCGGCCGTCGGAGTGGCCGCGCCATTCGACGGCGGGCGCCGCCGGATCGGCCGCGGACCGGCTGATCACGGTGATCTCGTCGGCCACGACGAAGCAGGCGAGCAGGCCGATGCCGAACTGTCCGATGAACTCGCCGCGGGCGGCGTCCAAGCCTGCGCCGTCGAGGCCTCCGTCGGGGGTCCGCTTCGAGCTGCGCCCGATGGTGGCCAGGAACCGGTGGACGTCGGCCTCGGTCAGGCCGATGCCGGTGTCGGTCACGGTGAGCGTGTCGCCGGTCCGCAGGGTGATGGTTCCGGGTGCGCCGGGCTGTACGGCCTGTCGGGCGGTGATGGCGTCGGCGGCGTTCTGGAGGAGCTCGCGCAGGTAGACGCGGGGGCTGGAGTAGAGGTGGTGGGAGAGCAGGTCGACGAGGCCGCGCAGGTCGACCTGGAAGGTGTGCGAGTTCTCGGGGTGGGTCACCGGACGGAGTCCTTCTGTGGGCATGCCCGGGCAGGGCACGGCTGAACGGCCCCGGCAGGGAGCGGGGCGTGCGGGCGACGGGGACGGGCCTGGCCTGGAGGCCGGCTCAGCGGCCGGCTGCCGAGCGGTGCTTGCGGTAGGCGGCGGCGGGATCGGAGCCGTTCAGGTACTGCCAGGGCGACTCCGTGACGGCGCCGTCGGTCGCCAGGAAGCACTCGCGTGCGGCCGTCCGGTCTCCGCCGAGCGAGAACGCCATCGCGAAGGAGTTGAGCACTTGCAGCTGCTGGTACGGGGACGCGGCCTGCCCGAAGCCCGGGTGCCGGTAGGAGTGCTCGGCGGCCTCGTGCAGGGAAGCCCGTACCTGGGGGTCGCGCATGTAGCGGTCGTCTGCCCCGGAGTCGAGCGAGAGCCAGTGCTCCAGGTGCGCGTCCGCGACGAGCATGCCGAGCGCCGATCCGCCGGGAGCGGCCGCGGCCGATTCCCGTGCGAAGGCGTGCATCTCCTCGTGGGAGCCGCCCCACTTGTGGCAGACCTGCTGTAGCCGCTGGGTGTGCGCACCCAGGTGGTGCGGCGCCCGCCGTACGGCCGCCTCGAAGCGCCGCAGCGCCTGCGTGGAGCCGACCTGGAGGCCGCGCCCGGTCACCAGCAGGCCGTACCAGGGAGCCGTCAGGCGCGGCTCGCGCTCGGCCGCTTCGTACAGCCACTGCTCCGCCAGCCTCAGCCGGCTGTGGAACACCTCGAACTGCTCGCGCGACACGTGCTGGGCCCGGGCCGCGGTACGCGCCTCCCAGGCCCAGGAGATGTGCCGGAACCCGGCGACGAGCCGCGGCAGCGCCGCGTCCGGTTCGGCCTCGACGGCCGGTACGATCCACCGCTCCACGCCCGCGGTGTCGGCAGCCGCCCACAGCAGCTCCGTACTGTCCCCGCCGTCGGGCCGTGCCTCGAACAGCCTGCGCACCGTGGCCCAGTCGGCTGCCCCCGCAGCCTCCCGGACCTGCTGGACGTCCGGCTGCCCGGAGTCCTTCTGCAACCGTGCGGCGGGCCGTCCCGTCCACTTCCCCAGCGTGCGCCCCATGTCGCGGAGCAACGCCATGTCCCACCCCTTGTTGTGTTCGAACGGGCGGCCGACGAAATCGCTGCCCGTGAGGGAAGTGACTATCACGCGCGTCCGACAATCGCATATTCGTTTCGGCTGCCCTGGCGCCGAACAGGGCGGCGGACAGGGCACCGAGCAGGACACCGAGCAGGGCGGCTCAACGGCTTCGGAGGAGCGTGCGGGGCCCCTCGCTCGCCCCGCCCGTCTCATGAAACGATCGTTTCATTGCGAATCTGACCGTTTCCGTGATCTAGTGTCGGCGCGGGTCGTGGGTTCATCCGACCACCTCCCCCTTTCATCCCGCCGGAGGGTGCATGAGCGACGGGTACGAGCAGCTCGCCGAGACGGTCCGTGAAGTCGAAGGGCTCCAGGCGGAATCGGGGCTCGACAGGGCGTCGGTCTTCAACCTTCCGGACCTCTCCTTCCACACCTCCCTTCCGGAAGCCGACGTCCGGCGACTGCTCGACGGTGAGCGCGTCGCGTCGCCGACGAGCGGCCCGGCCGAACTGGCCCGCCGCATCGCGTTCCTCAGGGACACCCGGCTGACCGTGGACAAGGACACGGGCAGCCGGCGTCAGTACACGACCGCCGAGATCGCCGCCGGCAGCGGGATGACGCCGCAGTGGCACGGCAAGCTGCTGAACCGGAGCACGCCGAACATCTGGCACGGCGCGGGCCTGGCCAAGTTCTTCGACGTCCCCATGGAGTACTTCACCCACTCGCCGCCCGAGGCCGTGAAGCGGGTTCTGGACAGCAAGGTCATCCCGCACCTCACAGCGCTCCTCAAGAACCCGTCGGAGGCGGTGAGGAATCGTCACGCCATGCAGGTCCAGCTCCGTCTCGGCGACAAGGAGCTGCCGCCGAACCTGGAGACGGCGCTCATGGCCTTCGTGGACGCGATCGTACGAGAGGGCTCCGGCCCCTAAGGTCGGGGACGGCGCGGGACGCAGGGAACCGACGTGACCTTCGGTCACAGGAGCGGCCGGGGCAGGCCTCGGCCCAATCACCCATCGGAGGGAACGCAGAGTGGGGACATTCGGATGAACGAACGGCAGACGGCCGGCTTTCGCAAGGGGGTGCGCGCGGCTCTCGGCAGGCTGACACCTGCCGAGGGTCTGCTGGCCGCACCGCGGACCCATCTGGCGCGGCGGTCCACCGGGCGGAAGATCGCGAAATTCCGCGACGAGGTGTTCGCGGGTCTCGACCGGCCGATCCCTTCGGATCCGGACAGCTTGTTCGAGGTACTGAGGGCCGAGGTCGAGCGGCGTCTCAACGAGGACCGCGGGGAGGCGCCGTTCCGCCCGGTCCACCTCTACTTCCGTGAGTTCCCCGATGACACGGCCAGCGGCCTCACCGCGAGGTTCGACGACCGGCTCGTCATCATCGTCGAGAGCCAGACGACCACGCTGCACCAGTTCGTGATCTTCGCGCACGAGATGTGGCACGCCCTGAAGGGGGACTGCCTGTCCCACGGGGCCCACAGCCACGTCGCCGCGGCGGCGGCCCGGTCTCTCGGTGGTGAACTGGCGAGCGACGAGCTCGTCGCCCTGGCCGCGAGGAGCCACGTCGAGACCGAGGAGGAGAACGACGCGGAGGAGTTCGGCCTGCAGATGGGGGCCCGGCTGCGGGAGCACCTGAAGGGTGGCGGTGCCGTGCCGATCGACGGTGTGGCGGGCCGGATCCAGTCCAGTATGGGCAGGGGCTACTGAGCATGACCGGATCGGACTACTACATACCCGCCGCCGTCCTGGCGATCGCGTTGGTGGTGAAGGCGCCTTCGTTCTGGCGTACCTGGCACTCACCGATGTCGAAGTCGATCTTCGTGATCCTCGCGTCGTCGACGGCGGGCTTCGTCTTCGGCGCTCCGCCGACGATCGAGCGGGTCAACCGGATCACCGGCGTCCCGAACATCTCGGCGCTCATCGTCTACTGCATCCTGTCGTGCCTGTCGTGCGGCTCGCTGGTGCTCCTGATGCACTGGCGCGGAGGCCCCGAGGAGACCGTCCGGCGCCACACCAGGATGTGGATCGCGGCGACCGCCGCGGTGATGACGACGTTCTGTGTCCTGTTCTCGCTGAGCGACGTCCCCATCGAGCAGCAGCGCGACTTCGACACCTTCTACGCGACCACCCCGTACGTGCGGGAGATGATCGTCCTCTATCTGACCGCGCACACCGCCACGAGTCTCGTGGTGGCGACGAAGTGCTGGCGGTGGGCCCGCGAACTCCGGGACCTCCAGGCGGCGTGGACCCACTGGGGCCTGCTCATCCTGGTGGCCGCGTTCGGCCTCACCCTGTCGTTCGCCCTGTTCAAGTTCCTGGCCGTCGGCGCCCGCTGGGCCGGTACGGACGCCTGGGACCCGCTCAGCACCGACATCGCCCCTCCCCTCGCCGGGCTGGGCGCGGCCATGACCACCATCGGTTTCCTGGTACCGGTCGTCGGGCCGCGGCTGGGGTCCATGTGGGTGTCCTGGCGGGCCTACCGGGCGATGGAGCCCCTCTGGCGTGCCCTCGAACCGTTCGCGGGCCCGGGGAAGCCGATGCGGATCCGCCCCACCTCGTCGCCGGAGATCCGGGCGATGGCCAGGTCCACCGACATCTCCGACCGTCTGCTCAACCTGGCGCCCCACCTGGACGGCAGCCGCCGCGAGGCAGCCGAACGGTACGCCTCCGCGCAGGGCTGCGAGCCGGAGGCCGCCCTCATCTTCGCCGAAGCGGCCACGATCCACGCCGCCCTGGTCGCCGCGGAGGGCGCGGGGAGTCAGGCGTCCGGTCAGCTGCCCGCGACCGCCGCGACCAGTACCGCGTTCCCCACCCGCGTCTCCGGAACGAACGGTCTCGCGCGACTGAGCGTCCAGTTCGCCAAGATCCACCGTTGCGACTCCCCCGTCGGCGCCGCCCACTCAGAGAGCAACTGATCATGCCGACTCCCGCCCGCGTGGCCGACGGGAGCCGTCGGTGAACGCGGGAACGGCGTACCTGTGCTCGGCCGCCGGCTTGTTCGCCGCCACCGCCGTCAAACTCTGGGCGCTGCGAAGGAACCCGCGGGACCCGCTCCTCAGGACCGTCACCGCGACGCTCTTCATCGGCGGGCTGCTGTTCGTCACCGCCGCTCCCCCCAACCTCGCGGCCATCAACGCGGCGTTCGGCGTACCGAACATCGCGGCACCCATCGTGTACTCGATCCTGACCGCGTTCGACGGCGTCAGCATAGTGTTGCTGATCCACTGGCGGGGTAACGACGACGCGCGCGTCACCCTGCGCCAGACCCGGCTGTGCCTGACGACCTACGCCCTGGTGATCGTGGCCATATACGTCCTGTTCGCACTGGGCGACGCGCCGGTCGAGCGGCTCCGCGACCTGGACACCTACTACTGCGGCACGCCCTGGATCCGCGAGATGATCCTCCTCTACCTGGCGGCGCACAGCGTGGCGGCCGTCACCATGGTGGTCCTCAGCTGGCGTTGGTCGAGGCAGGTGCCCGGCACCCTGAAGGCCGGGCTCATTCTGATCGCGGTCGGCGCGGTGGGCACCGTCGCCTACGACCTGTTGAAGTACACGGCCATCACGGCCCGCTGGCTCGGCCACGACTGGGACTGGCTGAGCACCCACGTCGCCTTCTCCCTGGCCGGTATCAGCGCCTCCCTGGTCTCCGCCGGTTTCCTGCTGCCGCCCATCGGACAGGGAGTCGGCTCCCGGTGGCGGGCCTTCCGCCGCTTTCGCCGGCTCCAGCCCCTGTGGCTGGAGATCCGCCCTGAGATACCTCCCACGAGTCCGGAGCCGATGCCGTGGTGGCGGCCCGTGGAGCGCCGGCTCATGCAGCGCGAGAGGGACATATTCGACGCGGTACTGCGGCTGGCACCCTGGTTCGACCGTTCGACCGGCGCGAAGGTCTACGCGCTCGCCCTGGCCGAGCACTCCGAGGGCCTCCGGGCCCGCGGCGAGGCCGATGCCTCCGTGATAGCCCGCGCCGTCATCCGGAAGGGCCGCGCCGCGCCCGCGGTCGCTCCGGAGCACCGGTGGTCGGTCAGCTCCACCGAGGACTCCGACGACCTCGTCAACATGTCCACGGCCATGCTGCGCTCACCGCGAGTGGAGGTGACACGGCAGTCCACGGCACTCGCCGAGCACGGTGCATGACCGCGGCGAACACGCCGGGAGCCCGCTTCCCTCCGCCGCACTGAGGCCCCTCACAGAGAGATGACCATGACCACCACACACCCCAAGCACGTCGAAGCCCTGATCATCGGCGGGGGGTACGCGGGCCTGCTCGCCGCCTCCGTGGTCGCCCTGGCCGGATACGACGTCCTCGTGCTGGCGGGCGGTCCGTCCGCCGCCCACCCGCGGGGAGCGGACCGCGAACCCGCTCGGCACGGCGAGGTCCTCCACGTCGGCGGCATGTGGGACGTCAACGACCTGGCGTACGGATCGGGTGCGATGCTGCGGCAACGAGGTGCTCGGACGTTCCCCCTCCCCGTCGGCGACCACCTGTCGCGGACGCGCCCGCGGGCCTGGGGAACGCGTGAGGTGCTCACCTGCAGCCGCGACCTCCTGACCGGCGTGCTGCGCGAGGTCGTCGTCGCCAACCCCGCGCGCGAGCGGGACACCAGCATCGTGGACGGCGCCCGGGCCGTCGGGCTGATAGGTGACCAGTCCGCGGTGCTCGGGGCGCGCGTGCGGTTCGAGGACGGGACGGAGCAGGAGGTCACCGCCCAGCTCATCGTCGACGCGAGCGGCGCGGACGCGTGCACCGCGGCCTGGCTGAGCGATCTCGGCACCGCCCCCGCGCCGGTCACCACGCGCGGCACACCCGGGTTCTCCGCAGGCCGTCTCTACCGGGCGCCGGAAGGACAGGCCGACGTTCCCCTCACCGCCGTCGCGGACGGCGCCCGCAGCGCGGTGCTCGTTCCGGTCGAGGACGGACTGTGGGCCGTCACCCAGACCTCCTCGGATCGCGAACGGATCGCCTGCGCGGACGCCTTCACCGCCGCCGCGCTGGCCCTGCCGGACCCGAGCGTGGGCCGGCTCATCGACGGCGCGGAGCCCGTGGGCGACGTGGTCGTCTCACCCACTCCGGCCCTGCGCTGGCACCGGTACGAGCGCGTCCGCGGGCCCCGCGGCCTCGTCGTCGTCGGAGACGCCCTGGCGACCTTCAGTCCCCTGGACGCGCGGGGGCCGCTGGCGGCCGAGGCGGCCGCCCGGGCCCTGCGCGTGGCACTCGGACGGGGCATCAGCCACCCGACGGCGTCCCGCAAGGCCCAGCAGGCGATCGCCGAAGAGGTCGCCCAGCTGTGGTCCGATCCCCGGACGGGTCCGATGGGCGGGGGCCGGTTCAGGCCCGTCGCCCCGAGCCTGTCCGAACGCCTCGCGCTCGCACGGGCGGCAGCGGGCCGGGTCCTGGGGTTGCGCTCCCGCTGAGCCGGAACCGGCCGGGCCCGGCACGGGCCGAGGAAGGCACCGTAGCCGCGGGCCACGACCGCACTTCACGTGACGACATCCAGAGGGGAATCTTCCATGTACCTGTCCACACCTCTCGTCTTGCGGAACGGCAACCGCATTGCGAACCGAATCGCGAAGGCCGCCATGGAGGAGAGCCTCGCCCGCCAGCCCGGCCAGCTGCCCGGGCCGGAGATCGAAGAGCTCTACCGCAGTTGGGCGCGCGGCGGGAGCGGACTGATCGTCACCGGCAACGTGATGGTGGACCGGCGGGCCCTCACGTCTCCGGGAACGATCGTGCTCGACTCCGAAACCGACCTGGCCCCCTTCCGCCGCTGGGCGGCCGCGGCCGGCTCGGAGGGCGGACAGGTCTGGATGCAGATCAACCACCCCGGTCGGCAGGTACGGTCCGACCTGCCCGGTGTCGCATGGGCGCCGTCCGCCATCGGCGTCAGCCTCGGGAAGCACACCAGCGCGTTCGCCCGCCCCACCGCGATGGCCGAGGCGGACATCCAGGCCACGATCGGCCGGTTCGCCACCACGGCGCGTCTCGCGGAGGAGAGCGGGTTCCACGGCGTCCAGATCCACGCGGCCCACGGCTACCTCCTCAGCCAGTTCCTCTCGCCCCTCGTCAACCGCCGCACCGACCGGTGGGGCGGCAGCCTGGAGAACAGGGCCAGGCTCCTGTTGGAAGCCGTACGCGCGGTACGCACGGCGGTTTCCCCGGGCTTCGCCGTCAGCATCAAGATCAACACCGCTGATTTCCAGCGCGGCGGATTCGACGTCGACGAGGTCGAACGGGTGCTCACCTTCCTCAAGGACCTCGACGTGGACCTGGTGGAACTGTCCGGCGGGAGCATGGAGAGCGCCGCGACCATGGGCCGTACGGCCGACGACCGGCAACTCGGCCGGGAGGCGTACTTCCTCGCCATCGCCGAACGGCTCGTCGCCTCCGCGCCCATGCCGCTCATGCTGACGGGGGGCATCGGTCGGCGCGCGTCCGCCGAGCGGGTCCTGGCCAGCGGTTTCGCGATGGTGGGTCTGGCGACCGCCCTGGCGCTCCGTCCCGACCTGCCCACGCGCTGGCAGCGGGGAGAGGACGTCGAGGTCACCGCACCACGCCTCAACTGGCGGGACACGGACATCGCCAGCGCGGGCGTCCTGGCCCTCGTCCGGGCGCACATGAGCCGCATCTCCCGCGGCCGGCCGCCCCGTACCCGGACCTCCGCACGCCTCGCCCTCACCCGTGACACCCTGCGCAACCGAGGGATGATCCGGGCGTACGGGCAGTGGCTCGCCCAGAACCCGGCGCCGGAGGAGACCACGCCCATCAGCGGCTGACGGACCGGAACCGGCGGGCGCGACCGCTGGTGCCGAACCCGTTCACACCTGCTCGGGAAGGCCCCCCTGCCCCTCCGGGGCGGGCACCCACTGGTAGACCGCCACGCCACCCTGATCGGGACCCCGCACGTAGCGCCCGATCTCACGACTGCCACTGTGCGCGGCCAGGGTCACCTCGGTGGCCTGGATCCCCTCGACGCCCTCGAGAGGACCTCCGACAAACCGCGTAGTGATCATCATCGGATTCTAGAGCTCCGCATCGGCGCTCCACTCGACTTCCGCCATACCGGCCAGCGCCGGGGCAGAGAGCAGACCCGCATGGCCACCACCCCTCCGCGCCGTCCCCGAGTCCTCGTCCTCGGAGGCGGGTTGAGCGGCACGCTGGCCGCGGCCGCCCTCGCTCCGTACAGCGACGGCGTCGACATCGTCGAACGGCACGCCCTGCCCGACACCCCGCGGCCCCGTCGCGGACTTCCCCAGACCCGCCACGCCCACCTGCTCTGGTCCGGCGGAGCCGACGCGATCGAATCGCTCCTCCCCGGGACCACCGACATGTGGCTGAGCGCCGGCGCGCACCGGGTGCCCATTCCCAACGGCATGGTCTCGTTCTCCCCCGGCGGGTGGTACCGGCGGTGCTGGCCCGAAGCGCAGTACGTCATCACCGCCGGCCGTGACCTCGTCGACTGGGCCGTCCGCACCCAGGCTCTGGCGCTTCCGGGAGTCCGGCTGCTGGCCGGGGCCGAGCCGGTCCGCCTCCTCGGCACCCGCGCCCGGGTCACCGGTGCGGTCGTCCGGCGCGCGGACGGCACCGAGGAGGCCTTCGGGGCCGACCTGGTCGTCGATGCCACGGGCCGCTCCTCGCGGGCCCCGGCCTGGCTCGCCGAGTTGGGTGTCCCGGCCGTCACCGAGAGCGTCGTCGACGCGGGGGTCACCTACGCGAGCCGGCGCTACAAGGCGCCCGTCGACACCGCCGACTGGCCCGTCGTCAACGTTCAGGCCGATGCCCGACTGGACGGGCCCGGTACGGCCGGCACCATCCTCCCGGTCGAGGGCGGCGCGTGGATGGTCAGCCTCTCCGGCACCCGTGGCGGCGAGCCCACCAGCGACGAGGCCCACTTCACGTCGTTCGCCCGCCGGATGCGAGCCCCACTCATAGCCGAGTTCCTGGACCGGGCCGAGCCCCTCGGCCCGGTGGCGGTCGCCCGGAACACGGCCAACCGGCGCCGCCACTACGAGAAGACCGGCGTCGAGGGCTTCATCGCGCTCGGGGACTCCGCCACAGCGCTCAACCCGATCTACGGGCACGGCATGTCCACGGCGGCCCAGGGTGCGCGGGCCCTGCGTGGGGTGGCCATGAAGCACGGCATCTCGTCGAAGGGGTTCGCGCGGCGCGCACAGCGTGCGATCTCCCGGCCCGCGGCGGCCGCATGGCTGCTCGCCGTGGGCCAGGACGCCGCTTTCCCCGGGTCGGTCGGGAAGACGCCCAACTTCGCCGATCGCCTCTCCGCCCGGTACATCAACCGGCTCGTCACGACCGCCGGCTCGGACTTCACCGTGGTCAAGGCCCTCACCGACGTCATGACCCTCCGGGCGAGCGTCATGGTGCTCGCCTCGCCGCGGGTGCTCTTCTGCGCGATCCGCGGGCCGCGTCTCCCGCCCTTGGACGGGCCCGCCCTGACCCCCGTCGAGGAAGCGGTGCTCCACGGCCGGCCCGCCCCGACACCCACCCCGTGACCGGCCTCGGGCTCCGGCCGATCAGCGGGACTGCGCGCCTCCGGGTTCGCCCAGGCGTACGGCGAGGGCGGCGATGTCATCGTCGAGGCGTCCCCTGCTGTAGTGCACGAGGTCGCGGTGAAGGGCCGTGAGCAGTTCACGGGGCGGCGTCGGGGGCTGTCGACGCATCCAGGCGGCCAGTGGGAAGAACTCGCCGTCGCGGGCGCGGGCCTCGGCGATCCCGTCGGTGTAGAGGAGCAGCAGGTCGCCGGGGGCGAAGTCGAAGGTGTCGACGGTGTAGTGGTCTCCGATCAGCTCCGCGAGGCTGAGCAGGGGTGAGGGGGTGGCGGTTTCGAGGACATGGAGTTCGCTGGGGCTCAGGAGCAGTGGTGGGGGGTGTCCGCAGTTGAGGATGTCGATGTGTCTGCCCTCGTGCGGGATTTCGACGAGGAGGGCGGTGGCGAACCGCTCCATCGGCCCGTCGGGGGGGAAGGCGGCGTTGTAGCGGGTGCTGCTGGCGTCCATCCTGCGGGCGACGTCGACCATGTCGGTCTCGTCGTAGGCCGCCTCCCGGAAGGCGTTGACGATCGCCGCGGCCGCCCCGACCGCGGGCAGGCCCTTGCCCCGTACGTCGCCGATGAGCAGCCTGACCCCGTAGGGCGTGTCGACCACCTCGTAGAAGTCCCCGCCGATGCGGGCCTCCGCCGCTGCCGCGAGGTACAGCGACTCGATCTCGACGCTTCCGAAGCGGCGCGGCATGGGGCTCAGCACCACTTGCTGTGCCGCGTCGGCGACGAGCCTTACCTGGAAGAGGGTGCGCTCCCGCTGGAGCCGGGCGTGGCTTCCGTACGCGGCGGCCACGGTGACCGCGACGATCCCGGCGGCCGTCCACCACGTTCCCAGATCGGGGAAGACGAGGCCCAGGCCGATCATCAGGAGGAGGCAGACCGTCCCGAGCAGGACGGTGGGGAGTACCGGCCACATGGCGGCGGCCAGGGCCGGGGCGGCGGGCAGGAGACGGCTGAAGGCCATTTCCGGCGGAGTGGCATAGGCCAGGCTGGCGATCACGACGGTCAAGATGACCGGCGACAGCCGCACAAATCTCCCCCGGCCGTAACGCCGACGGAGCCGCGGCCGTCCAGACTCGATCACACCCCTAGACTATCCGGGCAATAGGGGCAAAGCGCTCTGGCGGACGGAGTCGGCTACCCACCCGCCCCATGCCCGACGAGTCGCCCCCGAGGCCCGCGCACCCCTCGGATTCCCGCCCGGCCTTTGCCGCACCACCCTCAGAGCCCCCCTCTATCCGAACATGCATTCTATTGAGTGGAAGGGGCCAGGTGGGTTTCCGGGCGGCTGTCGTCGACGAGCTGGACCTGGAAGGAGGCGCGTCGGGGAGAGGCCGGCAGTCGCCCCGCCCCCAGGTCCGTGAGCAGGGCCATCGGGTCGGTGCCGAGGGTGACCGTGCAGGGCCGGCCGTCGAGCCGCGCCCGGACGAGCCCGAGGTCCAGTTCGAGTACGTCGCTCAGCCAGCGGACCGAGGGGCGGACGCGCCGCAGGTGGTCCGCGAACGCGCATGCCTCCTGCGAGGCGAAGGGCTGGGGCGGATGCGTGCGCATGAAGCCGCCCAGCAGCTCGCGGGTGCCGGGCTCGCCGAGGGTGAGCAGGAGCAGCCTCAGGGTGTAGCGGAGGGCGCCGGCCAGGGCGCTGCCCCGGAACTCTCCGATCAGTTCACGGAGCAGGGGGAGGGCGGGGTCCGCCGCGAGGTCCCTGGCCAGCGGGGTGTCGAGGTCGCGCCCGATCGCCAGGCTGCCGAGGGTGTGCTCCCACTCCTGTGGGCTGATCGTGTCCCGACCGGGATCTCCCGTGCCGTCGGGGAGCGGCGGCGCGGACGTCGGAGGCGGGAGCGGCGCCGGGCAGCGGCCAGGCCACGTCTCGCGCACCCTGATCAGCAGATCGCGGACGGCCTGGGCGTCGAGCCGCGGCACGGCCGAGGGCGTCACTTCGAACAGGACCGCCCGGAGCGCCGGCAAGCGGGGCAGGACCCTTTCGGCGAGTGCCAGCAGGTCCTCGTCGGGAAGGCCGCTGTGGGCGTCCAGCCAGTACCCCCGGTGTGCGAAACCCCCGGCCAGGTGCACCTCCCACACTCGCTCCAGCGGCAGGGCCGCGAGCAGGTCGTCCACACGGCCGCGGCCGTTGCGTTCGTTGGCGAGGACGTTGTGCAGGTCGAGGAGCAGGCCGCAGCCGCTGCCCTCGACCACACCGGACACGAACTTCCCGTCGGACAGTTCGCCGGGGCGTGGCCGGAGGTAATTGGCGCCGATCTCCACCGCCAGCGGCACCGGGAGCGCGTCCGCCATCGCCCGGACCGACCGGACCGCGTACCGGACGCCGTCGGGCGTCTGGCGGGGCGGAAGCATGAAACCGGTGTGGAAGTCCGATCCCGCGCCGCCGACCCGGTTGAACGCGAGGTGTTCGCTCACCCACGGCGCTCCGAGCCGTTCGGCGAGTTCTCCGAAGAGTGCGGCGTTCCTCCGGTCGGGCAGTCGGCAACCCCCGACGGGGTTGCCGACTCCGTGAAGCAGCCGGCTGCCCGGCAGGTCCGCCAGTCGGCGCAGTACGTCCTCGTCCGTGGAGATCGCGCCGTCCGTGCGGGACCGCCAGAGCGTCTGCGGTTCGATCTCCACGACGTCCAGCACGTCGGCGCAGGCGTCCAGCACCGGGTCGAGGCCGGGGACGTAGGTGAGGCCCACGCCGAGCCGCGTCATGGTCCCGCTAACCGCCGAAGGAGATGGCGACGCCCTGCTGGACCTGGCCGGCCGGGTTCACCACGAAGTCCTTGGCGATGTTGATCCGGAGGTCGAACCCCGAGTGACAGGTGGGGCAGCCGAGTTGGTCCATGACGTTCTTGATGACGTCCTGCATCTGGTCGAGGTCGTTCGCCAAGGACACCGGTACGGTGACGTTGACGGGTCGCCACGGGTCGGGCACGGGCCCCCTGATCGTGCTGTTCGACATGACGGGTCCTCCGTTCTGGCCGCAGCCCACTCCCGTGGAGCCGATGTGCTGCGCCCTCGACGGGTGATCCTGGCGCATCGCCGTCGTGGTCGGTGAGGAGGCGCGCGTGATCGGCACCGGGAGAGCGGTCCCGCTCACCTGGTTGGCGGCGAGCTGTGGTCAACCTCGGGGGACCGGGTGAGGGTGGTCGGGCAGGGGCGGTGCCGTCCGGGACCCGGCCCCGCAGGCGGAGGCCGAAACCGGCGGTACCCACCATCACGGAGTCGATGATGTCGCATGCCTATGAGGTCAGAGTCCCCACCCTCTTCTGCTCGTCGCCTCAGGCGCCCGGGATCCACGGTGTGGACCGGGTCAAGCTCCTCTGGGACGGGGAGGAGGTCTGGCAGGACGACGCGAGCACCGGCGAGACGAGAAGGCCCGAGGTGACCCGCCCCCTGGTGGGATCCGGCGTCCTCGAACTGGCCGTGAGACCGGCGGCGGACGGCAGCGTGTGGGACGTCATCGGCTCGCTGTCGCTGAGCGATGCGGATCTGGGGGGAGGCATCCGGACCACCCGCTTCGTGAAGCGCGGGGCGGACTACGAACTCTCCTACGAGGTGGCGATGGACATGACCGACCACCAGCCCCACGAGTAGGCGCACGCCGACCGGGGACAGGAACGACCGACAGGGATCCATTGACTATCGATCACAATCGATCGATTATCGATGCATGCATCGCTTCTTCATCACCGTGCTTCGCGGTGGCATCGCCATGGCGATCCTCTTCGGCCTCTTCGGCCAGCTCGTCGTCATCCCCACCACGGCGGCCGACGAGGTCGACCGATTCGCTCCGTACGCCCCGTACGCCTTGCCGTACACGGTGGTTGCCATCGCAGGGGTCGCCTGCGTTCAGGTCGTCCTCGCCGCGGCGTGGAGGCTGCTCACCATGGTCGAACGTGATGCGATCTTCTCCTCGGCGGCCTTCCGGTGGGTCGACACCATCATCGGAGCCATCGTCGCGGCGACACTCCTGGCTCTCGCCGTCACCTGCCACCTGACGGTCGCCGACATCCCCTCCCCCGGTGACGGTATGGAGCTCATCAGCGCCCTGGCCGCCGCGACCGCGACCACCGGCGTCGGGGCCTGCCTGGTCATGCTCATCGTCATCATGCGCGGCCTGCTGCGCAACGCGACCTCCATGAAGAGCGAACTCGCCGGGGTCGTTTGATGGCCATCATCGTCGACATCGACGTACTGCTGGCCCAACGCAAGCTCTCGGTCGCGGAGTTCGCCGCCGCCGTCGGGATCAGTCCCGCCAACATCGCGGTGCTGAAGAACGGCCGGGCGAAGGCGGTCCGCTTCACCACGCTCGACGCGATCTGCCGCACGCTCGACTGCCAGCCCGGCGACGTGTTGCGCTGGACGCCCGACGAGGCGGACGAGGGTTAGCAGTTGTGGAACGTCGCCAACCGGTCCTCGCACCACCGGCGCTGCCCGCCGGCCGAGAGTTCGGCGGGCAGCCCGTCGCACCGGCGCGGGGTTCCGGCTGGTATAACAACGTTGGTTGACGAAATTCAGCCATGGTTGCCCGGCTATGGCAGTGACGTTACTGTCTGGCTCAGCAGGACCGTCCGCATCGCCATCCACCAGCCGTCCCGGGAGTTTGCGTGAGTGAAAGAGCTACTCCCGATCCCGTGGAGACCGCGCGGCGCATCGCCTCCCTGGCAGAACGGGTGGGGCTCACCCGTGCCGAAGTGCTGCGGGTGGAAGGTGAGGGCGGTCTGTCCTTCGCCTCGGGGTTGCCTCCGGAGCAGGTGGAATCACTGTTGCGCGGACGGCGGGGCACCACGCCCCCTCAGGGAGTCCGCGGGACGACCGATGCGGAAGAGCGCCACCGCCAGGTGGTCGACCGGATCCTCTTCCTGCGCAGGACCAGACTGAAGGGTTCCTCGGACGGGAGCCTGCGGCCGTACTCACTCGCGGAGATCGCGGCCGGGGCCGGGACGAGCGCCCAGTGGCTCGACAAGATGATCAGGGCCGGCAAAGCGCCGAACCTCGACCACGCCGCAGGCATCGCGGGTTTCTTCGGAGAGAAGATCGAGTTCCTGGTGGATCCGCCTGACGACGCCTTGGACCGGGTCCTCCAGCAAATCCACAAGGATCTCCTGGAGAAGACCGTCGAGCGTCAGAGCCAGGATCTCGAAAGGCTCAAGAGCGCCGGACCCGGTGGCGGCGACTCCGAACTCGGCATCGTCGCCTACGCGGCCCGGGCTCTGGCCGAGGTTCCCGACGACACCGCACAGCCGCTGATCGCCCTGATCGAGTCCGTCGCCAGGCGGGCCCGCGAAGAACGGGCGCGGGAGAAATAGGGGGACCGACGTCCTTGTGACGTGCTGCCCACCACCACCTGGCCGGTCAAGGGGAGACCGGCCCGCGCGGGAGCAGCTCCGGTGGGTTCGGACGCCGGTGCGGTACGACATAGGGGGACGAGGTGGGGTACGTGCTGGGCACCTCCCGCGAGATGAAGCGATACCGGGACGAACTCTTCGCCGGGGTCGGTCGGCCAGTGCCGCAACAGCCGCGCGAACTGATCCAGGCGCTGTGCGCGCACGTCGCGGCCACCGCGGGGCGCGAAGTCCGAGTGATGTTCGAGTCCTTTCCGGCCGACACCGTCAGCGGGCTCTGGATCGACATGGGCGACTTCGACCTGATCGTGGTGGAGGAAAACACCTCACCGCTCCACCAGATCGTGATCGCGGCCCATGAACTGTGGCATCGCAAAGAGGCGCACCACGGCCGGCCCGGCGGACACGGCGGGCACGGCGGGCTCGCCGGAGACGCAGCGGCCCGGTTGCTCGGAGACCGTTGGCAGTTGGCCGACGCTCTGGCCCACGTGGCCGCGCGCGGGGACGTCGACCTCGACGACGAGGAACGGCGCGCGGAGACCTTCGGACGTCTGGTGGGCGCCAAGTTCCGCCCGTACCTGGGGAGGAAGGGCGACCCGGCATCGGGGGAAGGCCTGGTCGGCCGCATCAAGGCGTCACTGGAAGGCTGAGCGTGTACGAAGGCGTCAACTACTACGTGTCGGCGGCCGTGCTGGGGGTGACCTTCCTGGCGAAACTGCCGGCCCTGCTCCGGCGGTGGCGCAGCCCGACGGTCCGCGCGGTGAACGCGCTCCTCGTGCTGCCCTGTGCGGGTCTACTGCTGTCGGCGCCGCCCACGATCAGGTTCGTCAACCGGGTCACCGGCATCGCCAACCTCTCGGCCCTCCTGGTGCACTGCACCATCTGCGGGATCGCGTACGCGTGTGTGGTGCTCATGGAGTACTGGCGTGGCGAGGCACACGAACAGGCGCGCACGCGCCGACGGGTGCGCGCCTGGAGCCGCGGCTACGGTCTGGTGACCGCCTCCATCGTCGTGCTCTTCTTCCTCGGGGACAGGCCTGTCGAGCGGCCCAGGGATTTCGACACGTACTACGCCACCACGCCCTTCATCCGGGAGATGGTCGTCCTCTATCTCCTTGCTTTCGTCGTGGCGGGCGTGGCCACCGTGCGGGCGTGCTGGAGGTGGGCCGTCGAGCTCAGCACCGCCAGGCGGTGTCCCGACGTGTCGCGCGGTTGGGGTGCGCTGCGGACGGGGTTGCTCGTATTCGTCGTCGTTTCGCTGGCCGGCGTCCTGTTCGGCTCGTTCAAGCTGGTCGCGATCCTCGCGCGGTGGGCCGGTCACGACTGGGAAGGCCTCAACCAAGGGGCGACGCTGCTCATGTCGCTCACAGGCGTGATCATCGGGCTGGGCTTCCTGGTGGCGGCCTTCGGTCCCCGGCTCGGCGAGCACGTCTGGCGCCCGCTGCTGACGATCATCGCCTTGCGTCACTTGTGGCGCATCGTGTGTCACCCCGTCACCGGTGCGGGCAACAGCCTGCTCCTGACCACGCCATGGTATTCGAGCCCGGAGCAGCACCTGGTGGCCCGGATCACGAGCATCCACGACTGGATGCTGAAATTGCGTGCCTACTGCAGCGACGAGGTGCGCGCGGCCGCCTACCAAGAGGCCAAGGACCACGGAGAGCGGGAGGACCGGGCGGTCGCCATCGGCCTCGCCACCATGCTTCGGGCCGCCACGGCAGACCGTGCGCGCGAGGCCGGGGTGGACGACCAACAGAGCGCCAGGGCCGCGGCGTCGCTTCGCTCGGCTGAGGCCGTGTACCCGGACATCGTCGTGCGCGTCTCTCGCGTGCTGCCCTTCGTGCCCGAGGGGGAACCCGCCACCGTCACCCGGGCACCCGCCGGATAGAACGCTCCTGCGGCGCGGGCGCCCCCGGTGTGACCGTTCCGGGGACGCCGTCGGGTCGTCCGCCGTCAGCGCAGGGACTGGATCCAGCGCCAGCCGCCCGCGCCGATGGTGACGGACGGGCCGAATCCGGTCCCCGCCGCATCGCCCGGGAGGAACAGCAGGTCACCCGTGGAGGTGCCCTGCGGCGCGGTGGTCAGGAGCAGGTCCGCCCGCCCGTCTCCGTTGGCGTCGCCGGCCGTCCCGGCCAGCGGGTACGAGGTCCTCGGTGCGGAGCCGATGACGGTGGGGGCGGGGAGAGCCTGCGCTCCGGCGGACAGGAACTGGCGCAGCTGGCCGTCGGCGGCGCGGGCCCACAGGTCGGCGCGGCCGTCCTGGTTGAGGTCGCCGGGGGCGAGTATCTCGGGCAGGTCGGCGGGCTTCCACTCCGGGCCGCCCAGAACCACGGCGTTGCGGGGCAGGGTGGGGTTGGTGCCGACGCTGCCGCGGTGCAGGTAGAGGCCGTTGACGCTGCGGCCCACCAGATCGGGCTGCTTGTCCCCGTCGACGTCGCCGACGGCGAGGATGGTGGCGTGTGCCCAGCCGGTGGGGCGTTCGCCCATCGCGATGCGCTCACCGAGGTGGCCGTTGCCGGTGTTGGGGTAGACCCACAGCTCATCGCCGATCCGGGCGATGACGTCCTCGCGGCCGTCGCCGGTCCAGTCTCCGCGGTGGCTGACGTCGGCGCCCGCGAAGCCGCTCGCGCCGATGACCTGGTGCGGGGCGAAACGCCCGTCGCCGAGGCCGGGGTAGAGGCGCAGGGAGCCGTCGTCCTGGACCGCGAGCAGATCGCGTACGCCGTCTCCGGTGAGGTCGCCGGCCACCGGCGTGCGCGTCTGGAACGCCGCCGCCGAGCGGACCATCAGGTGGTCCTTCACCTTGGTGTAGCCGGTCTCCACGGTCTCGCTGCGCAGGTCGCGGAAGTCCTGGCGGGTGAAGAAGGTGAAGTCGAACTTCGAGACGTACTTGGTGCCGGTCTCGCCGTCGACGAGGGTTGGCGCGCCCGAGCGGCACTCCGTGGCACCGGCCGTCTTGCACGCCGTGGAGAAGTACTGCTGATCGGTGCTGTCAGCCTCGGCGAAGGACAGCGTCCCGGGCCGGCCCGCGTAGACGGGGTCCATGTGCGCGTAGTCGGGCCGGGCGTTGAAGTCTCCGGCCAGGATGACCGGCAGGCCGTTCGCCCAGGTCTCGATCCGCTGCAGCAGGGCGGGGGTGTCGTTCTGCGCGGCGTCGTCGCGCCGCAGGTGTGTGCCGCAGGCCAGGACGGCGCGCCCGTCCACGGGTGCCTTGGCGCAGACCACCGAACGCTTTTCCCCGGTGAAGCCGGGCGGCGTGAGTTCCGCGGACATGCCTGCGACCTCGCTCTGCGGTGCCTTGACCAGCAGGGCCTGACCGAAGCTCTTGTCCTCACCCCACTTGGCGCATCCGTCGGCCGTCTGGGTGCTGGTCCACACGCCCGCGTAGTCGGGCAGCACCTCGCGCAGCCGGTCGTATTGGCCCTTGCACATCTCCTGGAGCATCGTCACGTCGGCGTCCCAGTCCGTGACGTGGTCCCGCACCCCGTCGGCCCAGGCAGCCGGCGGCATCTCGCTCTGGCACTTCGCGTACGCGCCGCACACGTTGTACGAGATCGTTCGCACCGGTGGTGTGCCGGCGGGAGCCGTGGCCGATGCGGCGGACGATACCGGCAGGCTGGAGAGCAAGGCGGTCGCCGCGAGGACTCCCGTGGCCGCCCATGCGCCGAGCGTTCTTCTTCTACTCACTATTTCCACTCTCGAACGAACACGGATGGAAGGCCGCCGGTTCACGCGGCCGGAGCGCGACAGTGCGGGGCGCGCACGCCGTGGACCATCCGAGTGGGGGCGCGGCCTGACCTTACGCGGTGCACGCTGATTTGACTAGACGAAAGTTGATGGACAATCAACATCTGTTTATTGCTTTCACTTCGAGCCGCTCAGCTATGATTCCGTAGAAGTCGGGGGGCTTCCATCGAGAGACGTCCTGCACTGGCGCATCTCTCGACTGCTGGACACGAGCCTTCACATCCGCATGGAATCCGGGCACGACCGGAACGCGATAAGGAGAGCTCAGCATGGCGAACCTGCGCAGACGGACCTCCCACATGAGGCACCGCCACTACGGCTACCGCCTGGAGCAGCTCGCCTTCGTCTTGCTGCTCTGCGCCCTCGCCGCCACCTGGAGGACTTCCTGGGCCGGGGTCGCCGCCCTCCCCGGCCAGTTGCTCGTCACCCTCTCCAATGCGATGCAGATCCGGCACAGGTTCGGGCCACCCTGCACGGAATGCGTCAAGGACATGCCGCTCAACCCGGAAGAAGCGGTTCAGGGGCGCCGGTCCCGATGGGCGCTACGAGCGGCACATCGCCCTTCCGCGTTCCTGGGCGTCGCCCTGCTCTCCCTCGGCCTCCAGACAGCGAGCTTCTGGCTGCAGGTCGAGGCACTCGGGACGGGCCGCATGCCAGGGTCGGCGTACGTGTTCCTCAGCGTGGCGATCGGCCTCACCCTGGCAGTCAACTGGGCGGCGTACACGCACAACCGCCTGATGCCGTGGTGCCCGTACTGCCGCGACGAAGGGGACGGCGACGACTCGTCGACGCCCAGCCCCGCCGACGACCGGGACCATCCCGTACCGGCGTGAGCTCAGGGCCGCGCCGAGCCCGGAACACGCGCCACCGCCCAGAACCGACACGGCGACCCGCCCGAAGACACCCTTGCCCCCAGGGGCGCACACCCGAGGAGACGATGCCCATGACCACGGAGCAGAGCGCCCGTGAGGCCGTACGCCGGATTCTCGGCGAGACAGCCCGCGCCGACATCACCGCCTTCCCCGCCGGCAGTGTCTCGATCACGATCCACAGCGGAGACCACTACGCCTCCATCAGCGGGGCCACGGATTCCGGATGGGGCTGGGAGGTGGACCCGGGGTGCGACAACGGTTTCACGGGGTACCCGAACGTCGCGGGCGCCCTGGACGAAGCCCTGCTCGCCGTACGCGAGCAGTTCGCCGCCTGACTGATACGAGGCGCAGGCCGGCCGCTTCCGCCGCCGACGCCAGGGCGACCATCCGTCGGGCAGCCGACCACCCAACGGCACTGCGCCGAGCCGAAGTTGTGAGACCGCCGGCCGGGTAATGGGTCAGGGCTGCGGGGCGTCGGCTCTAGACTTCAGGGTCAACGTTTCGCAAAGCCATGTACGGCGCGGGGAGCCCCGCACACGACGATTGGGTGGCCCATGCTTCTGAAAACGTTCGGCTGGTCGTTCGCGGTCACCGCGCTCGGCCTGATCGCGGCGGTGTTATACGGGGGATGGGCCGGCTTCGGCGTCGTGGCGATCCTGTCCATCCTTGAAATCTCGGTGTCCTTCGACAACGCCGTGGTCAACGCCGGGATCCTGAAGAAGATGAACGCCTTCTGGCAGAAGATCTTCCTCACCATCGGTGTCCTGATCGCGGTCTTCGGCATGCGCCTGGTGTTCCCCGTCGTGATCGTCGCCGTCAGTGCCCAGATCGGGCCGATCGAAGCGGTACAGCTCGCGCTGGACGACAAGGACAAGTACCAGCAGCTGGTGACCGACGCCCACCCCTCGATCGCCGCCTTCGGCGGGACGTTCCTCCTGATGATCTTCCTTGACTTCATCTTCGAGGACCGCGACTTCAAGTGGCTCGCGTGGCTGGAGCGTCCGCTCGCCAAGCTCGGCAAGATCGACATGCTCTCCGTCTGCATCGCGCTCATCGTGCTGCTCGTCTCCGCGATGACCTTCGCCACCAACGCCCACCAGTACGGCGGCGTCCACGCGGACAAGTCGGAGACCGTCCTGATCTCCGGCATCGCGGGCTTGATCACTTACCTGATCGTCGGCGGTCTCTCCGGCTACTTCGAGAACAGGCTCGAGGAAGAGGAGGAGCGCGAGCACGAGGCCGAGGAAGCGGCCAGGGCGAGCGGCTCGAAGGTCCCGGCGGTCGTGATGGCCGGCAAGGCCGCGTTCTTCCTGTTCCTCTACCTGGAAGTACTGGACGCGTCCTTCTCCTTCGACGGTGTCATCGCCGCCTTCGCGATCACCAACGACATCGTGCTGATGTCGCTCGGCCTCGGCATCGGCGCGATGTACGTCCGGTCGCTCACGGTCTACCTGGTCCGCCAGGGCACCCTCGACGACTACGTCTACCTGGAGCACGGCGCCCACTACGCGATCGGCGCCCTCGCCGTGATCCTGCTCGTCACCATCCAGTACGAGATCCCCGAGGTCATCACGGGCCTCGTCGGCGTCCTCCTGATCGCCTGGTCCTTCGTCTCCTCGGTCCGGCGCAACCGCAGGCTAGCCGCGGCCGAGGCGAAGGGCGCGGGCTCCGACGAGATGGCCGAGGTCTCCTCCGGCGTCTGAGCCGGGCCGCCGGCGCCTGCCACTGCCCGCACCTTCGGCGTACTGCGGGTCCGCGATCAGCGTGACCGGCCAGGGGCATGGCTCCTGGCCGGGGATCGCGTCGGTGACGTGGCCGGCCCGCCTCTCGTTTGACGTGGCCGCTTGCTCCGGGTCAGCTGACGGTGACGGTGTAGGTGATGCGCTCGGGTGCCTGGGAGGGGGTGCTCGCCCCGGTGGTCGGGGTGGCGGAGGGGCCGGTCGTCTCGGGGGGCACGGTGGAGGTGTTGCCCTGACAGGTCGTGAAAGTGCAGTGCAGCAGTGTGAACCGGGTGGTCCCCTTGCCCTTGGCCTCGAAGGTGAAGGTGAGCCGGCCGCCGGCACCGGGGACCGCTTCGTCGCCGGAGTCCGACGCGTAGGCCCGGCCGCGGCTGACCAGCACGGAGCTGTCGGGCTCGGGGTCGACCAGGTACCAGTACTCGCGGGTGGAGGCGTTCTGGTCGACGGTGAGCGTGAAGCGCTCGCCCGGCTCGGCAGTGATGCTGGTGTCGTTCACCGGGCGGCTCGCGGTGCTCGTGGAGCCGTCGATCGGTTCGCCGGTGCCGGAGCCGCAGCCCGTGGCGAAAGCGCGGACGCCGCGATCGCCGCACCGCCCCTGCTACCGCGGAAGACGTGCGCTGTACGCGTTGGGGAGATCACTGTTCGAAGCCTTGCCCATGTAGCCGTTGATGACGTCGTCCTCACTGACCCAGGTGGTCGAGCCCCAAGGGTCGTACACCTGAAGCATGTCACCCTCCTGGGCGATGACGGTCACCGCAGCAGGACCGTGACTCCGCGCCGTTCGAGGAGCCGCACGACCCCCTCGAAGTAGGGGAGCCGCTCCCCCGCGTCTTTCGCCCCGTCCTCCAGTGCGCGGCGTGCGACCTCGGAGTCGTGCCAGATCAGGGTGAAGGGCGGGATCACCCCGAATCCACCGGCCAGGCAGTCCGCGAAGGCGTTCCACTCCCGGCCGAAGTAGCGGCCGGGTCCGAGCAGGGCCTCGGCGATCGCGCAGTGCAGCCCGGGCACGTCCGTGACGAACCGGCCGTCGACGTGGTACTCGCCGCCGGACCGGTCCGGCCGGGGCGCGGGCACCCGCCAGGCACGCGTGGAGAGTTCCAACCACTCGGCCCTGCCCTGCGCGTCGTACGCCGCCCACACGTTGGGCTCCGACGGCGGGCCCTGACACCACTTCTCCCAGACCGGGCGGACCGCCGGCGACGGCCGGCCGTCGCCGCCGTCGGTGAGGGTGATGTCCTCCAGCCCGTCGCCGAGCACGGACGGGCGCGCTCCGTCGATGGCCAGGCCCACGACGCGGGAGGCCATCACGCCACCATGCCGATCCAGTACCAGGAGTTCGGCCCAGTCACGTGCCCAGCGGCGCGGTTGCTGCGTCCCTACGAGCAGTGGCTCCACGGCCTCGCAGCCGATCAGCTCCATCGGGACGGGGGCCGGATCGTCTCGCGGCTCGAACAAGCCGTCGACGGCGGAGCACCGGCTCGGACGTGCGGCGGCGGCCGTCGTTCCCCCGGAGAGCTCGAACCGCGTGGGTGCGGACAGTTCGACGAAGCTCTCGTCCTTCCTGACTCCGGCGCCGAGCACGATGTCGTACAGGGCCGGATCGGCGGCGTGAGGCTGATGGGCCACCACGACCGCATCCACGAGGGTCCACCACTGCACGGGCTGCTCGTCGTCCCAGACTTCGACGCAGAGATCGCCCAGACTGCGCAACGAGACGTCGGGCTCGGCCAGGACATCGCCCAGAATGCCCTCGGGACTGCATCCGCGCAGGGTCAGCACCTCCCGTGGCAGCGGGACCGGATCGACGAACAACCCGTCGACGCCCGCACACCTCCCCCAGAGCTGCTCGACACCGTCTTCGTCCTCCCGGACCAGGAGGTACTTCACCGGGAAACCCCGGTCCCACCCGACGTGATCTGCGACGCGCACCCAACCCCCGAACATGCGAACGGCCTTCGCGCCTACGATACGGACCTCCCGGCCCGGGCCGGGAGGGGGGACCGCGGCGGGCCCGGCACGGAGGGGCCGCAGGCCAGACCGGCGCCGAGGCCACCTCCGTCCGCCCGGTGGTGCGACCGGTCGCGGGCAGGTCCGGGTGTCAACCAGCTTTGGAATACGTCACCTTGGCGGAAGCGTGTCGATAGGGTCGGGGGCATGACCACATCCAAATGGGACCTGCTCGACCAGGCGCACGCCGCGCTCCGCTCCGTAGCCGTCGGCATAACGGCCCAGGGGTGGGACCGTCCGACGCCCTGCGACCGGTGGAACGTGACCCAGGTGCTCCAGCACGCGGCCGGCGACCAGCTGGCCTACGCGTCCCGGCTGACGGGCGGCCCCGGGCCGGCGGAGGACCCGTTCCAGCCCAGCGGTGTCCTGTCCGGCACCCCCGCGGACCTTCTGGAGCCGGCACTCGAAGCCGCAGCCCAGGCCTTCGCCGGGGTCGCTCCCGGGACGGCCGAGGTGGCCGTCCCGCTGCCGCCGTTCACCGTCACCGCCGAAGCCGCGGTTGGTGCCGCCGCCCTCGACGCGGCCGTCCACGCCTGGGACATCGCGGTCGCCACCGGCCAGAGCTCCCCCCTCACCCCCGAGCTCGCCTCGGCGCTGCGCCCCACCGCGGACCTCCTCGTCGAGCCCCTGCGCGGCTTCGCCTTCGGCCCCGCCCTCACCCCGGCCCCGGACCCCGCAACGGACCCCGTCGCCTCCCTCCTCGCCCACCTGGGCCGCACCGCCGACTGGGCCCGGCCCGAAGCGTGAGGCCGGTGCCGGGTGCCGGGTAACCGCGTACCCCGGCGGGGCTGGCGGAGCTCGCCGCCGGACGTCGTCACCCGCCCCCTCTCCGGCCCCGGTGCCATGGCGGGGGTCCGTCAGCCAGCCGGTACCTCCGCTCCAGCCCGAAGGCAGACACCCGATGACGCCCGAACCCGAACCTGCCGACAGCGCCCTCGCCCCGGTCCCAACGGGCCGCCCCGCGCCCCTGACGCCGGCGACGCTGGCTGAGCGGGGCTTCGTCGGCTTCGTGCCGTTCGCCGACCTCCCCCACAGCGCCGTCCCCGCCGGGACGGGCATCTACGTGGTGCTGCGTCCCACCACCTCACCCCCGGTCTTCCTCGCCCGGAGCCCCGCCGGCCACCGCAAGGGCCGCGATCCCACTGCGACGACCGCCACCCTGAACGGCGCCTGGGTGCCCGGCGCCCACGTGGTGTACGTGGGCAAGGCCGCCGGCCGCCAGGGGCTGGGCCAACGGCTGAACGCCTACCGTCGCCAGGGCGAGGGCCGCAACGCCGGCCATAGCGGCGGCGACTACATCTGGCAACTCGCCGACTCCGGCACGCTCCTGGTCGCCTGGCGCACCGTGGCCGAGCCGCCTCCCGGCCGCGCCGAGGCGGAGCTGATCGCAGAGTTCACCTCGCTGCACGGGGCGCTCCCCTTCGCCAACCGCAACCGGGGCTCCTCGATGTGAGGGAGCGCATCCGTCCGCCATCCGCCTAAAGTGGCCGCCATGAGTGATCGTCCCGGATCCCGGACCGTCCCGCCGGTGCTGCCGGACGGCGGCAAGGGCGGCTGGCTGCCGGTCAGCACGGGCGAGTCGGGAGCCGCCGTCTTCCGCAGCGCGGACGGCACCCGGTACGCGAAGTGCGTGGTGGCGACGGACGCGGGTGACCTGGAGGCCGAACGCGACCGGGTCGCATGGCTCGGCGACCAGGGCATCCCGGGGCCACGGGTGCTGGACTGGCGCTCCGGTGATGCGGGCGCCTGCCTCGTGACCGGGGCCGTGTCCGGCGTACCCGCCGACCAGGTGGCCGCCGCGGACCTGCGTGCCTCGTGGGGACGCGTCACGGACGCGGTCCGCGCGCTGCACGCCCTTCCCGTGCAACGGTGTCCGTTCCGGCGGGACGTGGCAGGGATGGTCGCGACGGCGCGCGAGGTCGTGTCCCGCGGGGCCGTGAACCCGGAGTTCCTTCCCGTCGAGCAGCAGCACACGCCGGCCGCGGAGCTGCTGGCCCGTCTCGTCCCGCAGGTCACCCGTCGACGGGAGCAGGAGGCCGCCGACACGGTCGTGTGCCACGGAGACCTGTGCCTGCCCAACATCCTCCTCGACCCGCGGACCCTGGACGTGTCGGGTTTCGTCGATCTGGGCCGCCTCGGGCTGGCCGACCGCCACGCCGACCTGGCGCTGCTGCTCACCAGCGCGCGGGAGACGTGGCCGGACGAGGAGCGGGCTCGGGCCGCGGACAGGGAGTTCGCCGAGGGGTACGGCAGTCCCCTCGACCACGACCGCCTCCGCTTCTACCTCCATCTCGACCCGCTGACCTGGGGCTGAGCGGCGGTCCCGCTCGTCGGACCGGGCCGCCCGCATCCCGCACACGGCCTTCGGGACCCCGGGCGCAGCGCCGGGCCCGCCCGGGCACCCGGCGTCGCAACGGGGTGGACCTTTCCGGTCACGGCACTAGCGTGCGGCGAGCCGCTCCAGCAGGGCGGCGCTCCGCGCCAGCAACGCCCGCTCCTCGTCGGTAAGTTCGGCCTCGATGGCCAGTGCGAGCCAGCCGGCCCTGCGGCCGCGTTCCGCTTCGAGCGCGGTCCGGCCCCCGTCCGACAGCTCGACCAGCGACTTGCGGCCGTCCGTGGGGTGCGCCCGGCGCGTGATCAGGTTCTGCTCCATGAGCAGGCCCACCGCCCGGGCCATCGACTGAGGGCGTACGCGTTGATCGGCGGCGAGGTCGCTGGTGGTCATGGCGCCGTTGCGGTCGAGGGCACCGAGGACGGCGGCCTGGCCCAGCGGGATGTGGTCCTCGTGTTTGACACGTCGTGTGAGCTTGCCCATCGCGGTGCGCAGTTCGGTGGCGATGGCGGCGGCTTCCGGGGTGGGCATAGGGCACTTTACCCCGACCCCCGGCAACGCTGCGCACCTGACCTGCACAGCAATGCTGCACAGCCAAACTGTGCAGCATTGCTGTAGTGTTTGGCTTGTCGGGCTCAGCGTCAGCGTTGTCGCAGCCGGGGCCACGGCACATGACAACGGGAAGGACCTCCCATGTCCGAAAAGGCAGTCGGAACCGTCGACGCCGCCATCGAGACCGTCACCGCCCGCCGGATCATCGACAGCCGGGGCAACCCCACGGTCGAGGTCGATGTCGTCCTGGCGGACGGATCCCTGGGGCGCGCGGCCGTCCCCTCCGGCGCCTCCACCGGCGCCCGGGAGGCCGTGGAACTGCGCGACGCAGACCCGGCGCGCTGGCACGGCAAGGGCGTCGACCGCGCGGTGGCCCATGTCAACGGGGAGATCGCGGCGTCCGTGCGCGGCCGGGACGCGGCGGACCAGGCGGGTCTCGACGCCGCGCTGGCCGCCCTCGACGGCACCGCCACGAAGTCCCGGCTCGGCGCCAACGCGATCCTCGGCGTCTCCCTCGCTGCGGCCAAGGCCGCCGCGGCGGCCCACCGGCAGCCCCTGTACCGCTACCTCGGCGGCGCCGACGCCCATCTCCTACCGCTGCCGATGATGAACATCGTCAACGGTGGTGCCCACGCCGACAATCCGCTGGACTTCCAGGAGTTCATGATCGTGCCCGTGGGCGCGGACACCTTCGCCGAAGCCGTCCGCATGGGAAGCGAGGTCTTCCACACCCTGCGCCGCGACCTGCTGGCCGCCGGGCACTCCACGGGCGTCGGCGACGAGGGCGGCTTCGCGCCGGCGCTGCGTACCGCCGAGGAGGCGCTCGACTTCGTGGTGGCCGCCATCGAGCGCACCGGCTACCGGCCCGGCACGGACATCGGCCTGGTCATGGACCCGGCGTCGTCGGAGTTCTTCCGTGACGGGGTGTACGACTACGCGGGCGAGGGAGTGCGGCGCACGCCCTCCGAGAACGCCGACTACCTCGCCAAGCTCATCGACGCCTACCCGGTCGTGTCCATCGAGGACCCGATGGCCGAGAACGACTGGGAGGGCTGGCGCGAACTGACGGCCCGGGTCGGCGACCGCTGCCAGCTCACCGGCGACGACCTGTTCTGCACCAACGAGACACTGCTGCGCGAGGGCATCCGCACCGGCGCCGGCAACTCGATCCTGATCAAGGTCAACCAGATCGGCACCCTGACCGAGGCCCTGGCCGCCGTGGCCACGGCCCACCAGGCGGGCTGGACGGCCGTCATGTCGCACCGCTCGGGGGAGACCGAGGACACCACCATCGCGGACCTGGCGGTGGCGACCGGCTGCGGTCAGATCAAGACCGGCTCGCTCTCCCGCTCCGACCGCACCGCGAAGTACAACCAACTGATCCGGATCGAAGAGGAGCTGGGCGACTCGGCCCGCTACGCGGGCCGCTCCGCACTGCGCCGGGCGTGAACAGCGGGCAGGGGTAGCAGAACCACGCGGGCCCCCCGATCGTCATCGGGGGGCCCGCCGCGCGTGTCGGCAGCCTGCCGGGGCCGGCGCGCGGGCGGGACCGGGAACCCAATGGGACCGGGAACCGGATGGGACCGGCCGGAAGTCGTACACCCCGCGGAGTGCACCTCGGCCATGGCGGATAATCGTTGGCGCACTGGGGGGGAGCAAGGGGTACGTGGGATCAGCGGGTCCGAGGAGTGAGGGCATGGCTTCCGCCGAGAGGTTCGAAAGGTTCGAGAGGTTCGAGTGGTTCTGTGACGCGGTGTCGGACCACGTCATGCCCGTGAGCCTCAGCACCAGTCGTCCGTCCGACTTCCACGCGGACGTCGCCGACCTGGAGCTCGGTTCCGTGCGGCTGTCGGCGCTCACCTTCTCCCCGGTGCTGTCGCGCCGTACGTCGGCTCATGTACGCAGGGGCGATCCCGAGCAGTTCCAGCTGGCGTTGGTCACACGGGGCGCCTTCCAGGTGGCCCAGCGGAGCCACCAGTCGCTCGTCGTAGGGGACCTGGTCCTGACGGACACCTCGCGCCCGAGCGAGGGGGCGAGCATCGACGAGCGGTCGACGGTCGCCATTCTGCAGGTTCCCCGCTCCCTCCTGCCGCTGCGGCACGACAGGGTGGAAGGCATCCTGGGGCAGCGCATCCGTGGTGACAGGGGTACCGGGGCGATCCTCGGCGGCTTTCTGAGGACCCTGCTCGTCCAGGGCCCGAGCTGCGGGCCGACGGAGCTGGCGAGCATGGGGTCCATCGCCCTGGATCTGGCGACCGCCTGCCTGGCGCAGCAACTCGGCACCCCCGACGCGGCGCCGGCCGAAGCCCGCGCCCAGGAAACCCGTCAACGGGTCACCCGGTTCATCGAGAACAATCTGGGCGACCCGGACCTGACGCCCCAAGCCATCGCGGACCGGCACAACATATCCCTGCGTTCCCTCTACTCCCTCTTCAGTGACCAGCCCGTCAGCGTGGCGGGCTACATCCGCCAGGGCCGGCTGGAACGTGCGCGCGCCGAACTCGGTCGCCCGGAGTGGCGCGGCCATCCCGTGCAGACGATCTCGGCCCGCTGGGGCTTCTCCAGTGCCAGCGCGTTCAGCCGGATGTTCCGCGACGTGTACGGGATGACTCCCACTGAATACCGGACGGCCGTCCCTCGGTGCGAGATCGCACGGGATGTCGAGGAGTCGTGCACTCCACGCACAGGGCGAACCGCCACGCACGCCTAGGTTCGAGAGGCGGGGCCGGAAGCCGCCGCTCTGCAAGCATTTGAGCTGGGGCTGCGCCCGCGAGGGACCGTGACGAAGGTCCGGGCCGGAACCCCAGCCGTCTACCGCACCAATCCGACGGGGGATCACCACACACATGGGCAAGCGACTCAGGCTCGGCGCCGTCATCGCGGTCTTCGCAGCTGTTCTGGCATTCGGTCCGGCACCGGCAACGGCCGCTCCTGCGCCCGCCGTTGTCGAGCAGACCCGCTGGCTCACCAACGCCCCGAACTCCGGAATGGCATCCGTGTCCATGCACAGGGACATCTACCTCGTCGCCGCGACGTACACCTGGCAGGTGTACACCTGCCAGGACGGCTACACCTGCATCGACGGCGGCAGGAGCATCGCCCTCAACAGCGGCTGGTACTCCTGGGACTGCACTCTGACCCCGCAGGACGGGTACTACTCCGAGAACTGCTCGCTGGAGACACAGGGTTCCCCCAGGGCCACGTACGGCAAGGCCATCACGCTCGACAGTTCGGCCCATTACGACATCGGAAGCAAGCTCCAGGCACGCTGACCCCCGCGGCCCCGAAGGCTGCCCCGGGAATCAGGCGTTCGTGTACTGGGCGGCGTACTCCTCGCCGGGCGGGACGACGGTGATGACGTCGATCAGCACGCCGTCGGGCGCGGCGAGGATGAAGTGGCGCTGGCCGAACTCCTCGGTGCGCAGTGGCAGTACCTCGGGCAGGCCCGCCTCCGCCACGAGCCTCTGGTGCTCGGAGTCCACGTCCGCCACCTCGAAGTTCAGGAGCAGGCCGCCCCGGAGCGGGTGCCGGTGGCCCTCGGGGAGGGTCGGGTGGGCGTGGTCGAGGAGGGCCAGCTCGTACTGCGGGGCGTCCGGCCGGCGCAGGCTGACGTACCAGTCCGCCTCGAAGGTCACCTCGAACCCGAGGTGACGGGTGTAGAAGTCGCGGGAGGCCGTCACGTCCCGGGTCGCGAGTACCGGGTAGAAGCCGCCGAGCTCGGTCGTGGGCGCGGCCGGGAGTTCGTTCGTCATGGCAGGGGGTCCTCCGGATCCATTTCACATACCTCGGGTATGTGAACCGTGGCGTTAGCATACCCCCGGTACGCGAAACGGAAAGGGCGGTGCGCGCGATGGCGGTCAACCGGGCGGAGCAGCGGGCGGCCACGCGGCAGGCGCTGCTGGCCGAAGGGCAGCGGCGGTTCGCGGCCGACGGGTACCACCACGTGGTGCTGGCCGAAGTGGCGCGGGCAGCCGGGGTCACCAAGGGCGCCGCTTATCACCACTTCGACAGCAAGGCGGGGCTCTTCCGGGCCGTCGTCCGCGAGGTCCAGCGGGAACTGGGCGAGCGGGTCGCCACCGCGGCCGAACGGCACGCGGACCTCTGGGAGCAACTGCGGTCCGGCTGCCGGGCCTTCCTGGCGGCGGGGACCGACCCGGCGGTGCGGCAGATCCTGCTGGTCGACGCCCCGACCGTACTGGGCTGGGACGAGTGGAGGACCATGGACGAGGCGTCCTCCGCCCGGCACCTCGCGGAGGCCCTGACGGCCCTCGCCGCGGCCGGGATCATCGCCGAGCAGCCGGTCGAGCCCTTGGCCCGGCTGCTCTCCGGGGCGATGAACGAGGCCGCGTTGTGGATCGCGCGGGGCGGGGACCCGGAGGCCGCGGAGCAGGCGCTCGACCGGCTCCTGGCAGGACTGCGCGTCCCGGCCTGACCCTCGCGCGCGTACACCTTCGTGATGGAGTCCTACGATCACACCATGGACGGCAACCCTTGGTTCTGGGACGAGGATCTGGCGGAGGGC
This sequence comes from Streptomyces sp. NPDC044704, assembly GCF_056433525.1. Taxonomy (NCBI): domain Bacteria; kingdom Bacillati; phylum Actinomycetota; class Actinomycetes; order Kitasatosporales; family Streptomycetaceae; genus Streptomyces; species Streptomyces sp. NPDC044704. Next base: position 188,477 of record NZ_JBWKGY010000004.1, read on the forward strand.
CGCGAGGAGCGCGGAGCGGTGCGCGGCATGGTTCGCGGCCGTGCTCAGCAGGCCGGTCGGCCGCGCGGAGCGGCTACACGAAGGCAGGGTCTACGCGACCCTCTGGACCTTCCCGGAGCAGGTCAGGCTCCTGCTCCACACCTCGACCTGACGCTGGAAAGGACTCCAGGACTCCATGAGTTTCGACATCTTCGTGCTGCGGTTCGAGAACGGTGAGCCGGCGCCCCTGGACATGAGTGCCGCACGCGAGGTCCTCGGCCCCTACGTGGTGGCGCGGGACCCCGAGACGGATTTCTTGCTGGTGAGTACGGCGGAGGGGGAGGAAGCGGGTGTGTACTTCAGCGACCCGACCGGCATCACCTTCAACCGCTTCGGAGGGGACGGGATCATGGACCTCCTGGCCGTCCTGCTGCGCCGGCTGGATGCCGTGCTCGTCGTCCCGGGCGGGCCGACCATGGTCCAGCGGGACGAGGACCGCGAGCTCCTGCCCGTCTCCCTCAGGGACGAGTGGCCGGTCATCGTGGTCCGCACCGGCGCGGAGATCGAGCGGGCGATCCGGGCTTCCTGAAAACGACCACCAGCACCGCCCCGTCGTCGTGCAGATGCTCCACCCCGTACCCGCGTGAACCGTCCCGCGATCCGGCTCATCAGGCCCTCGAACGCCTCCTGCCAGAGGGCGGGGTCTACGCTGTGACCTGCGGCCACCGCTCTGGAGGACTTGTGCAACGTGGCGAAGTCTGGTGGGTCCGGTTCGACGAGCGGAGGTTGGTCGTACTGCTGTCGGGAGACGACGCGTCCGGGATCCGGGTGATGCAGGTCGTCGCTCCGGCGGGCGTCGACATGAGCGGTCTGGGCATCGAAGTGAGGGTGGGCGCCGGTGAAGGATTGCCGTTCGAAGGCGTGCTGCGGCTCGCGTTCCCGCGTCCAGGCTTCACCCCTTGCACGTGGCTGACCACTGTATCGCGGGACGACCTGATAGAGCGGGCGGCCGTCCTGTCCCCGGCGAAGCTCAGCGAGATCGACGATGCCCTCCGACTCGCTGGACAAGCGCAGGAGCAGACCCCGGCGACGACCGCGAAGCTCAGCGAGATCAGGGACGCCCTACGTCTCGGTGAACTCGGTTAGGGGGAAGAGGAGCCGACGGCGTGGGCGGTCCCGGCCAGATGGTCGACGCTGTCCGAGTGTCGCCTCGGCGCCCTTCACCAACGAGATCACGATCGTCGGCTGGAGTACGCGCGAGCCGCGGCGGTCGGCTCGCACCAGACCCTGGTCGAGCAGGCCCTCCTGGTGGCCCGCGACAGCGACCGGATCGAGGAGGCGCGCGCCCTGGCCGTACGGGCGCACGAACTCGGCTACTCCGGCGCGGCCTTCGTCATGGGTGTCTGGGCCTTCGAGCGCGGTGACCAGCGCAGGGCCGAGCATTGGTTCGAGACGGCGGCCGCAGCACCCGATGGTCACGACTACGCCCGCTTCTACCTCGGTCTGATCGGCATCGTGCAGCGTCGGCTGGACGAGGCCGAGCGATGGCTGCGTCTCACCGGCGACGCCGAGGACGAGAACGCTCAAGACGGCGGCCTGCCCAAGATGTTCGTCGAGCAGCTCGAGGAGATCGCGGCGATTCGCGCCGACCCCGCCCTACTGCCCGACCCCGAACTCGCGGCGCGCCTGCCCGACTTGCGGACGGCCGCGGAGTCCGGCGGTGTCGAGGAGTGCTTCGCGTACGCCGATGCACTCGACCGCCTCTACCGGCTGCCCGACGCCGCCGACTGGTACCGCAAGACCGGCACTCCGCGCGCGCTGCTCAAGCTCGGCCGCATGCTGCAGGACTGCCATGCCGACGAGACCCTGCTCGTACCGTACTTCGGGCCGGCCGCCGAGGCCGGGGACGCGGGGGCTGCGTACAGCATCGCCGGGATCCACACCCACGCGAAGAACGAGCGGGCCGCCGGCATCTGGACGCTGAAGGCGGCGGACCTCGGTCACGTGAGGGCAGCCTGGGGCGTCGGCTGGGCCTCTGAAGAGCGGGGAGGGGACCCGCAGTTCGCGGAGCGCTGGTACGTGCGCTCCGCCGAGGGCGGTCTGGCGCGGCCCGCGTTCCTGGCCGGTCGCAGCATGGTGCGCTGGGGGCGGTACGCCGAGGCCGAGCGGTGGCTCGTGAAGGCGTGGGAGAACGACATCCCCGAGGCGGCGTATCACCTAGGCAGGGCGCTGCGCCGGCTCGGACGCACCTCGGAGGCCGAACAGTGGCTGCGCCGCGCGGTGGAGCGCTCCGGCGACTTCGACCCACCGCGCGGACCGCTCGGACGGCGCGTCGACGCCCGTCCCGAGCTGGCCGAGCTGCTCGTCGAGGCGGAGCGCGACGAGGAGGCCGCGCCACTCGTCGCGGACATCCTCGCCGAGTACCCGGGCCACCTCGCCGGCCACCGCCTCGCCGGGCGACTGGCCCGGCAGCGCGGCGACCTGGCCACGGCCGAACACCACTTCGCGCAGATCGAGGAGCGGGACTCCGACCCCGGTACGCGGATGAGCCTGCGGGAGATCCGTGAGCTGCTGGCTCAGGTGACGCACGAACACTGAGCGGCGAAGCAGCCGGAGTTCGTACGAGGGCAACCGCCGGCGCTCGCTGATGCGACAGGGCCAGATGCAGCCGAGCCGGTCCCCCGCCTTACGGCCGGTCGGTGTCAGTGGCACGCCCTAGCGTTTGCCTGAACCATTCACGAAGAAGGGCGCCGACCATGCCGTTGGACTTTCCTGTCACGATCAAGCCTCCGTCCCCGGACGGGGCGGTCGCCATGGAGGTGGCAGCGTGAGTCGCAGCCGACAGGCCCGTCTCCTGGCCCGGCACCTGAGCGATGCCACCGACGTCGGTGTGAACCTGATCCACGCCTGGGGGGCGGTGTGGAGCCTGCATTGGGAAGACGGACCCGCGATCGAGCAGATGCGTGCCCTTCTCGACGCCGCCCTCGCAGACAACGATCGGTACGGCGCCATGCGCGACCGCACGATCCACTGTGCGCGCTCGATTTCCATGCGAGCGTGGGCCGCGCAGGCCATCGCCTGCCAACGGGAGGGCATCCTCGCCCGGGCCGTCTCCGAAGGCGTGGCCCAGCGTCTCGCCCTGGGCATGCGGTTGCCCGGCCCCGGCTGCGCCGACTCCAGTGACACCCACGAGGTCTACGCCCTCGTGAGCCACGTCCAGGAGCGGTGCGGGGAGACACCGTATCCGGATCGGGCGAGCGAGCCCGGGGACGAACCGCTCATCGAGCAGCTGTACGCGGCGCGTACCCGCGAACACCCCGGATCGCGGACCCTCAGCGCGAACTACATGGCGCATGCCCTGCTCGCCACCGAGCAGGCTCCCGCCGCAGACAAGCCGAGAGAGACGAACCAGCCGTTCAAGGGCTGATCAGGCACGTGCGCCTGCGAGCCGGGCCGTACCTGCCGCTCGTGAACATCTCGTTGCCGGTTCGCGATCCCGCCACCGGCTCCGTCGATACTGACGGGGCGATCAAGGAGCGGCAGGAACAGGAACAGGGGCAACGGTGGAGTGGACGGTCTGGGCAGGGTTCGCGGCCGGCCTTCTGATCTCGACCGTGACCGCCCCGGTCGGGGTGTCCGGGGCGGTCTTCCTGCTGCCGGTCCAGCTGAGCGTGCTCGGCGTGCCGAGCCCCTCGGTCACCCCGACGAACCTGCTGTTCAACGTGGTTGCCGGGCCGGGCGCGCTCTGGCGCTACCGCCGTGACGGCGCTCTGCGCGACGACCTGGCCCGGCGTCTCGTCGCCTGGACGCTGCCCGGCGTCATCGTCGGCGCCGCCGTCCGCGTCTTCGCCCTCCCCGGCCCCGGCGTCTTCCGCATCCTGGTCGCCGCCTTCCTGCTCCCGCTCGGTGCATGGCTGTGCCTGCGCACCCTGCGCCCCACCCGCCGGCGGCCGGGGCCGGCCGAGCCGTCGGCACGCGTGCTCGCCTCCCTCGCCCTGACGGTCGGGGTGGTCGGCGGGATCTACGGCATCGGGGGCGGTTCCCTCCTCGGGCCGATCCTCGCGGCGCGCGGCATGTCCCTGGCCCGCATCGCACCGGCCACCCTCGCCGCGACCTTCACCACCTCCGTCGCCGGCGCCGCCGCGTACACCGTGCTGTCCAGGGCCAGCACGGGGCCCGTGGCCCCCGACTGGTGGCTCGGCCTGGCCTGCGGCTTGGGAGGGCTCATCGGCGGCTACCTCGGCGCCCGCCTCCAGCCCCGCCTCCCCGAGACCTTCCTGCGCCTGCTCCTGGGCGGCCTCGCCGCCGGCGTCGGCGCCCTGTACCTCGTCCAGACCCTCACCTGACCGGGCGCTCCAGCGTCTGCCGGCCCGCAGGGAGCGTGGCGGGCCGCGGGCTCAGGCGAGGGCGGTGACCAGCAGTGCGAAGGCGGCGATGATGACGGCGACGCGGACGTAGTGGTAGCGGTCCCAGCGGTTCGACTGCTCCTTCCAGTCCTCGGGCCGGTTCTCGGGGGTCCACGTCTTGCTCCGGTTGTTGATCGGGACGAGCAGCAGGAGCGACATGACCACGCTGAGGATCAGCAGCGCTCCGGCGGTGACGACGAGGCCGGTGCCGTCGTGGCGCCATCCGGAGACGGCCCAGACCGCGACGAGGACGAGCGAGCCGATGTACCAGACCGGCATCACGGCTCCGAGCATCCGGCCCCCGTGGGCGCGGCCGAGCTGGCCGCTGTCCTCGGGGAGGGCGTTCAGGATCCGGTTGATGACGAAGGCGACGGAGAACTCCACCCCCACCATCAGGCCGACGACCACGGTGGTGAAGACCTGAAGTGCGTTGAGCATGATGACCCCTCCGGGGATCTAGCAGTGCTAGCCGATGAGGCAAAGCTAGTACTACTGCCGCTCTGTTGTCTAGCGGTGCTAGGATCGAATCATGTCGGTACAGGAACGCAAGGAGCGCGAGCGGGCGGGCCGCGAACGTCTCATCGTGGCGACGGCCCGCGAACTCGCCGAGCAGCAGGGCTGGGACGCGGTCACGACCCGCCGTCTCGCCGAGCGCATCGAGTACAGCCAGCCCGTCCTCTACAGCCACTTCCGCGGCAAGCGCGAGATCATCGGCGCCGTCGCCCTCGAGGGCGCCGCCGAGATGGCCGCGGCGCTGCGGGCCGCGGCTGCCGCCGCGGACGGCCCGCGCGGGCGGGTCGTCGCCCTCGCCCGCACCTATCTCGACTTCGCCGAACGCAACCCGGCGCTCTACGACGCCATGTTCCAGCTCGACGGCGGCCTGGCGTTCGCGCGGGAGGACACCCCGGCACCGCTGAAGGACGCCTTCGCCGCCCTGCTGGAGAGCCTCGGCGAGGTCGCCGGGGAGGGTGTCCACCCGGGACTGTTCACGGAGGTGTTCTGGGCGGCCCTGCACGGGCTGGCGACCCTGACCCGGGCGGGACGGCTGCCGCCGGAGGACGCCGAACGGAGGGTCGAGCTGCTCGTGGACCGGCTCGCCGTGGTCTGACGCGCCGTCCGGGCGGAGAGCCGGACCCCGGACGGGACGGTCAGCATCCGGCCGGGCTCCCCTCACGGCCGAACGGCCGAAACGGCCCGGGTCGGCCAGCGGGCGGCAGGCCGCGCCGCAGGTCACAGGGTTCCGGAGGCCCCGGCAGGTTCCACGGGGCAGGCTGTTCCCATGAGGTCCCAACCTCGCTCAGCGATCAGGCCCGGGGCGTCCTCCCGACCGGGAGCCGGCGGTCATGGCGAGGTCCTGTTCACGCTGGCGCGCTGCGCGCCGTTCGCGATCGCGCTGGGCGTGCTGGGGATCGAGCTCTCGCCCGCACACGACCTGGTCACCGGCCCCATCCTGACCACGACGCCGGCCCTGGCGGCCTTGACGATGGGCCCCATGGGCACACTGACCGCGGCAGCCCTCGCCGCTGGTGTGAACGCGACCTCCGCGACCTACAACCAGTCCTGGGGAACCCAGACCCAGCTGATCATCGGCAACTTCCTGGGGATCACCGTCGTGTCGGTGGCCAGTGTCATCCTGAGCAACGCGGTGCGCACGCGCAGGCAGAGCGAGCTCGACCAGGTCCGCAGGATCGCGGTCGCGGCCCAGGAGGTCGTCCTGCGGCCCGTCCCCGAGCTCCTGGGACGGGTACGGGCCGCCAGCCTGTGCCTCGCGGCAGGTACGGGGGCGCAGATCGGCGGCGACCTGTACGAGGCCGTGCAGACGCGCTACGGCGTCCGGCTGATCGTCGGGGACGTCCGCGGGAAAGGGCTGTCCGCCATCCGCGCGGTCGCGGTGGCGCTGGGCGCGTTCCGGGAGGCCGTTCACTACGAGGGCGAGCTGCAGGAGGTCATGGAGCACTGCTCGGCCGCCCTGCGGCGCGAGGCCGCCGTACCGGGTACGTACTCCCAGGCCGACCTTCCCGAGGTGCTCATGGAGGGGTTCACCACCGCCCTCGTCGCCCAGGTTCCGGAAGACGAGGTGGTACAGCTGGTCAACCGCGGCCATCCCCCTCCGCTGGTGCTACGCCAGGGCAGCGTTCGGGCCCTGACGCCCTCCTGTCCGCTTCCGCCCCTCGGCCTCGAAGACCTCTACACCGGGCCTCCCGCGAGACCCGAAAGCTACCCGTTCCTGCCCGGCGACCGCCTGTTGCTCTACACGGACGGCGTCATGGAAGCGCGCAACCGCGACAACGAATTCCTCCCCCTGCCGGAGACCCTGGAACGGATCCGGGCCGGCACTTCCCCGCAGGAGTTCCTGAACGAACTCCACCAGGCACTGATCCGCCACACCGAGGGGCACTTGGCGGACGACGTGGCGATGATCGTCGTCGACCGGCTCCCATGAGGAGCCGGTCCGGCCCCGTCCGGCCTGCTCACAGGGCCGGTACGTCGTCCCACAGGGCCGGCAGCTCGGCCTCCGGGCCTGCCCTCCCCACGGCGTCCGCCCCGTCCGCCCCGCTCGGGTACAGGACCTGCTCCGCCCAGATGATCTTTCCCTGGGCCGTGTAGCGCGTCCCCCACCTCTTCGCCATCTGGGCGATCAGGAACAGGCCCCGTCCGCCCTCGTCCGTCATGGCCGCCCGTCGCAGGTGCGGTGAGGTGCTGCTGCCGTCGGACACCTCGCAGATCAGGCTCCGGTCGTACAGCAGCCGCACCCTGATGGGCTCGGAGCCGTACCGGACGGCATTGGTGATCAGCTCGCTGAGGATGAGTTCGGTGGTGAATCCGACCGCGTCGAGACCCCACTCCTCCAGCTTCCGCGCGCAGGAGGCACGTACCCGGCCGACCTCCGCGGGATCCTTCGGTACCTCCCACCGGGCAACCCGGGCGGGGTCCAGCAGCCGCGTACGGGCCACCAGCAGCGCGGTGTCGTCGCTGCGGTCGCCGGGCACCATGGAGGTGACGAGGGCCTCGCAGATCGCCTCCGGGCTCCGCTCCCCCGCCACGCCGGACAGCACGCCCCGCAGCCTGTCCAGACCGGTGCCGACGTCCCGCTCCGGTCCTGCGACGAGACCGTCGGTGAACAGGACCAGCCCGCTCCCCTCGGGCAGTTCCAGCTCCGCGGCCTCGAACGGCAGGCCGCCCAGGCCCAGCGGGGGGCTGGCCGGGACCTCGGGAAAGTCCACGGTGCCGTCGGGGAGGATCACGGCGGGCCCGGGATGACCGGCCCGGACCACGGTGCAGCGGCCGCTGACCGCGTCGTACACCGCGTACAGGCAGGTGGCCCCGATGATCTGGGCACTGTCCCCGACGGCCGGCCGGTTCTCGTCGGTCCGGACGACCAGGTCGTCCAGGCTGGCCAGCAGTTCCTCGGGGGCCATGTCCAGCGCGGCGAAGTTGTGGATGCCGGTACGCAGCCGGCCCATCGTGGCCACGGCCTGCAGACCCCGGCCGGTCACGTCCCCGACCACCAGGGCGACCCGGGCACCCGGCAGCGGGATGACGTCGAACCAGTCGCCGCCCACCGCCTTGGCGGGCAGGTAGCGGTGCGCGACCTCCACGGCGTCCTGCTCGGGCAGGGCACTGGGCAGCAGGCTGCGCTGGAGCGTGACGGCCGTGGTGTGCTCGCGGGTGAAGCGCCGGGCGTTGTCGATGCTGACCGCCGCGAGGGCGACCAGTTCCTCGACCAGGGAGACGTCCTCGTCGTCGAACGCCCCGGACTTCTCCGAGCGCCAGAAGGAGGCCATGCCGAGGGTGACGCCCCGGGCCCGGACCGGCACAGTGATCATGGAATGGATGCCGAATCCGACGATCACCTCGGCCAGTGCGGGGTCCTGCTCCTGCCAGCCGGAAAAATCGGGCAGCTCCGCCTCCAGCACCGTACGTCCGCTGGCGAAGCCGAACGCCTGCGGACTGTTCGGCGCGAGGCTGATCAGCCGCCCGAGCGGATACAGCGGGTGGTCGTCCCGGATGGCGCCGAGGGCGATCCTCCGCATGTCCAGTCCCACCGGTTCCTCGCCCCGCAGTACGGGCTCCAGCAGATCGACGCTGGCGAAGTCGGAGAACCGGGGAACGGCCGCCTCGGTCAGCTCCACGGCGGTGTGCACCACGTCGAGGGTGGTACCGATGCGCACGCTGGCGTCGTACAGCAGCCGCAGCCGGGTCCGAGCCGCCTCCGCCCGGACGGCCAGCGCCTCCAGCTCGGTGGTGTCGCGCAGCGTCGCCACGCTGCCGGGCGGCCCGCCGTACGGGCCGGTCGGCCGCACGCTGACGGCCAGCAGCCGCTCACCGGCCTCGTGCAGCTCGTCGGTCGGACTGCGGCCGGAGGTCAGCAGCGCGACGAGGTCCCGGCCGAGGCCGAGGTCGGTGATGCTCCGCCCCTCCGCGTCGGCGGGCAGTCCGAGCAACCGCCGCGTCTCGTCGTTGGCCAGCAGCAGCCGGCCGTCCCCGCCGACGATGAGGACGCCCTCACGGGCCGCGTGCAGGACCGCGTCGTGGTGCTCGTACATGCGGGCCATCTCCGCGGGGTCCTGGTTGTGGGTCTGCCGCCGCAGCCGCCTGCCCACCAGCGCCGAACCGGCGGTACCGAGCGCGAGCACGATCGCCGCTCCCCCCAGGAGGGCCGGGAGCTGGCGGTTGACCACGGAGCTCACGCTCTGGACGGTGATCCCGACCCCTACGGTACCGACGGCCGAGCCGTCAGGCCCGATGACGGGGACCAGCGAGAGCACGGCGAGCCCCTGCGTGGTCTCGTCGATCTGCGTCTGGGCCTCCTTCGGCACCTCGCCACCGCCCGGGACCCGCTCCCCGATGAGGGCCGGGTCCGGGTGCGTGTAGCGGATTCCCTGCGGGGAGTACACGACGATGAGGTCCACGCCGGTCTCTTTGCGGATCTGCTCGGCGCGCGGCTGCAGCACGACGCTGGGGTGGGTGCTCGTCATGGCCGCGGCCGTCCCGGGAGCGTGCGCGAACGTCTCGGCCACGGCCATCGACCGGTCCCGGGCCTCGCGCGTGTTCTCGCCGCGCGCTTCGAGGATCAGCGTCCCGACGGCCGCGGCGACCAGCAGCACCACGACCGCCACCTGCAGCAACAGGACCTGGCCGGCGACGCTGCGCACCCCGAGGAAGGAGCGCCGGGGAGGCCCCGGGGATGCGCGTGGCGACGGGGCCGCAGACCGACCGAACCCGGACATACTCCCTTTCTAGCACTCGGCGTGGCCGGGAGCGTCCGCTGCGGCCCCGGATCCGGTCGCGACCAGGGGGCCCGCCTGTGCGGGAGGCCGGGACGGTGCTGTGCGGGAGGCCGGGACGGTGACCGTATTTTCGTGGTTTCCGCCAAGCCTGACGCTCTGCCAGGTTGGGAGAGACTTCCAGCCAGAGGCCACGGCCCGTCCCGGTCACGGGCGGCCGGGGCCGATGACATGGTGCAACGAACGGGGAGGACGGCACGATGAGTGCGCAGCAGCAGTACGACGAGATCGGCGAGGCTTACGAGGGGTTCAAGGCCCTGCCCCTGGAGCAGTACGCGGTGGTGCCCGGCTTCCTGTCCCTGGTCGGGGACGTGACCGGCAAGTCGGTCCTGGACCTGGCCTCCGGCACCGGCTTCTACAGCCGGGAGTTCAAGCGGCGCGGCGCCGCCGACGTCCTCGGGATCGACATCTCCGGCGAGATGGTCGCCGTGGCGCAGAAGCTGGAGGAGCAGAGTCCGCTGGGCGTGCGGTACGAGGTCGGCGACGTGTCGGAACTGCGGACCTTCGAGCAGCCCTTCGACGTGGGCCTGGCCGTCCAGCTGCTCAACTACGCGCCGGACATCGCCACCACCGAGCTGATGTGCCGCCGCATCCACCGGAGCCTGAAGCCCGGCGCCGAGCTGTTCCTGCTCAACCAGTCGCCCGACTTCCGCTTCGACGGGCCGTCCCCGGAGAGGTACGGCTTCCGCAGCGAGCTCACCGGGGAGGAAGGCGAGACCGGGCCGCGGGTCCGGACCACGGCACTGCTCGACCCGCCGGTGTCGTTCGTCGCCAACCGCCCGCGCCGCGACGTCTACGAGAAGTGCCTGGAGGCGGCCGGATTCAGTGAGCTGACCTGGGTTCCGGTCGAGGTGTCCGAGGCCGGCGTACGCGCGTTCGGCGCGGACCACTGGGCCGACCTCTACGCCAACCCCCCGCTGGAAATGCTGCGCTGCCGCGCCTGACGGCGTCGGCGGCCCGCGCCTCCTGACCGCCCCGGCCATGGGGTCAGGAGGCGCGGGCGCACACCCCGGGCGGGCCGGCTCCGGTCAGGGTTCGGGGTGGGGCTCGCCGGCCAGCCGCGCGCGCAGCCGGCGGGCCGTGTCCGCGGCCTGCAGACCGCAATGCTCCTCTGCGGCACGGCACTTGGCGCCCGGATCGTCGGATCTCCGAAGCTGAGCCATCCGGTGGATTCCCGGTGGCTCGTGGTCCGGCACAGGGGACGGCGCAGGGGCGGTGGCACACTGGGCGAGTGGCGCCGGTAGCGCCGCCGCACGATGCGCACCGCCGCGCCGGGCCGTACGGGGACCGCAACCGGTGCCGGCGACAGCTCGTGGTGAGGACCGGCCAGAGGGCGTGAGGACGATGTCACCGTCGCATCCAGCCGGCTCGGCTCCCCGCGCCAGACTGCTGGCCCGGCTGGCATTGCTCTGCGCGCTGGGGGCGGTGGTGGCGCTCGCCGCCGCCGCCGGCCGGGGTGGTCTGCTCGTCCTCACGGTCGGGGCGGCCGGCGCGGTGCTCACCGCCGCGGGTACGTGGTGGGTCCTGGCCCATCACGGGGCGGTACGGGTGGCCGGAGCGCTGCTCGTGGTGGGCGCGCCGGTGGCCATCCTGGTCACGTACGCTCTGGCCGATCTGTGGCCCGTGGCGCTGACCGCCATCGCGCTGTGGGGTGCCGCCGTGGTGTGCGCGGGATCGGCGCTGCGCGCGGTACGGAAACCCGACGCCATGCCGGCGGTCGCCGGTCCCCTCCCCCGGCATCCGGTGCTGATCATGAACCCGAAGTCCGGCGGCGGCAAGGTCGGCCGTTTCGGCCTGGTCGAGAAGGCCGAGGCGCTGGGCGCCCGGGTCGTGCTGCTGGACACGACGGTCACGACGGATGTCGCCGCGCTCGCCCGTCGGGCGGTGGCCGAGGGCGCGGACCTGCTCGGGGTGGCGGGGGGCGACGGGACCCAGGCCCGGGTGGCCGAGGTGGCGGCCGACCACGACCTGCCGTTCCTCGTGGTCTCCGCGGGCACCAGGAACCACTTCGCCAGGGATCTCGGTCTGGACCGCGACGACCCGGCCCGGTGTCTGGAAGCGCTGGCCGACGGGGAGGAGCTCCGGGTCGACCTGGGCGTCGTGGGCGGTCACGCCTTCGTCAACACGGCCTCGTTCGGCGTCTACGCGGAGGTCGTGCAGCGCCCGGACTACCGGGACGCCAAGGCGGACACGGCACTGGACGCGATGCCCGACCTGCTGCTCGGTTTCACCGGTCACAGGCTCGACGCGGTGACGGACGATGCGCGGCTGGAGTCCCAGCAGGCGCTGCTGGTCAGCAACAACCCGTATGCCACCCCCGAGCCGATGGCCGCGGGCGGCCGGAGGTCCCGGCTCGACCGCGGAGTACTGGGGGTCCTCGGGATCCGGGTGGACAACGCGGCCCAGGCGACCGACGTCGCGCTCCGGGGTGCCAGGTCGGCCGGGCTCCAGGTGCTGGCCTCCCGGCGGATCAGCATCAGCTCGGGCACGGAGAGCATTCCGGTCGCCGTCGACGGAGAGGCCCTGACCATGCCGGTGCCGGTCGTCTGCACCGTCCGCCCGGGCGCGTTGCGCGTCCGCGTGCCCCGGGATCGCCCCGGGTCTCCGGTGTCGCTGCCGCCCGTGCAGTGGCGTGAGGTCGTCGGCCTGGCCTTCAGCCGGCCGCGACCGGCGGCGCAGGAGCGGCCGGGCGGGGTGGGTGCCCGGTGACGCGGGCGCACGTGCCCGGCCTGCCGCGCGGCCTCACAATGAGACTCACCAGGTGTTCGCGCTGTTCGTAGCGGATTGGAGACATCCGTGAAGGACCTCAAGTTTGAGCAGAAGAGATCCCTGTCCCGTCTCGAGGCGGCCGATCAGCTCTCCGCGCTCGCGGAGGCGCTCCGGCACCGCGGCACGGCCGAGCTGGAGCTCGGACCCGGGACGCTGACCCTGCGGATCCCGGACGAGATCCACACCGAGGTCGAGGTAGAGGTGGAGGACGGGGAGATCGAGCTGGAGATCGAGCTCAAGTGGCCGACCGCGCGGGCCTCCTGATCCGCGTGGCAAGCGGGTCACCGTCCACGCGTACCGGAGAACGCGTGGACGGCCTCGACGGCCAAGGCCGGAAGGCACCCCGGGCCAGTCGTCTTCCGTCAGAAGCCGCAGACGGCTCGCGCGTCCCGGAAGCGCTCGGGATGCCGCCGCCTGTACTCGACCAGGCACTGGGCCACGGCGGCCCCTTCGCCCACGGCCGCGCCGACCCGCTTGACGGAACCGGAGCGCACGTCGCCCACCGCGAACACGCCGGGCACGCTGGTCTCCATCGGCAGCGCGTCAGGGCCGGCCCCGCCGGTTCCGGTCAGGACGTACCCTCGGTCGTCGAGTTGCAGCGCCCCGCCCAGCCAGTCGGTCGACGGGTGACCGCCGATCAGGACGTACAGGCTGTGCGCGGACACGGTTCGCTCCCCGCCGTCGCGGGACCGCAGCCCGAGCCCGGTGAGAGCGGTCCCGCCGAAACACTCGGTCACCTCGGTGCCCAACAGGACGCGCAGGCCGGGGGTCCGCTCGATGCGCTGCACCAGGTAGCTCGACATCGAGGCGCCGAGGTCGGTGCCCCGTACCAGCAGGGTGACGGAGCGGGCGTAGCGCGCGAAGTAGAGGGCGGCCTGCCCGGCGGAGTTCCCCGCGCCGACCATGTACACGTCCTCCCCCACGGTTGAGGGGGCGTCGGACAGGCACGAACCGTAGTAGACGCCGGAGTTGAGCAGTCGGTCGACGCCGGGAGCCTTCAAGCGGTTCCAGTCCACACCTGTGGCGACGACCACCGCGGCCGCCGTCACCGAGGCCGTCTCGTCCGTTCCGGCCTTGACGAACTCAACGGTGTGATCACCCGTGGCGGTCGGGGTGACCCGGCTGGCCACCCGGGTGGGCTGCCACTCGACGCGTGCCCTGCGGGCCTGTTGCAGGGCGCGCTGGGCGAGGTCACCGCCCGTGAGTCCCACGGGGAAGCCCAGGTAGTTCTCGATCCGTGAGGTCGATCCCGCCTGCCCGCCGGGCGCGTCGTCCTCGATCACGACGACGCTCATGCCCTCCGCGGCGGCGTACACCGCGGCGGACAGGCCGCCGGGGCCACCGCCGATCACCGCGACGTCGTAGTGCGTCTGTTCGGCCGGCCTGATGAGTCCGAGCCGCTCGGCCAGCTCGCTGACCGACGGATTCACCATCTCGGTGCCGTCGCCGAGGCGGACGGTCACCGGGGCCTCCCGCACGTCCTCCTCCTCGCGGAGCCAGCGGAAGATCACGCCGCTGCGGCCGAGGAAGTCGCGCACCGCGTAGGCGGCGGGTGAGGAGCGGCTGCCGCGCACCTCGGCGGTGGGCAGATCGCCCTGGCAGTCGGCGTTCCACGTGCACAGGAAGTCGTCCAGCGCGCCCCTGAGCCCGGCGGGGTCCCCGGCCGGGGACCCGGCGCCCCCTGCGCCTTCGGCAAGGGCGTCGGGTACGGCGCCGGAGTGTCCGGCCGGCGACAGCCAGCGCACGCCGGGGTGCCCGGCACCGAGGTCGGGGGCTTCATCGGCTAGCACGGCCGCGACGGGTACCTTCCGGTCGGCCAGCGACCTCAGCGCGCGGACCACTTCCGAGGGCCCTGAGGCCTGCAGTACGCGGAAGGAAGTGCGGTACCAGCTCTGCACCAGCTCGGCCGTCTCGTGCCGGCGGAGCGGATCGGAGTCGGAGACGACGATCACCGGCAGTGCGGCATCGGCCATCACGAGGTCCTCCAGTAGGTCTTGAGAGATTGGCTTCCGCTTCCAGTCAACGAGCGGGGAACCGATACGAACCGGCTCCGGGGAAGCCACCGCGGGCGGGGGCGCTGGAGCACCCCCGCCGCGCCTCTCAGAGCCGGCCGAAGAACTGGTTGCCGCGGGCCGTGTGGTTCTCGCTCGTGTAGTACTCCTTCATCGCGGAGCTGATCTCGTCACGGCTCAACTGCCCGTCCCCGTCGGCGTCCAGCCGGTTGAACGCCTCGTCACAGGTCTCGCGGGGCAGGCGGAACATGCCGTGGAGCAGGGAGGTGTACTCCTCGCGGCTCAGCATGCCGTCGCCGTCGCGGTCGCCGAGCTCGGTCCAGGCGTTGCTCATGTTCCGGAGCCGCTCCCAGATCCTGTTCTGGTCCGTGACGATCCGCGCCCGGAACGACGTCCGGAACTCCTGTCGGTCGACGCCGCCGTCGCCGTTCCGGTCCATCCGCTGGAAGACGGTGTCCCAGAGGTCCGCCAGCGAGCCCCGGAGTCCTTCCACGGCGTCCGGGGCGAGACCGAGCGACTCGGCGAGCTTGTCCGAGAGGGCGGTGACGTCCGACTTCTCCAGCCGCCCGTCGCCGTCCGAGTCGAAGACATCGAACGACCGGTCCAGCTTGATGTCCAGAACGCTCACGACAACATCCCCTTCACTCCATGTAGTCGCCCCGCTACAGCGCGAGGCAGCTCAGGAAACCACACGCCCCGGCCATGACGCACTCAAGGAGCGGGCCGACTGGGCGTTCCGGGTGACGTACGCCCGCCTCTGAACGCGGGCGTACGTCAGGCGACCAGCTCGTAGACGGCCCGGGCCGTCAGCCACAGGCCGACGAACAGGGAGAGCCCGACCACCAGCTGTTCCTGGTGCCGCTCGAGCCAGGTCCGCAGGGCGTTCAGCCTGGCGCCCGAGGCCTCGGGTGCCCGGACGGTGTACATCTCCATGACGATCAGGCCGAGCGTGGCCAGCAGGCAATAGCCGGTCAGGGCGACCCAGGCGCCGATGGAGGAGAGGTCCGCGGCGACGACGGTGGCGGCGCCGGCGCCGACCAACGCCCACGGCTGCAACAGCCAGGCCAGCCCGGCGGCCGTGGCCAGGGAGGCTCCGTCCACCCGGGCGGTCCAGTGCGGCGGCCCGTGCGGGCGCGGGGGCCGGCGGTGCCGGTGCAGGCCGTACAGCACCAGCCCCACGCCGATGGCGAGTTTCACCCAGGACACGGCGGTCGACGGGGTGCTGTGGTGGGCCGGCGGCTCACCGCCGGTCAGCAGCAGGACGCACGCGATGACCACGACCAGGTTGGCGAGCCACGACAGCAGGAACGCCAGGCCCTTCCGGACTCCGCGCCGCGAGGAGAGCAGCAGGATGAAGGCGCTGTTGTGCAGGGGGCCCAGGGTGATGGCCGTACCGATGACGACGAGGTCGAGAACCATCGGCGCGGTCACTCCCGGAGGTCGGGGCCGTCCGCCGCCGTGGAACGGGGGCCGGCTGAAGGGGGTCGGGCGGCGCTGTCACGGCTCCGCATCCCGACTCTGCGGGTGCCGGCCCGACCGGTCAAGGAGGCCACGCGCACGTCCCCGAACGCCGCATCCCGGAGGGGCGGGCCGGTCGTCCGGACAAGATCGATTGTCAGTGGTGGATGGGAGGATCGAAGTATCGAGTCGGAAAGAGGGGGAGCTTCCATGTCCGGAATGCAGAACTACATCAATCACGTCGCTCTCGTGCTGGATGCCAGTTCGTCCATGTCGCACCTGAGCGGCAAGGTGGTCGAAGTCGCCGACCAGCAGATCGCCTATCTGGCCCGCCGGTCGCAGGAACTGGACCAGGAGACCCGTGTCACGGTGTACGTCTTCGCCGACAAGGTGGAGTGCGTCATCTACGACAAGGACGTGCTGCGCATGCCGTCGTTGAAGCAGCTGTACCGGACCGGGGGAATGACAGCTCTGCTGGCCGCCACGCTGAAGTCCCAGCGAGAGCTGGCCCAGACGGCCCAGCTGTACGGCGACCACAGCTTCCTCACCTTCGTGCTGACCGACGGTCAGGAGAACGCGAGTCACCGCTGCCCGGACGCGCCCGCCAAGACCCCTCGCGCACTGGTGCAGGCCGTCGCCAAGATGATCGAGACGCAGCAGGACAACTGGACGCTGGCCGTCCTCGTGCCGGACCAGATGGGCAAGCGCGAGGCCATGCAGTGCGGCTTCCCGAAGGACAACATCGCCGTGTGGGACGCCACGAGCACACACGGTCTGGAGGAGGCCGGGCAGGTCATCCTGAAGGCGACCGAAAGCTTCATGGTGGGCCGCACCAAGGGCATTCGGGGATCGAAGGCGGTGTTCTCCGTCGGTGCGGAAAAGGTCAACAAGAAGAGCATCGAGGCAGCCGGTCTCACTCCGGCCGATCCGTCGGGGTACCAGCTGGTTCCCGTGACCCGGGCGGCGGCGATCCGGGAATGGGTCATCGAGGCCGGGCACGATTACCGGACGGGTTGCGCTTTCTACCAGCTGAGCAAGTCGGAAAGCATCCAGCCGCGAAAGCAGATCGCGGTGCTGGAGAAGAAGACGGACCAGATCTACACGGGGCCGGAGGCCCGGGCCCTGCTCGGTCTGCCGGACACGGAAGTCCGCGTCAAGCCGGACCACAACGACGACTTCACGATCTTCGTGCAGAGCACCAGTGTCAACCGGAAGCTGGTGGCGAGCACGCGGCTGCTGGTGATGGTCTGACCCGTCAGAGCCGGCAGTGGTTCGGTTGCCGGGGGGGCGGGCGGGCACACGGCGCGGGGGGTGGATGCCCTGCCATGCGGGGTACCCACGGCGGATCTACGGTTGGAGGGAGGCCCCGGCGCTCGCGGACGCCCGATGCTCCCGCCGTGAACCCACTCGGCCCTGCGCCGGAGCACACGGGAAAGCACACGGGAAGGCAATGGCATGGCCACCGCATCAGAAACCCCAGTCCTGGACACCCTCGCCGCCATGACCGTCGACTCGATCGAACGGTGCGGGCTGGCCCCGGACATGCTCATGCTCACGCGGATCGCGGCCCTCGCCGCGTCGGACGCTCCGCCGATCTCGTACCTGGCGCACATCGACCCCGCCATCAGGACGGGCGTGACCGTCGAGCAGCTCCAGGACGTCCTGGTCGCCATCGCCCCCATCGTGGGCACCGCCCGTGTCATGACGGCGGCGGGCAACCTCACCTCGGCCCTCGGGATAGCCATCGCTGTCGCCGACGCCGAGACCGAGGCTGAGGCCCGGCACTGAGAGCGGTCACCACCCGGCCTCGGCGCCCGGCGCGGCCGGCGACGAGCGCGCTGCCGAGGGTCGCCGGGGGTCAGGGTGCGGCGTTCACGACTGGTCCCAGGCATCGACGGTCAGCATCTGGTCGTCGCGGCAGGCCGCCATCCGCTCGGGGTGCATCCAGGAGGAGTGGATGGTGCTGCCGCCCGCCGGGGGCCCGTCGGCGAGCAGGGGCAGCACGTCTGCGGCACGGATGACGTAGCGGCAGGGGTAGCCGCCGCCCAGCAGTTCCTCGGCCTTGCCCGACCGCTGTAGCTCTGAGACCCAGTTGAGTCCGCCGATGCCGACGGACCACGAGGCGAGGATGGAATCCTCGCGGCTGTGTGTGACGTTCTGGTCCCTCTCCTGCGGAGTCTGGGTCGAAACGGTGATGTTCCATCCGAGCATGCGCCAAGCCCCTGCCTTTCCGGTGCTGTTCGTCGCATCTTGGCACCTTCTCCGCGCTGTGGGAGGCGGATTTCCGCCCGGCCTTCACCGGGAGTGGGCGGCCGGAGGCCCTCCAGCAGATCGCGAAGGATCTGCTGGAGGGCCTCCGGCCGTGCGGTTGAGGGTGGAGGACTAGTCGTCGGGGAACGGAAGGGGGAACGGGTCGGGGATCACGCCGATCAGCACGACCGAGCCGTTGATCTGAGCGACTTCACCGATCGCGTCCCCTTCGGCGTAAATGAACGCGAGCAGCGGAACGAACATCGCCTCGAGTTCCGGGAAATCCTCTACGGCGTCGCCCAGAACCTTTTCCAGAGCCGAGGCCGCACTCGTCACCATGGCGACCGCGTAGGGATTCAGATGAATCTTGTACCCGAGGTCCAGGAATCCGTAGAGCTCGCACCAGATGCTCGGGCCGCTGTCGTCGCGGGACTGCGGAGCGGAGGCGCGCAGCTTCGCCAGGATCTCTTCGTCCGCGACCACGGCGGGCCGCGCCCTCGCCTCCAAGGCCTGCCGCGCTGACGCCTCCAGATCGAGCCCCGAGCCGAGGCTGCCGCTCTCCTCCCGCTTACGGGCGAAGACTTCCTGGATCTTCTGGACTCTCGCCTGAACCTGTTCCTTGTCGACTTCTCCTAGGCCTTCGGACACGATTATCCGCCCTCCCGTATGGTCCGCCGATGGGCGAGGTCCATTCAGCCCGAAAGGCCCCTGGCTGTCCACAGCTCGATCCGGCCAATTTCGTCATGCCCGGAGCCGGTACGCCCGCCATCTGATTTCGGGTCGAAGAATCGTGACCGGCGTGACGGGAGATGCCAGAATCATTGTTGTGGAGCCTCTGAATTGCAGGCGATCTCCGCATGTTCGAGCGCGAGTTCGAGAATCGGGTGTCCCTGCCGCGGTCAAGCCGACAGCGGTCCGCCAGCGCGTCCCGTACCGGTCCTGCCGGGCAGCACGCCAAGATGATGGCCCCCGGCGGGCACCGGCTTCCGGGTGACGGGAGGCACCGCATTGAACACTGTGGACGTCCAACACCGCGACAGCACCCTCTGGGTCGGCGTCGACGGAAAACTCGACGCGGACACGGGCGCCGCACTCGGGCGCGTGGTGGACGAGGTGGTCACCGCCCATGAGCGGGTCCTCACGGTCGATCTGCACCACGTGGTCCTCATGGACCGTGAGGGGCTGCTGCACCTGCTGGACCTGCACCGGCGGGCGGAAGCCTGGGGGCTGCGGGTCCTGGTCGTGGGCTGGCAGCCCCAGCCCCAGCAGCTCATGGCCGACATCGCCGGAATCCGCGGCACCCGATCGGCGACGGGGGAACGGTACGCGCTCCCCGGGTTCCGCCGGCTCGTCGAAGAGCGTGTGCACCAGGCCCGGGCCCTCACCGACTCCGACGCCGGCTGGCCGCCCCGTCCCTGAACGGCACAGTGGTGTTCTGCGAGGAGACGCGCGAGCTGTTGCACCCGTACCGGTCCGTGGACATCCGCGGAACGTCGAACGGGTCGAGGACCGTGAGGAGTCGCTGCCGCGCAAGCCCTCTCAGAAGTACCTCGGCGAGGACCCGCCGGCCGAGCCGAGGGGGTTCCCTTCGGCGTCAAGGCCGTTCGACTGCCTTCAGGTTGAAGCAGTCGGCGGGCCGGGAGCGGGGCCGGGAGCTCATGAAGAGCCCGAGGGGCGGGGCCGTATGCTGCTGCGGGCGCGGCAGGCTCGGCTGATGCCTCGCACCCGCGCTTCGCCGCCGGGTGACCCCCCTTGCACATCAGGTACCCGACGAACGGCCTGGAGGCTGACCGATGATCGCTCTGACCGCAGTCGGAGGAGTGGCCCTCATCGAACTGGGCATGGCGCTGACTCCGGGCCCGAACATGATCCACCTCGCCTCCCGCGCCATCACGCAAGGACGCAGGGCCGGACTGGTGAGCCTCAGTGGGACCGCCGTGGGATTCGTGTGCTACCTGCTGGCGGCGGCCGCGGGCTTGTCCGCGTTGTTCGCCGCCGTGCCGCTGGCCTTCACGGTGGTCAAGCTCGCCGGGGCCGCCTACCTGGCCTACCTCGCCTGGGGCATGCTCAGGCCGGGCGGCCGCTCGCCCTTCGCACCGGCCCAAGACCTGCCTCCGGTCTCCGACGCCCGCCTGTTCTCGATGGGGCTGCTGACCAACCTGCTCAACCCGAAGATCGCTCTCATGTATGCCGCCCTGCTGCCCCAGTTCCTGGACCCGCAGGCAGGTCCGGCCTGGGCGCAGCTCCTCCAGCTCGGTGCCGTGCAGATCGTCGTGGGGATCTGCGTGAACGCCCTGATCATGCTCAGTGCCGCGCGCGTGTCGGGTTTCCTGGCCGCCCGGCCCCGCGCCATGACCGCCCAGCGGTTCACGGCGGGCGGACTGCTCGGCGTCTTCGCGCTCCGCACCGCCCTGACCCGCAGCGCCGTCTCCGCCTGAGGCGGGCCCGCGCCACCGAGGCCTCGCCCCTGCCCTGATCCGACGGCGCGGCCACGCCGCGCCGCGATCCGGCCCAGCGGTCAGACGGACGGCACCCAGCGTTCGGGCACCGTTTCGGTCTCGCGTACCGCGCCCTGCCGTCGGGCAGCCGCCAGCCGGGCGCCCTGTTGCGCGACCGGCGCCAGGTCGGTGGGGGTGCATCCCGATTCCGGCGGCACGGCACGTTGACCCATCAGTTCGACCCGGCGGGCCTGCTCTTCCGGGAACACGTCGGCGGGCAGGAACCACGAGGCGGCGCCGGTGACGTCCACCTGGCGCAGCAGGCCCTCGGCGGCGAAGTGCAGCCGGTAGCCGAGGTAGAGCAGGTCGGTGTCGAAGAGCAGGGTGCCGGTGACCTGTCCGTGGGCCTCCCGCGCCCAGCTCGCCAGCTTGCCCACGGCAAGCGGCAGTCGGCGGGCCCGGCCGATCGACGCCGCGTATCCGTCGGCCTCCACCCCGCCCTCGGTGAAGCGTCCCGTACCGGTGAGGGTGACGGGGCCGGGCTCGGCTCCGGTGCGGAACTCCAGGCGGCCGTCACCACCGCCGTCCGCGGTGTGGCGGCTCCACAGGCCGAAGTACCGTGCCGTGCTGAGCGCCGCCGTTTCGAAGGCTGCCGCGACCACGGTGACCCGGGCGGCCGGGTTGCCGTTGAGGAGGGCCTCGGCGGTTGCCAGGGCGTGGTCCCCGCCGCCGGCCACGATCCAGCGGTCGGCGGCCGTCGCCGCGATCCGCCCGTACACCAGGGCGTCACCGAAGCAGAGCGGTCCGGCGGCGTGCTCGGTGGCCCACAGGAAGGCGGCGAACGCTCGGATCGCCTCGATCGGCGCCCTTGACGCGGTCAGCAGCGCCGGGTCCATGCGGTCCAGCAACGCCAGCACGTCCGCCGGGCCGCCCCGCTGGTTGAGCAGGCCGACCAGTGCTCGCGCCGCCCCGCTCGCCACCGGACCCTGCCTGACCAGATCGGCCAGCAGGACACCCGCGGCCCAGTCGAAGGAGTGCAGCGCGGGGCCGGTGCCGGGCACGAGCTGTGCGGGCAGGCCCGGGGCGAGCGTCGGTATGCCCTCGACGTCGACGATGACCCGGTCGGCGGCCCCCGCGGGGTGGACGGCCGCGACCAGACGGCGTTCCTGGTCCACGGCCAGCTCGGCCGTGCCGTTGACCACCGGGCCGGAAGCCGCCAGCTGGTCCAGCCACATGCGGACCGCCATCGTCGGCACCCGCTCAGTGGGCGCGGCGTACGCGTAGGGGTCGAACCCGTAGGCGCTCAGGTGGCGCAGCTGATCGGGGGTGTGGCCGAGGTCGGGGAGAACGCCCCGGTGGAACACGCTGCCGCAGTCGTCGACCAGCACCGCCCCCGCCGGGCGGGCCAGGACGGCCGGCCCGCCTCCGATCATGATCTGCACAGCCTGATGGTTGCCGTCGCTCATGGCCGCTCCCCCGCGTCAGTGATCTTCTGCACCAGGGTAGTCCGACGCACTGATGACCGCACCCTTTTATCGTCACTGAGACGATAATAAGTTATTCTCGGCTCATGAACGAAGCACCCGACGAGAACACCGGCTCCACGGACAGCTCAGCGGCCGAACACGCGCAGCGGGTGGCCGCCAAGGTCACCGCGGAGGCCGCCGGCGAGGAGTGGAAGCGGGATCACCACATGACTCTGACCTACTTCTTGGCCGGCGCGCGGTCGGCGTACGAGGAAGAACACCACGCCCGCCGGCTGGACGACTGGAGAAAGCGGCTAGTCGACTGCCTGGAGGCGGACGCCTACGCCGAGGTCGCCGAACTGCAGGAGCAGTTGCAGGGCTGGATCCTGACGGAGCTCCGGAAGCGCGACACGGCCCTGGACGCGCTGCTGAGGGCGTACGCCCCGGCCAAGCCGCCGCGCGAGCCGCGTTCGGTCTTCCCCATGCCGGCCTCGGAAGTCCACGACGGCAAGGCCGAGTTCTACTTCGCCGACGTCTTCGACTTCGTCACCGGCTACCTGGCCCACACCATCCGCCGCCCGTTGGACGGTACGACCGCCACGTGGTGCCCGCGCTGGTGGGACCATTTCGAGGCGGGGGCCCGGCTGTCCGCACTCTGGCTGGCCTGGGAGCACCTGCGCCACGACCCGGCCCTCGGCATGACGACCTGGTGGATCCAGCACGCCGATCCGCACTTGCGCGTCCTGATGGACCCCCAGCAGGGGCCGTTCGCCGCCTGCTCGCCCGAGGGTCACACCCGGACACCGTTCGCACAGCTCCCGGTGGACCCGTACGACCCGTCCCAGTGACCCGACCCGGAGGAACCGGCCTGGACGGCGCCCCCGGCGGGGACTTCGGAGCCGTCCTCGTGGGCATCCTCGGACCATGGCCCTGAAAATATCGTGGCTGAACCACGCGATAGCCGATGCCGGTCTCATCACCGTCTACTGGTTCCCCGAGGGGGCCGACGAGACCGGGGACGGCGTCCCGGGCGGGCTGGTCTCCTCGCGCTTTTCGCGCACCCGGGTGGTGGCGGCCGGCACACCGCAGGAGGTGACCGCCTGGAATGCCGCCGCCCTCACCTACCTGCGCGAACTCACCGAAGCCGTCGTCGAACTGGAGCGGGTCGAGGAGCGGGTCCGGCGCTGGCGCAGGCGGCTGGTGGGCCGGCGCTGGGCCGAGGCGACGTACAGGAAGGCCAAGGCGGCCTTCCTGGAACGGGTGGAGCCCGCGGCGGCCGCCTACCGGCCGGTGCGGGAGGCCGTGGAGCGGCGGATCGCCGACCAGGAGGCCCAGCGCGCCGAGGCGGGCCGACGGGCCTTCCGGGAACAGGAGCGGCGGCGTGCGGAGGCCCGGGCCCGGTTCGAGGAGTGGGAGTGGCGCCAGGCCGCCGCGGACCGGCCGCTGCCCGGCGGGAGCACGCCGCGCGAGCTGGCTGCGCGGGGCGAGACACCGGAGTCCTGGCCCGCCGACCTGCGGGAGACCGTCGGTGACGTCGACGCCTGGTGGCAGCGTGTCCACGCCTCGGTCCGCAACGAGCGGGCACGCGAGGAGGCCGTGCGCAAGGTGACCGGGGTGATCACCGCGACCGCGGCGGCCCTGGAAGCGGCCGGCCGGCCCGGCATCATCACCGTGAAGGACAAGCCGTACGAGGTGCGCCACGGCTGGTGGGTGCACTTCACCTGGTCCGGCCTGCCGGACGCCACCTGGCTGAGGACACCGCCGGACATGCCGACGGGACACCTGTACGCAGGGCGGTGGCGCGACGGCTCGTACCACCCCGACCGGATCCTCCTCGTACGGAAGCCCTCCGGTGCCTACGCTCTGGCGGTCGTGACCAGCGAGAGCATCGCGAACGGACTCGCCACCCGGTACACGTGGTGGGAGCGGGAGATCGAACAGTTCGCGCAGGCGCTGGTCCCCGACGGACTCGTCCACTACACGGCCCACACCTTCGAGCCCGCGGTGCGCCTGCGCCTCACCGATCACGCCGACCCGGCCGTCTTCGTGCCGTACGCCGACGCGGTCGCACGCCGCGCGACCGCGGCCTTCCGGGCGGTGGCGGCCGGTCAGTCCTGACCTGCTCCGAGGCGACCCGTACCGCTCAGTCCTCCCAGTCCTCGTCGTCGCCGCCGCGCATCGTGCGCCATCCCTTGAGGTCTTCCAGCGCCTTCCGCGCCAACTGGGCGTACTGCACCGGGCACTCCCACAGCTCGCGGGCCGAGAGCTCGGCGGGCACGGGGGTGTCGGGGTGGTCCTGCGGCGCGTACAGGTGGACCACGGCGCTGAACCGGGACTGCACGGTGGAGTCGGCGGTGGACCAGGGGTGCTGGGGGTGCTCGCAGGAGGCGTCCAGGTCGACGGTGGCGAGCGCGGCGGCCAGGTCGCGCGCGTACGAGGGCGGCAGACCCTCGTACGTCTGGGCGATGCCCATCCACAGGCACAGGAACAGGCCGATCCGCTCCTCGTCCCGCACCCGCCCGGTGAGCCAGCGGCGGGCGGACCACAGGGCGACCGGGCCGGTGTTGTTCTCCCAGCTCCGGCTGATCGCCTCCTGCACGGCGACGAGGTCGAGGCTGCCGTCTTCCCGGACGAACCGTGCGTCCAGATGGGAGACGTCAATGCCGCCGAAGAGCTCCCGGTGCGCCTCGTGCAGGCAGCCCAGGGCCTCATCGGCGAGGTCCGCGAGGAACCCCTGGCAGTCGAACACCGCCAACTCCTCCGCGTCGAGACCGTACTCCTCGGCGAAGGCGGCCCGCCCCTCCTCGGTCAGCATGCTCACCCCCGCCTCGACCTGGTACTCCGAGTCCAGATCCGCGGGGTGGGCATCGGGCGGACAGGCGCAGGAGGCCCGGTCCAGCTGCGCACGGAGCCCGTCCAGGGCCTCTGTGTACGACGCGAACAGGGACTTGCTGAAGACCCGTGCGCCGACGTACCAGCAGGTGGCATGCAGGAGGATCGTGTACCCGGTCCGCTCCCGGCGGCCCTCCGGGGTGTCGCGGCCGAGCGCCTCCGCCGCGTCGCCGGCGAGGACGGCGAGGGTCGATTCGGGATCCACGTAGGGGTAGTCGCAGACGATCCCGGACAGGTCCGAGATCAGTTCGCGGTGGTCAGCGGTCAGTATGGGCGTCACTTCAGTCACATCCGTAACCGACGATCGCGCAGGCCGGACGGTTCCCCCGGCGCGCGCGGTGCCCCGGGGCGCCGTCCGCGCACCGAAGCAGCGGGACAGGGCGGCCGGGTGCCGAACCCGTCGGCGGGGGCGGCCCGTTGTCAGTGGGCCCTTTTACAGTGGCGCCATGGAGATCACCAAGCGGACCCTTGCGGAGGCCTGGCAGCGGACGGCCGCGCGGCACACCCTGCTCGACGAGGTCGGGCTGCCGCCCGTGACGCTTTCGCACGACGAGCTCGAGGAGTGGGCCGAGCGCGCCGAGGGGACGGCGGACGACGGCCTGTGGCTGCTGCTGGACGAGGACGGCACGGTGCACGGCCGTCACGGCCCCTACCGGGAGGTCTTCGCCACCCGCGACCTCGAACAGGCGCTGTACCTGATCGCCGAGGCCGCGATACGCGGGCGCGGCGGCAGCCTCGAGGAGGTGGCCGGCACGCTGGACCTGATCGATCCGGCGTGGGGCAGGCGCTTCCGCAGTGGTGGCCTGGACGACACGGGGACGGTCGAGGCCTGTGGGCGCGACCCGCTGGAGGGGCTCGCCTGGATGGCCGGGTCCTGGCGCGAGCAGGACCCGTACACGACGCTCGCCTTCTTCCGCGCGGCGCCCGGGCAGGTCATCGACCCCGAGCGGCTGGCCCTGCTGTACGGGGCCGATCCCGCGCAGGTCGCGGCCGGTACGCGCCTGAAGGACCTGAAGGCCGTGGACGGCGGCCGGGTCCACTGGGACCGCGCGTGGGAGAGCTGCTGCTTCGGGCAGGCGGGCGGGTGGACGTTCCTGCTGCACCACGACACGCCGCCGGGATCCTTCGCCGACAAGGAGGCGTACGCGGCCCTCGGGATCAAGGAGAGCGTGTGGCTGAGCGCCACCTCCGCGAAGGCGATCTACACCTTCGACTACGTGCGGGACGGCCGCCGCGTCAGCGACGACGACCATGGCATGCTGGAGCTGATCTGGTACGAGCGCGGCCGCGCCCCCTACCTCCGCGGTGGTGAACTGGACTTCCTCAACCGGGCCTTGCGCCGGGCCGAGCTGGACCACCCCGAACTGTCCAGCACGTTCGAGCTGTACTTCCACGCCTTGGAGGAGTCCCTCGGCCTGCGTCTGCCGCGCCGGGACTTCGCGGAGGGGGAGGTGCGGGCCGCCTACTGGGCGGGGGCGTAGCCCGGAGCGCGGCGAGAGGACGCCCGGGCGGCCCGACCGCTGGGCCGGCGCTCCGTCAGATCACCAGCGGGGCCTCCGACCAGCGGCGGACCCGGTACGGGCTCCACCACAGGTGGTCGCCGAGACGGAGGACCAGGGTCTCGCCCATGAGGTCGTCCAGGATCGGCCGTGGGATCGCGTCGGCGCGGGCGCCGTCGGTGAGGGCCTCGATGGCCTCGTGGTAGTCCGGTTCGTCGATGGTGAAGCGGCGCAGTTCGCCGTAGCGCCGGTCGCGGACCTGGATGAAGCCGGGGCCGTACCGGTAGACGCATTTGCAGATGTAGTACGCGTTGCGCCACGTGAGTGCCGTCGCGGCCGGGTCGGCGGTGCCGAGGACGGCGGTCGGCGGGTGGAGATGGCCGTAGTGGCGCCAGGCGTCGGGGTCCGGGCCGGTGTGGATCTGCCAGTCGACCGAGATGGCCAGGCTGGACAGGTCGCCCACGAAGCTGAGCGCCCGGACCGACCAGGCCGCGTCGGCGGTGTCCGTCACGTCGACCGGGCGGGGAAGCGTGACGTGCCGGGCCCCGGCGGCGAAGAGCCGTCGGGCGGCCTCGCCGCCGGGGAGGTCGATCTCGTAGCGGCCCAGGGACATGCTGGGCAGCGCGCCCACCTCGGGGTCGTAGTCACGCGAGGCGGTCACGGTGAAGGGTGGGGTGCCGGTGAGTGCTGGAGTCATCGTCGTCTCTCCGTCGGGCAGTCGTCTGGCAGGCGTCAGGCGGTCGTCGCGGCGAGTTCGCCGTCGCGGGCGGAGGTGTGCCGCATGAAGTCGATCCGCAGGAACTCCTCGTTGAGCGCGGGCGGCGCGATCTGCACGAACTGCCCGCTGTCCTCGAAGACCACCCCGAGCGCACGCCAGCGCGTCAGTACCTGCCGCAGGGCCTCCTCCCCCATGTGGTGGTCCTCGTGCAGCTTGCGGGCGGCCGCCTTCACCGTGTGCGGCTGGTCGAGCAGCCGGAACAGGGCCAGCTCGAACGGGTCGGTGAGTTCCAGGTGCGTCCAGTCGAAGGCCCGGCGCTTGCTGACCAGCACGATCCGGTCCTCCAGATCGCAGTGGGTGAGACGACTGCCCGCGTAGTTGCGCTTCCAGTGCGAGATGCCTTCGTCGAGACGGTCGACGACGTCCTCGCCGATCCCTCGCGGCGGCACGTCGAAGACGTACGCCAGGTCGAACATCTCGGCGTCGGGAAGGTCGTAGGTGAGCCGGTACGGTTCGGCCGCGCGCAGTTCGGAGAAGCCGAGCCCGGGGTTGTTGAAGTAGGGGCTGAAGCGCTCGATCGCGATCCGCGAGGACGGGCCCACGGGCGGGTTGAGGTGTTCCAGCGCGGGCAGTTGGGCCACCACGTCGTCGTAGTCCTCGACGTCCTCGCCGGGGAAGCCGTGCAGGTAGTTCCAGGCGACCGAGAGGCCGACGGTGGCGGCGTCGCGGAGCATCCGGACGTTCTGGCCGCCGGTCACGCCCTTGTCCATGAGCGTCAGCACCCGGCTGTTGAGGCTCTCGATGCCCGGCTGGACGAATATCAGGCCCGCGTCGGCGAGGGTCTGGAGCTGCCCCCGCCGCATGTTGGACTTGATCTCGATGTGCATGCGCAGGTCGAACCCGCTGTCGATGATGCGCGGCAGCACCGTGTTCACGTACCCCATGTCCAGGATGTTGTCGACGACGTACATGTCCAGGACCCGGTGCTTGCGGGCCAGTTCGATGATCTCGTCGTAGAACACGTCCGGGCTCTTGCTGCGGAACTGCATGAACGAGCCGTTCAGCCCGCAGAAGGTGCAGTGGTGCTTCTCGCCCCACCAGCAGCCCCGCGCGCCCTCGACGACCAGCTTGGGCTCGACCCAGTGCCGCGCGTGGGAGGAGGCGAGGCGCTCGAAGTACCCGGCGTAGTCCGGCGGGAGGATCGAGGCGGGCGGCAGCGGTTTGGTGCTCATGGCATTGACCACGGGGGCGCCGTCCGCGTCGCGCCAGCACAGTCCGGGTACCTCCGACAACGGCTCGCCGGCGTCCAACGCCCGCAGCAGCGCGGGGAAGGACACCTCGCCCTCGCCGCGCAGGACGTAGTCGACGAAGGGGAAGTTGCGGTGGACGGTCTCGCCCTGCTTGCCGTCGCAGTTGGCGCCGCCCATGGCCGTGATGATGTGCGGGGCGAGGCGCTTGACGTACTTGGCGGCCGCCAGGGCGGCCGTGTTCTGCTGGAACGTCGAGGTGAAACCGACCACGTCCGGGGCGAGTTCGACGATGCGCTCGGCGATGTACCGGACGAAATCGGGCGCGGTCACGTGCAGTTCCTTCGTCATCTCCATCCGGGTTCCGCGGACCCGGCTGCTCATCGCTTCGGTGAACTCGGATACGCGCCACTGGGGGTCGTCGTAAAGGGCGGAGGAGAAGACCCAGTCGCCACAGCCGAGGAAATAGGAGCCGAGCGCGTAGTAAGAGTAGTCCTCCAGGGTGAATTCCGTGTTCTTGGTGATCCAGTCCACGTATTCGATATTGGCGTGGAGCACGTCCGCCGTTCCGTTCGGGACGCGCTCGTCGACGCTGCGCTTGAGAATTCCGAGAGCCAGCGACGGGAGATCGATCGGGGCCCAGGGCATGTTCACCAGGAGTACGCGCATGGCTGGCCTCTTCTCATGTGGTCCGGTGTGGTCCGGTGTGACAGGGGCCGGCCGCGCACGGGGTGCGGGGCCGGCCCCTTCGTGCTACTTCTCCTCGTCCTCCATCTCTTCCGCGGAGCGGAGGTAGACGACGACTCCGACGCCCGGCTTGCGGCTCTCCTCGTCGCCCTCGAGCGGGTCGCCGTGGATGATGTCCTTCTGCATGCTGTTCACCTCCTCCCCGGGTGCGGGGACGGCTCGGCCGGCGCGGGTGCCGAAGGCAGCCCGCGGCCGAGAAATCTGAGGGACCGCCGAATCACGGCCAGGTGGTCGGCGCCGTCGTAGCCGTCGTGGCCGGAGTCCAGCCACATCAGCTCGTGGGCGACCCCGCCCGCGCGCAGCACGGCCAGGTACGCCTCGATCTGCTCCGGCGGGCACTTGGCGTCCCGCCGCGCGGCGACGACGAGCAGCGGGGAGCGGATCTCGGCCGCGTACGAGGACGGGGAGGCGCGGGCGTAGGCCTCGGGCACCTGGTCGGGGGTGCCGCCGAACAGCGCGGTGTCCAGCGCCTGGAGGGCGGGCGTGGAGTGCCGGAAGGCCGTGACGCAGTCGGCGAGCGGTTTGACGGCCACCCCCACGTTCCACAGGTCCGGGCGGGTTCCCATGGCCAGCAGGGTCAGGTAGCCGCCCCACGACGTGCCGCACAGGCCCACGGCCCCCTCGCGACCGATGCCCCGCTCCAGCAGTTCGGCCCGGGCCCTCACCAGGTCGGCGACCTGGGTGTGGCCGACGCCCTCGGAGTAGGCGGAGCGCCAGCGCGGACCGTACCCGGTGGAGCCCCGGTAGTTGACGCGGGCCACGGCGTAACCGGACCCGACGAGGGCCTGCACCATCGGGTCGTAGGCGTCGCGGTCGTGGTCGGCCGGACCGCCGTGGACGAGGAAGACCAGCGGGTGCGGCGCGGGACGGTCGGCGGGTGTGGTGACGAAGGTGTGCACCGGGCCGTCGGGGCCGGGCGTCCACAGGTCCTGGCGGTGGCCGAACCGAGGGAGGCGCCACTGGCTCTGCCCGGGCAGCGGCGCACCCGACAGGGACAGCGCGCGCGGCACGTTCACGGCGTCGGTCCAGAGGTAGTGCACGTCGCCGTCGGCCGCCGGCGCCGCGTCGAGGATGCTGCCCTGCGGGGTGGGCACCGGCGTCAGTTCGCCGCGGTCCAGGTCGGCGGTGAACAGCCGACTGCGGCCGTGCCGGTCCTGCCGGAGCAGGACGCGCGCGGCGCCCGGGCCGGGGTACCAGCGGGCGGTCGTCTCGGTGTCGAACGAGCACCAGGGCAGCAGCTCCAGTCCGCTACCGGGGGCCCAGGTGCCGAGGTGGTAGCGGCCGGCGCGCTCGCGCATGACCAGCAGCAGGGTGCGGCCGGGCGTCGGTCCGGGCCCGGAGGACGGTGCGGGGCCGGGTAACGGTACGGGGCCGGGCAGCCGCGTCGGGCCGGGTAACGGCACCGGACCCGGTAACGGCGCGGGCATGGGCGCGAAGCCGAGCGCCCAGGTGCGTTCCCTGGTGCCGGAGAGCACCGCGACGGTGGTCCCGTCCGGGGTCAGCAGCGTCACGGCGTGGGCGGAGTGGGCCGGTCCGGACACCGCCAGCAGCCCGCCGTCCGGCGCGAGGTCGCACAGCGTGCCGGAGTCGGTCGTGTGCAGGACGCAGGTGCCGGTGCCGCCGCGCCGCCCCGTGTGGATGCTGAGCCCCTCGGGGCTCCGGATGCCGACGGCCACAGCGCCCCCGGCCGTCAGCGCCAGCCCGGCGGGCCGCCCGTACGGCACTCCGGCCAGCGCCGTACGGTCCGGGCCGCCGTCGAAGGGCTGGGTGCGCCAGCCTCCGCTGCCGCCGCGGTCCTCGTCGAACCACCACACGGCCTCGTCCTCGTCGATGGCGCACAGGAGCGTGCCCTGGGGACGGTCCGTGAGCTGCCGGCCGACGCCGCTGGACCGGTCCCACGCGAAGATCTCGCACCGGCCGTCGGCGTCGCCGGTGTACACCATGCGGTCGGGCGTCCGGGGGCTGGTCACCGGCAGCACCGGCCGGTAGACGCCGTAGGTGCGCGTGGCGGACTTCTGCGCGGCGGGTGTCACGACGCCTCCCGGGCCACGAGTCCCGCCCTGCCGGTCGCGTACAGCGCCAGCCCGGCGAACGCGCCCGCGCAGCCCAGCGCGACCGTACGGCCCCCGTACGCCGCCACCAGGACCCCCGCCGCCACTGGCGCCAGCACCGCGACGCCCTGGCCGGCGGTGCCCAGCACCGTCCCCATCCTGGCCAGCAGCCGGTCGGGGGTGACCAGCACGGCCCGGGTCTGCAGCACGACCACCACGGACGGCACGATCAGCGACACCCCGCTCAGCAGGAGCCCGTAGGCCCAGGTCCGGGACGCGAAGGCGAGCCCGGCCGCCGTCGGCACCATGGCCCACGACGCGCCCGTCACGATCCGCGGGGCCGCGACCCGCCGTACCAGCCACGGAGCGGCGAGTGCGCCGAGCAGCCCGCCGACGCCCGCGAGGGTGAGGATGAGCCCGATCGAGGAGGGGCTGGCGCCCTGGGCGTGGGAGGCGAACACCGCGTGGAAGTACAGGGCGCCGAGCAGCGCGTTGATCCCGGCGGTCCACACCACGACGAAGCGCAGGAAGGGTTGCGCGCACACGAAGCGCAGCCCTTCGGCGAGGTCACGGGTGAACGAACCGGCGGGGCCCTCCCGCCCGGGCGTCAGGTCCGCGCGGATCGCCTTGCTCAGCACGGCCACGAGCAGGAACGACACCGCGTCCGCGAGCAGCGGAACCCAGCGGGCCAACTGGTAGAGCACGCCGCCCAGCGTCGGCCCGACGATCTGCACGGCCTGGTCCCGTGCCTGGAGGTAGCCGATCGCCCGGGCGTACCCCTCGGGCGGCACCAGCCGCCGGATCGTCCCGGAGGCGGCGGCCCCGTAGGTGGCGCTGGCCGCCTGCTCGACCACGGCCGCGACGAGGACGTGGACGAGGACGACATGGCCGAGGGCCACGGTCACGAACACCGATCCCATGGCGCCGGCCGCGACCAGGGCCGCCGTGTACATCATGGGTTTGCGCGGCCACCGGTCGGCGAACACGCCCGCGACCGGTGCGACCACCAGGCCGCTGATCAGAGCCACCGTCGCGACGAGTCCGGCGAGCCCGGCCGAATATCCGGCGCCCAGCAGGATCAGCGGAAGAAAGAGGGAGGACGCGCAGGTGCCGAGACCGTCGACGGCGCCCGCGGTCCAGAAGAGCGCGAAATCCCTTATGCGGAAGGGAGATGCGGGCGCTTCTTCGGGTAACTCAGGGCCGGAAGGTCGTAATTCGACCTCGTCCATCAATGGTCCCGCCCGGCGGGGATTGCTGACGCGAACGCACCCACAATGCCCCCTGCAATAGGTGGACTTACGGCCGTTGAGGGTTGCGATCGTATCGAACGGAGACACCCGTCACAACACCTTGTTCGAATGGAATTCTTGATCAAGGAAAGGGGATTTCCGGGGTGCCGGGCAACTGATCTACGCGGGTGGCGAATCGGGCGGTGGCCGTGTGGAAGCGACAGGGCCGGCGGCGCGGGATACGGCTGCGGCCGCCCTCCGGTCTCCCGGGAGTGCGTCCACCCGCGTCCCGGCCCTGTCATGCTCCTCGGCGTCGTTGTCGCGCGCTTTCGTGCGTGTCGCGGCGGGTCCCGGAGGCCCCGGGGCGGTCAGCGGTTGTCGTGGAGTTCCTGGTGCATCTGGGGCTGGTCGTCCTGGTCGTGGGTGAGGGCGAACTTCTGGATCCCGTTGAAGGCCTTGGAGGCGATGCCGACGATCTCCTTGTAGGGGTTGACGCCGGTGGCCTTCTTGGCTCCGCCGCCGAGGAGGCCGCCTCCGATTCCGCTGACCAGGTCATGGCCGGCCGTGATCGGCTTGGCGGCCGCGTCCAGGACGCTCTTGGGCAGGCCGGCCATGTCCGCGTACTTGTCGGTCAACGCGTGGCGGACCATCGCGATGAACGCGTCGTGGGCGCCCGGCGGGTAGAACTTCTTGTAGAAGTCGACGGCCTGCCTGGTCATGAAGACCCCGTCGTCGGTCTTCTTCCACTCCTCGTCGCGGACCTGGTTCCACAGGGTCTCGACCTGGCCGGGGTCCTTGGGCAGGAGCCACTTCTCGTGCGTGCCCAGGTAGTGGCTGACGTACTGCCAGGCGCACATGAAGCCCTTGGCGTCGTCCTTGGCCACGTCGATGCCCAGCCGCTCCATGGCCTGGATGATCTGGGTGGAGAAGACGCATGCGGCGCCGGTGGTGTACTTCTGCGAAACCGGCTCCCCCCACTTGGCGTAGTCCCACTCGCCGCTCTTCTTGTGGAGCTGGCGAACCGATGCGTGGACCAGGCGGACCTTGGTGACGTTCGCCGCGAGGGTGCCGTCGCGCATGGCGTTCCTGTCGCCCATGTCGAGGAAGAGGCGGGAGGACTGCGACAGGCGGCGGCCCGGGCCCTCGACGCCGCCGAGGCGGCCGGTGGAGCGGAGGGTGAAGGCGCCCGTCGGGGAGAGGTAGGTGCCGATGAGGCCGACCGTGCCCTGGAGCATGCTGACTTCGCCGTGGTGGTGGGCGAAGAAGCTCTCCGCGGCCTTGACGTCGGCTTCGGACCAGTCCGGCGGTGCGGCCGCGGCCTCCTTGAGGAACTCCGCCAGGCGTGGGGGAAGTTCGGAGAGGTCCTGGCCGGGCTTGAGGGTGCCGATGGTCCGGAACAGGGAGTTGACCCCGTCGATCTCCTTGTTGTCGATCAGGTCCGAGACCAACTGGTCGGCCTTCGGGTCTCCGACCTTGTTCGCGGCTTCCAGTTCGGAGGCGATGGTGGCTGGCGTCAGTCCCATGCCGGGACTCCTTACTCGGGGTTGGGTGAGGGTTCGCGGCCGTGGCGCACCGCGTCTGCCGGCGCGAGGGCGGCGGCCCGGCGACGAAGCCGGGCAGTGAGGATCGTTTCGGTCGGCGGTGCGGCGGGGGAACCCGCCCGGCCTGCGGGATCGTTTTCCCCTCACCCGAACGGCCCGGCTCCGTGCGCAAGCCTGACCTGCGGAAACGATCGGCCCGGCGCCCACCCGGAGAGGCCGGCCCACACCCGGAGAGGCCGGCGCCGCCGCTCAGACGGCGGCCGTCAGGATGTCCTGGCTGGCCTTCTCCGCCAGGAGCAGGACGGGAGCCATCAGGAAGAGGCCCGGGATGCGGGGGAAGGCGGAGGCGTCCACGACGCGGACGTTGGCCGTTCCGTGCACGCGCAGGCGGCTGTCGAGGACCGAACCGGTGCGGCCGGCCGGACCGATGGCCGCGGTGCAGGACGCGTGGTGTCCCCACGCCTCCCGCCGGATCCACGCGGCGAGCTGGGCGTCGGTCGCGACGCGCGGACCGGGAACGGACTCGCTCAGCGGATCGACGAGGCCGACCTTGCGGTTGATGCTGCGGATCGAACGGATCGCCTCGATCATCGCGGCGACGTCCTCGTCGCCGCCCCTGCCGTCGTCCATGGAACGGAAGTTGATCTCCGGTTGCGCCGTCGGGTCGGCCGAGGACAGGCGTACCGTCCCGGAGCGGTTGGCCGCGTAGCCCTTGAGTACCAGCCAGCTGAGGTGCCGCTTGTCCTTGACCGCCAGCGTGTCGAAGCCCGGTACGTATCCCGCGAAATTGCCGGGTGCGGCGAACACGAACAGCTCCGGGTGGGCCGAGCCGCGCGAGTACCGCCGTTTGATCCCGGTGGCCACCCCGTTGGAGGCGTACGGGGCCGCGGGCCGCCTGAGCGGGTCGCGCCACTCCGTGAGGCAGGGGTCGTCCTGGTCACGGAACTCGCACGCGGCGATGGCCGCGAGGTCGTGGCCGAGCCGGGACACCACGGAGACCTCGTACCGGTCCTGCAGGTTGCCGCCGACGCCGGGCAGGTCGAGCAGGGGCGTGATGCCACGCGCGGCGAGGTGGTCGCGGGGGCCGATGCCCGACAGCATCAGCAGTTGGGGTGTGTTGAAGGCGCCGCCCGCGACGACCACCTCCCGGGTGACCCGTACGGTGCGGCGCAGGGACGCCCGTTCGGCGTCAGCGACCGGACGGGCGTCCGCGAAGGCGCCGTAGAGGTGCCGGCCGAGCAGCAACTCCACCGCGGTGGCCCGCAGCGTTCCGCCGGCTTCCTCGAACACGATGCGTTCGGCTAGGGCGTCCGTGACCAGGTTGAGGCGGGCGGGGTGCCGGGACCGGACCGCGAGGAGGCGCTCCCGGATGGCGTGCCGGCGGCCCGCGAGGGCGGTCATCGGGGTCGTGAACACGCCTTGGGCACAGCGGTCGACGTTCGCCCTGGAGTTCACGTCGGGGTCGAGCGGAGAAGCCACCGGCCCTTGGGGCAGCGGCTCGGAGTTCACTCCGAGCACCAGGGCGTCGAGGAACGGGTCGCGCAGGGCCAGCAGCGGACTCGAACGTTCGACGGGCTGCCAGGAGAGCACCTTCTTCCAGTGCACGTCCCACATGGTCTGCGGATCCCAGCCCTGGTCCCCGGTCAGGTCCCGGATGTACGCCCAGTCCGAGTGCTCGGGGTACATGAGGATCATGGCGTTGTGGGCGGTGCAGCCACCGAGGGTCGCGGACCGTGGGTAGAGGATGCCCTTGCCGGGCACCCACTGGCTGCCGTGGGCCGCGTCGTCGGTGTAGTGACGGACCCACATGTCCCAGCTGATCTCCGGATCGCGGGCGGCCTTCAGGTGGAAGGACGGGACCTCGTAGTACGTCTGGTTGCCCTGGGCCGGGCCGGCCTCGAGCACCAGGACCGAGTGTCCGGCCTCGGCGAGGTTCGCGGCCACGCTGCCGCCTCCCGGACCCGATCCGATGACGAGGTACTCGACTTCGTCGGGCAGGTCCGCGGCGGGGCGGCCGCTGCGGGCCGCGGCCGCCGACGCGGCCGGCAGGCCGGCGCCGGCGGCCAGTACCGCGCCGGCGGCGCCGCCGAGGACCGCACGGCGTCCGGGGCCGAGGGGGGACGCGGGGTCACGGGGTGAGTTCGTCATGCCACACCCATAGCGATCGTTCACACAACGTGACGAGTGGGGGCCGTTGGATTGGGTCCGGGTGGCCGACAAATGATCACCCGTCCGTGCGGGGACCGCTCCCGTCGCGTTCGACATCGCAGCCGGTCCGTGCCCGGAACATGCCGCTTGACGTGCGGAAACGTTCCCGCGAGGATTCGAATGCGGTCGGCGCCCCCTCACGGGGTTGCACAACGGCTTCGCGACTCAGACGAGCGACTTGATGGTCTTGTCCGCGTACCGCAGCGTCTCGTCGATGGCCTTGTCCACCTCGCGCACGGCGTCGGGCTTCGCCGTGAGGAGAGCACTGACGTTGATGCTGCTCACGGCAAGGAGGCAGCCCGCCACCGCGAGGAACTCCTGGTACCGTTCCTGCCCCTCGGACCCGAGCGATGCCCAGTCCCGGGGTTCCGGCGGAAGGCTCAGCCGCCACTTCTCCAGGGCGTGGGTGCCGTGGACGGTGACGTATTCCATGGTGTCCGTGGCGCGGAGGAGTACGTCGATCATGGCGTCGAAGCCCTGCTGCGACTGATCCAGAGCCGACTCCGCGGCGTCGACCTCGGTGCGCAGGCGCTCCTCCTCCTTCTTGTTCCGGCGCTTCCTCAAGACGTAGAAGCCGGCGGCCGCCAGCGCTGCCGCCGGGGCGGCGACCATGCCGGTCAGCAGGAGGATTCCGCCCGCCATGCCCGCTCCGCCCGCGGCGAGCGTGCCGCCTCCCAGGAGGGCCAGGGTCGCGTTGGTCGCGGCGACCCCGGACAGCGCCGAAATGGCCGTGCCGGTGGAGGCGGTCCCGAACAACGCGGCGGCGGTGAAAGCACCGTAGGCCGCGGCTCCGCCGGCCGCTGCCCCGGCCGCACCGCCGGCGGCGGCACCGCGGATCGCGTTGGCGATCCCGATGGACATGGCCTCGACGCGGAGCGCGGTGGGGATCTCACCCGTGCTCTCGATCTCCTCCTCACTCGGCCTCGCCGGCTCGGGCGCCCCGCTGATGCTCTCGGCCAGCTCCACGAACCGCAGGAAGAACTCGTCGCGGGCGGCATCGTGGACGTCGTTGAAGGCTTCCCCGAGTTCCTGGGTGATCTTCGACCGCTGGGCCGCCTTCTCGTTGATCTCGGCGTGACGTCGTTTCGTCTCCGCGACCTGGTCGCGCAACTTCACCGGCCGCCGGCCGCGCTGACGGGCGAGGGACCTGGTCCGCTCCTGCGCCTCGTGCTTGAGCTGCCCGGGTGTCAGCTGGAGCGCGAGGGCGATGGCGGCCAGCCGGTGTTCCCCCGGGCTGATGAGCCCGCGTTCGATCCGGGAGATCGAGACCGCGCCGCCCTTCCCGTAGTCGGCGCGCGCGGCCAGCTCTTCCTGGGTCATCGCGGGTCTCTGGGCCTGGCGGTGCTCGCGGACCACGGAGCCCATCGCCTCCGCGCTGAAGTCATTCATCGGTTGCGGTCCTCTTGTTCAGCGGGCTGTGGCGACGCCAGGAGGACTGGGCCTCGCGCGCCAGCGCACCACCGGAGCGGAAGGCCCGGACGCTGTCCTCCCTGAACTGCTTGGCCGCCTTGACGACGGCCGGGTCACGACGGACTTCGTCGGCGGCCTGGACGACGGCAACGGCGGCGGCCAGTTGGGCGAGGTTGACGCGGGGCATGGCAGGGGCCTTTCGTCGCGGAGGGTGACCACGGATGTGCAACATAGCGTCACTTAGTGTCCGGCGTCGGCACTATGGCGAAACCGACTGCGAGGGCGGCTCTTTCGGTAGGGTGCTGCCTCTGCTCAAGGGAGGTACGACGTGGAAGACGAACCCCTCGACCGGTGGGCCGCCCGTCGCCAAGGCCGCCTGCGCAAGCCCGGCGAAAGGAAGGCCGTCACCCTCGGCGCCGGCCCGCAGCGCGCCGCCCACCTCGACCCCGACGCCCCGCGCCTGATCCTCGAATGGGACGGCTTCGCCTGGCAGGCGCTGTCGACGGTGGAGGACTACGCGGCGGCCTGCCGGGCCCTCGGCCCGAACCCCGAGAGCGCGCCCGCCGACCAGCCCGGGACGACCGGCCCCGTCACCGGCCGAAACCCCCTGGCCCCGGGAACGGGACGCCACCGCAAACCCCGTCCCTGACCGCGCACACCGCTGGGCCCCGCTCCCCCGGTCCCTCACCCGGCGGCCGTCGACGCTCGCGGAGCGGCCGAGTCGACCGCCTGGCCGAACACCGCCGTCCCGCGGGGCGGGGTCAGCCGCGAACAGGCAGACTGGACGCATGACTTCGCTCACGCGCGCCGCCGTCCTCGCCCTCGCCCCTTCGCTCCTGGCCGGCGCGACGGCCGCGAGCGCCCACGCCGAGACCGCCGCCCCCGTTACCACGGGCGCCTGCGCCAAGGCGGCGCTCGGCTACGAAGCGCACGCCCTGCCCCCGATCGCGAGCAGTGTCGTCCTGGTCACCGTCACCAACAAGGGCAACACCTCCTGCACGATCGACCGGTTCCCCACCGTGACCTTCGCCGGTCTGGACGGCTCGGCGCGGCCGGTACCTCCTGTGCAGAGCGGCCCCCACCGGCTCGGAGCGAAGGGCCGCCTCTACGCCGCCCTGCGCACCGATGACCGGAGCGGCGCGGCCCGCTACGTACCGAGCCTGACCGTCACCGCCAACCCGGGCCACCCCGGCAGCCGTTTCACCGCGGCCGAGATCGGCGCCCCGGTGACCGGCATCGCGGTGTACGACCCGATCACCACGCTGTGGAAGGGCACCGTCGACGAGGCCGTCGCAGCACTCCCGAAGAACCCCTGACGGCCCTCCGGCAGCGCCGGCCCTGCCGCCGGCAGGCTTCAGTCGTCGCGCCCGGTACCGCGATCGGGTGCGCTCATGTCTCCCGTTGCGGGTGTGCCGTCGGCGAGCCCGTAGCGCAGGTACACGGCGCCCTTCGGGCCGGCTGCCGGGGGTGCGAGGAGCGTGAGGTTGGCGGGCACCGCGCCGTCGTCGAACACCTTCTTGCCGACGCCGAGGACGATCGGGTGCACCCAGAGGTCGAGACGGTCGAAGAGCTTCTCGCGCAGGAGGGTCTGCACCAGGTTCAGGCTCCCGACGACCTTCACGTTCTCGTGCCGGTCACGGATCTCGCGCACCGCGGCGGCGAGGTCCTGGCCGAGCTGCGTGGACCCGGCCCACGAGAGGTCGGGCCTGCCACGAGAGGCCACGTACTTCGGGACGCGGTTGAAGAGCGTGGCGATCTCGTCGTCCTCGCCGCCCTCCTGGTGAGGCCAGAAGGCCGCGAAGATGTCGTACGTCCGCCGGCCGAGCAGCAGGGCGTCCGTGCCCTCGTACGCGGCGCTGACCTGCGCCCCGGCGACCTCGTCCAGCAGGGGCGCCTGCCAGCCGCCGAACGGGAACCCCACCGGGTCCTCGTCAGGACCGCCGGGCGCCTGCCCGACGAGGTCGAGGGTCGCGAACAGCTCGATGTGGATGAGGCCCATGGCTTGCTCCAGGTGAGTCGGTCGTGTCCGTCAAGAGAGGGACCCCGGCGTGTCCGCGAACTCATCGGTGCGACGGAACCGGCTTTCGGCAACAGATACCGTGGGTGACGGTGTGGTCACATGTGGGAGCCGGGCCGGTCCGCCGGACGGTCAGTCGTCGAAGTAGGCCCTGGCGACGGCATGGGTGTCCTCGTAGAGGTGGTACCGGGTGATCCGCCCGTCCCGGACCGTGGTGTGGAGGGCGAACGCGGTGGCGATGTCCCGGCCCGTCTTCTTGACCTCGGAGACCATGTGCCCGAGGAGGACCACGTCGTCGCCCTCGGCGATGACCTGGCGGAGTTCGAACTCCT
The DNA here is from genome assembly GCF_056433525.1 of Streptomyces sp. NPDC044704. Classification (NCBI taxonomy): domain Bacteria; kingdom Bacillati; phylum Actinomycetota; class Actinomycetes; order Kitasatosporales; family Streptomycetaceae; genus Streptomyces; species Streptomyces sp. NPDC044704. Next base: position 228,434 of record NZ_JBWKGY010000004.1, read on the forward strand.
TGGCGTGGACGTGGGTCCGCAACAGCTCGAAGAACGTCCGCATGCCCTCCGCCGAGTCGGCCTCGGGCACCCACGGGATGCCCGGCGGGTGCGGGACGGAGAACGACACGGAGTCGGCGAACAAGGCCGCCGCCTCTGCGCTCTTCCCTTCGGCGAGCAGCGGGAACAACCGCTGGACGGTCTGCGTCGGCGACTCTGCTGTCATGTCCGTCATATCCGGGCACGTTACCCGGCACAGGGGCGGTGTGACGCGCATCACTCTCCGGGAACCTCTGGTCGGGCATGCGTGATCATGAGCAAGATGGACACCCGTTTCCTTGGTATGGCCGATCTGTCCGAAGCCCCGTCCGTGGCGGTGGTGGTAGACGTCATGCGGGCTTTCACCGTGGCCGCCTGGGCCTTCGCCCAGGGGGCGGAAAAGATCGTCCTCGCCGAGTCCCTGGACGAAGCCCTGGCGCTGAAGACTCGCCACCCTGATTGGGTGGCGATCAAAGACGGCCCCCTCGCGCCCGGATTCGACACCGTCAACTCGCCGGGCATGCTGCGGTCCATCGACCTCGGCGGACGGACCGTCGTGCAGAAGACCACCGCCGGGACGGTCGGCGCCCTCGCGGTCAAGGAGGCGCAGCTGGTGCTGTGCGCCGCCTTCGTGGTGGCGGAGGCAACGGCTCGGCTCTTGCGGACGCGCGCGAGTGACGGTGTCACGTTCGTGGTCACCGGCGAGGACGGGCAGGCCGACGAAGACCTGGCGTGTGCTCAGTACATCGCCCGGAGGGCCACCGGCTCCGGAGCGGATCCCGCCGAGTTCGTCCGGCGCGCCGCCGCGTCGCGCGCCGCCTCCGAACTGGCGGAGGGGGTGCGTCAAGGAGTCCATCCCGATGACGTCGCGCTCTGCCTCGAGGTCGACCGGTTCCCCTTTGCCATGGTGGCGAGCCTGGAAGGCCCGTTCATGGTCCTGCGTCCGCGCGCGGTTCCCCCGCTCACCGACACGGACCCGGTCTGATCGCGGACGGCGATCAGCGCTGCCGGGGGCAGTGCCGGCAGACCCAGCCGCTGCGGCGCAGCGTGGAGGGCCGCCGGTGGCTGACGTGTCCTGCGGCGCACCGGATGCGGTGCGGGGCGTGAACGCCGAGCCAGGCGGGTTCGAGGAGGACGGCGCCATCGGCCGTCAGCCGTTCCAGGAAGGCCGCCGAGGCCGCGGCGGGGTCCTTGCGGGCGCAGGTCCGGCACAGGCCCTGCCCCTGCTGGACGTTGGACGGGCGCGGCATGCACAGGTGGCCCGCGGCGCAGCGGACCCGGTGCGGGATGCCGTTGCCGAGCCAGGCCGGTTCGACGAGCAGCGCGCCCTCGGCGGCGAGACGGGTACGGAACGCGGCTTCCGCCCGTAAGGAGTGGGCCGGGCGGCGGAGCTGGAGCATGGGGTCCCCTCGGACGGTGCGGGACTGGAGCGGTTGCGGAACACCAGTTTCGTCGCCGATCGGCGGGAGCGAAGCGGGGCGGCCGGTTTCACGACGGTTGAACTCGGCCCGCGGCACCGGAGCGTGACCGCTGCCGTGGGGCTGGAGCCGCTGCGCGGCCGGGCGGGGACCCGCTTATGATGCGTTTCATCCGTGAGAAGGGAGCCCCCAGAAGTGGGTAGCAGTGTCGAGACGCTCGAATTTCAGGCCGAGACCCGTCAGTTGCTCCGGTTGGTGATCCACTCGATCTACTCGAACAAGGACATCTTCCTGCGCGAGCTGATCTCGAACGCCTCCGATGCCCTGGACAAGCTGAGGCTGGAGTCGCTGACCGACGCGGACCTCGCGGCCGACACCTCCGACCTGCACATCACGCTGGAGGCCGACCGGGACGCCCGCACGCTGACGGTCCGCGACAACGGGATCGGCATGAGCCGGGACGACGTCGTGGAGCTGATCGGCACGATCGCCAAGTCCGGTACCGCCGGCCTGCTGCAGAAGATCAAGGAGGCCGAGGACGCCGCCGCGGCGCAGAGCCTGATCGGGCAGTTCGGAGTGGGCTTCTACTCCGCGTTCATGGTCGCGGACAGGGTCACCCTGCGGACCCGTCGGGCCGGCACCACCGCGGGAACCCAGTGGGAGTCGGACGGAGAGGGCACCTACGACATCCAGGCCGTCGACGGCCTGCCGGTCGGTACCTCGGTGACCTTGCACCTCAAGCCCGCCGACGACGAGGACGGGCTGGCCGACTACCTGACCGAGTGGAAGATCCGTCAGATCGTCAAGCAGTACTCGGACTTCATCCGGTGGCCCATCCGGATGGCGATCGAGCGGACCGGCACCGATGACGCCACCACGCACGACATCGAGACGCTCAACTCGATGAAGGCGATCTGGGCCCGCCCCCGCAGCGAGGTGAGCGCGGCCGAGTACAGCGAGTTCTACAAGCAGATCAGTCACGACTGGAACGATCCGGCCGAGACCATCCACATGCGGGCCGAGGGCAACTTCGAGTACGAAGCCCTGCTGTTCGTCCCTTCCCAGGCTCCGTTCGACCTGTTCTCCCACGAGAGCAAGCGCGGGGTGCAGCTGTACGTCAAGCGCGTGTTCATCATGGACGACTGCGAAGCGCTGATGCCGAACTACCTGCGCTTCGTCAAGGGTGTGGTGGACGCCCACGACCTGTCGCTGAACATCTCCCGCGAGATCCTGCAGCACGACCGGCAGATCCGCAGCGTGCGCCGGCGTCTGGTCAAGAAGGTCCTCGGCGCGCTCAAGGGCGTGCAGGCCGGCGACTCCGAGCGCTACGCGAAGCTGTGGACCCAGTTCGGCCGGGTCCTGAAGGAAGGCCTCCTGGAGGACACCGACAACACCGAGGCACTGCTGGAACTGGTGTCGGCGGAGTCCACGCACGACAAGGAGAAGACGACCACCCTGCGCGAGTACGTCGAGCGCATGCAGGACGGCCAGGACGCGATCTACTACCTGACCGGCGAGTCCCGCACCATGGTGGAGAACTCGCCGCACATGGAGGCCTTCGCCGCCAAGGGGTACGAGGTCCTGATCCTGACCGACCCCGTCGACGAGGTGTGGGCCGACCAGGTCTCCGCCTTCGACGGCCACCGTCTGCAGTCCATCGCCAAGGGCCAGGTCGACCTCGACGGCCCGGCCGACGGCGCCGAGGACGCCGAGGCCGGGGCGAAGCGCGACGAGGAGTTCGCAGCCCTGCTGCCCTGGCTGACCGCCACCCTGTCCGACGAGGTCAAGCAGGTCCGCCTGTCGTCGCGGCTGACGACATCGGCCGCTTGCATCGTCGGCGACGCCCATGACATGACTCCGACCCTGGAGAAGATGTACCGGGCGATGGGCCAGCAGATGCCTCCGGTCAAGCGGATCCTGGAACTCAACCCCACGCACCCGCTGATCACCGCCCTGCGCACGGCACACGGGGCGAACGCCGACGATCCCGCCCTGGCGGACATCGCCGAGCTCGTGTACGGCAGCGCGCTGCTCGCCGAGGGGGGCGACCTGTCCGACCCGGCGCGCTTCACCCGGCTGCTCACCGACCGCCTCACGCGGAGCCTGTGACCGGTCCCGCGCGCTCGCGGAGCTGAGCGCCGGACGGGGAGTGCGGCCGGTCCCGGTCCGGGGGCCGGCCGCATCCTGCGCCAGGGCCGGGCCGAGGCGGCCGCGGCACCGGGGGGTATAGTCTGCGGGCTGCTCACCCGCGCCGGACCGGGCACCGGGCTTCATCATTCGTCGTGTTCCGGCCGGGGGATGTCATGACCAGTACGCACGAGCCGCCGCGCCTGACGACGGAGCCCGCCGCGGCGTCGGACACGGCCGTCGATGCCCACGTCAGCCGGATACGCAGGCGTCTGGAGAGACTGATAGGCATCGCGGCGACCGAGGGCAACCGGCTGGTCCCCTTGCGCAACGGGGACCAGATCTTCTCCGCGATGCTGGCGGGGATCCGCCGTGCCGAGCACACCGTGGACATGATGACGTTCGTGTACTGGAAGGGCGACATCGCCCGCCAGTTCGCCGAGGCCCTCGCGGAGCGGGCCCGGGCGGGGGTTCGGGTGCGGCTGCTGCTGGACGGGTTCGGAAGCCGGCTGATCGAGGCCGAGCAGCTTCGGGCGATGGAGCGGGCCGGAGTACAGGTGGCATGGTTCCGGAAGCCGCTGTACCTCTCACCGCTCAAGCAGAACCACCGCTGCCACCGCAAGGTCCTGGTGGTCGACGAGGAGACCGCCTTCACCGGAGGGGTCGGGATCGCACAGGAGTGGTGCGGCGACGCCCGCAACCAGAACGAATGGCGCGACACCCACGTGCAGGTCCACGGTCCCGCGGTGGACGGGATCGCTGCGGCGTTCGCGCAGAACTGGGCCGAGTGCCATGACGAACTCTTCGACGAGCGCGACCGGTTCACGGAGCACCGTCCGCAGGGCGATGCCATCGTGCAGGTGGTCCGCGGCTCGGCCAGCTTCGGCTGGCAGGACATGCAGACCCTGATACGCGTGATGCTGGAGTCTGCCGAAGAGCGGTTCCGGCTGGCCACCGCCTACTTCTCACCGGACGTGTATTTCATCGACCTGCTGTGCGCGACCGCGCGGCGCGGCGTCGAGGTGGAGATCGTGCTGCCCGGGCCGCACACCGACAAACGGGTCTGCCAGCTGGCCGGTCAGCACCATTACGAGGCCCTCACGGCCTGCGGTGTGAAGATCTACCAGTACCAGCCGACGATGATGCACGCCAAAGTCATCACGGTCGACCGCGTTGCGGCTCTGATCGGCTCGACCAACTTCAACCGCCGGTCCCTCGACCATGACGAAGAGGTCATGCTCGCCGTCCTCGACCGGGAATTCACGGCCACCTTGGACGAGCACTTCGAGGCGGACGTGGCGGCCAGCGAACTGATCCGGGCGGGCCGCTGGAAAAAGCGGTCCGCCCTGCAACGGGCCGGTGAAATCGCCGTCCAGCCCATTCGCCGCTTCCTGTGAAATACCCGTTCCGCAGTACGCGCCGGCTCCGGTAAACCGGGAACCGGCCGGAACCCGCCGCCGGGCGCCGGCCGTACGGAAATGCGCGCAGCTGGGGCCCGCACCCCGAAGGATGCGGGCCCCAGCTGCGAGGTGCGCGTCAGCGTCAGGCGAGGACGATGTTCTCGGCCGTCGGACCCTTCTGGCCCTGCGCGATGTCGAAGCTGACCTTCTGGCCTTCCTGGAGCTCACGGAAGCCCTGGGAGGCGATGTTCGAGAAGTGGGCGAACACGTCGGCGCCCCCACCGTCCTGCTCGATGAAACCAAAACCCTTAGCCGCGTTGAACCACTTCACGGTGCCAACAGCCATGTCATATCTCCTTTGGGGCAGTACACCGGTGTCCGCGATGTGCGGCTACCGGGTCGCCGCAATGATGCCCCGCCCGGAAAATATCCCGAGATGTAAAAGCGCGTTCAGCGGCAGAAAATACCGGTGAAGGCGCTTTAGATTTTTGGGAACCACGACTGCAACTGAAATCGACAGTAGCACGCCGTAGCGGCCCGCGTACGATGAAGAGTTCTGCTCCGTTCATTGCGGCAAATACCCTCTCCGCACGGAACGTCAAACTCTCATCGCGCGGTCACAGATATGAACCGCCGGGTCGCTCTGCCTTCGCGTTCCGGGTGTGGGGTTCAGGACTGGGACGCGGAGGAGAGGGTGGCCGGGTCGACGCCGGAGAGTTCGACGATCCGGTGCGCCGGTACACCGGCGGCCAGGGCCCGGCGCAGCAGGGCGTCCCGGTTTTCCTCGCTGTCACGGAAGGCGAGCAGATCCTCTTCGGCGCTCGCTACGGAATCCGTGGCCGTGGCGCGACGGACCGCTTCCAGTTCCTCCGCGCTCAGGGGGACCGGGAGCCGTTCGGCGTCCTCGGGAATCAGCCCGCTCTGCTCGGGGGGCACCACGCGGACGCTCGGCGACGTGGAGTTCACGCCCTGGGCGGTGAACCACGCCTGCACGGCCGGGGTGTCCAGGCACTCCAGGTCGCCTGCGAGGGCCAGCGGCGTTCCCTGCCAGCCGGCCGTGGTCTCCGCGAGGAACAGGTAGGCGTCATCCGTCATCGTGCTTCACTCTCCTGGCACACCGTGGCTGTGAACGATCGCTCGGCTCCTACCCCTCAGGCGTCGAGCGAATCGAAGTGCACCTGGATGGCCGTCAGGGCCGTTCGAAGGCCTGGAGTACGCCGCCGATCGAGAAGCACAGCGCGCCAGACAGCGTTCCCCAGTTGGCGACGGCGGTGTTGACCAGGCTTCCGGTATCGGGCCGGGTGAACGCGGCGAGTGCCGAAACCATGAAGAGCACGGACCCGAGCTGGTTCACCGCGACCACCCACCAGCCGAGACCGCGCGAGCGGATGCAGGGCCGGGACCGATGGCAGATCTCGACGAACGCGAGATGTCCCGAGACCAGGAACAGTACGCATCCGATCACGTCCGGAGCCCAGATCAGCCTGTTGGTCTGCTGAACGGTGAGCCCCTGCAGGAACGAGTCCAACAGGTTGACGCCGAACACGAGCGTCCCGGCGAACAGCGCGAACGTACTCAGCCAGTCCAGGCGCATCGGCTCGTACCCCCACCACCTCCAGCCGCCCGTGACCAGCGGGCCGCCGCCTTGGGAGTGGCGGGGCGCGTTCAGCACCTGCAGGAGCGAGACGTAGCCCCCGATGTTGAAGAACAGGCCCCCGACGAAGTAGACGGCGGCGCTCTCGCCCGCGTCGCCCGAGCCGAACTGTGAAACGGCGGCGCCGAGAGCGAAGAGTGCTCCTCCGATGACGAACGCGCCCGAGGCCACGGCGTTGAGCCGGCGGAGACGGACCAGCGCCCGCGCATCGGTACTCGGAACCGTCGCGACCGTGCCTCCGGGGCCACGGACCGACAGCGCCCCGCGCCGACGCGCGAGCCGCGATTCCCACACCACCGTTTCGCCTTCGGAGCGGTGCCAGGTGAGCCGGGTCGTGAACGGTCCTGCGCCGTCGGCGCGCTGCTCGGGCTGTCCCACGGCCGGAGCCTAGTACCTCGCACGGTCCGAACGGACGGCGAAACATACCTTTCCTCCCTGTTCCTCCCTTCGCGTCGGAGACCGGCGGGTGCCTACCGCGCCCTGTCCCTCACCGGTTCCGTGTCGGCCGTGCCGTGCCGCTCGGCCCAGTTCCGCAGCGCCGTGCGACAGGCGTGGTCGACGTGGTGCAGTCCGGAGAGGTCCAGTTCCACGGAGCGGTTCCGGGGCAGCGCCTCCAGACTGTCGAGGATCTTCGGCAACCGGAGAAAGGTCGCGTTGCCCGACAGGTACACCTGGACGGGGCCGGCTCCCTTGTCGACGACCTCCAGGTTGACGTGCGAGGCCTGCCAGGCGGTTTTCGCGACCGACAGCGCCAGACCGATGAGCACGCCTTCGAACATGTTGACCGTGACGATCGACACGGCCGTGACCACGAGGATCAGCGCTTCACCTCGGAACGCGGCCCACATCAGCACGATCTGCCGGAACGGGATCAGCTTCCAGCCCGCGTGTACGAGGATGCCGGCGAGGGCGGGCAGCGGAATCAGTTCCAGGACGGACGGCAGGAGTGCCGCGAACATCAGCAGCCACACTCCGTGCAGCACGCGTGAGGCCTTGGTCTTGGCGCCCGCCTGGACGTTGGCCGAGCTGCGCACGATCACGGCGGTCATCGGCAGCGCGCCGAGCAGCCCGCACACGGTGTTGCCGGCGCCCTGCGCCACGAGTTCCTTGTCGTAGTCGGTGCGTGGACCGTCGTGCAGCCGGTCCACGGCAGCCGCGCTGAACAGGCTTTCCGCGGACGCGATCAACGCGAACGCGAGGATGGTGACGAAGATGGCCGGCTGCGCCAGCTGTCCGAAGGCGTCGGCCCCTGGCGGCTGGACCGCGTCGAGCAGCCCCTGCACCCCCACGGTGGCCAGCGGCAGCTCGAACGCCAGTGAGGCCAGCGTGGCCAGCAGCACCGCTGCGAGCGCGCCCGGCACCGCGCGGGCCCGTTTCGGCATCCTCTTCCACAGCACCATCACGGCGATGGTGCCCGCGCCCACCCCGAGCGAAGTCAGGGCCACGGGGCTGCCGGCCGCTCGGACCAGCGCGTCCGGCAGCCCCGTGATCTTGTCGATGCCGGACGCCGGTGCCTTCAGGCCCGCCGCCGCGTACGACTGACCGGCGATGATCACGAGCCCGATGCCGGCCAGCATGCCCTCGACCACCGCGACCGAGATGGCCCGGAACCAGCGGCCCAACTTGAGCACGCCCATGAGGAGCTGGAGCAGACCGGCACCCAGCACGATCACTCCGAGGGCGGCCGGCCCGAACTGGCGGACGGCCTCGAAGACGAGCACGGTCAGGCCCGCGGCCGGCCCGGACACCTGCAAGCTGCTGCCCCGCATCAGCCCGGCGACGATGCCGCCCACGATGCCGGTGACCAGGCCCAGTTCCGCCGGGACACCGGAAGCGACCGCCACGCCGACGCACAGCGGCAGCGCGACGAGGAAGACCACCAGGGAGGCGGCGAAGTCCTGTCTGAGGTGCGGAAACTTGATCAGGGGGTTCACGGCGCCGCTCACGGGGCCGGGGCGTTGTCGATGAGGGGCTGCATACGTGGTCATTCCTCCTGGCGCGCCGTGACAGCGCGTCGGACGGGCGCCTACCCGAACGGATCGGTTCCCGACTGGCCTTCGACCGCGATGCGACGGGATCCGTGCGCGTGTGCGAACACGGCAGCGCACCTCTCCCCCACACGCATCACCTCTTGTGCACACCAAGTGTCGGTCAAGGGCTGGTCAAGAAACACGTTAGCCCGATGGACTTGTTCGCGCGGTTAACTCCATGTGTCCAACGGAAGAGAGCCCGAAATTGCGAGGTTCGTTGGCGCGAACCCGCCCTAGCGAGTGGCGGGCCCGCTGTACGCGGTGGCCCAGCTGCCGGCTTTCACCGTGTACACCGTCAGTCGGCGGTTGACCGCGTCGCCGGCCCCGTCGAAGGCGACCCGGCCCGTGACGCCGTCGAAGGCCGTCGTCGCGACGGCCTGCGGCAGTTTCGCCCGGGCGTCGCCGGGGAGGGTGCCGCCGTTGGCCGTCACCACGGCCTTCACCGCCTCGATGAGGGTCCAGGTCGCGTCGTACGCGTACGGGCCGTACCAGCCGGCGGCCTCCGGGTACCCCGCCCCGCGGTACCGGTCGAGGAAGTCCTGCCCTGTCGCCGACTCCTCGGCGGGAGCGCCGATGTTGGTCGCGAGGTCGCCCTCGGCCTTCGGGTTCGCCGTGAGGTACTGCTGGTCGAAGATGCCGTCGCCGCCCATCAGGGGGACGTTCACCCCCGCTTGCTCGATCTGCTGGAAGAGCGGCGCCGCGGTGTCGTGGTAGCCGCCGAAGTAGACGGCGTCGGCGCCCGAGGACCGCACCCTCGTGGCGAGGCCCTCGAAGGCGCGCTCTGCGGGATCGACCTGCTCGGTACCGACGACGGTCCCGCCCAGTTTCGTGAATTCGGCCGCGAACCCGGAGGTGAGGGTGGTGCCGTGGGCGCTGGCGTCGTCGACCAGGTAGAGCTTGGTCTTCTTCCGCTCGCCGTGCAGGTACCGGGCGGCGAACGGCCCCTGGTCGACGTCCGTGCCGATGGTGCGGAAGTAGGTGGAGTGGGGACGGGACTTGGTGCCGGCGGCCCGGTCGGGGCCCAGCGTCAGTACGGGGTCGGTGTTGCCCGGTGACACGTTGACCACGCCCGCCCGCGCGAGCGGTGGTACCAGGGTCCGGGCGACACCGGAGTTGAGGGGCCCGACGACCCCGAGCACCTTCTCGTCGGCCACGAATTCGGCCGCGTGCGGTGCGCCCTTGGCGGGGTCGGCGGCGTCGTCCAGAGCCTTGATCTCGAAGGTCACGCCCGGTACGTGCCGCGTTTCGTTGGCGGTCCTGGCGGCCAGGTCGGCGGAGTTCCTGATGCCGACGCCCATCGGGGCCATCCCGCCGCTGAGGGGTGCGTCCACCCCGATCACCACCGTGACGGCGGAGGGCGCCGAGCCGTTGCCGGCCGCGCCGCCGCCGGGTGTGTCGTCACGGGTGAGGGTCCAGGTCAGGACGGAGCCGGTGGCGAGCGTGGCCAGTACCGTGCCCAGGACCGCGGAGCGCCGGGTGAGGCGGCCCCGCCGCCGGGCGGGCGCCGGCTCGGCGTGTTCCATCCTGGCCGTCGCCCCGAGCGTGACCGGGTCCTCGGCCGGGGGTACCGGCACGGGCGGCCCGGCCGGCCGGTCCGGCACGGGGCGCCGCGGAGAGTCGGCGGCGGACCCGTGGTCCAGGACCGTGGGAGTCCGCGACGACGGCTCCGGCGATGGTGCCGGCTCCGGCGCCGCCTCCGGTACGGGGGTTGCCCTCGGATCGGGCTCGGACCCGGGCTCGCGGCCGGCGGGTGCGTCGGTCCTGGGCGGGGAGGACCGCAGCACCGACGCCAGCATCTCGGCCGCTTCCGCGGCACCGACTCGCTGTGCCGGATCCTTGGTGAGGAGCGCGTCCAGCACGGGCGCGAGCGGTCCGGCGTGGACCGGCGGCCGGTGCGGGCGGGTGAACACGGCCACGGCGAGGGCGTGGAGCCCCTCGGCGGCGAACGGCGGGTGCCCCTCGACGGCGTGGTAGAGGGTGGCGCCGAGCGCCCACAGGTCGTTGGCGGGGGTCGGGCGCTTGCCCTCCAGCTGTTCCGGCGGCATGTACTGCGGCGTGCCGATGACGATCCCGCTGTGACTCAGCTTGGTCGTGGCGTCCGCGAGGTGGGCGATGCCGAAGTCGGTGAGGACGACGCGGTCCTTGGTCAGGAGCACGTTGTCCGGCTTGATGTCGCGGTGGATGATCCGCGCCGCGTGCGCCTCGGTCAGGGCGTCGAGGACGGCGGCGCCGATCTCGGCCACGCGCCGCACGGGCAGCCGGCCCCGGCTGCGGATGGCGGCGGCCAGGGACTCCCCGCGGATCAGTTCCATGACGATGACGGGGGCTCCGTCGTGGTCCACGACGTCATGGATGGTGATGATCCCGGGATGGCTGAGAGTGACCGCCGCCCGGGCCTCGCCGGTGAACCGCGCGAGCAGTGCGGCCCGGTCGCCTTCCTCCATGCCCGGCGGGAAGAGGATCTCCTTGACGGCGACCTCGCGTCCGAAGAGCTGCTGGTCGAGGCCACGCCAAACCCGGCCCATACCGCCCTGGCCGATGCGTTCGACCAGCTGGTACCGGCCGGCGATGAGTTCGGGATTTTGCTCGGTCACGCGGACACTCTAGGTCCTGCTGAGCCGATCAGGTGACGGAACGGATGGCTTGATCACGCCCTGGGCGACGGGGGCACGGGCGCTGCTCACCGGGGCGCTCGGCCGTCTCATAGAGTGGGCGGCATGGGTGATCAGGAAGACGGTGTCCCGCACGTCCGGGTGGAAGGCGACGAGCACCGCGTCGTCGTGCGCGTAGGCGGCGAGATGGACCTGGACCGGGCACCCATACTGCGCGGCGCCCTGCACGCGGTGATCACCCAGCCCGACGCTCCCGGCGAGATCGTGCTCGACCTCGCGGAGCTCACCTTCTGCGACTCCACCGGCCTCAACGCGTTCCTCCAGGCCCGGCTCACCGCACTGGAACACGGCCTGCGCATCAGCCTGCACGCGCCGCCGGGACAGTTCCTGCGCCTGCTGGCGATGACGGGCACCGCCGCGCTGTTCCCGATCACGTACGGTTGATCCCGGGCAGCCATGGCGGGCGGGGCGGCACGTCGCCCCGGCCGAACCTCTGCGAATCCTCAAGTCCCTTGCCGCGTGCGGAATCCGGCCGCAACGATGGTCGGCATGACTGGGTTTCTGGGACTGAACACGAAGCACAACTTCGTACTCCTCATCCGCGACTCGGACACGGTCGCGGCGGCCCTGCGCCACGCCCTGGCCGAGGCCTCGCCCGCCGAGCGCCCCGGTCTGGAACGGGCCGCCGCGCTCGTCGAATCCACCGCCGCCGCCACCGAAACCCAGCTGCGCGCCCGCTGGGTCCGCTCCCGGCTGGCCGATGTCGGTTTCACGGGTGACATCGACTCGGCCACCGCGGTGAGGGCGCTGCGCCAGGCGGAACCGAAGCTGAGTCTGCTGGCGGCAGCGGAGCTGCAGAAGGACGCCGTGGCACACCCCGAGTGACGTGCCGTGAACCGCCCTGGGCCGGCCGGGCGCGGCTCGGTGGGGCTGCGGGGCTCAGGCTCCGGGTCGGATCGGGCCGATGACGGTGCCGGCCGCCACCGCGAAGGTGCCTTCGGCGACGGAGGTGCCCGGGATCCGGCCGCCGGCGGCGTTGAGCGTGAACGCCGCTTCGTCCGCCGGGGTGGAGCGGCCCTGGTCGGGGACCTGGATGTCGAAGTGGACGGGGCTTCCCGGCCCGAAGGTCACCGCGGTGCTCTGGTCGCCGTAACGCCCGACCGTGATGCCGAGCGGTGCGCCGTGCCGCGCGAACACCACGTCGGCCGGGGAACCGACGAGGCTGCACGCCGCGTACCCCTTCGGCGCGGTCAGCGTGACGCGGAAGTGGAGGTGCCCGGAGCCGGCCCGGTCCCGCGTGATCTTCGCGAGGTGGTTGGCCGGCCGGCAGGCCGACGGGGCGGAGTCGTCGCCCGCCGGGGCTGCCTGCGCGGTACCCGCGCTCACAAGGACCGCCGAGATGACGGCGACGACGGTGGCGGACGTGCGGCTGGTGCGCATGCTGGGCTCTCCCTGGCTTGCCGACTGGTTCCGCGGACGTTCCCCACGGACCCACGGGTCGGTGGGATCCTTGCCCGCCACGGCTGCGCGGCAATGTCCCGAAATGCCAACAAAGCGGACCCTGGTGAGTGTCGTCAGTCCCGGTCCGTGCCGGAGAGGGCGTTGGTGATCAGGCGTGTGGCGTAGTCGCGGTCGCCCGTGATCCGGTTGATGTGCTCCGCGAGGAGGAGGGCGGTGGCTTCCAGGGGGTTCATCTCTTCCTCGGTCCACCTCCCGTACTGCCTGCGCCACAGGCTGGGGCTCAGGCCGGTGCCCGCCGCGATGACCATGGCGGCCATGGTGGGGATGGACTCGGGCCGGATGCTCCGGGACATCGTCCGCATCGTGGCCACGAAGTGGGGCACCACGTACTCGATGACGTCCTTGTCGTGCTCCTCGTGCGCCTTCCGCAGCCAGGTCATGAACATGTAGATGAGCGTGCACGCCCCGTCGAGCAGGTCCTGGGCTTCCCGGGGCTCCATCGACGCGATGAACTGGTCCGTCAGCTGCCGCTGCTCGGGGCCGGTCCCGGTCTTGCCGTCGTAGATCGCTTTGAGCCGCGAGTCGATCACCAGGAGCGCCGCACCGACGTCGCCGGCCGGGGCGTGCTGAGGGTCGAAGGACGATGGCACTGGGGCCTCCCTGTTGTCGGCGGCTTTGCGGCACCGCGTGTCAGTACCGTAGGCCGCCGATGAGCCGGCCGGGGGCGAATCCCGAGGGAAGGCGCACCCGCGACGTCGACGCGGGCCTCCATGGCGGGGGCGGCGTACGGCATCCGCTAGGGAGTGGGCGATGCCTGGGTGAGGGACATCCAGCGCCGGACGGTCTCCTGGTGGGAACCGGTCTCCGTGTCTGCGGCCACTTCCTCCGCGTCCGCGGTGGAGCACGGCGCCCCGGAGCGGGTCAGCAGGACCAGCGGCCACTCGGGGCCGGCGCCGGGCCCCGCGCCGTCGAATGCGGCCCAGTCCCAGGGTCCGTCGAAGCGCCAGGCCCGGCCCCCGGCGTCGGCGACTTCGTCTCCCGGCCGCAGGAACGCGTACGGCCGCATCAGCAGTTCGAAGGAGAACGGGGTCCCGTCTCCCGGGTGAAGGGTGTACCCCGAGCCGTTGAGATGGCTGTAGTCGGGGAACTCCCGGTACGACCGACCACGGCGCAGCACGGCCACGGTCAGTTCGGGGCGTGGCAGCCAGCCGGTTTCGAGCGGAGGGTCGTGACGGTCGACTTCGGTCACGTGGACGACGGTCGGCGGGATGCCGACCCGGCAGGTGTCTCCCGCTTTCAGGTGCTCGGGGGATGGTTCGGTGCGGAACAGCTCCATCTGGTCCTCCTGCGGGGCGTGCTCGTCCCGGTCCACGCCCAGCGCGACGATTCCGTTCCAGTGGATGAAGTCGCTGGCGGTGTCGATGCGCCACCACGGCCAGACCACGGACACGTGGTTCCACGTCACGCCGCGTTCGACCGTGGTCGGCGTGAAGGGGCAGGCGACCGACAGCACGTCACCGACCCGGAACTCCCCCTCGTACGTCATCGTGCCAGGTTAGAGCGGGCGGAGCGGACGATCCACGGCGGCCCCGCCCGCTCCCCGCCGGTCCCTCCCCGCCGCAGGTGCTCCGCTGCCGCGCCTGACCGCGCGCACCGGGCCGGCGGTCGTGGACCGGGCCTACGAGGGCTCCCCCGGGGTGAGCTTCGTGAGGATCAACAGGGTGTCGACGAGGTCCTCGGCGGGGGCGCCGGTGGCCAGCCGGCGCAGTTGCTGGCCGAAGACCAGGGCGACGGCCGCACCGGCCAGGCGCTCGGGGTCCGGCACGCCGAGCTGGGTCAGGATCCGGGCGGCGAGCAGGTCGTAGGCGGCGAAGCACTCGGCGGCGGCGGCGCGGAGCCGTTCGTCACGGCCGGCCTGCACGTACAGCTCGAAGGGCGCGATGTGGCGGCTGTCGAAGGCGTTGCCCCCCGCGACCTGCGCCACCACCTCCGCCGCCTGTCCGATGTCGAAGCGCTCGTCGGAGCACGTGTCGGCGAGCGAGGTGAAGTGGCGGGTCTCCTCGGCGACGAAGTGCAGCAGGCTCTCGCGCAGCAACTCGTGCTGGGTGGCGAAGTGATAGGTGACGGAACCGAGGGAGACCCCGGCCTCTTTGGCGATCCGCCGGTTGGTCACGGCCGCGATGCCGTCCTGCCCGATGATCCGCAGTACGGCGTCGATGATGCTCTGGCGGGTGTCGGAAGCCTGGGACATGTCGGCATTCTGCCGCATCGGTCGCAGTGACGGCCCTTGCGGGGCAGGCCGGTTGGGGACGTCCGCGGTGTGGACAGCCGACGGAGGGATCCCTACTGTTCGTTCGAACGAACAGTAGAGGGCCGTCGTACGGGAGTCGTTGTGGACATGTCCGGATCGAACGTTCTGCTCACCGGAGCCACCGGAGGAATCGGGTCCGCGCTCGCCGCGCGCCTGGCCGCCGACGGGGCCCGGCTCACGGTCACCGGCCGCCGGGAAGAAGCCCTCAAGGCCACCGCGGACGCCTGGGGCGCCCGTACCGTGGTCGCCGATCTCGCCGACCGGTCCGACGTGGTCCGACTCGCCGAGAGCTGCGCCGATACGGACGTCCTCGTCGCGAACGCGGCCCTGCCCGCCAGCGGCGACCTGCTGGAGTACACCGAGGAGCAGCTCGACCGGGCCCTCGACGTCAACCTGCGCGCGCCCGTCCTGCTGTCCCGGCTGCTCGCGGAGCACATGGTGGAGCGCGGCCGCGGCCACATCGTGCTGGTCGGCTCCATCTCCGGCAAGGCGGCGACCAAGTCGACGTCCCTGTACAACGCGACGAAGTTCGGGCTGCGCGGATTCGCCCTCGCCCTGCGTCAGGAGCTCAGGGGCACGGGGGTGGGCGTGTCCCTCGTCCAGCCCGGGTTCGTCCGGGACGCCGGGATGTTCGCGGCCACCGGCGCCACCACGCCGAACGGCATCAGGACCGTCACGCCCGGCCAGGTCGCCGCCGGCGTCGTGCGTGCCGTGCGCCGGGACCGGTGCGAGGTGAACGTGGCTCCGCTGGAACTGCGGTTGCTGAGTGCCGTCGCCGGGCAGTTCCCCGGTTTCGCCGAAAGGGTCCAGGCCCGGACGGACGTCGACGGCTCCGTCCGCCGCATCGTCGACGCCCAGCGCTCACGCCGGTAGGCCGGTTCGCCGTCCCCTGCCCTCCCCCACGGGACCCCGCCCCGTCGCCCCGTCCGCGCACCCCGCACGTCTCCCTGCCACCCACGTGAACGGAGAGCACGGCCGTGCCGAGTGAACACCTCCCGAACGATGTGCCCGCCCCCTCCCCCACCCCCGGCCCGCGCCCCGCCCCGGGCGTCGAGCGGAGGTCCCTGCTGCGGTGGGGGGCCCTGCTGGCCGCGGGCGGAGCCGCCGCGCTGGTTCCCGCACCGGTCGCGTCCGCCGTGACGCGGGGCGAGGGGAGCGACACCGTGACCACCACCTACCGGGGCCGTTCCCCGTACGGCATCGACCAGTGGGCGTACGTCGCCTTCGAGGTCCCGGCCGGGGTGCAGCGGATCTCCGTCGCCGCCTCGCACGACGCCTCCGCCGGAATCCTGGACCTCGGCTCCTTCGGCCCGTCCGGCTTCCGCGGCTGGTCGGGCGGCGCACGGCCGGGCTACACCCTCTCCGCCGCGGACGCGACCCCCGGCTACGTGCCCGGGCCGATCGAGCCGGGCGGCTGGTCCGTCATCCTGGGGCCGATGGTCGGCGCCGCCGACGGCATGGCCTGGCAGGTCGACGTCACCCTGCACCACGGGGAACCGTTACCCGGCACCCCGTACGACACCCTGCCGGTCTCGGTGGCGGGGCGGGGGCCCGGCTGGTACCGGGGTGACCTGCACCTGCACAGCGTGCACTCCGACGGCCGGCGCACGGTGGACGAGATCGTGGCGGACGCCCGGCGGGAAGGGCTCCACTTCGTCGCGACGTCCGACCACAACACCAGTTCCACCGGCGTCACGTGGCGCGGAAACGTTCCGGCCGACCTGCTGGTCATCAACGCCGAAGAGGTGACCACCCGTCACGGCCACTGGCTGGCCGTCGGTCTGCCGCAGGGCGAGTGGGTGGACTGGCGCTACGGACCGGCGGACCAGGGGGTGTTCGAGGGGCACGTGCGGCGCGTGCACAGTCTGGGCGGACTCACGATCGCCGCCCATCCGCTGACCCCGGCAGCGGGCTCCTTCTGGGAGTTCGGCCTCGACCGGGTGGACGCGCTGGAGGTGTGGAACGGGCCGTGGACCCTGGACGACGCGGCCAACATAGCCGCCTGGCACGTCATGCTCTGCCTCGGCAAGCGCGTCGCGGCCGTGGGCAACAGCGACGCGCACAGCCCCGATGACGCCGTCGGCCGCCCGCACAACGTGGTGCACGCGGCCGGCCTCTCCACACCGGCCGTGCTGGACGCCCTGCGCAGGGGCCGGTCGTACGCCGTCGAATCCTCGGCCGTGACGGTGGACTTCACCGCCAGCGGGGGCGGTGCGGTCGCGGGTCCCGGTGAGGAACTCCCCCTGTCGCTCTTCGACACCGTCGACGTGACCTTGAACGTGTCGGGCGCCCCGGACAGCGTCGCGACGCTGTACACCGAATGGGGCATCATGGCTGCCACCTGCATCGACGGCAGCGGCCGGGGGCAACTGCGGTGGCGGGGCTGGGGCAAGGCCTCCCTGTTCGCCAGGGCCGAGGTGAGGCGGCTCAAGCCCGCCTCCACCACGCTGGACCAACTGGTCGCCCTCACCAATCCGGTGTGGTTCTACTCCGCCCAACTGCCGCCGTACGACGTCGAGCGGCGCGCGCTCTTCCACACCGAGCGCCGTCCCGACGGGTCGTGGGCCGGAATGCGTCCGCTGCCGGGCGCGGCCGCCGGCAGTGCCTCGTTCGCGGGGATCCAGAGCGCCGCGGCCGGGATGGCGGACGGCTCCGTCGTGGTGCTGGGCATCGCGCCCGACAACGGGCTCTGGCTGGCGACGGTGCGGGGTCCGGCCGTCCTGCGGCCCTGGCAGCGCGTCGCGGGCCCGGACGGCTCGGCGGGGTTCGGCGTGCGGGAGGCGGACATCGCGGCCTTCCCCGACGGGACCTGTCAGATCGTGGTCACGGCGATGGACGGCACCACCTACCACCAGCAGCGCCGCGCCGACGGCGGGCTGCCCGGGTTCCGGGCGCTGTCCGGATTCACCGCGAAGAGCCGCTGGGGTGCGACGAAGGTGTCGGTCGCCGCCCTGCCCGACGGGTCCGCGCAGGTGCTGAGTTACGGCACGGACGGTGCGATGTACCACTGCGTTCGCGGGCGGGACGGTACGTGGACGCCCTGGGGGCGCCTGGCCGGCTACAACGGGGCCGCGACGTTCTCGGGCCCGGCCCTGGCGATCACCGGGATGCCCGACGGGTCCGCGCAGGTCCTCGCGATCGGGCGCGACGGGATCGTGTACCACCAGCAGCGGCGCCCCGACGGCAGCTGGAGCGGGTTCCAGCCCCCGCGGGGCGTCACCACCCCCACCATGGGGGCCAGCGCCCTCGGCATCGCGGGGATGCCCGACGGCTCCGCGCAGGTCGTGGCGGTCGGGCTCGACGGCCGGATCTGGCACAACGTCAGGAAGCCGGACGGCTCCTGGACCCCCTTCGCGCAGCCACCCGGCCCGAACGGAAGGGACCCGTTCCCGGCGGGGCAGGTGCGGATCACCGCCCTGCGCGACGGCACCGCGCACGTGACGGCGATCAGCTCCGGCTGACCGTCACGGCGCCGGGGCCGGGGGCCGCGGCCACCGGCAGGGAGGGCCGTGGCTCAAGGGGCGGCCGGGCGGGTGCCGCCGAGCACGACGGCGAGCAGCCGCCCGGCGACTTCCTCAAGGTCCTCCCTGTGACCGGGCACGCGCGTCATGAGCAGGTGGTGGGTCGTGCCGACGAGCGCGAGCGCGATGGTGGCGGCGTCGGCGCCCGCGGGCAGCCGGTCCCGGAGTTGCTCCGCGCGCAGGTAGGCGGTGAAGGCGTCCTGGATCTCCTCGAACGCGGGCGCGCCGGTCCGCAGGCCTTCCCGGGTGTGCAGCGCGGCCGCCGGACGTGTCATCGCCAGCCCCACCACCGCCGGGGGCAGAGCCTCCAGCAGGGCGAGGACGACCGCCTGCAGGTTGGCCGCGACCGTGCCCTCCCCCACCTTGGCCCGCAGTTCGCCGGCCTGGCGGGCGCTGCGCGCGAACCGGTCGAGTACGAGCTCGGCGACGAACTCGTCCAGGCCGGCGAAGTGCGTGTGCAGCACGCCCTTGGCGCAGTCCGCCTCCGCCGTGACGGCGCGACTGGTCAGCGCGGCGGCGCCGTCGCGGGCCACCACCCGTTCCGCGGCCGCGAACAGCCTCTCCCGCAGGTCCGGAATCGCCACTCCGCGAGGTGACACAACAGCCCCTTCCCATAAGCCCATTGCGAGTATGGGCGAGCGCCCATACTGTTTGGGCACATGCCCATACTAGGGCCGGGACGCCTCAGCGCGCCCCGGCGGAAGGGAGTTCACCCATGGGTCACTTCGCCAACACCGCACAGGCCGAGGCGTGGAACGGCTACGAGGGCGAGCAGTGGGCCCGCGCCCAGGAGCGCTGGGACGCCGTCAACGACGGCTTCAACCAGCCCCTCCTGGAGGCCGCGGCCATCTCCGGGCACGACCGCGTGCTGGACGTCGGCTGCGGGGCCGGCCGCACCACCCGGCTCGCCGCACGCCTCACGGGCCGGGGCACCGCGCTGGGCCTGGACCTGTCCGGGCCCATGCTGGAGCGGGCCCGCGACAGTGCCGCGCGGGAAGGCGTCGAGAACGTTTCGTTCGTCCAGGGCGACGCACAGCTGCACGCCTTCGAGGCCGAGGGCTTCGACGCGGTCATCAGCCGCTACGGCATGACCTTCTTCGCCGACCCCGTCGCCGCGTTCACCAACCTCCACCGCGCGCTGCGCCCGGGCGGCCGCCTGGCCTTCGTCTGCGCCGCCGAAGCCGAGGCCAACGAGTGGCTCGCGGCGCTCGCCTCACTCGAAGGCATCCTGCCCCTCGGCGGCTTCGGCCGGCCCGACGGCCCCGGCATGTTCTCCCTCACCGACCCCGACCGCATCCGCGGCCTTCTCACCGCGGGCGGGTTCACCGGAGTCGATGTGCGGCGCGTGGAGGTGCCGGGGAAGTGGGGTACGGACGCGGCGGACGCCGCGGCGTTCCTGCTGGACTCGGGCCCGGGACGTCACCTCCTCAGCCAGGTCACGCCGCTCCGGCAGGCGCAGGCGCGCCTGGCACTGACGGCAGCCCTGCGCCGTCACGAGACGGGCGGGGCGGTGTGGCTGCGCAGCAGTTCCTGGCTGGTCACCGCCGTCGGCGCCGGGCGGCGCCCGTTCACCCGCGGGGGCCCAGCCGTTCGGTCTGCTTGAAGGCCTTGGTCAGGTCGGTGGTGCAGTGCAGCATGACGGTCAGTTCGTGGGGGGTGACGGGATCCCAGTTGGTGGCGGTGCCCTGACGGCTCCCGGTCGCGTAGACCCCGGTGGACGTGTTCTCCCAGTTCGCCTCCGGGATCGTGACGCCGACCCCGCCCGGCTCGGTCACCTGTACGCCGCGCGGGACGATCCGCCCGGGCGAGTGGTCGACGTTCTCCAGGTAGGACCCCCTGGGACACTGCATGTCCGGAACCGTGATCGAGTCCGACGGTTTGACCACCTCTTTGAAACTCTGCTGCATGGGCGCGGCCGTGGCCGCGGCCGCGCCGCCCAGGGCGAGGCCCGGGATGAGACACAGGGCGGCGCACGCCAGGCGTGCCCTGCCGTTGGTACGGCGCATGGCCTGCTCCTCTTGCTCGGGGGTTCTCACGGTCGGGGCTCCCGCCGGGTCACTTGCAGGTGAACGTCACCTGTCCGCTCCGGGCGCTCATCTTCTGGTCCGGCAGGTGCAGGGTGACGAAGGTGCTGATCGTCGGGGCGTTCGCCTGCGGGGACACCTCCACCACGTGCAGCAGGCGCTCGGTCTTCGTGCCGGCGGGGAAGTCGACGGAGCCCGGCGAGACCGGGTCGGAACTGGAGGCGAAGGTCCAGTAGAAGCGGACCTTCCCCGGTCCGGTGGCCGTGATCTTGCCGTCGAACTCGGCCGTGGTCGGCTTGGAGCAGTCGATGGCGGTCTCGGCCGGAGTCAGGATGACCACCTCGGCCTTGGAGACCTTCACGTCCTGCTTGCCGCCCGGCTTCTGCGCGGGCGGCGTGGCGCAGGTGACCCGTTTGCCCTGGTAGCTGACCTTGTACGTGCCGTGCGGCAATCCCTGCCGGTCCAGTTCGCCCTTGCCGTTCGCCTTGGCCTGGAACGAGGTCTTCGGCCCCTCCACCCGCACGGACTGGTTCGCGGGGAACCCGCCGAGGTGGAGCTTGTAGACGGCGGCCCCGGCCGGATTGCCGCTCCCGCCCGGCACCAACTGACAGGAGGGTGCGGCGGGCGCGGCTGCGGGCTGCTCCGCCGGACGGGCCTGGGCCGCGACGGCGGGTGTCAGGGCGACGGAGGAAGCGAGGAGCGGAGCGGTGAGGAGCAGGAGAAACCGATGCCGGTTCGTCTGCCGGTTCATCGTGCGGCCCTTCATGAGGAGAGCCCCCGAGGCAGGGTCCCAGGATATCGGCCGGTGCGGCCACCGGGCAGCCCGAGCCGGCGGTGCCGCAGGTCAGGGCCTGATGAGGCGGACGCGCCGCGCCGGCGCCGGGGCGAGGGGGTGCTCGTACCAGTGCCCGGTGCGACCGCCGGCCGCAACCCGGATTCCGGACGGCCGGGCGGTCAGGGCGTCGCCCCCGGTCAGGTCACCTGGCGAGGAGCTCCCGTACCAGGGCGGCGACCTGCCGGGTCTCGATGAGGAATCCGTCGTGGCCGAACGGTGAGGTGATCACCCGGACGTTCCCCTTCGCCGAGGGGATGCCCGCGGCCAACTCCTCCTGCTGCGACAGCGGGTAGAGGCGGTCTGAGTCCACCCCCGCCACGAATGTCCTCGCTTCGACGCGGCCGAGGGCGGCGCGCGTGCCTCCCCGGCCCCGGCCGATGTCGTGGGCGTTCATGGCCTCGCACAGCACGACGTAACTGGCCGCGTCGAAGCGCCCGGCGAGCTTGGCGGCCTGGTGGTCGAGGTAGGACTCCACCTGGTAGCGCCCGCCGAGCCACGGATCCTCCCCGTCCTGCGGGCTGTGGCCGAAGCGGGCTTCGAGTTCTCCGGCACTTCGGTAGGTGGTGTGGGCGATGCGGCGGGCGATGCCGAGACCGGCGTGCGGTCCCCGTCCCGGGCCGGCGTCGTGGTAGTCGCCGCCCCGCCAGTGGGGGTCGGCGCGGATCGCGTGGACCTGCGCCGACGCCCAGGCGATCTGGTCCGCGCTCGCCGCCGCGGGGCAGGCGAGCAGCAGCAGCGCCGCCACCCGCCGCGGCAGCGACACGGCCCATTCCAGGGCGCGCATCCCGCCCATCGACCCGCCGATCACGAGCGCCCACCGGTCGATCCCCAGTGCGTCGGCGAGCCCGGCTTCGGCGAGGACCTGGTCGCGCTGCGTCAGCCGCGGGAAGGAACCGGCCCAGCGGCGCCCGTCGGAGCGCGGCGAAGCCGGCCCGGTGCTGCCCTGGCAGCCCCCGAGGACGTTCGGCGCCACCACGAACCAGCGGTCCGTGTCGACGGCGAGGCCCGGCCCGACCAGCGCGTCCCACCAGCCGGCGGTGGGGTGCCCGGGTCCGGCCGGACCGGCGACGTGGCTGTCGCCGGTGAGTGCGTGCAGCACGAGTACCGCGTTCGAGGCGTCGGGCGCGAGCCGCCCCCACGTCTCGAACGCCAGGGTCACGCCCGGGAGCAGGCCGCCCGACTCCAACGGCAGACCGCCCGTCCGGTGGTACCAGCGGCGGCGCCCCGGCGGGTCCCCTTCCCGCCACGCTCCGGTGGCGGGAAGGAGGCCCGTCGGGTGGCCCGCACCCGGAGCGTTCGGCGCGTCGGGGTTCAGGACGCGCCCTTCGCGGCGCGGAAGCCTGCCTCCAGGTCCGCCTTGAGGTCGGCGAGGTTCTCGATGCCGACCGAGAGGCGCACCAGCCCCGGGGAGGTTCCGGTGGCGGCGAGCTGCGTCTCGTCGAGCTGGCTGTGGGTGGTGGACGCCGGGTGGATGATCAGGCTGCGCACGTCACCGATGTTGGCGAGGTGACTGAACAGCTCGACCGCGTCCACGAAGCGCCTGCCCGCCTCCGCGCCGCCCGCCAGTTCGAAGGAGAGTACGGCTCCCGCGCCGCGCGGCAGGTAGCGGCGTCCGGTCTCGTACCAGCGGTTGGAGGGCAGGCCGGGGTAGTGGACGGCGGTGACCTCGTCGCGTCCCTCCAGCCATTGCGCCAGTGCCTGGGCGTTGGAGGTGTGGCGCTCCAGGCGCAGGCTCAGCGTCTCCACACCCTGGAGGAGCAGGAAGGCGGAGTGCGGCGCGATGGCCGGACCGAGGTCGCGCAGCAGCTGCACCCGCAGCTTGACGGCGTACGCGCCGGGGCCGAGGGCGGGCCAGTACCGCAGGCCGTGGTAGCTGGGGTCCGGCTCGCTGAAGTCGGGGAAACGGTCGGGGTGCGCGCCGAAGTCGAAGGTTCCCGCGTCGACGACGACGCCGCCGATGGTCGTGCCGTGGCCGCCGAGGAACTTCGTCGCCGAGTGGACGACGACGTCGGCGCCGTGCTCGATCGGGCGCAGCAGGAACGGGGTGGGCACGGTGTTGTCGACGATCAGCGGCAGACCGGCCGCGTGGGCCACGTCGGCGACGGCGCGGACGTCGAGCACGTTGCCGCGCGGATTGCCGAGGGTCTCCGCGAACAGGGCCTTCGTCCCGGGGCGGATGGCGGCGCGCCACGCGTCGAGGTCGTCCGGGTCGTCGACGAAGGAGACCTCGATGCCGAACTTCGGCAGGGTGTGGCGGAAGAGGTTGTACGTGCCGCCGTAGAGGGAGGCGCTGGAGACGATGTGGTCGCCGGAACTGGCCACGTTCAGGATCGCCAGCGTTTCCGCCGCCTGTCCGGAGGCGAGGGCGACGGCGGCGACTCCGCCTTCGAGGGCGGCGATCCGCTGTTCGAAGACGTCCTGGGTGGGGTTGTGGATGCGGGTGTAGATGTTGCCGGGTTCGGCGAGGGAGAAGAGGTCGGCCGCGTGCTGCGTGTCGCGGAAGACGAACGAGGTGGTCTGGTAGATCGGGACGGCCCGCGCACCGGTGGCCGGGTCCGGGGTGGCACCGGCGTGCAGCTGCTTCGTCTCGAACGACCAGGCGGAGGTATCGGGTCCGGTCGCCTCGTCCTGGGGGGTGTGACCTGCGGTGACGGCGTCGATCGGCTGGCTCATGGTTCTCCTCGGTACGCGTACGGAGCCCGGCGGGGCGGGGTGGGGCCGCGCGGCGGCGCGCGGGAAGGCGGGCGTACGGAGCTCAGCTCCTGCGGAGCCCGGACGCTCGGGGGTATGACGGCGCGGGAGGGGTCACCGGGTCACCGGGGTGCGGTGTGCCGGGGGTCCGCGAACGGGCGGACGGAATAAGGCGGTTCGGCCGCGCGGTGCCGCGGAAGGGGGGCGACCCGGGGTCGCCGCGCCGCGTCAGAGGGCGGCGGGACAGCCCGTGGTCGTGACACGCGCGTAGTCCACGTGGCGGCGGGTCACGAGTGGGGTCATGCGCCCAGAAAACCACAGCCCGGGGGTGCGGGCCAACGACTGCGCACCGACCGGCCCCCGGGTCCGGATTTGTTCATACGGGCGTTACGGATGGGGGGCTCGGCGCGGAGCACCGGTCCGCGAGAGGCGCGCGAAGCCCGATCCGGTCACACTGGCAGGACGACGAGCGCAGGGAGGCCGGATGAGCTGGGCTTCATGGACCACTCGCGGTGTCTTCGCCGGGCGGAACGGGGTGCTCACCGGTGAGGCGGGCGTTGTCCTCACCGGTGAGCTCGACGTGCACACCACCTGGATCGAAGCCGATGGCCTCGCCCACGTCACCGTGCAGTACAGCGGGGCGTCCGAATGGCTCCCGCTCGCGGGAAGCCCCGTCCCGTGCCCCAGCAAGGACGCGAGCCGCGCCCTGCACGACACGGTCATCGAGGCCGTACGAACCGGGGCGCCCCTCCCCCTGGAGGGCGGGACGCCCCTCGCCGGCCCCGCTCCCGCGCTCGACGACACTCCTTAGGATGACCCGGCGGCGGTCCGCCGCCGGAAGGGCCGCTACTGGACGAACAGGCTCATCCCGGGGGCGGGGCGCAGGACCTGCCCCGGCAGTACGGCGGCCGTCACCCGCCCGTCGCAGTGGGGCCCCGACCACACGAAGGCGGTCTCGTCCGTGAAGTTGGCCACCTCGGAGGGCACGAAGTCGCCCAACGGGTAGCAGCCGGACGGGTCGTGGATCGCCGCCCGGTCGATGAACAGCACCCCGTGGGCCGCCTGCGCCGTGCCCGGCGCGGCCAGCGCCAGCGTCAGCGCCGCCGCGCACGTTCCCAGTACCCGCGCCATCCGGCGTGTCTCGCGCATCCCCGTTCCACCTGCCTTTTCCGTATTGCCCCAAACCGATGTCACCGACAGTAGGCCACCACTACTCAAAGTGACACGGCGTGCGGTGGTGAAAGGGGGCGCCCGTCGGCGGCCGTGCGGCGGTAGGGTGCCGCCCGTGTCCGAGCATCAGCGGGATCTCGTCGGGTACGGCGCCGAGCCGCCGCACGCCGCCTGGCCGGGCGGGGCCCGGGTCGCCGTCAGCCTCGTCCTCAACTACGAGGAGGGCGGCGAGCAGAACGTCCTCGAAGGGGACCTGTCCTCCGAGGGGTTCCTGCACGAGCTCGTCGGTGCGCCGCCCGTCGTGGGAGGGCGCGACCTGAACGTGGAGTCCATGTTCGCCTACGGCTCACGGGCCGGCTTCTGGCGTGTCCACCGTACGGTCGCGGCGCACGGCGCGCCGCTCACCGTATACGCGGTGGCGCAGGCGCTGGAGCGCAACCCGGACGCGGCGCGGGCCATGGCCGCGGCGGGCTGGGAGGTGGCGAGCCACGGCCGGCGCTGGATCGACTACCGCCAGGTGCCCGAGGACGCCGAGCGCGCCGACGTGGCGCGTTCGATCGCGACGATCGAGCGGCTCGTCGGTCGCCGTCCGGTGGGCTGGTACACCGGCCGTACGAGCCCCCACACGCGGCGCCTCGTCGCCGAGGAGGGCGGCTTCCTCTACGACAGCGACGACTACTCCGACGACCTCCCGTTCTACGTGGAAGCCGCCGGCCGGCCGCACCTCGTGCTGCCCTACAGCCTCGACGCGAACGACTTCAAGTTCCTGATCGTCCACGGCTTCACGACGGCCGACGACATGCTCTCCTACCTCGTCGACACCTTCGACGCGCTCCACTCCGAAGGGGCCGACCGCCCGCGCATGATGAGCGTCGGCCTGCACGGCAGGATCATCGGCAGGCCCGGACGCATCCGCGCCCTCGACGGCTTCCTGAAGCACGTCGCACAGCGCGGCGGAGCGTGGGTCACCACCCGCGAACGGATCGCCCGGCACTGGCTCGCCACCCACCCACCGCTGCGCTGAGCCCCCGCACCCTCAGGACGGGTCTCCGTAACGGGCGGCGATCAGGGCGGCGCGATCGCGCAGGGAGGTGCGCAGCGACTGCGGGGCCAGGGCTTCCGCGTCCGTGCTGAGCTGCCACAGCGCCCATTCGGCGTGCCGGGAATCCTGGAAGGTCACCTCCAGGCGCAGCCAGCCGTCCGCGTCCGGTTCCTCCGCGCGGACGGCCAGCGCGGTGTCCAGCAGTTCCTCCCGCCGCGCCGGGTTCATCCGCAGCAGCACGGTGATGTGGTCTCCGCCGGAGAGGAACCGCGCGGAGCGTTCCCGCCAGATCCGGTCCAGATCGACCCGGTTCGGCCGCTGTGCCGTTTCGGGGAGTTCCTCGGCGGCCAACACCCGCGACAGCCGGTAGGTGCGGTCCGCACCGGACCTCGTGGCCAGCAGGTAGCCCCGGTCCCGTACGGTGACCAGGCCGATCGGGTCCACGGTGCGCCACTGCGGCGTCTGGCCCGTGGCCGCGTAGTGGATGCGCAGTTTGTGTCCGGCGAGGACCGCGCGCCTGACCTCGATCATCGTGGGGCCGGGCACCTCCTCGACGGCGGCCTGGCGGCGCGAGAGCAGGTCGCTCTCCGGGTCGACGAGAAAGCGCCGGGCCGCGTCGCCCGCAGTGGCCCGGTGGCTTTCGGGGAGCGCGTCGACGACCTTCCGCATGGCCGAAGCGAGCGCCGAGCCGAGGCCGAACACCTGCTCGCTGCGCCCCGGTCCGGCGGCCAGCAGGGCGAGCGCCTCTTCGTGGTTCAGGCCGGTGAGCTCGGTCTGGAAACCGGGCAGCAGCTCGAAACCGCCGTGCCGGCCGCGTTCGGCGTAGACGGGGACGCCGGCCGCGGACAGCGCCTCGATGTCGCGCAAGACGGTGCGGGTGGACACCTCCAGCTCACGGGCCAGTACGTCCGCCGTCAGCCGGCCCCGCTGGCGCAGCAGCAGGACCAGTGAGACCAGCCGGTCGGCGCGCATACGAGAACTTTAACGGAATACATGACAGGAGGTGTCGTGATGAGTTGGGAGGCTCGTTGACACGGCGTCAGAGCCGTCGGCCACCGAGCCGACGGACGTACGCGCTTCCGATGGATCGAATGGAGATGACGTGACAGTGGAACGAACCGCGGTCAACCCGGTGACGTGGTCGGTGGCCCTGGGGTTCAACCAGGGTGAGGTCGTCTCGGGGCACACACGGACCCTGTACGTCTCGGGCCAGACCGCGATGAGCGGCGACGGCAAGCCCCGGCACGACGGTGACATGGCGGCGCAGTTGGCGCTGAGCATCGACAACCTGGAGGCCGTGCTCGGCGAGGCCGGCATGTCCCTCGCGAACCTCGTCCGGCTCAACGTCTACACGACCGACGTCGATCTGCTCTTCCCGCACTACGGAGTGCTGGCGGCGCGGTTGGGTGCCGCCGGGGTGGCGCCGGCCTCCACGATGCTCGGGGTGACGCGACTGGCGGTCCCGGGCCAGATGGTCGAGCTGGAGGGCACCGCCGTCGCGTGACGCGACCCCGGCGCCCCGCCGCCCGTGCCGGCCGAACCGGCACGGGCGGCTGCCCGTGACGACAACGCGCCGCGCTCCGGAAGGACCGGTCAGGCGGGGACCGCGGCCCCGCTCGCCCGGTGCGCCTTCTCGTCGGCGTCGGCGAGCCAGAAGTACAGGGGCGGCAGGACCAGTTCGACGACGGTCAGCACGACCTGGAAGCCGTCGGGCCATCCGTGCACGGCGAGCGAGAGCAGCCGGCCGACGGCGCCGAGCAGGAACACCGCGGCCAGCCAACGGACCACGCCCGCCGGGACCGGAGACTGGCGGGCGGCCCAGATCCAGGCGAGTCCGTACCCCGCGAACGTGGCGCCCAGGAACCGGCCGAGGCTGTCGACCGTGGCACCGGCGGAGCCCGCACCGGGTATCGCCGCGTTCCCGAGCGCCACGTGGGCGAGCCCGATCGCCACGCATGCGGCGCCCATCGCCAGTACGAGCCACCTGAGAGTCCTGGCCATGCTCCGACCTCCCACCCCTGGTAAGTAGACTTGTGTCTACTAGTAGCGCCCACTAGTAGACGTGTGTCAAGTAACATCGGGCGCGTGCCTCCCCGCCGACGCCTCAGCCCCGACGAACGCCGTGCCCAGCTCCTCGACGTCGGCGCGCGGCTCTTCGCCCGGTACCCGTACGACGAGGTGCTGATGGAAGACGTCGCCGAACAGGCCGGAGTCTCGCGGGCGTTGCTGTACCGCCACTTCCCCGGCAAGCGGCAGCTGTTCGCGGCCGTCTACCGGCAGGCGTCCGACCGGCTGCTCGAACAGGTCCCGCTCGACCGGCCCGGTGACCTGCTCTCGCAGCTCAGCGACGGACTCGACGTACACCTCGACTACTTCATCGCCCACCGCAACACCGTCCTCGCGGCGAACCGGCTCCTCGCGGGCGATCCGGTGGTCCAGACGATCATCGACGGCGAGCTGGACGTCCTGCGGGCCCGGCTGCTGGAGATCCTCCCGCTCGCGGACGACTCCGTCCGGGCAGCCGTGACGACGGTCCTGAGGAGCTGGCTGGTGTTCGTCCGGGTGCTCTGTCTGGACTGGCTCACCGCGGAGACGTGTACGCGGGCGGAGCTGCGCGAAACCTGCGTCGGCGCCCTGCTCGGCGCCCTCCGTCCGTTCCTCCGCGCGGACCCCGCGAACGTCGCGCCCCCGGACTGACCTCGGGTCCGGGGGCCGCCGCCCCGGAGGTCCCGGCTACTGGGCGTGCGGCCGCGTTTCCTGTCCGCCTGCCGGAGCCCGCCGAGTAGGTTTGGCCCACTCCATTTGGAGGCATCTCCAAATTTGGAAGAGTCTCTAAATTTCCGGGGAACGGGAGTCCGCATGACGACAGGGCGCGTACCGACGACCGGAGACGGGCTGCGCGAGCGGCACAAGGCCCGCAGACGGTCCCGGATCCTCGACGCGACGCGGGAACTCCTGCGGGAGAGCCCGGAACCGGTGATCAGTACCGAGCGGATCGCCGAGCGCGCGGAGGTGTCCCCGGCCACCGTGTACAACCTGATCGGACCGCGCGAGAAGATCTGGGAGGCCCTCGCCGACGGGTTCATGGACGAGCTCGAGGAGCGGCTGGCGGCGCTGGGAGCCGGTGACCCGCGGGAGGTCGTCGCATCGACCGTCCGGCTCTTCGTCGACGACCCGGTCGTGTCCCGTCGGATGGTGCGCGGCTGGGAGGAAAGCGGCCTCGTACTCGACCACGGCCGTGGCCCTCTCGTTCAGCTCCGCCTGGCGATGGCGGACGCCCGGACACGGGGCCTCCTGCGCGCCGACGTCGACACCGACGCCCTGGCGGCGGTGGTCAGCGCCTCGTGCGTGGGCGCGCTGCATCAGTGGGTGTCCGCCCTGATCGATGACGACCGGTTCCTCGCGCGGGCCCTGTTCGCCCTGGACGTCGCGCTCGCCGCAGGAGCCGCGGATGCCCACCGCGAGCAGTTGCTGGCCCCGCTGCGGACCCGGGGCGCGGGATGACGGCCGACGCGCTGCCACGGCACCGGAGCTTCGCGGGCCACGGCGGGATCCGGCTCGCGGCGGACGAGTGGGGCGCGGCGTCCTCTCCCCCGCTCCTCCTGCTGCACGGCGGCGGCCAGACGCGGCACGCCTGGGGCCGGACCGGCCCG
Organism: Streptomyces sp. NPDC044704; assembly: GCF_056433525.1. Taxonomy (NCBI): domain Bacteria; kingdom Bacillati; phylum Actinomycetota; class Actinomycetes; order Kitasatosporales; family Streptomycetaceae; genus Streptomyces; species Streptomyces sp. NPDC044704. The sequence goes on from NZ_JBWKGY010000004.1 coordinate 258,401, forward strand.
CGGCTGGCCGCGCTGGGGTGGCGGGTGATCGCCCCGGACCTGCGTGGGCACGGCGACAGCGCGTGGTCGGCCGGTGGGGAATACTCCCTCGGCCTGTTCGCCGGGGACGTCCGGGCGATCGTCGCCGAGACCGGCGGCCGGCCGGTGCTCGTCGGTGCCTCGCTCGGGGGCCTCGGTTCGCTGCTCGCCGCCGGAGAGGTACCGAAGGCGGCGGTCCGCGCCCTGGTGCTCGTCGACGTCGCCCATCGACCGGATCCCCGCGGGTTTCGTCGGATCGTCGCGTTCATGCGCGGCCATCCGGACGGATTCGCCGACGAGGGAGAGGCGGCCGCGGCGGTGTCCGCCCACCTGCCGCACCGCCCCAGGCCGGCCGACGTCCAAGGGATACGGGCCAACCTGCGGCGCCACGGCGACCGTTGGGTGTGGCACTGGGACCCGCGGATGCTGGACAGCTTCGAGGACCGGATGGACCCGCCGGGCATGGCGGAGCGTCTCCTCGGCGCCGCGCGCCACGCCGACGTACCGGTCCTGCTCGTCCGCGGCGGGCTCAGCGACGTGGTGCGGGAGGACGTCGCCGAACAGTTCTGCGACCGGGTTCCCCGGGCTCGGCGCGTCGATGTGGCCGGCGCGGGGCACATGGTGGCCGGTGATCGCAACGAGCACTTCCTGGATGCGATCGTCCCGTTCCTGGAAGCCGAGCGGGACCGCGGGTGACCGCGGGCGGCGCCTATCGAACGTGCGCCTTGACCGCTTCGTAGACCGCACGGTCGGTGCGCAGCCCGCTGTGGTCGAGGCAGGCGGTCTTGCTGTTGAGGGCACCGGTGAGGGCCACGCTGCTCGCAGGGGTGATGAGGAGGTCGCAGGGCGAGCCCCAGGTGGCGTAGCGGGGGGAGCCGGGGGTTTCGTCACCGGAGTTGAGGGCGTTCAGGAAGGCGGATCCCGGTCGCATCTCCGCGCACGCGACGCCGCCGCACCAGCGGGCGGTCTCGGTGCCGTGGTTGGGTCCCGCCAGGGAGACCCAGGCGTCCACCTTGGCGGTGCCGCCGAGGTTCTTGAGGTAGTGGCGGGACGAGAGGGCGCCCATCGAGTGCGTGATGACATCGACCTTGGTGGCGCCGGTGGCGTCCAGGACGCGCTGGATCTCGTCGGCGAGGCGTGCGGCGGTGGTGGCGTTGGACTGGGTGGTGTCGTAGGTCCACTGGTCGAGGCGGCCGGCCGGCCAGCCGTCGGCTCGGAAGCGTCCCGCCATGGTCTCCCAGGTGGAGCCGTCGGAGTTCCAGCCGTGCACGAAGACGACGGGGTCGGGGCCGGCGGCCTGGTGCCGGCCGCCGGCCGCGGAAGCGGGAGTGGGAAGGAGGGACATGAGGGCGAGCACGAGCGCGGGCACGCTCCGCAGCAGGTTCCTGATCACGCGAGGTTTGTAGCGCGCCCGGTGCGACCGACCGCGGCGGTCGGCCGCATCCTCACCCGCCCGGAGGCAGGGTTTCACCGCAGAAACGTAACGGCTCCCCGGCCGGCGGGCTCCTCGGCCCAGGGGGCCGGGCCGTCGGCGGCCGTTCGGATGCCACCCGGCCGCCGGAGGTCTACGGCACCGGCTGCTGCTGGGTGACGCAGTGGATGCCGCCGCCGCCGGCGCCGAGGCGGTCGATGTTGAGCCGTTCCACGGCGCGGCCGGGGAACAGGCGGGCGAGCGTGGCCCGCGCCGCGCTGTCGGCCTGGGTGTCGCCGAACTGGCCGCTGATGACGGCGCCGTTGCACACGTAGTAGTTGGCGTAGGAGGCGAGGAAGTCCGGGTTGGTGGACCGGATCCGGTCGTAGTCGGGGCCCTGGAGCTTCTCGACGGTCATGCGGGCGCCGCCCGCGGTCGTCGCTGCGGACAGGATCTGGAACTGCTGGCGCGCGTCCTTGGCGTAGACGTCGTTGTCCGAGGCCAGGGGCATCTGGACGAGGGCCTTCCCGGGGGCGAGGAAGCGGGAGGTCGCGTCGACGTGGTCGTCGGTGATGTCCTGGCCGACCACGCCGTCGAACCAGATCACCTTGGAGGCGCCGTAGGCGGCGCACAGCGCGGCCTCGATCTGGGCCTGCGACCGGTTGGGGTTGCGGTTGCGGTTGATCAGGCTGCTGCGGGTGGCCATCAGGGTGCCCGCGCCGTCCTGCTCGACGGCGCCGCCCTCGCCCACCAGGCCGGCGGTGGTGAAGGGGACGCCGAGGTACGCGGCGATCCGGCCGGCGACCAGGGCGTCCTTGGCGTGGGCCTGCTTCCTGCCCCAGCCGTTGAAGTTCAGACCGACCGCGTCGAGGCCGCCGGCTCCGTCGGTGCGGAAGACCGGTCCGGAGTCGCGCATCCAGCAGTCGTCGACGGGGATGGTCGTGACGACCGTGACGGTGGACCCGCACATGGAGCGGGCCTTGGCGGCGCTGCCCGGGTTGGCGCACAGGTAGACCGGCTCGTACTTGGCGATCGTGCGGGCGATGAGCGCGATGTCCGACTGGACGCCGCTGAGCGTGCCGCCCCAGATGGACGTGCTGTCCGGCCATGCCATCCAGGTGCGGGTGTGGCGGACGTCCTCGATCGGTACGCGGAAGGTACCGGCCGCCGGGGCGGGGCGGGCCGCCGCCCGGGCCCGTCCCTCGGTCGCGGCGAGCGCGGCGGCCGCGGCGGTGAGTCCCGCCGCTGCCAGGAATCCGCGTCTGGCCATGCCCTGACCGGTCGGACTGGTTGCGTGATCGTTCATGAGGGTCTCCTTGGGAGCGTCAACTCCCCCCGCTGACAGCGGGGTTGACCGGAAAGCTAAAACTGACCGAGCGCTCGGTCAAGAGTTTGGACGGGGTCGTTCCGCAGGATCGGGGAAACGCGCAGGTCGCGACGAGCGGGCTCGTTAGAGTGACGCCATGGCCGCTTCCACGAAGGACTCCCCGGACTCTCCCGCTCCCCCCGCCCCGTCGGTTCGGCCCCGGACCTCGGCGAAGGGCGAACAGACCCGGGCACGACTGATCGCCGCCGCACGGACCCTGCTGGCGGGCGGCATGAGCGAACGGTTCACCACCCGCAACGTGGCGGCCCTCTGCGGCGTTTCGCACGGAATGTGTCACTACCACTTCCAGGACCGGACCGACCTCGTCCTGGCGGTCATCGCCGACATCCGCCCCGAGTGGATCCACCCCCTGGAAGAGGCGGTCGCCGCCCCCGGGTCGTTCGAGGAGCGGGCCGACCGCGTGGTCGAACTGCTGGACCGGCCCGAGGGCGCGGAACTCTCCCGCCTCCACTCGGCGTTGCACTGGCACGCCCTGAACGACCCCCGGGTCCGGGAGAGCCTGGAGACGGAGTACCGGCGCTGGCGCGGCTGCTTCGTCGCCCTGTTCCGGGTCCTGGCCGGGGAACGGACCGGGGACGTCGACGCGGACCTGCTGGGCGGGGCCGTCGCCGCCGCCGTGGACGGCCTGGCCGCCGCGGAGTCGCTGGGCTCCGAGGCCGACTCCGGGGCGGTGCTGCGCACGCTGATCCGTACGCTCGCCGCCGGAGCCTGACCCGGGCCACCCCGCTCCAGTGCCCTGGCACTAGGGCCTGTCGTCAAACTCCCGTCTGCCCCGCGACGCCTGGCACGCGCTCTCGCCGCACCGGGCGAAAGCCAAGTACGTCCAGTACGCGGGCTTCCGCCCGGCGCACCGAGAGCACGCACCAGACGCCGCAGGGCCGCCCTCCGGGCGACGACGGGAGTTTGACGACAGGCCCTAGAGCGCGCGCCGGGCCGCCGCGATCGCCTGCGGATCCCAGCCCGGGCGGGGTACGGACTCCAGCAGCAGCCGGGTGTACGGGTGCCGGGGCGCGGCGAGCACCTCCTGCGTGCCGCCCTGTTCGACCACGGACCCGTGCCGCATGACGACGATCTCGTCGGTGACGCACCGGACGACCCCGAGGTCGTGGGTGATGAACAGGAACGCGATCCCGGTCTGCTCCCTGATGTCGGCCAGCAGGTTGAGGATCTGTGCCTGCACGGAGACGTCGAGCGCGGCGACGGCCTCGTCGAGGATGAGGACGGCCGGTTCGACGGCGAGGGCCCGGGCGATCGCCACGCGCTGGCGCTGGCCGCCGGACAGCCGGCGCGGCAGGGCGTCGGCGGCCCGGGTGCCCAGACCGACCTGGTCGAGCAGTTCCCGTATCCGCTTGGTGTGGTCGCGGCCGGGGAAGTGCAGGCACAGGGTTTCGCGCAGGGCCGCTTCGACGCTGGTGCGCGGGTCGAGGGAGAGGTACGGGTCCTGGAAGACCATCTGGACCTCCCGGGCGCGGGCCAGCCGTGACGTCCGGCCGCGGGTGCGCCCGCTCCGGGTCCGGCCGCGGATCAGGACCTCTCCCCCGTCGGCGCGCTCCAGACCGACGACGATGCGGGCGGTGGTCGTCTTGCCGGAGCCGGACTCGCCGACGACGCCCAGTGATCCGCCCTCGGGCAGGGCGAAGGACACGTCGTCCACCGCACGGACGGCGCCGAACGCGCGCAGCAGGCCTTTGACCTCCAGTACGTTCTCAGGCATCGACGGCGCTCCCTTCGAGCAGGTCGCTGTGGTGGCATGCGGCCCGGTGGTCCGACCGGTCCGGGGCCGGTGACGGCAAGGGGGCCCGCTGGTCGCAGATCTCCGTGGCGAGCGGGCAGCGGGCGGCGAAGGCGCAGCCCTGGAGCGGCTCCCGCAGGTCCGGGGGCTGGCCCTCGATGGCGGCGAGCCTTCCCCGGGGTCCGTCCATGCGCGGGGTGGAGGCGAGGAGGGCGGCCGTGTAGGGATGGCGCGGGTGGGCGAAGAGGGCACCGGCGGGTCCGCTCTCCGCGATCCGCCCGGCGTACATGACGTAGACGCGGTCGCTGATGGCCGCGGCCAGTTCCAGGTCGTGGGTGACGAACAGCAGGCCGGTACCGAAGCGTTCGCGGAGGGCGGCCAGGAGCGCGATCACCTCGGCCTGGCTGGTGACGTCCAGCGCCGTGGTGGGCTCGTCGGCCAGCAGGAGCGCGGGGTCCCCCATGAGGGCTGCCGCGATGACGACGCGCTGGAGCATGCCGCCGGACACCTGGCCCGGGTACTTGCGCAGGAGGGACTCGTCCAGGCCCACGGCCCGGAGGAGTTCGACGGCCCTGACGGTGGCGTCCGCGCGGTTCATGGTCCGCGTGAGGGTGACGCTCTCGGTGAGGAAGTCGCCGATGCGGCGCAGCGGATTGACCGTGGCGCGCGGGTCCTGGAAGACCATGGCCACGGTGCCGGCGCGTACGCCGCGCAGCCGGTCGGCGTCCATGGCGAGTACGTCCTCCCCGGCGACCCGCACCGCGCCTTCGACGACCGCGCCGGGCGGCAGCAGGCGCAGCGCGCTGCGGGAGGTGAGGCTCTTCCCGGAGCCGGACTCGCCGACCAGGGCGACGGTCTCGCCGGCCGCGACGGTGAGGTCGATGCCGTCGAGGACGGGCCGGGCGGTGCCGGGCAGGGTGATCCTCAGCCCCTGGATGTCGAGCGTGTTCGTCGCGGTCGTCGCGTTCTTCGTGTTCGTCGTGTTCGTCATCTGTCTCTCCTGGCGACGCGGTCGGCCCAGCGCTCGCCGACCACGTTGAAGGCGACCACGGTCAGCACGATGAAGACGCAGGGCAGGATCGCGGACAGCGGGTAGCCGTGCTGGACGGCGGTCTGTCCGTCGAAGACCATGCGGCCCCAGTCGGGGGTGAGCGCGGGGACGCCGAGCCCGAGGAACGACAGTCCGGCGAGGTCCATGAGGGCGTAGCCGAAGTTGACGGTGGACTGGGCGAGGACGACGGGGGCGATGTTGGGCAGCACGTGGCGCAGGCAGATCTGCGTCGCGGAGTGGCCCTGGACCTGGTAGGCGCTCACGTACGGGCGGGCGCGTTCGGCCAGGACCAGTGAGCGGGTGAGGCGGCTGACGTAGGGCAGGTAGGCGATGGCGAGGGCGGTGACGGGGGCGATGAGGCCCTCGCCGTAGACGGAGATGATCAGGATGGCCAGCAGCATGCCGGGGAAGGCGAAGACCAGTTCCGTGCTGCGGGACAGGACGGAGTCGAGCCAGCCGCCCCGCCAGGCGGCGGCCATGCCGATGGTGATGCCCGCGACGGTGGAGAAGACGACGACGCCCAGCGGACCGAGCAGGGAGGTGCGGGCGCCCAGCAGCAGCCGGGTGAGGGTGTCACGGCCGGCGCCGTCCACGCCGAGCGGGTGTGCGGCGGAAGGCCCGGCGAGGGCGTTGCCCAGATCGACGGCGTTGGGGTCGTGCGGCGCGATCCAGGGCGCGCAGAGCGCGGCGAGGACGACCAGGCCGACGAGCAGCAGGCAGGCGGCGTGGAGCGGGGACCCGCCGGCGGCGCGGATCCGGGACAGGCCCGGCCGCCGCGTGAGAACGGCGCTCATACGGCGGCCTTCCTGGATCCGAGGGTGACCCGGGGGTCGACCAGGGGCAGCAGCAGGTCCACGACGAGGTTCACGGTCATGAAGAGGGCGACGATGATCAGTGAGATCGCCTGGACGGTCGGGAAGTCCTTGGTGGTGGTGGACAGTTCGAGGAGCTGTCCGATGCCGCCGATGCTGAAGGCGGTCTCCACCAGGATGGTGCACACCAGGAGGGTGGAGACGATCAGTCCGCCGGTGGTCAGGACGGTGCCGAGGGAGTTGCGGAAGACGTGCCGGCGGATGACCTGGCGTTCGGGGACGCCGCGGCTGCGTGCGACGGTGACGTGTTCGCTGTCGAGGGCTTCGAGCATGGCCGAGCGCGTGACCCGGGCGAGCATGCCGATCAGGTACAGCGCGAGGGCGATCGCGGGGAGGGTGAGGTGCCAGAACATGTCGGCGAGGCCGTCGCCCGCGCCGCTGCTGGGGAACCAGCCGAGGTTGACGGCGAACAGTGCCTGGAGCAGGACGGCCGCGACGAAGGACGGGGTACCCACGGCGAAGGTCGTGGTGACGAGGATGGCGGAGTCGGTCGCTCCGCCGCGGACGGCGGCGATCCGGCCCAGCAGGAGACCGACCGCGACGACCACGACGAGGGCCATCGCGATCAGCAGCAGGCTTACGGGTAGCCGGTCCGCCAGGAGGCTGGAGACGTCGGTGCGGTAGGTGATCGACCTTCCGAAGTCGCCCTGCAGCACGTCCCCGAGCCAGCGGAAGTACCGTACGAGGAAGGGGTCGTCGAGGTGGTACTGGGCGTTGATCGAGGCGAGGGCCTCCGGGGAGGCCGACCGGCCGGCGAGCAGGAAGCTCGCCGGGCTGCCGGGTGCCAGGTACATGGCTCCGAAGACCACGAACGAGGCGACGAGGAGGGTGGCGGCCATTTCCGCCACGCGGCGTACGGCGAAGCGGACGAAGCTCACGGGGCGGCCCCCACGTCGGCGGCCCACGGGTAGTACATGTACGAGATCGTGGTGGGGGCTCCGGTGATCCGCTTGTTCAGGAACATCGCGGTCGGCCACTCGGCGACGGGGATCCACAGCAGCTGCTCGGAGGCGTGCCGCTGGAGCTTCGCCTCGATCTCCAGCCGCTCCTCGACCGGGTAGACGGCGGCGGCCCGGTCGACGAGCTGGTCGTACTGGGGGTCGCTGTAGCCGGCGAAGTTCAGGTAGGCGCCGGTCTTGAAGTTGCCCAGCAGGTCGAGGGGGTCGGTGATCGAGTCGTAGTAGGTGAGCGGGAACATGTCGATGCCCTCGCGCGCCTCGGGGTCGGTGAACAGCGCCGTGAAGGCGTTGGGGGCGATGGTCTTGAGCTGGACGTCCAGGCCGATCCGGGTGCCGGCCGCCTGGACGGCGGTGGCGAGGAGGGACACGTCCTGGCCTATGGAGCTGGTGGCCATGGTGAGGGTCTTGCCCCCGGCTCCGGCCTCCTTGATCAGGGCCTTGGCCCGTTCGATGTCCTGGCCGGTGGGCGGCAGCCCGTCGAACGCCGTCTTCAGGGTGCCCTCGGGGGCCGCGGCCCAGGCGGCGCGCGTGGTGAGGGAGTTGGTGACGGTGCCGGCGCCGCCGAGTCCGGCCTTGACGAAGCCGGTGCGGTCGAGCGCCAGGGACAGGGCCTGGCGGACGCGGACGTCGCCGAGGGGCCCCGTCATGTCGGTGACGTTGACGTTGACGGTGCTCAGGCCCTCGCCGAAGTAGAGGGTGCCGGTGCCACCGGCGCGCAGGCGGGTGTAGCTCTCGGTGGGGATCAGGTAGCCGCCGTCGACCTCGCCGCTGAGCATGGCGTTGGTGCGGGCGGAGGGGTCCGTCAGGACGCGGAAGACCGCCTTCTTCGATCTCGCCCCGGTGCCCCAGTAGCCGTCGAAGCGGTTGAGTTCGATGGACTGGCCCTTGTTCCACGTGCCGAGCTGGAAGGGGCCGGTACAGGCGAGGCCGCCGGTGGTGCCGTAGTCCTTGCCCGCGGCCTCGACGCCGGCCTTGGACGCCACCACTCCCGCGGCGGTGGCCATGTACTGCGGGAACTGGGAGTCGGGCTTTTTCAGCTTGACGGTGACCTGGAGCGGGCCGCTCGTGGTGACGGAGGCGACGTTCTGGAAGACCTGGGCCCAGGCTGCGGCGTTGTCGGGGTCCATCTGCCGGCCGAGGCTGAAGACCACGTCGTCCGCGGTCATTTCGTTGCCGTCGTGGAAGCGCACACCGGGGCGGAGGTCGTAGACCCAGGTGGTGGGGTCGGGGTTGGAGGCCTTCTGGGCGAGTCCGGGCTCGGTGGTGAGCGAGGGGGTCCAGCGCATCAGGCTCTCGCACACGTTGGACAGGATGGTGTTCTGCGGGTAGTCGAAGGCCACCGTGTAGTCGAGGGTGGGCGGTTCGGCGTAGACGGCCCAGCTGAAGGAGTCGATCTCACCCTGGGCGGGGGGTGTGGAGGCGGAGAGGTGGGCGTCGGTGACGGCGCCGGAGTCGCCCTTGGGCGGGCCCGAGCAGGCCGCGAGCAGGGCGAGGGAGGTCAGGACGGCGGTGGTGAGGGCCGTGGTGCGGCGGCCGGACCCCCTGTGGGGGCGTCTGCTGGTGCGGGGTGGGGAGGTGGTCATCGTCGCGCTCGCTTTTCCGTGAGGGATGCGGGGGGAGGAGCGGGCGGACCGCCGGGGCGGTCCACTGGGAACGGGGTCGGCCCGGGTCAGCCGGCGGTGATCGTGGTGCGGGCGGCGGGAATCTGCTGGGTGATGCAGTGCACGCCTCCGCCGCCGAACGCGATGGCCAGCGCGCGCACCCCGACGACCTTGCGGCCGGGGTGGGCCGAGGCGATCACGGCGAGGGCGTCCTCGTCCTGCTGGAGCCCGGCCACCGGGACGACGACGCCGCCGTTGGCGATGTAGTAGTTCAGGTACGAGACCTCGATCTCGCCGTCGGCGACGTCGGCGAAGGCCGTCTGCGGTACGTCGACGATCTCCAGCCGGCGGCCCCGGGCGTCGGTGGCGGCTTCGAGGACTTCTCGGTTGGCGCGCATCCGGGCGTAGTCGGGGTGGTTGGGGTTGTCGGGCAGGGAGACGACGACGGTGCCGGGTGCGGCGAAGGCACAGACGCCGTCGACGTGGCCGTCGGTCTCGGTGTCGAGCAGACCGCCGTACGGCAGCCAGATGACCTTGGTGACCCCGAGCCGGGCCTTCAGTTCGGCCTCGATCTCGTCCCGGCTCATGCCGGGGTTGCGGTTGGGGTGCAGCAGGCACTGCTCCGTCGTGATCAGCGTGCCCTCGCCGTCGACGGTGACCGCTCCGCCTTCGAGGATCATGTCGGAGGCGATCCGGTCGACCCCCAGGTGCTCCAGCAGCAGGGCGCTGACCCGGTCGTCGGCGTCGAACGGGTGGTGCTTGCCGCCCCAGGCGTTGAAGCGGAAGTCCACGCCGGCCCGGTTGCCGTCCCCGTCGAGGACGAACAGCGGGGCGGAGTCGCGGAACCAGGAGTCGTCGAGCGGCAGCTCGATCACGGTGATGTCCGCGCCGCAGTGGTTGCGGGCGTCCGCGCCGTGGCCGGGCGGGGCGACCATCGTCACGGGCTCGAAGGCCGCGATGGCGCGGGCGACGTCGGCGTACTCCTCCTTGACCGTGGCGAGCACGCTTCCCCACAGGTCCTCGCGGGTCGGCCAGGCCATCAGACAGCCCTCGTGGGCGGTCCACTCGGCAGGCATACGGTAATCGGCCATCAGGTGTCTCGTTTCTTTCGTTGGCAGAGTCTTCCACTCGACTGAAAATTCAGTCAAGAGCGAAGGGGTGAGTGGACGCGGAATGCGGGACCGCTCCCTCAGAGGAAGTAGAGGCGGTTCAAGGAGACCCGCTGGGCCGGTTCGGAGCGCAGGGGTTCCCCGTCGAGCGTCACGAGACCGGTACGGGGATCCACGTCGACGTCCCCCAGCCGATCGTTGCCGACGAGGCTCTTCGGGCCGATGCCACGGGTCCCCCGCACGGCGACCCGGCGACGTCGGGTACCGAGCGCGTCGTACGGTGCGCCGAAGGAGCCCGACTCGGCGGCGGCCCGGCTGACGAACGCCACCGAGAGGTCCGCGGGGGCGGCGCCGTGGGCGCCGAACAGGGGGCCGAGCACGAGCGGTTCGCAGCAGTCCGTGGCGGCGTTGGGGTCGCCGGTGACGCCGTAGGCGGGGAAGCCGGACTTGAGGACGAGCTGTGGTTTGGCGCCGAAGAACGGGGGGCGCCACAGCACGATGTCGGCGAGTTTGCCGACCTCGATGGAGCCGATCTCGTGGGACAGGCCGTGGGCGATGGCCGGGTTGATGGTCAGCTTGGCCATGTAGCGCAGGACGCGGGCGTTGTCGTCGCCCTCGCCCTCGCCGTCGCCGGCCAGCGGTCCCAGCTCGCCCTTCATCTTGGCGGCCATGGCGAAGGTGCGGCGGATGGTCTCGCCGGCCCGGCCCATGCCCTGGGCGTCGGAGGAGGTGATGCCGATGGCGCCCAGGTCGTGCAGGACGTCCTCGGCCCCCATCGTCCCGGCGCGGATCCGGTCGCGAGCCATCGCGGCGTCGCCGGGCAGGTCCGGCTTCAGGTCGTGGACCGAGACGATCATGCCGTAGTGCTCGGCGACCGCGTCCCGCCCGAAGGGCAGGGTGGGGTTGGTGGAGGAGCCGATCACGTTCGGCACGCCCGCCATCTTCAGCACGTTGGGCACGTGCCCGCCGCCGCAGCCCTCGATGTGGAAGGCGTGGATGGTCCGGCCGTCCAGGACGCGCAGGGTGTCCTCGACGGACAGGCATTCGTTGAGGCCGTCGCTATGCAGGGCCACCTGCACGTCGTGCTCCTCGGCCACCCGCAGCGCGGTGTCCAGCGCCCGGGTATGGGCGCCCATGTCCTCGTGGACCTTGAAACCACAAGCTCCGCCCTCGGCCAGCGCCTCGACCAGCGGGGCCGCGTCCGAGGACGAACCGCGGGCCAGGAAACCGATGTTCACCGGCCAGGCGTCGAAGGCGTTGAAACCGTGCTTCAGCGCCCACGGCGAGTTCACCCCCACGCCCCAGCTGGGCCCGATCTCCTGACCGATGATCGTGGTCACCCCGCTCGCGAGCGAGGCCTCCATGATGCGCGGGGACAGCAGGTGGACGTGCGTGTCCACGGCTCCGGCCGTGGCGATCAGACCCTCGCCCGAGATCATGGTCGTGCCGGTGCCGACGACGACGTCGACGCCGTCGAGGGTGTCGGGGTTGCCGGCCCGGCCGATCGCGTGGATGCGGCCCTCGCGAATGCCGATGGACACCTTGCGGATCCCGAGGACCGCGTCGATGACCAGCACGTTGCTGATCACGACGTCGCAGGTCTCGCGGACGGCGGCGGCCTTCAGGTGCAGGCCGTCGCGGGCCGTCTTGCCGAAACCGGCCAGGAACTCGTCGCCGGGCTTCTGCGCGTCGTGCTCCACCCGGACGGTGAGCCCGGAGTCACCGAGCCGTACCCGGTCGCCCGCGCGGGGACCGTGCACCGCCGCGTACTCGCGCGGGTCGATGTGCCGGCTGCCGGGGGCGCAGTGGTCGCCGTGTCGTGTCGGTCTGCTCATGTCGGGATTCCTTCCGGGGCGCCCACGCCGAGGTAGCCGCAGGCCGCGGCCCTGATCAGGGCCTCTTCCTTCGCTCCGGGGGCGTCCAGCGGGCCGTCGACCAGGCCCGCGAAGCCGATGGCGATCCGGTCGCCGCCGATCGGAACGAGACCGACTTCGACGGTGGCGCCGGCGTCGAAGCGGACGGACGACCCGGCGGCGACGGCCAAACGCATGCCGTACGCGGCGGCGCGGTCGTAGTCCAGGCGCGGGTTGGCCTCGAAGAAGTGGAAGTGGGAGGTCACGCTGACCGGAACCGTCGCGGTGTTGCGCACGGTGACGGTCAGGAGCGGCGCGAGCGCCTCCACGGTGTCCGCCCCGGGCAGTACGGCGCCCGGCGCGCCGTCGTCACGGGGGTGCGACCCGAACGGTTCGCTGATCGCCGCGAGCCGGGTGCCGTCCTCGAACACCGCCTCGACCATCACCTCGGTCACGATGTCCGCGACGCCGGGCAGTACGTCGTCCGGACCGAGGACGCTCCGGCCGCGTTCGAGGGCGTCGGCGAGGCGCAGGCCGTCGCGTGCCGCCTCGCACACGGTGTCGGCGATGACGGCGGTCGCTTCCGGGACGTTGAGCCGCAGGCCGCGGGCGTGGCGGGCCCGGGCCAGTTCTGCGGCGGTGAACAGCAGGAGCCGGTCGCGTTCGGTGGGTGTCAGGGGCACGGGGCCCACCGGGCTTCCACCCAGGAAACCTGGCCGGTCGAAACCTTCATGATCATTCCTTCCCTCGGAAGGCGGGTGGGGTGGGCCACCGGGGCCGCGAGTCCGTCGTCCGGTGTGCCGGGAGTGCGGAGCAATGGGAGAGGTTCGGAGGCGGGCGCTTGCCCGCGGGCCGGGCCGGTCCACGGCCTGCGAGGCGGGACTCTGCGGGGCCTGCGGCGGCTCTGGGCCCCACTCTGGCATTGACTGAAAATTCAGTCAATAGATGGCGTGGCGAAAGGTTCCCCTCCCGAGGGAAGGGCAGGGCCGGACGGCATTCGGGGGCAGGCACAACCTCCCTGGACCCCCAGCGGGGGGCCGCCGGGGGCGTCAGTTCTGCCGGAGACCGGCGAGTTCGGCGTCGATGGCGCCGCGCATGAGCTCCCGCGCGTGATCGATCCTGGTGCCACCGCTGAGCCAGCGCATGCTGAGGCCTTCCAGGAGGGCGGTGAGGCGTTCGGCGGCGGCGGCGAGCGAGGAGGCCGGGGTCATCGGTTCGACCTGGCCCAGCAGCGCGGCGACTTCCTGGACCCAGACCAGGGTGGCGCGGGCGAGATCCTCGCGCAGCACCTCGTCGAACACGGCGCTGGCGCGGAGTTCACCCCAGGCCGAGCTGTTCTCCCGGACCTCCGCGGTGTCCTGGAGCTCCAGGAGGAGCGTTTCCTCCAGCTCTTCCCGGGGCGTGAGCGGCGGGTCGTCCGGGTCGCGGTCGGTGGTGTAGCGCTCGGCGCGGTCGTTGATGAACTCGAGGGTCTGGCGCAGCACCCCCGTACGGTCCTTGAAGTGGTAGTAGATCAGGGCGGTTGAGACGCCGGCTTCGGCCGCGAGTTCTTCCACGCGCAGCCCGCGGACCCCGCGCCGGGCGATCACCCGTGCGGCCGCTTCGAGGATCTGAGTGCTGCGAGACGCCATGGTCCGCACCCTACCGGGGCCCTCCGTGACAGGTGTACGCGGCCCGTCACCAGGTGTACGCGCCGGTGCGGACCCGGTTCGGGGGGTGGTGCGGCGGATGTCCATGGGTCTCCCTGGGCGAATGGGTCTCCGGGCGGCGCGAAGGCTTCAGCTCCGGCGGTACTGGTCCACGACGATCGTGACGGAGCCGTCGGCCGCCGTTCCGGCCAGCCGCACGATCGCGATCTCGCTCCGGTCCGGACTCCGCACGCAGAACGGCCGTGCGTTCGCGAGCGCGTCGAAGGGCAGGGCGGCGGCCGGGCGCGTCTCGATGCCGTGTACGCAGCCGGCCGGGCCCAGTTCCCCGCCGTCAGCCAGGAAGGCGTCGGATTCCTCGGACGGCAGGAACGCCCGGCCGTCTCGCGCCAGGTACCAGGTAGCCGTTTCCGCGGTCACCACCTTGCCCGTCTTCAGGTCGAACTCGTAGCCGGAGTCGGGAGCGGTGAGCCTGGCCTGCGCGTAGCCGGGCAGGTACCCGGAGCCCGTGGGCGGAGCTGATCGGGGCGCGGGGTTTCCGCCGGTGGCCGCCCCCTCCCCGCCCGGGCCGTCCAGGTAGTAGACGGCCCCGGCGCAGCCCAGCAAGGTGGCGGCGGCCGTCAGGGCCGCCACCGGCAGGCCCCGTCGCCCGCGGCGCGGCGACCGGCGGTCTGGGCCGGGCCCCTGCGCGGGCGCCGGTGCCGGGGCGGAGGAGTTGTTCCGTGTCCCCGGCGGCCCGGACTGTTCGGGGGCAGGCCCGGCGCCCTCGCGGGCCGCGGGCGCGGTCGCGGTCGCGGTCCGGGTCGGCTGGAGGTGCCCGGGAGGGGGTGTACCGATGCCTCCCAGGCCGCCGGCCTCCTCCAGGACCGGGCGGGGCAGCCAGCCGTCGGTGAACTCCGGACGCGGACCCACCACGGGGTGCGCGTGCACGGACTCGATCAGTTCCGCGGTCGTGGGGCGGTCCTCGGGGCGTTTGGCCAGGCACCACGAGATCAGGTCGTGCAGGTCCCGCGGTACGCGGGCGAGGTCGGGGTGTTCGTGGACCACCCGGTAGAGGGCTCCGGACTCCGGCCCGTGCCCGAAGGGAGGGACCCCGCCCGCCACGTACCCGGTCAGCGCCCCGAGGGCGAAGACGTCGGTCGCCGCGCTCGACGGAAGACCGAGCGCCTGCTCGGGGGCCATGAAGGCCGCGGTGCCGATGCGCAGGCCCGTACCCGTGAGGGCGGCGGCGTCCGCCGCGCGGGCGATGCCGAAGTCGATCACCCGGGGGCCGTCGTCCGTGACCAGTACGTTGGCGGGCTTGAGGTCGCGGTGGACGACGCCCGCCCGGTGTATGGCCTGCAGCGCCTCGGCGATGCCGGCGACGAGCAGCAGGACCGTGCGCACCGGCAGCGGTCCGTGCCGCCGCACGACCTCCTGCAACGACGGCCCGGGCACGTAGGCCGTGGCGAGCCACGGCGTGCGGTCGTCGACCCCGGAGTCGACCACCTGGGCCGTGAACAGTCCGTGGATCCGGCGGGCGCTGGCCACCTCCCGGGCGAACCGCTCGCGGAACTCGGGGTCCGCGGCGAACTCCCTGCGGACGGCCTTCAGCGCGATCGGGCGCCCTCCGGGGGTGTACGCCAGGTAGACCACCCCCATGCCGCCGGAGCCGAGACGGGCGTGGAGGCGGTAGCCGCCGATCTCGTAGGGGTCTTCGGCGGACAGCGCCGTCGGCGCGGGTGGTACGCCGTGGAGGTGCTCGGACATGCGGGGGCTCTTTCAACGAGGCGGCAATCGACCTGCGCGCATCGTGCCCCTAACTAAACTTTCAGTCAATGTGTGACAATGCGAGACGCACACGACCGGAAGGGATACACAGTGACCGACCGCAGACGAGCCATCCTCACGGGCGCCGCACGGGTCATCGCACGTCAGGGCGTCCGGGGCTTGCGCGTGGCGGACCTGGCCGCCGAGGCCGGCGTGTCCACCGCCCTGATCTACTACCACTTCAAGGACCGGCCCGGCATCCTGCGGCACGCCCTGGCGTTCGTCGGGGACCGGGCGGACCGCTACACCGCGACGGGGGAGGCCGGGCCCGGAGCCCCCGCGGCCGATCCGCGGCAGCTCCTGGAACGGACCCTGCTGCTGGAGTTCCAGGACGTCCCCGAGGTCCGCGAGAACAGTACGGCGTGGGCTGAGCTGCGGGCCCACTCGGTCTTCGATGCGGAGCTGCGGGACGAACTCGCCGCGGCGGGCGCGGCCTGGGTCGCGGAGGTCGCGGACCCCCTCTCCGCGCTGTGCCCGGAGGCGCCGCGCGGGGCCGTCACCGCCGCCGCGGAGCGACTGACGGCCCTGCTCGAGGGACTCAGCGTCCGCTGGCTCAGCGGCCTGCTCCCCCTGGAGCACGCCCGCGACCTGCTGCGCGAGGCGGTCCGAGTGGAAATAGGACGACTGCGTTCCGCGTCGGCCACGAGTTGACTGAATTTCCAGTCAGTGCCACAGTGGCAACACGAGGCCGCATCACTCTTCCTACAGAGCGGCCGTTCGCGGTGCGGAGCGCGCATTCTTGTCCGTAGAGCCCGGTTTGTCGGCCTACGCCACCTCCCGCGCCCGCCCTGGCCGGAAGCACGCCTTCCGGCCGGCCCACGATCGGAGTTCCCGTGTCCTTCCTGCCCCCCACCCGTCGGACCGTCCTTCGCACCCTCGCCGGAATCGGCGCCGCCATCACGGGCGCCGCGGCCTGCGGACCCTCCGCGTCCGGGGCCCAGGCACCCGCGACCGCCGGGTCCTCCCCGTCCGCCGCCCCGGGCGGCAAGCGCCGGCTCGGCGCCGAGTGGGAGAGCCACACCCGTACCTTCATGTCCTGGCCCGCGCTGGCCTCGGTCTGGGACAAGGACCTGCCCTACGTCCGCGAGGACATCGCCCGGATCGCGCGTGCCGTCGGGGAGTACGAGGCGGTCGTCATGATGGCCCGGCCCGACCAGGTGGACGCGGCGCAGCGGGCGTGCGGCTCCCAGGTGGAGGTCATTCCGCTGGCCGTCGACGACCTCTGGGCCCGTGACACCGTGCCCGTCTTCGTCGAGGAGGGCGGCAAGGTGGTCGGGGTCGACTTCAACTTCAACGGCTGGGGCAACAAGCAGGAACACAAGAACGACGGCGTCGTGGGCCGCGGCCTGCTCCAGAAGTACGGGATCCCGCGCCTCCAGGCGCCGCTGGTCGCGGAGGGCGGATCCTTCGAGCCCGACGGCGAGGGCACCCTGCTGATCACCGAGAGCTCGATCGTCAACGACAACCGCAACCGCGGCAAGAGCCGGGACACGATCGAGAAGGAACTCAAGCAGACCCTGGGCGTCGAGAAGGTGATCTGGCTGGCCGGCGTGCGCGGCGAGGACATCACCGACGCCCACGTGGACAGCCTCGTGCGCTTCACCGCGCCCGGCGTGGTCCTGCTGGACCGCGCGCACCCCAGTACCCCGGCGGACTCCTGGTCGCGCTCCGCCGACCAGGCCAAGGCCGTCCTGTCGAAGGCGACGGACGCCCGGGGCCGGCGTTTCGAGGTCATCGACCTGCCGCAGCCCGACCTGAACAGGATCACCGGCGAGGGCGACGACTTCGTGTCGACGTACGCCAATTTCTACGTCGCCAACGACGCCGTCTTCATGCCCCGTTTCGGCGACCGCGCGGCCGACGACCGGGCCCGCGCGATCCTGCGCGAGCACTTCCCCAAGCGGGACGTCGTACCCGTCCCGATCGACACCATCGCCTCGGGCGGCGGCGGCATCCATTGCTCGACCCACGACCAGCCGGGCAAGCCCGCCGCCTGACCCGCGGGCGGGCGAGGAGCCGGCGGCGCAGGGAGGCTCAGGCGGGCCGGTTCCCGGCGGCGGGACCGTGCCGGCGGTCCTCGGCGCGCATCAGCAGGTGGCCGCGTCGGTAGCGTTCCTCCGCGAGCGGCTCGCGCAGCATCCGTCCGACTTCGACGAAACCCGCCTCGCGGGCCAGCCCGGCGAGCTCGTCGACCGGCCACCGGTAGGCCGTCGTCACCTTGTGGTCGAACGCCGCCACCGGACCGCCCCCGGACTCGAAGAACGCCAGCAGGAGAGTCCCTCCCGGGGCCAGGGCCCGGCGGAACTCGGCGAAGTACGAGGGAATTTCCCGCGGCGGAGCGTGGATGACCGAGTACCAGGACACGATGCCGCCCAGCTCGCCGTCGGCCAGGTCCAGGGCGTGCATCGAACCGACTTCGAACCGCAGGTCCGGATGGGCCTCCCGGGCGAGGTCGATCATCACCGGCGAAAGGTCGACGCCGAAGACGTCCAGTCGCAGGTCTCGGAGATGGCCCGTCACATATCCGGGACCACAGCCCAGCTCGGCGACGGGCCCGGCATCGGCGGCTCGCGCGAGTTCGGCGAACGCGGCGAGAAACGAGCGGTCCAGCGGAAGGTCGTCGAGCGAGTCGCGGACGAGATCCGCGTAGCGGACGGCGATGGCGTCGTAGGCGTCTGTGGTCGCACGGAGGTGCGGGGAAGGTTCGGTCACAGAGGACGACTGTAGAGCTCGCACGCCCCCGCTGGCAGATTTCTATGTCGGCCAGTATAGTTTTTCATACCTGGAAGTTAGATGTAATCTCGCGTGTCGACAGCCGCCGAGGGGTGCGGCCGGTGTCGGCGCGGCTTGCTGCTCCCGGCGCCGCGGGCGGGTACGAGGCGACGAGGGAGTAGACGTGGGAGACCTGGCGTGTGTGCGGGCGCTGCCCGACCAGGACGGCACCCGCATCATCGCGTGCTCCGGAGAGTTCGACATCGACTCCCAAGACGCCCTGAGCCAGGCTCTGCACGCCGCCTGCCACGCCGGCGTCACACGCACCGTCCTCGACCTGGGGCGGGTCTCCTTCGTCGACTCGTCCGTGCTCAACACGCTCCTCATGGCCCATCATCGACAGCACCTCGTCCTCGCCGGCCCCCTGGCGCCCCACATCGCGAGGCTGTTCTCCGTGACCGGTACCGACACGGTCCTCAACATCGCCCCGGACCTCGCCAGCGCCTGCGCCGAGTGAAGGCCGCAGCCCGGGGGCCCGCGCCCGGCGACCCCGCGCGGGCCCGCCGACGTGCGGCCGGCCGTCCCCTACGACGCCCCTCGCCGAACCCGGGCTACCGGCGGTCGGGCGCGTACCTGTATCCCACTCGGCGCACCGTGGAGATGCGGTCCCGGTAGGCGGGGCCGAGCTTGCGGCGCAGCCGGGCCACGTGGACGTCGACGGTTCGGCCGTCGCCGACGTGCCCGTATCCCCAGACGCCCGAGATGAGGGCCTCGCGCGTGTGAACCGTGTGCGGATGCGTCACGAGGTGGGCGAGGAGGGTGAACTCCAGGTACGTCAGGTCCAGTTCACGCCCGTCGACCTCGATCAGCCGCCGGTCCTGGTCGACCCGGATGGCGTCGTCCGAGTGGACGGGTTCGGGCCGGGGGGCCGGTTCCGGCTGGGCAGCGGGACGCGTTCCGGGCCCCGGGGGACGGATCTCGGGGCGCACGCCGTGCGATTCCATGAGCGCCACCGGGTCGACGTCCGCCGGCAGGAACACGAGGTATCCGACGCGGCCGCCGCCGGTCCCGTCGGCGGGGACCCCGACCGGGCCGCCGCCGACCAGCTGGAGGTGGAAACCCGGGGAACGACGGGTGGAGTGTGCGGGAAGTGCGGTGGTCACGATGAGCCCCTCGGCTGCTCGGAGTGGGTGGGGATGCCGGGTGTTCGGACGCGACGGGGCGGGGCTCTCCGTGGCGGAACGACCGCGCGAGGAAGCATGACGCGCGCCGGGGGTACGACCCCTGCGGCTCGGGAGACCCGGAGTCAGGGGACGAGCCCGACGTACGGGAGGAGCGGCGGCCGGAAGGCCTGCGCGCGTCGATGGAACGCCCTGTCGAAGGAGCCCGACACTAGACGGGTCGGCAGACGCAGCTGGCGACGAGACGGAAGTCAACGTGCCTGCGGCGTACGAGCAACGGCTGCGACGGGGACATGGCCACATCGTGAGCGGGCCGACGGGCGGGCGTCAATACTTCCCTATCGATTCCATGGGGAACGGATGGCGCCCGTGACCGCCGGAGCCCCCGGAAGCCCCGCGAGGGCACCGGGACGGACCTCTGGCCGGACCGCCAGAAATTGACGGCACGTCATCTTCCATGACGAGACGGCGCTGTCCACCATGCGGTCGCGCTCTTGCCGCGAAGGTCGCCGCGGGCGAGTATCCCTATCAATCCGATGGGAAAGGTGGGGTTCCGATGAGCTCGGCCCGTCCGGACGCCGGTGCCATCGGCACTCGCCGGGCTCGGTACGCGTCACGGCTCGCCACCGCCGCCCAACAACGTTCCGGAGTAGCCGACATGACCCCTGCCATCCCGCATGGCACCGCCGTCCGCCCAGCCCCATCCCCCGCGCCGCGCGGCTGCACCCGGGCCTGTCAGTGACGCCCGTGCCGACGACACCGAGCACCGCCGCCCGCCGGACCGCCGACGAGCTGCGCCGCGGGCTGCTGCGTACCGCCCGCGATGTCGCGGACGACCTCGCCGCGGACGCGATCGCCCGCGACCAGGCGGGTGAGCCGCCCACCGACGAGGCCGCCCGGCTGCGCGAGGCCGGCTTGCTGGCGGCCCTCACGCCGCCCGGGCCGGGCCGCGGGGCGGACTGGCGTACCGCATGTGCCGTCGTACGGAGGATCGCCGCGGCGGACAGCTCCGTCGGGGACGTACTCGCCCGCCACTACGTGCACGCGTGGAGCGGACGCTTCTACGCGGGACCGCACCACGCGAGCGCCCTCGAAGAGGAGTCGGCGCGCGAGCAATGGCTGTGGACCGGGGCCGTCCGCACGCCCGGACCGCACGAAGACACCGACGGGCCGGACCTCACGCTGAGGCCGCGTGACACCGGCTACGTGCTCAACGGCCGCCGGTTCGTGGACACGGCCGTCTCCGTCGCGGACCAGATCGTGGTCGACGCCCTCTGCGCCGTCACCGGTGACGACCTGCTCCTGCGGATTCCGCTCGGCGCGCGGGGCGTGACCATCGAACCCGCCCAGGACCGCCTCGGGCAGCGCGTCGTCGGCGCGGGCGAAGTCGTCCTCGACCGGGTCACCGTCCCGCCCGGGCAGGTGCTGGGCCGCCGGCCGCACGACGAGGAGTCGATCGCGCCCTTCACCGCGCTCGCCGGACCGGCGCTCCGGCTCGCGCTCTGCCACGTCGGCCTCGGCATCGTCGAGGGCGCCCTCACCGAAGCGCGCGACCTCAGCAGGGGCGGCCGCGCGTACCGGCTGCCCGGCGCGGACCCGGACCTGTTCCTGACGTACGGGGAACTCGCCTCCGCCGCCCAGACGGCCACCGCCGTGGTCGACCGGGCTACGGAGGTCATGGCGCAGGCCCTCGACACGGGCGCGCAGCTCGACGCCGAGGAACCCGCGGGCGTCGCCGCCCTGGTCGCCACCGCCGAGACGGTGACGTCGAAGGCGGCGCTGCACGTCACCGCGCGGGTACTGGAGCTCGCGGACGCCCCCGGCCTGGACCGCTTCTGGCGCAACGCCCGCGTCCTGACGGCCCACTACCCCGCCGCGCACCGCCTGCGTTCGATCGGCGAGCACTACCTGAACGGCTCCCACCGAGCCGTGGCGGCGGCCTTCCACTGACACCGGACGCCCCCGCCGCGCCCTGATCCGCTCGGCCGCCGGGCACGGACACCCGCCCGGCGGCCGACGGCCCACCCGCGACGGACATCGGCGCACGTCGTGCGGGATAATGTCCGCATGCGGATCTCAGCCAGGGCGGACTATGCGGTACGTGCCGCGCTACAGCTCGCCGCGTCACAGGATGACGGGCCACTGAAGGCCGAAGCCATCGCCGACGCCCAGGACATCCCGCACAAGTTCCTCGAAGGCATCCTGAACGACATGCGCAGGGGTGGCCTCGTACTCAGCCAGCGCGGCGGCAACGGCGGCTACCGGCTGGCCAAGCCCGCCGATTCCATCAGCATCGCGGACGTCATCCGCGTCGTGGACGGACCGCTCGTCTCGGTACGCGGGGTCCGCCCGCCGGACCTCTCGTACACCGGTCCCGCCCAGGCGCTCCTCCCCCTGTGGATCGCGCTGCGGGCCAACGTGCGCGAGATCCTCGACGGTGTGACGCTCGCCGACGTCGCGGCGGCCGACCTGCCCGCCGACGTGTCCGCGCTGACCCGTGCCCCTGACGCCTGGACCAATCCCTGATCCCGCGTACTGATCCCGCGCCCCGATACCTACGCCCTGATCTCCCCGCCCACCTGCGGGTTCTCATATCGCGAGATCACGGCGTCCATCATGTGGTCACCCCCTTGGGGCGGGTGCCTCCGCCTGCCAATATGCCTACCAGCCCGGTAGGGAAACTAGGAATTCAGGAGGTGGCCGTGCGAACACCGCACCACGCGGGCCCGATGCCGCCCCTGACCTCCCGTCGGCACATCGACCTGGTCCGTACGTCCAGCGCCATCTGTCAGCCTGCCTGACCCACCCCCAGGTCCCGGCCCCGCACGCACGGCGCCGTTGGGTGCCCGTCACCGTCGGTCGACGTCACCGCCCTCGGGTGTCCGAAGTCGGGGGTGTCCGAAGTCGCGGGTGGTGTCCGAAGTCGCGGGTGTCCGAAGTACGGCTCGGCGATCGCCCCCGGGCCGTCCGGCACCCGTCCGCCGCTCAGCCCACGGGCTCGATCCCGCCGCCGACGGCCGGAAGGGGGTGCCCCGCGTGCCGTCACCCTTGCGCCACTCCGCTCCGCAGCCGGTTCCGTTCCACACGCCCTGTACCCCGTCCCGTGAAAGGACACCTCCGTGTCTGCCGCAAGACCGCTCAACGCCCTGCGCGCCCTCGCCGTCACCGCCGCCCTTCCCCTGCTGCTCACCGCCTGCGGCTACGGCTCCGAGGCCAAGAAGGACGAGCCCAAGGACACGGCCGCCAACGTGGCCGACGGCGCCAAGAAGCTCTCCGCGTCCGAGGTCCGCATCGGCTACTTCCCGAACCTGACGCACGCCACCGCCCTCGTCGGCCTCCAGGAAGGCCTGATCGAGAAGGAACTGAACGGCACCAAGCTCAAGCCGCAGTCCTTCAACGCCGGCCCGTCCGAGATCGAAGCCCTCAACGGCGGCTCTCTCGACATCGGCTTCATCGGCCCCTCCCCCTCGATCAACGGCTACGTCAAGTCCAAGGGCTCCAACCTCCGCATCATCTCCGGCTCGGCCTCCGGCGGCGTCAAGCTCGTCGTGAACCCGGACAAGATCAAGACCCTGGACGACCTCAAGGGCAAGAAGATCGCCACCCCCCAGAAGGGGAACACGCAGGACGTCGCGTTCCTCAACTGGATCTCCGAGAAGGGCTGGAAGGTCGACCCCGAGTCCGGCAAGGGCGACGTCTCCGTCGTCCGCACCGACAACAAGGTCACCCCGGACGCCTTCAAGCAGGGCTCGGTCGACGGCGCCTGGGTGCCGGAGCCCACGGCCTCCAAGCTCGTCTCCGACGGCGCCTCCGTCCTCCTCGACGAGACCGACCTGTGGCCCGACAAGAAGTTCGTGATCACGAACATCATCGTGTCGCAGAAGTTCCTCAACGAGCACCCGGACGTGGTCGAGGCCGTGCTGAAGGGCACGGTGAAGACCAACGAGTGGATCAACGCCAACCCGGACAAGGCCAAGGCCTCCGCGAACGCCAGGCTGGAGGCCGAGGGCGGCAAGCCGCTCGAAGCCAAGGTCATCGACCCGGCGTGGAAGAGCATCCTCGTCACCGACGACCCGCTGGCCACCACCCTGAAGACCGAGTCCGACTGGGCGGTCAAGGCCAAGCTCATCGAGCAGCCCGACCTCGCCGGCATCTACGACCTGAGGCTCCTGAACAAGGTCCTCAAGGCCGCCGGCAAGCCCGAGGTCTCCGACGCCGGTCTCGGCACCAAGTAACTCCGTAGGCGGCCGCGCCGGCCTGACGGGTCGGCCGGTGGCGGCCATCAGGTTCAGGTGCACCGCCCCGTGCCCGATGTCCCCGGCGGCCCGCTCGCGGCGGCCGGGGAGTCGCCCGCTCCGGTCGGCTCAGGCCTGTGTCGGGTCCCCGGGGATCGGGTGCACCTCGACCGGGTCGGCGCCCGGCGCCCCGCCCGGGCCGGGGCACGCCGACGCCCGTGCCGCGATCTCCAGCGCCCGGTCCTCGTCCTTGACGTCGACCAGCCAGTACCCGGCCAGGATGCTTCCCCCCGCCTGGGCGGGGCCGTCCGTCACCTGCGGCCGTCCGTCGCTCCCGGCCCGCACCGTCTTGACCAGCGAGGGACCACCCAGGCCCTGCCCGTCCACCCATTCTCCCGCTGAGACCAGGTCCTCGTTGAGGGAGTTCATGTGGGCGAACATCGCCTCCATGTCGTCCTTGGAGTAGGCCGACATGATGGTGTCCCACTGGGCGGCAGGCACGTTCATCTGGATCATGTACTTCATGTTCCTCACCCTTCCCGGGCGGCTGCTGCGCTCTTCAGGCTTACGGAAGGGTAGACAGCCGGGCACCGCGAAACTCATCGGTGCGCCGCGGCGCGCCGCTCAGTTTTCGCCCAGGACCGTGGCGTACGCGGCCTCGCGGACCTCCCGCTCCGGGTGGCGGCGCAGTTCGACGACGACGGCGCGGCAGGTCTCAGGCCAGTCCTGGCGGATACCGACGGCCCTGGCGAGGCCCACGGCGAGGAGGCCCTCCGGGAGACCGCCGCCGCCGCTCAGGGCACGGACCGCGGCGAGCACCGCGGCCGGGTCGGCGAGCCGGTTGCCGGACCGATGGGTTTCCTCCACGTACTTGGCCACCCCCACCGCGAGGACGGACCGGCCCTCGAGCGCGGCGATGAGCTCGCCGAGCGAGAGCAGCAGCTCGGGCTCGGCAGCCTCCAGGTCGACCGCCTTTACGAGGAGGGCGGTGCGGGTGCCCGTGACCGCGGGTTCGGCCGTCAGCTGCCGGGCCAGGGCCGCGCACATCCGGTGGTCCTGGACCAACCAGCCGAGGAGGGACTCCAGGCGGCGGCGCGCCGGCAGATCCCCGTCCCGCCCGCCGCCCTCCGGTTCGCCGGCCGCGATGCGTGCCAGGAGCCGGTCGACGTCGTGCAGAAGGCTGCCCGGCGCCACGCCGCCGATCGGGTGGGGCAGTTCGGACTGGGCCAGCTCCGTCAGCGCGTATCTCACCTGCCTGGCGCTCAGCGACGAGGCGAGGTCGGTGTAGACGTCCGCCAGCGCCGTTCCGGCCGCGGGGGTGTACCGCGCCCAGTCGCGGAGCTCGGACAGGGCCTGGTCCGCCATCTGTCCGCCGGCCACGAAGGGCAGGCGGGCGACCAGCTCCCCGTACCGCGCGCGATGTGCCGGAGCCAGATCCGCCGGGCTCACGTCGAGGAGCGTGCGCCTGGCGGGGTCCGGTCCGTCGGTGACCGCCGACTCCAGCAGGGCCCACATCTCCTCGGCCGGGAGCAGCGTCGCGGCCAGACCGACGACGGTGGCCCGCACGTCCGGATGGACGCCCGGGGCGCTGCCCACGGTGGACAGGAGCGTCGTGGCGGCGCCCGGCGGCAGGTGTCGGGCGGCCAGCCGGGCGGCCGCCTTGCCGACGGTGACCTTCACCCCGCTCTCCCGCGTCAGGACGTCATGGAGCAGGGCCGCGACCTGGGTGGGCCGGGCGTGGGCAGCGGCGCGGCCGGCGGCGGACCAGGCGGCCGCGGCGCTGTCGTCGCCGGCATGGTCGAGCATGGCCGCGAGGGCCGAGGCCGGGTCGTCCGTGTGCGCGGCCGCGTCCAGGGCCGCTGCCGTCAGAGCGGGCTCGGCGTGGCCGGCCGGGCGGGTGTGGCGGTGGAGCAGGGCCCGCCCGTGCCCGGGTACCGGGGCCACCGCGCGCAGCAGCGCGGCACGTTCGTGGAGGCCCCGGCCGGTGTCGGCGATGACGGCCGCGGCCAGTTGGACCGCGGCCTGCTGCTGCCGGGGCAGCCACCGGTCGGCGTACCGGAAGGGGGGCAGGGGCCGGGGGGTTCCGGACACCGGGAAACGGCCACCCGGGAGGGGGACGGCGGGCAGCGCGAGGTCCAGCAGGTCGGTGCGCTCGGCGGCGAGCACGGTGAGCACCGGGGTCAGGAAGACGGCGGAGGGCTCCCGTGCCAGCAGCTCGGCCACGCGGTGGCCGCGGGTCGCGGGATCGGCCAGCCAGGCTGCGGCGACATCGGCGAAGTCCCCGTCCGGGCAGGTGTGCAGGGCTTGTTCGAGGCGGTCCTGGAGTTCGGGTATCCGGTACGCGCGGTGTCCGCAGGAGGTGACCAGCGCGAGCAGGGGCAGGACGTCCCCGCGCTCGGCGGCCCGGTCGAGCGACGGGCCGAGTACGTCGAGCAGGATGCTCGTCCCGCTGCCGCGCAGCACGGCGCCCAGGTGTCCGAGTTCCGGCGTGCCGGTGTGGGCGGTCAGCGCCTCGACGATGCGTACGGCGGTCGGCAGGGCGGCGGCGCCGGCATCGGCAGCCGGGTCCGCGACGGCGGCAAGCAGGGTGACGGCCAGGGTCCGGATCGTGTCCCGGGTGCCGGGTGAGCAGTCCCGGGCCCGTAGGGCGGCCAGGCACAGCCGTTCCAGGGAGTCGGCCCCGGTGCGGTCCCCGGTGGGCGCGCCCGTCCCGAGGGCCGCCACGAGCAGCGGCGTCGGCAGGTCGGCGAAGCCGGACAGGGCCTCCCCGCGTACGGGGTCGCGCTCGTTGGACAGTCGGCCGGCGGCCAGTGCGAGGACCTCGGCGACCTGCCCCGGATCACGGGTGTGGCCCGCGTTGAAGACCAGCCGGTCCCAGATCGTCCCGCGCTCCTCGGAGTCGCCCGTACCGAGAGCGGCCAGGAGTTCGGGGCGGGCCTCGGCGGGCGGCAGCAGGGCGAGCAGGTCCGAGACGTCCCAGTCCGTGCCGCGCTCGGCGCGGAGTGCCTCGATCTCCGCCCGGGCTCCGGCCTGTTGCTCGGCGGGCGGCAGCAGGGCGAGCACCCCGGCGTGCGGCTCCCTGCTCGGATCGCACGCGACGACGGCGTCCAGGAAGCCGGGCCGGCGCGCCGGTGGCACCGACCGCAGCAGTACGCCGAAGGCGTCCCGGTGGAACCACCGGGCCCCGAGCTCGGGCAGGGCCGGCGGATCCGCCGCCACCAGCTGCCGCATGACGGCCCGGCCGGGTGTCCGCTCCCACCGCTCGGCCGCCCGGCCGGGGTCGGCGAGCCAGCGCACGACGCGCCCGGCGTCCACCGCGACGAGTTCGCCCAGCCGGTCGTGCACCGGACCGGGCAGGTTGGCGGGGGCGTACCGCTCCAGCAGATCGAGGACGCGCCCCGGCGCGGCGGTCGTGGCGGCGGCCACAGCGGTGGCGTGCCGCCTCCACCAGAGGTCGCGCAACTGCTCCGGCAGGTCTTCGAGTTCCCGTTCCGCGTGGTCGAGGACGGCGGCGGGATGCCGGGCGGACAGCGTGCTCCAGTCCTCGAAGGCGAGCGCCCGGGCGAGTTCGGGCAGCAGCCGCGCGGTGAACCCGGGCGAGCAGCCCGGCAGCAGGCGGGCGGCGTCCCGGTCGCCGTACTCGCCGCGCACGCGGAGCACCAGTCGCTCGGCGAGTTCGGGCCGGCTCCCGTCGCGCAGCAGCCGTGCGAGGTCGGCGCGGACCACCGCGGGGGCGTCGTCGTACGCGGCCTCGACGACGGCGTCCGGGACGGGCAGTCGCCGGGCGCCGCGCAGCGCGTACCGGCGAACCACGGGGTCGGGGTCGCCCAGCCGGTGCGCCAGGTGTGCCGTCTCCCCGGCGGTCAGGGCCGCCAGCGCGGCGAGGCGGCGTTCGTACGGGCCGCGCGCGTCCAGGGCGGCGAGCAGGGGGTGCAGTTCGCCCCGGGTGGCGAGCCGGTGAGCGGTGACGGCGGTGACCCGGAGCCGGGCGGCGTGCGGCAGGGGTTCGAGGGCGGCGAGCAGTTCATCGGCAGTGGAGATCATCGCGGGCATTGTGCCCGAGGACGCGAGCCCGCCGCAGCGATTATCGGACCGGCCCCACAGCCGCGCGCCGGGTACCGCCGGTAGCGGGGGCCTGCCCCACCAAGATCAACCGGATAGCCGGATGGTCGGGCGGACCGCGCGTCGGCGACCGTGGGGCAGTACCGAGCAAGTCGCCTACAGACAAGGCAAGATCGTGCGCATCGTCACGGCCACCACCGCCGTACTGGCCCTCGCCGCCGGAACGGCGCCTGCCGCCACCGCCCAACAGCCCGGCACAGAAGGAACTTGGCGTACGGACGGCTACGGCACCGTGCTCTCCATCCGGAACGGAACTCTCCAGGAGTACCAGACCACCGCCGTCAGCTGCCTCAAGACCGATTCCGCGCAGCGGACCGGTGCCGGCACCTACACGACGTCCGACGGCACCGTCTTCACCGTACGCGTCCAAGGGCAGCGCGGGTCCGTGGGGACGGCCGGCGACGTCGGCGTCCGGAACCTGCGCCGGATCCCGGCGCTGCCCGAGGCCTGTACGTCCACGGCCCCGGAGGATTCGCTCGCCGCCTTCGACGTCTTCTGGCAGTCCTTCGAGGAGAACTACCCCTTCTTCGCCGCCAAGGGCATCGACTGGCACGCCGTACGCGACCAGTACCGGCCCCGGGTGCACGCGAAGACGTCGAAGGACGAACTCTTCGCCGTCTTCAGCGAGATGGTCACACCGCTCAACGACGCCCACGTCGCCGTCCTGGGCGGCGGCACCCGCCTCTTCCACCGGGTCCGCCCCGGCACCGTCATGCCCGACGGGACACTGGACGCCGAGGTCAAGAAGTACATCGTGGAGCGCGACCTCAAGGACGCCCGGGAGTCGCAGGACTTCGCCAAGGGGCGGATCACCTACGCCGACCTCCCCGGCGGGCAGGGCTACCTCCGGATCTCCGGCTTCACCGGGTACGCCGACGGCGGCCACGCCGCCGAGCTGGCCGAGCTCGACAGGGCGCTGGACACGGTCCTCGGCCAGGAGCGCACCCGGCGCCTGAAGGGCCTGGTCATCGACCTGCGGATCAACGGGGGCGGCGACGACGCCCTGGGCCTCCACCTCGCCGGGCGTCTGACCGACACCCCCTACCTCGCCTACTCCAAGCGGGCCCGCAACGACCCCGCGGACCCCACCCGGCACACGCGCCCCCAGGCCGCGTACGTCACGCCCGCCCAGGGCCCCCGCTACACCGGGCCGGTCGCCGTGCTGACCGGCGGCTCGACCCTCAGCGCGGGGGAAACGTTCACTCAGGCCCTCATGGAGCGGCCCGGAAAGACGGTCCGGATCGGGCAGCCCACCCAGGGATCCTTCTCGGACCACCTGGAGCGCAAGCTCCCCAACGGCATGGAGGCCTGGCTCCCGAACGAGGAGTTCCTCACCCGTTCGGGCAGGACCTTCGACGGCGCGGGCATTCCGCCCCACCTCACCGAACCCGTCTTCACCAAGGAGGAGTTCGACCAGCGGAAGGACTCGGCCTTCGACAGGGCCGTGCACGTCCTCCGGAACCACAGCGGCACACCGGACTGACTCGACGTCAGGCGATCGTGATCGTGATCGTGATCGTGATCGCGGAGGATTCGCGCGCGTGCGACGATCGTGGTGCGTGGCGGCCGCCTGGCCGCCGGCCGTTCCCCGGGGGTGGAGTCAGGTGAAGGACGACGAGGTACGCTCGCGCTTCGACGGCCGCGGGCGCGTCGAGCTGCTGCCAGGCCACGCCACGGCCGCACAGCGGCACCGCGTCGAGGAGATCGCCCACGCGCTCGGCTACCGGCTTTTCACCGTCCACAACCTCGGCCTCGCCGGCATCCGGCTCGTCTACGCACGCGACGACTCGCCGACCGCACGCCGCCGCAACGAACTGACCGTTGCCCGGCTGCGCGCGGGCGGTCCGCTGCTGCCGGCGATGGAGCTGCCTCCGCCCCCGCCGCCGGCTCCACCGCCCCCGGTCACCACACGGCCGCCCCGGCATCGGCCCGGCCGGGCTCCGTCGGAACCCCCGCCGCCGCCACCGGCGGCTCCGCCCCGACCACGTGTTCCGCCCCCGCCGCCGTTCCCTCCTCCGCCACCGCCCCCGCCACCGGTCGGGTGACCTCGGCGGGTACCGGGGCCGGTCAGGCGCGGTCGACGGTGTCGGTGTCGAGGGTGCCCGCGGCGATCTGTACGGCGAGGTCGGAGAGTTTGATCCGATGGGCGCGGGCGTGGCGGCGCAGGGCGGTGAAGGCGGTGTCGGGATCGGTCTGCCAGCGCTCCGCGAGGATGCCCTTGGCCTGTTCGATGGTGATGCGGCTGGTCAGCGCCGCTTCCAGCTGCTGGTGTTCGACGGTCTGGCGGTCGATGGTGCGCTGCTGGAGGATGGCGATGGTGGCGACGTCGGCGAGGGTCTGGGCGAGGCGTACGTCGGCCGGGGTGAGGGTCCGGGTCTGCTCGTGGAACAGGTTGAGGGCGCCGATGACCTGGTGGCGCAGGCGCATGGGCAGGGCGTGGGTGGTGGCGAAGCCGGCTTCGCGGGCCCGGGCGGCGAAGGCGGGGAACCCGGCGGTGGCCGCCGGGGTGTTGAGGTCGACGTTGAGCCATGTGTGGCCGGTGCGGTGGCATTCGACGCAGGGGCCCTCGTCGTGCTGGAGGGCGAACAGTTCCAGGAGCCGGGTGTGCTCGTCGGAAGCGGCGATGAGCTGGAGGGTGTCGCTGTGGTCGACGAGCATGACGCCGGCGGCGGAGACGTCGAGGAGCTCGACGCAGCGTTCGCACAGGCGTTGCAGGAAGTCGATGAGGTCGTAGTCGTCGAGCATCGTGTCGACGGCTTCGACGACTACTTCCAGGACGCGGGTCTCGCGGTTCATGGCCTTCACTCCTTCGTTCGGCCAGATGCGTCCGGCTCCGGTTGTTCTCGAAAATGCACCCGTCGGGCCACCACGTCCGCGGCGACGTCTCCCACGGGGCGGGAGTGCCGGTAGGAGTAGGCGCGCAGGAGCAGCAGGGCCTGGGCGAGGGTGATGCCGGCCTGCACGCTGATCATCCCGGTGGCCTGGTGCACGACCGCCCGGTGGAAGTTCGCATGTTCTTCCGGCGTGGCGGAGTCCTGGGCCGTGGGGGGTTTGTCGAGGATGACGGCGAGCATGGCCGCGGCCAGGAGCCGGGCGTCCAGGAGGGCCGAGGCCGTCATGGGGCCGGGCGTGGCTCGCTGGAAGGTCACCGTACCCAGACAGGCGCCGCCCAGGTGTAGGGGGATGCACACCACCGCCCGCACTCCGAGGGCGACGGCTTCGGCCAGCAGCACCGGCCACTGGTCCAGCTCCACCGAGAGCAGTTCGGGTTCGGTCACGGTGACCAGGCGCGCGGCGGCGTCCCAGGCCGGTCCCTGGCCGAGGGTGAACTGCAGGTCCTCCAGTGCGGCACTGACGCCGGGCGAACACCAGACCAGCTCGCTGAAGCCCTGCGCCGTGGTCAGGGAGACCGCGACGCCGTCGAAACCCAGGACGACCGCGCACCGGGCCGGGTCACCGCCGAAGAAGTCCGTACTGCCCGCCTCGGGGCGGAGTTCGGCGAGGATCCGGGCCATCGCCGTACTAGCCGCCATGCGCCTCACCTCCCCCGCCCCGACTCGCCGGCCGCGAGGTCGCCTCCAGCCTAGTCCCGCCCGCGATCCCCGCGGACCATCCCGGTCCGGCCGGAAGCACGGCACGGCGCGCGCCGCAGGTCGGCGCCTGAGGGGAAACGTCACTCCACGCGCGATCGGGTGAATGCGCCGCACCAGGGTCGCTTCAGGGTCGCGGATGTTGCCACCATGGGCTCCGGCCGGTCCCGCCCCGTCACCACTGTCCGTCCGTGCCTCCTACACGGTCCGCTTCAGTGACCCCGGGGCAGCGGCAGGCCGTCCGTGATCACCCAGCCCCCGTGATCATTCAGACCTTCCTGCCACCCGGACCCCGTGGCCGCGAAGATCTCCTCCCCGATCACCCAGACCCCGTGATCACCTCTCCCGACCCGGCCTCCGTGGCTGGGCCGGGACCGCACGACGGACGGCACCCCCGGTTCTCTCCGTGTCCCGGACCGGCCCCGTGCAGTGCCGGCCGCCGCGCCGGGTCACAGCCATGCGCCTCCGGGCCGATGCCGGAAGTGCAGACCCGTCGTGTCCGGCCCGGTTCGGTGACCGGTCTCGGGTGTGAGGTCCCCTGCGCCCGCCCTCGGGGTGTGGGCGCAGGGGCTTCCGGGACCGCTGGGAACCGCGCCGGGCGGGTGGGGCCGCACGCCGACGGCCCGGCGTCGTGGGCCTCCCTTTCGGTACCTCTTGCGCAGCAGCAGCTTGTGATCACACCGGGTCCGCGAAGCCGGTACGCCCGGGACACCCGCGCCCGGCCTGGCGGAGTAACACCCGCGGCGTCACGTTCCGACGGGGCGCCGTCGAGGAGCACGGAGGCCCCTGATGAGCGCGTCCACCGACAACCCGGAACCCTTCCGCCGGGGCCTGGAGCAGCCCGGCTACGGCCGCCCCTCAGCCGAGCTGCTGGCCCGGGCGGGCCGGGGCCTCGCACGCTTCTTCGCCGATCGCGACGAGCATCCGGAGGGCGCCGCCGGCGGGGACGAGGAGCGAGGCGGAAGCGACGGTCCGTCGGCGCTCAAGTGCCTCTGCCGGGGTTCATCCGGTGAGCTGGTAGATGCTTCTGGCGACGAGCCACAGCCCGAGGGCGAGGCAAGTGACCACGACGGCCGGTTCCTTGTGCCGTTCGAGCCATGCGCGCAGGCCGGTCAGCGCGACCTGGGCCCTTTCCGGCGCGAACACCACGTACAGCTCCATGGCCAGCAGGCTGGAGGTGGCCAGGACGCAGAAGCCCGTGAGGGCCAGGAAGGACGCGCCGTGGGAGAGGTCGGCCTGCACGACGGTGGCAGCGGCGGCGCCGACCATCCCCCACGGCTGCAGGAGCACGGCGAGCGCGGCCGCGGACCAGCCGGTGGCGTCGTCCATGCGTGACGACAGCGAGGTCCCGGGCGCCTGCGGGCGCTCCCGGTCAGGGTCGCCCGGGGCTGTCGCGGGACGGTGGCGCCGACGCCGCCTGTGCTCGCTGTAGCCGATCAGACCCACTCCGATGAGCAGGGTCGCGGCAAGTGCCGCGATGGAGGGCGGGGAGCGGGGCGGCGGCGGTTCTCCGCCGGTCAGGAGCAGGACGATCGCGATGACGGCCACCAGGCAGGCCAGCCAGGCCAGGATGAAGGCCAGCCCCTTGCGCACGCCCCGGGGCGCGGAGACGACCAGTACGAACGCCATGATCGGCAAGGGGAACAGGGTCACGGCCAAGCCGATGAGCAGCAGGTCGAGCACCATGGCCACACATCCCGCCTTGCCCCGGCCGTCGTGTCCTCGTCCGGCAGATACCGCCGACGCCGACGCCGTCCGGCCGTTCCATTCTCCCGGCCCTCCCAGGTGATCGCCACGCGGGTACCGCGGTCACTCGCAGGCGACGCCGTCGCCGTCCCGGTCGAGGTGATCTCCGAAGCCGGGGTCCCCGCGGCGGATGGGGGCCGCTCCCGCGGCCCGGACCGCCGTGCAGTTCCGGTACGAGACACCGCGGCCTCCTCCCCCGGCCCCGGCAGACGAGCCTCCGCCGGTGGTCGAGCCTCCGCCGGACGAAGATCCTCCGCCCGCCGTCGCGTCCACGAGCGTCCTCGCCTTGCCGTCGTCGGCCGCGGGAGGGCGGGTCCGGTTCGGCGGTGCCTGGGGCACCTGCGGCTGCGCCGGAGCGGGGACGGCCGGTGCCTGCGCAGGCGTGGCGACGGCCGCCGGTACCGGTACGGACGCCACTGGCGCCGGCGTGGCCGGTGCGGCGGACGTGGCCGACGGAACCGGACCGGAGGCGGGCGGTGCGGGCGGCGTCGCGGTGACGGTGACGGTGGCCGTCACGGCGGGCAGGGCGCCGGGTTTCGCGTCGTCCTGCGCGGCCTTCGGGCCGGAAGCCGCGACGACCAGGACGAGGAACCAGATCGAGGCCAGGACCACGGTCACCGCCCGGCCCGCCTTGTCCCAGCGGGCCATGAAGGCGAGCGCCGCGCCGAGCGGGGGCATCAGGAGCGTGGCGACGGTCACGGCGGGAACAGCGAGCAGCGGGTGCCAACGGCGCGACGGGGCCGGCTCGTGCGGGACGGGGTGGGGAGCGGGGAACACGGATCTCCAGACAGTGGCGGACGGGCTCTGCGGCAGGCGGGCGCCCCGGCCTTCGACGTGGGGCCCGTAGGGCCGGCCGGGGGGTACGTCACCCCAACGCCCCTGGCCCGAAAGGGTTACCGGGAACACCGCGCTCCGGGTACCGGACGCGGACGGACCCGCGCCGCACGAGGGCTCCTCCCGGCCGTGTGCGGCTGCCGCCAATCAGCTGACCTCCCCGGCGGGTCGATGAGCAGCGGGCCGGGGCCGCTGCGAGCGTGCTGTCATGGCACCCGAGGCAGGCACACGAGAGAAGCCGGCACGGGCGGGGGTCGTACTGCTGACGCTCGCCGCCGGACAGTTCCTGATGGCGCTCGACAGCTCCGTCATGAACGTGTCGATCGCGACGGTGGCCGAGGACGTCGACACCACCGTGACCGGGATCCAGGGCGCCATCACGGCGTACACCCTCGTGATGGCGATGTTCATGATCCCGGGCGGTAAGGTCGGCGCGCTCATCGGCCACAAACGGGCGTTCCTCACCGGCTGCGTGATCTACGGGTGCGGGTCGCTGATGACCGCGCTGGCCCCCAACCTCTCCGTACTCCTGCTGGGCTGGTCGTTCCTCGAAGGGATCGGGGCCGCGCTGATCCTGCCCGCGATCGTCGCACTGGTCGCCGGCAACTTCCCGCCGGAGCGCCGGCCGTCCGCGTACGGACTCGTAGCCGCCTCGGGAGCCGCGGCGATCGCGGTCGGGCCGCTCGTCGGGGGCGTCGCCACGACGTACTTCTCCTGGCGCTGGGTCTTCGCCGGCGAGGTCGTCATCGTGCTCGGCATCCTGCTCCTCGCCCGCCGCACCGCCGACGCCCCGGTCGGCGAGCGTCGGCGGATCGACCTCGTCGGCGCCGTACTGTCCGCCCTCGGGCTCGGATCCTTCGTCTACGGCGTCCTCCGCTCGAGCGAATGGGGCTGGTTCCTGCCGAAGCCCGGGGCGCCCGCCTGGCTCGGGATCTCCCTGGTCGTCTGGCTGATGCTGGCGGGCCTGCTCCTGATGTGGCTCTTCCTGCACTGGGAGGCCCGCCTCGTCGAGCGGCAGCGGGAGCCCCTGGTGAACCCGGCCCTGCTGCGCAACCGGCAGCTCACCGGCGGCCTGACGATGTTCTTCTTCCAGTACCTCGTACAGATGGGCGTCTTCTTCGTCGTACCGCTCTACCTGTCGGTCGCCCTGGGCCTGTCCGCGCTCGAGACCGGCGCGCACATCCTGCCGCTGTCCCTGACCCTGCTCGCCGCCGCGATCCTGATCCCGCGCTTCCTCCCGAACGTCTCGCCCCGCCGCGTGGTGCGACTGGGGGTCCTCGCGCTGCTCGTCGGCGCGGTGGCCCTGCTCGCCGCACTGGACGCGGATGCGGGCGCCGAGATCGTCACCGTCCCGCTCCTGCTGATCGGACTCGGCATGGGAGCACTGGCCTCCCAGCTCGGGGCCGTCACCGTCTCCGCCGTGCCCGACGAGCAGAGCTCCGAGGTCGGCGGCATCCAGAACGCCGTCACCAACCTCGGCGCGTCGATCGGAACGGCACTCGCCGGCTCGATCCTGATCGCGGCGCTCAGCGCTTCCTTCCTCACCAGCATCGAGCAGAACCCGGCGGTTCCGGCCCAGGTCAAGAGCGAGGCGACCGTCACGCTCGAAAGCGGCGTGCCGTTCATGTCGGACGCCCAGCTCAAGACCGCCCTCGACGAGGCGGGCACGAGCCCGGAAGTCACCTCTGCCGCGATCGACGCGAACAGCGCCGCGAGACTCGACGGTCTGCGCGCCGCACTGGCCATCCTCGCCTTCGCCGCCCTCATCGCCATGTTCTTCACCCAGCGGATCCCGACGGCCCCTTCCACGACACCGCCCGGCGACGGGCGTGCCCGGGGGGCGCCCGCCGGGCCCCCGGCACCCGCACCCTCCGTTCGTTAGGCTGGTGGGAGGACGGCCGTACCGTCGGAAGCTCGACTGTCACCGGGGCGCCGGCTCACTCCGGTTCCGCGCCCTCGTAGGACGGGAGCGTCGCATGTCGTACCGCGTGCTGCCCCGCTCTGTGCGAGTGGTGTTCCCGGCTGCCGTCGTGATCGCCCTGGCGGCCGTGCCGCCCGCCCCCGCGCTCGCTTTCACCGGCGGCAACCACGAGACCGTCACGCGGGCGGCCCTGCCCTGGGAGCCGGCCACGCTGTCCGCGATGGCCGGTGCGCGCGACGGCGCGATCAATGCCGATGACCACGGCGGGTACTTCCTCCTCGGCCCGCTGCACTGCGACAACGCCGACTACCTCGCGCCGCGTCACGTCCAGGACTATCCCCGCAGCCGGGACGAGGCCACCACCGAGCTCCTCGCCTGCATCCGTTCCTCCGTCGCCCGCTTCCGCAACGCGATCCGGGCGGCGGACGGCCTCGTCGACGCGCACGGCAAGGTGCGGGCCGACCAGAGCGACCTCTCGTCCCCCTGCACCTGGGAGAAGGCTTCCGGCCGCGCCAAGTGCGACGTCCTGGAACAGCTGGGCCGCGGCTGGCACTCGGTCCAGGACTTCTACTCCCACTCGAACTGGTCCGACCGAGCCGCCCCCGGTGCGGTCGGCCTCTCCAACCCTCCCGGACTGGCGCGGGCCGACGTCGCGCCCTTCCTCGACATCCGCCGGTACAGCACCATGAAGGACGCCGACTGGACCCGGGACGCGCGCGCCCGCATGCCCGTGGACCTCACGACCGGCTGTTACCCCGACTTCGATTCCACCGGGGTCAAGTCCGAGGACTGCGCCGGCCGCGTCACCCACAACCGCGCCCTGAACAAGGACACTGCCGCATCCCTCCGCTCGAAGACGGGCGACAACTTCAACCGCGCCGTTTCCGGAGCCACCGCCGAGACCACGCGCCAGTGGAACGACTTCAAGGCCGAACTGGTCAGGACCTACCCGGACGACCGGCGGGGCGAACAGATGGTCTGCGCCCTCGTTCACGACGACCCGGTGTCGCGCTGTCCCTGAGCAAGTACCCCCGGCCGCGACGTGCCCGCCTCAGCGCGAAGCCCTTGTCGGTGCCATGCTGGAAGGAAGTGGAGGACCGGATACCGGATGCCCCGGACCGGCCCCGACCAAGGGAGAGAGCGACATGCCTGGTCTCCTTCGAGGAATAGCACGCACCGCAGTGGTGGCCGGTACGGCAACGGCCGTCTCCAACCGGGTTTCGCGACGCCAGGCCGGGCGGTGGGCCGAACAGGAGGCTCCGGCCCCTCAGCAGAACGCGGCCCCCGCCGCGCCGGCGCCGCCCGCGCCGCCGCCCGCCCCGCCGGCCGACGACATGAGCAGCCGCATCGACCAGCTCAAGGAACTCGGCGCCCTCAAAGAGCAGGGGATCCTGAGCGAGGACGAGTTCGCGGAGCAGAAGCGCAAGATCCTCAGCTCCTGACGGTCCCGACCGCGGGCGACTGACGGATGCGGACGCGGGCGACGACCGCGAAGCTGAGCGCCGGGGCTTCCCCGGCGCTCAGCTTCGCGGTCCCGCTCAGGCTTCCTCTGCTCAGGGGCTCAGGCATCCTCGGCTTCGAGGGAAGCCAGCAGGGCCTGGACGGGAATCCGGCCGCCGGCGACCATCTGCGCGCCACTGCGCCGCAGCGCACGGGCGAAGGGAGCCGCCCACACGTTCTCGTACACGAGCACCGCGGCCCCGTTGCCGGGCTCCAGTGCGTGCGCCGCTTCGTCGAGGTCGTCCTGGCCGAGCAACCCGGACGAGACTCCGTCGAAGACGGCCAGGTTCGCCGCGTCCCCGTCTTCCTCCGCCAGTTGCGCGATCTCGAGGGCGATGACACTGCCGTCGAGGTCCTTCGCGATGAACCGGAGGTCGAGGATGCGGACGATGCCCCGGTCCACCAAGTCGACCAGCAGGGGAAACGCCTCACCCGTCATGCGGTTTCCGGGAAACTCGACGACCAGGAAGTCGACGGGACCCATGTCTTCGACGTCGTCGCTCATGACCACTCCTCGCACTCGGCGGATCGGCGGCCCGGCGATGCGGCCAAGGGCCGGCACACCCCCGTCTCCATTGCAGCATCCGTCCCGAGGCCGCGCACCTTCGACCGAACCGGTGGCCGGCCGCGGTCAGCGGCCGGGCACCGAGGCGAGGATCAGGTCGGCGGCCAGGTGCGGACAGCCGCGGGCGTGCCAGGTCACCGACAGCACCCCGCCGGCGGCCGACAGCGTCCTGGCCGCCCCGTCCTGGTCCGTGGCCCTGCAGTGCGGGCAGACGACAACCCGCGGACGGTCGACCTCGAACACGGCCCTCACCCTCTCCCGCCGGCAACGGTTCGACCGGCTCAGGCCAGAACTATCAAATCCGCAACCGTTCCGCCCGCTTACTGGCCGGTATGCACCAGGATTCCGTCACCTGGCCCGGCGTACGGGGGCCACGGCCGCCCGGCGGTGCCT
Organism: Streptomyces sp. NPDC044704; assembly: GCF_056433525.1. NCBI lineage: Bacteria > Bacillati > Actinomycetota > Actinomycetes > Kitasatosporales > Streptomycetaceae > Streptomyces > Streptomyces sp. NPDC044704. The sequence continues at coordinate 296,648 of NZ_JBWKGY010000004.1, forward strand.
GATGTTGACGGCCGACGCCTTGGCCAGGGCCACGGGGTTCAAGAAGCGCAGCGGCCCGATCAGGCGGGACGCGAACAGGTACATGTGCCGCGCCACCTCCTCGTCGCGCGCCGCCGCCGAGAACACCAGCCGCTCCACGGGATTGAAGGGACGGGCCTTGGCGAAGTCGGCTCCCAGGTACTGGTGACCGCGTAGCCGGCGCCGGTGCCTGCGCGCGTACACCGCGAGCGACCTGTCGAGGTCTCCCCGACCGGTCGCGGCCGGGGCGACCGCCTCGGCCAGCCATTGCGCGGACTGCAGGGCCCACCCGCATCCCACCCCCCACAGGGGGTCGCCGGTCAGGGCGGCGTCGCCGACGAGCGCGACGCCCGGTGCGGTCGGCCGGCGGCTGAGGAGCGGGTAGTTGACCGCACCGATGATCTTCGTGACGCGTTCGGCGGAGTCGATGGGCGGCGCTTCGGGCAGGGCGCGGACGTAGGCGAGGAAGCTGCCCTCCAGGTCTTCCCGGAAGGCCGGCAATCGCTTCTTGTCCGGGAGCACCGCGATGACCGTCACCCCGTCGTCGTTGGGGAACGCGTACGCCATGTCCGGCTCCAGGAACCAGGTCTGGCCGATCCCGCCGTGCAGCGGAAGGTTCCGGAAGTGCGCGAGATAGCCGAACCGCGCGTTCTCGTGCAGGCGGGCGGGCACCCCGGCGAGCTTCGCCACGGCCGAGTCCTTGCCGTCGGCACCGACCACCAGGCGGGCCCGGATCTCGCGCTCGCCCTGCGGTGTCGACGCGCGCACCCCCACGGTCCGCCCGGCTTCCCGGACCACCCCGGTCACCTGATGACCGAGGAGCAGGTCGACGCCTTGGGTGTCCGCCGCGCGAGACCTGATCAGCGGATCGAGGACGCTGCGCCGAATGTTGTACGCGTACGGCAGCTCGGGGCCCGTCGGCGCCGCCCTCGGCTCGATCCATCCCCAACGGGTGTACCAGCGCGCCTCGTTGCGGACGGCTCCCGCCTTCTCCAGCGCGGGGACGAGACCGAGTTCGTCCAGCACCGGGTAGGCGCAGGCCGTGAGGGAGTGCGTGCACAGCACCTTGTACGCTTCCGGGTCCGAGCGGCGTTCCAGCAGTGCGACGCGGACGCCCCGTCGAGCGAGCAGGATCGCCGCGGCGCTGCCGGCGAGACCGGCTCCGCTGATGACGACGTCGTAGTCGGATCCCGCGCTCTCAGGCTTGACCATGCGCTGATCGCTCCCTTCGTGGTGCGGCCGGTGGGAGTGTGCAGTGCCACTGCTGTCAGGTACATGAGCAGTTGTCAAGACCGGGCCGCCGGTCGGGAGGATCCCGGCCTCCTGACGTCGGACGGCCCGCCGAGGAGCGCGGCGAAGTCGCAACTCTCCTCGGCGGGGTGGCGCGCGGGGGCACGAGGGTCCGGTGCCGGGGCGCGGTTCCTCAGCCGACGATCTTGCCCCAGCCGGTCACGCGGGCCCCGAGGTCGCACCACACCGCCGCGGTGCCGGGTGCGGTGCGCCACGCCGCGTAGTGGGTGTAGTCGAGGCCGTTGTCGGTGCGCTCGCAGGTGATGTACGCCTGGAAGCGGCCGCTCCCCTTACAGGCGATGTAGGCTCCGGCGTGGCCGCCGCTGCCCGTGACGTTCCTCTTCGAGCAGCTCCCGACGGCCGCCGCTTGCGATGTGGTCACGGCCGTGAGTCCGGCCGTCATGATGGCCACCGCTGCGGTGGTGGCTGCGATCCGGCGCCTGATGCGCATGGGTCTCCCTGGGACGTCGTCGTGGGCACGGGGTCGTACGGGCGTACTCGGCTTGCGGTGGGTCCGCTCCTCGCCGGACCGGATTCCGGTGGGCGGCAAGCGAGCGGAACCGGCCTTTCCGCCGGGCTCCATCCAGGCTCGGGCCGGCCCCGACGCCAGGACAAGCGCACGCCCGTCAACGACCTTGTGGCGCCCGGAACTCGACCAGGCGGGCCCGGGAGCGGCCCCGGTCGCCCTCCGCTGTCGCGGAGAGGCCGGCTACGGGAAGCCCCCGCGTCACGCATCCGGCCCCGGTCGGGGTCATGGTGCCGGCCGTTCCTGCCGGGGACGGGTGTGAGCGGTCGCGCAGTTGTGGGCGACGGTGTCGGCGAAGGTACGGGCCAGCGGGGACAGCGCGTCCCAGCGCCGGACGGCCCATCCCGCGCCGAGTTCGGGGAGGGCGGGGATGGGGACGAGGCGCAGGCCCGTGTGACGGGGGCCGCGCCAGCCGGGGAGAGCGGGGACGATCGCGCAGCCGAGGCCCAGTTCGGCCAGGAGGATCGCCGTGTCCCAGTCGGTGACGCTGGTGTCGAAGACCGGCTGGACCCCCGACTCCCGCAGCCAGTTGTCGAGGTGGGCCCGGGAGGTCGAGTTCTCGGGGAGTCCTACGACCCGGATGCCCTCCAGGTCCGCCGGCTCGATGAACGGCCTTGCGGCCAGGGGGTGTTCGGCGTTGACGGCCAGTACCCAGGGCAGTTCGATCACGGGGCGCTGCTCGATGCCCCGCACGGACGGTCCGATGGTGATCCAGGCGAGATCGAGACCGCCGGCGGCGAGCGCGTCGAAGCAGCCGCGGCTGGAGTTCTCGGTCTCGAACTCCAGACTGACCTGTGGGTAGCGGCTCCGGAAGTCGACGATGGCATCGGACATGAAGTGGCGGACCGTCGTGGCCCCGGTGGTGATCCGGACGGAGCCGCCGTGGCCTCGTACGAGGTCTTCGATCTGCCGCAGGGCGCGGTCGATGCCGCCGAGGCCGTCCTCGACGGCCACGCGCAGCAGGTGCCCTGCCTGAGTGGGCACGATTCCCCGGGGGTGGCGCTCCAGGAGGCTGAGGCCCAGTTCGCGCTCGAGGCGTTTGACGTGCTGGCTGACGGCCGACTGCGTACACGACACCTCGCGCGCCACCGCGCTGAGCGACCCGGCCTTGCACACCGCAACGAAGAATCGAAGATCGTCAAGAGTCACCGACCCAAGCTACAGCTTGGGTCAGGGCAATGAAATCCGAGGATTGACTGGGGTCTGGCCTCCTGTGACGATCGATCTCGGGCCCAGGGCGGCAACCCGGCATGGTCTGAGCACTGGTCCGGACAGCGCTCAGGAACATGCCGGGTGCCGACCCGCCGCCACGTCGGCGCGGTCGCGGCCGAGGGGCGGTGAGGGCGCCTTCCCGTTCACGGGCGCGGGCGGCGTGGTGGCGGACGAATGGAGCGCGTTGGCCGTCCGTCGGCCGGCCGGCCGGGTAGTGAGGTGGCGCGGTCACATCTTTTGCCGACGACGCGGAACCGTTCCGCCGTCATGTGTGTCACATCACGCAGAAGTGACCAACTCCCATGACCAGCAGGGGGAAATATGAAACTCACCCGTTCCGTTCTCACCACCACCGCGTTCGCCGCCCTGGCGCTGGGGGCCACGACCGCGCTCGCGGCGCCCGCCACCGCCGCGCCCAACACCACGCCGCAGAAGGTCTGCGGAAGCGCCTACAAGACCGTGAACCAGGCCGCCATCGGCTCGCTGGGCACCGTCTACCTGACGTACAACGCCTCGAACGGCAAGAACTGCGTCGCGACCATCCGCAACAACCCGGGTGCCGCCGTGGACATGGCCCTCTGGATCGAAGTCACCGACACCTGGGAGCGGGGCGAGGACTTCGGCCGGTACACGTCGTACGCCGGCCCGGCCTACGTGTACGGCAAGGGCCACTGCGTCGACTGGGGCGGGGGCATCAGCAACGTGCACGTGCAGGTGTACAACTCCAACTGTGGCGCGCGCAAGGAGCACCGGGTCACCGAGGTCCGCTGACCCGGGCCCCTCCTGACCGCGACGTCCTGTGCCGTCGTACGGTCGCCGGGGGCGGGATCCACGACCTGACGACCACACGGGAACCACCGCGGTCCGGCTCGCCCCGGCAGACTCACCGAGTTCTGCCGGGGCGAGGGCGCGTCCGGCCCCCTCCCTCGGGCGCGCGGCCGTCCGGGTCCCCGTCAGGCGGCGCGGCAGAGTTCGGCCGGGGCCGCCGGTGCTCCGGCGCGGGGCAGCGTCGCGGGGACGGGACGGGCGGCGCGCACTGCGGCCGGGACGTCCTGGGAGCGGTTGCGCGCGAAGACCACCAGGCGCAGAACCCCGAAGCGGGCGACACCGGCGAGGGCTGAAGCCGACAGGTAGACGGCCTGCTCCAGCAGGGCAGTGGGCGATGCCACCAGCTGCTGCAGAACGAGTACCGCGACGCAGGTCACGGCGTACGCGGCTGCCGCGGACCCGGCCGACTGCGCGTGCTGGCGCCAGGTCGCACGCCGCCCGGCACCGAAGGTGAAGCGGGCGTGCAGCTCCGTGGCGAGGAGCGTGGAGGCCACGGTGATCAGGGCGTTCGCCAACACCCAGGGCATCCAGGAGGCGAGGGCCACCACCGCGAAGCTGGAGGCCACCCCCACTCCCCCGCCGCACAGCACGAAGCGGGCGAAGGCGGTGACGGCACCGGGTGCGGCCTGCCGCCGGCTCTGCGCTGTTGCCTCCATGGTCCCCACCCCTTCGACCGATCCACCGTTTCTTACGATGGAAACGCTACGTTGCATTCACGGATCGAGCAACGCACATATTGCGATCGAGCGATGTATCAGCAGCTCAGAGACCATAAATCGTTGCACTGGATCGAAAACTAACGCAACACGAAACCCCCTCCCGTTGCATTGGATGAAGGTGAACGCTATGCCCGTCAGGCGAGCGGATCGAGATCCGCTACAGGGCGTGCGGTGGCGAAAGATCCGTCCCATAAACTCGTCCGTGGAGACGTCAGATGCCGTGGGCATCCGCTGTGAGGAGGCGACGGTGCTCGGTAGGGCCACGCGAATGCTCGGGGGCGCCTTGGTCGTGGCCTGCGTGGCGCTCGTCGGCCCCGGTGCGCCGAGCAGCGCCCTCTTCGCCAAGGCGCTGCCCGCCGGAGCCGCCGGGGACGTCGTACCGAACCGGGTCATGACGTGGAACCTCTGCAACCCCTGTGGGGAGAGCAACGTCGACCGGGCGGCGGAGATCGCCACGTACGCGCCCCAGGTCATCGGCATGCAGGAAGCCTGCGTCCGGGACGTCGAGAGGATCCGGGACCATCTGGAGGCCCTGTACGGGCTGGTCTACCACGTCGAGTACGGGATGGTGCTGCAGAATTGGGGCCGCTGCGGGGGAATGCCGTGGAGTCCGGGGGGCTTCGGCCAGGCGGTGCTTTCAGCAGCACCGATGACGGACGTCGCCCACACGGAATACCCCGACGGCGGATCCGAGGACCGCGGGTACATGGCCGTCACCACCATGGTGGACGGCCGACCCGTCCGGGTCTTCAACACACACCTCGCCCAACGGCGCCAGGAGGCGGTCCGGGCGGAGCAGACCGGCGTACTCGCCAAGGACGTCGCCCGGCACGACCGCGCGATCGTCCTCGGTGACTTCAACGCCGTGCCGGACACCCCCGAACTCGCCGTGATGTGGGCCCTGGCCACGGACGCGGACCCCCGGTGCGGCCCCTCGGGCACCGGCGGCTGCCAGCCGACCACCGACTGGCGGAGCAAGTTCGACTACGTCTTCCTGCGGGGCGTCGTCGCGCTCGGGCACCGTGTGAGTCCGACCCCCTACTCGGACCACCACCTGCTGCACGCCGACCTGGACACGGCGTAGACACTGCCCGAACGGGCTGACAGGCCGGCTGGCAGGCGGAGCCGTCCGGCTACATCCGGACCTCGGGCCGGTAGACGTCCAGCCAGATCGCGGTGTCCAGGGCACGCTCCAGGCCGTTGCGGGCGGCCGGGGTCAGGCTCTCGGGCGCGGCGGTCACGGTTTCGGCCAGCCAGCCCTTGCTGACGATCTGGAAGACGGGTCCGTCCTCGCCCAGCAGGTCCTTGGCGCTGTTCTGGAGCGCCTCGGCGTAGCGCCAGTCCTGGATGACCGGGTAGGGGCTCTTGGTCCGCTCGGCCACGGACCGCGGCAGCAGGCTCCTGGTCGCGCCGCGCAGCAGGCTCTTCTCGCGGCCGTCGTACGTCTTCATCGTCCAGGGCGTGTTGTAGACGTACTCCACGAGCCGGTGGTCGCAGAAGGGCACGCGGACCTCCAGGCCCACGGCCATGCTCATGCGGTCCTTGCGGTCGAGCATCATCCGCAGGAAGCGGGTCAGGTGCAGGTACGACATGACGCGCATGCGCTGCTCGTGCGGGCTCTCCGAGCCGACGCTTCCGACCTCCGCGAGGGCGGTCGCGTAGTTCTCGGCGACGGTCTCCAGCGGGTTGAGCGCGATCAGCGTGTCGAGGTCGTACATCTCCACGGGCTGGGTGTTGGGGGTCGCGCCGATCATGCCCGCGGTGATCCAGGGGAAGGTGTCCCCCGCCTGGACGACAGGGTCGTGCAGCCAGCCGTAGCCGCCGAAGACCTCGTCGGCGGCCTCGCCGGACAGGGCGACGGTGGACCGTTCGCGGATCGCCTTGAACAGCAGGTAGAGGGAGACGTCCATGTCGCCGAGGCCGGCCGGGCTGTCCCGGGCGATGACGACCTGGCGGCGTATCCCGGGGTCGGCGACGGAGTCGGGGCCGAGCACGATGTCGGTGTGCTCGGTGCCGGCGTGGCGGGCCATCGCGCCGGCGAAGTCGGCGTCGCGGGTGCCGTGCACACCGGTGGGTACGAAGCCGGCGGACTCGCCGGTGAAGTCCACGGCGAAGGTGTGCAGCGGCAGGCCTTCGGCGGCGCGGCGGCGGGCGGCGAGTCCGGTGACGGCACTGGAGTCGAGGCCGCCGGAGAGCAGCACGCAGGTGGGTACGTCGGCGACGAGTTGGCGGCCGACGGTGTCGTCGAGGAGGTCGCGGACCCGCTCGACGGTGGTGTCGAGGTCGTCGGGGTGCTCGTGGCTCTCCAGCCGCCAATAGGTGTGGCTGCGGATGCCGGCCTGGTCGACGGTGACCACGGTGCCGGGGACGACCTCGGCCACGCCGTCCCAGATGGTTTCGCCGGGCGGCCGGTTGAAGGCGACGAACTCGCGCAGGCCGCGGGCGCTGACCACCGGCTCGGCCAGCGGGTTGGCGAAGATCGCCTTGGGTTCGGAGGCGAACAGCACGCCGTCGGCGGTGGGGTGGTAGAAGAGCGGCTTGACGCCCATCCGGTCCCGGATCAGGACCAGTTTGCGGGTGCGGGCGTCCCAGACGGCGAAGGCGTACATGCCGTTGAGCCGGGGCGCCATCGCCTCACCCCACTCCAGGTAGGCGTTGAGGACGACTTCGGTGTCACTGGACGTGCGGAAGTGATGGCCCCTTCCGCGCAGCTCCGTCCGCAGTTCGGCGAAGTTGTACACCTCGCCGCTGTAGGTCAGCACGACCGGGCCGTCGGGGGTGGTGGCCCGCATCGGCTGGACGCCTCCGGCCAGGTCGATCACGGCGAGCCTGCGGTGGCCGAGGGCGGCGGGCCCGTCGATCCACCGGCCTCCGGCGTCGGGGCCCCGCCCGGTCAGTGTCCGGACCATGCGGTCCAGGGTGGTGGTCTCCTGGGTGAGATCCCGGTCGTAGGCGATCCAGCCGGCGATGCCGCACATGTCGATGCTCCTCGTAGTCGCGGCGCTTCCCGGGGGGCTCGATGCGTAGGCCGGTACGGCTCCGCCCCGCCGGGGGCCCCGTTCCGGCACGTACGCCGGCCTCGACGCCCGAGGGGTGCGCTTGTCGGCCCCGACGCTAGTTCCGGCCGCTACCGGTCACATCCCCTAGGAACCCCTACTGCAAAGGAGGGGGCAAGCCAAGGCAAAGGAATCGCAAGGTCAGGGTGGGTTGGATAATGAAAACCTAAAGGGCTGCCCGTGGCTTACCCAAGACGGTACGGGGATGGAAAAGCCGGCGGGCGGGCGGAAGATGGGTGCCGGCCCCGATGTGGGCGGGTGGTGCCGAGGGAGAGGGTGGGGTGGAGGAGCACCCTGAGCCCTGGTTGCGGCATCGGCGTGTGAGGCGCGGATCCGGTCGGGCGGGGCGGGTGCTCCGGGCCACGGCACGAACGGAGCCAGCGCCGATGACGAACCTGCCGCCTACCCCGCGAATTCCTCTCGCCGCCCCCACCCCCACCTGGCCGGGCCCGCCGTGAGCGGCTCCGCCTGGGCGGCCGTGGCGGTGTTCGCGGCCGTCTACGTACTGATCGCCACCGAGAAGGTCGGCCGGGTCACCGCGGCGCTGGGCGGTGCGGTCGTCATGCTGCTGATCGGGGCGACGAGCGCGGAGCACGCGTTCTTCTCCGATGCGGCCGGGATCGACTGGAACGTCATCTTCCTGCTGCTGGGCATGATGCTGATCGTCTCCGTGCTGAAGCGCACCGGACTGTTCGAGTTCGTCGCGATCTGGACGGCCAAGAGGTCGCGCGGCCGCCCGTACCGGCTCATGGTGCTGCTGATCTTCGCCACCGCCCTGCTGTCGGCGTGGCTGGACAACGTCACCACCGTCCTGCTGATCGCCCCGGTCACCATCGAGGTGTGCCGTCGCCTGGCCCTGCCCGTGGCGCCGTACCTGATCGCCGAGGTGATGGCCTGCAACATCGGCGGCGCCGCCACCCTCATCGGCGACCCGCCCAACATCATGATCGGGTCCCGCGCCGGGCTCTCCTTCAACGACTTCCTGCTCCACATGGCGCCCGTCACCACCGTGCTGGTCGTGGTGTTCGCGGTGCTGGCCCGGTGGATGTTCCGCGGCGCGTTCTCCTACGACCCCGAGCGGGCCGCGCGCGTCATGGCGATGCGCGAGCGGGACGCCATCACCGACGCACGCCTCCTGGCCGTCAGCGGCGTCGTCGTCGTGATCGTGATGGCCGGCTTCGTCCTGCACACCACCTTGCACCTGGAGCCCTCGGTGGTGGCGATCTCCGGCGGCCTCGTCCTGCTCGCCGTCTCGCGCATCGACGCGCGCCGGGTCGCGGCCGACGTCGAGTGGGAAACCCTGGCGTTCTTCGCCGGCCTGTTCGTCATGGTCGGCGCCATGGTGCGGACGGGGATCCTCACCGACCTGGGGCAGGCCGCGGCCCGGGCGCTGGACGGCAGTCTGCTCGGCGCGTCAATGGCCCTGCTCTACGGGTCGATCGTGCCGTCCGCGGTGATCGACAACATCCCCTTCGTCGCCTCGACCGGGCCGGTCGTCTCCGAGATCGTCGCCGCCTCCGGAGGGAACGGGCAGGCCCAGGTGCTGTGGTGGTCCTTCGCCCTCGGCGCCGACCTGGCGGGCAACGCCACGATCATCGCCTCCTCCGCGAACGTCGTCACGGTGGGCATCGCCGACCGGGCCGGACACCACATCTCCTTCTGGCAGTTCAGCCGCTACGGCCTGGTCGTCACCGCCGTCACGACGGCCCTGGCCGGCCTCTACGTGTGGCTCCGCTACTTCGCCCTCGCCTGACCACGGAAAGGAGGCGGAAACCATGACCGAATCGGACGACGAGAAGATCGCCGACCTCGAAGCCGCCCTGTGGCACGACGACCCCCGCTTCGCCCGCGGCCTGGGCACGGGGCGTCCGCGGCGGCCCCGCGAGTACCGGCGCGGCCGGGCCTGGCTGGTCATGCTGCTGGCCCTGTCCGCCGTGGTCACCGGGGCGGTGGTGCCGCACGGCTTGCTGCTGGCGGGCGGCCTGATCACGGCCGCGCTCGCCGTGAACCTCTTCGACGCAGGCCGCCGGCGCCGCCCGCACCGGCGCGGGCCATAGGGAGTGTCCTGGCCGTCTGGCGGATCAGAACGGCGTGGACGACGTCCCGTGCGCCCGTCCGCGGCGCGCCGTGGCGTGCAGGGCGAGTCCGGCGACGGCGGCCGCGGTCAGGGCCCCCGCCGCCATGAATCCGTCGCGCGAGTGCCAGGACAGCACCGACCAGTGGGACCGCGCGGACAGCAGCGACCCCGTGCTGAGCCAGGAGGCGGCGGAGAGCAAGGAGAGGGACGACCCGATGGACGCGGCGGAAAGGGCGGAGCCCACCGATCCGATCGACAGGACCGAGCCCACCGATCCGATGGACAGCACCGAGCCGACCGAGCCGATCGACAACACCGAATCCTTGGAGCACACCGAGAGGTAGGACCCGTCGCCCCGGCCCCACCGTTTCACCCACGTACGCGGTTCGGTCATGGGCCCATCCTGTCACGCGGGTGGTCGCGGAGCCCTGAAGTGCGCCCGGGCCCGTTGCCGTGGGACCGCGAGGGACGGGGTCGGTCGTCCGTCTCCCTCACCCGAACGGCTCCCAGCCTCGGACATCCCCCGCCCATGAGGCCTGAATACCATCTGACCTGCTGAAACGTGGGCCCTGTCGGCGGCCCCGGCGGCGGCCGGCACCGGGCGCACCGGCGTTCCCCGGCCGCCGCCGGCAGCAGGCGTCCGACGTGCCGGACCGGACGGATCCGCGCAGGCTGGACCCATGCCGGACCGGACGGAAATCGTCGTTCATCCCGTGTCGCCCAAGGGTGGCCGGAAGGTGACCGTGCACGCGCTGGGCGTCGACGCCGACCTCGGCCGTGCCCACTCCCCCGCCGACGTATCGGAGTTCCTGCGACGGGCCGGCCTGGAAGACGTCGACCTGTCCGAGGACGGACCGGTCCGCTGGGAGGGCGGCGGCCCCGAGGTGTGGCGCGCGGGCGTCTGACCCCGGGCGTCGCCTACCCGGCCGGCCTCGCGGGTGGGCGGCTCACTGGGCGCCCAGCGTCATCCACTGTTCGGGCTTCGCCAGCGGGGCGAAACCGACCTTGGCGTAGACCGCGTGCGCGTCCGAGGTGGCCAGCAGGACGCGCCGCAGACCGTACGGGGCGAGGTGCTCGCGCACCGCCGTGACCAGCGCGGTTCCCAGCCCCTTGCCGCGGGCTTCCGGGGCGATGTACACGTCGCACAGCCAGGCGAAATCGGCCCCGTCGGTGACCACCCGGGCATAGCCGAGCTGCCGCCCGGAGGCCCGATCGTAGACGCCGAAGTTGAGGGAGGCGGCGATGGCGCGGTCCTGCTTCTCCCGGGACCGGTCGCGGGCCCAGTAGGCGTCCTCCGACAGCCATCGGTGGACCAGGGCGGCGTCGATCCGTGCGGAGTCGGTGGAGATCTCGTACCCGGCGGGGAGTTCAGCGGTCATGGCGGCATCCAAGCAGCTCCGGCCACCGCCCCACCGCTGATTTTCGTTCCCCGTCCGGCGGGTGGACCGAGCGGCTCGTGGTGGTCCGGTCCGGCGTACGGGGAAATCCCGGTGCCCCGTCGTCTGCGCGCGGTTACGCTGCCTCGTCGCGGTCAGCCCACGGAGGTTCCTCATCATGAGCAGCACAACGTCGTCGTTCCCCGAGCGGATCGAGCTCTCGGGGGAGGGGCTCGTCCTGCGCGACTGGACGGAGGCGGACTTGGCCTCGATGCCGGAACTCTTCGACCACCCCGACATCGCGTACTGGACACCGATCGTCTCCCCCTTCGACGACGTGGCCGCCCGTACGCGCCTGGACCGGGACCGGCAGCTGCGCGCGGAAGGCACGGCCATCCTGCTCGCCATCACCGTCGACGGCCGCGCACCGCTCGGCGAGGTAATGCTGCGGCGTGCCCCCGAGGGGACCGAGATCGGTTACGCGGTCGGCCCGGCGCACCGCGGGCGGGGGCTGGCGGCACGAGCGGTGCGGGTGATGTCCTCCTACGCGTTCGAGCAACTGGGCGCGGAGCAGGTGATCCTGGAGCTGGAGGCCGAGAACACCGCCAGCGTCACCGTCGCCACCAAGGCGGGCTTTCGGCTGCTCGACGTACCGCTGATCACGGGTGAGGAGAAGGGCCGGCCGTACAGCCTGCAGACGTGGGGTCTCGCCCGCCCCTGACGCACCCCGCCCCCGCTCCTCGGCCCAGGCCCCGTGGGCCGCGGCCGAGGGGTGTTCCGGGGGGGGCGGATACCGAATGTACGCACCCCGGTGCTGCCTCCTACGCTCGGCGGCGTGAACCCCGTCGAACTCGCCTGCGTCGTCCTGCCCCTGACAGCCCTGCTGTACGGGATCCTCGGCATGCGGGTCCGTCAGGAACGGCGGTGGTGGGGGCGGGCCGTGACCAGGCGGATCGCCGCGCTGGTGGTCGACCCCTACCATGCCGCCTGCGGCCGCCGGCCGCTCGGGGACGACGTCCAGGCCGCCGCCGCCCGGCTGTTGCTCGACGGACTGGTCACGGTGACCCGCCGCGGCAACCTCGCCCTCACCGCTGCCGGGTCCGACCCGGGGGCCGGAGCCGGGCACCCCGTGCCGGACGCCCTGCTCGCCGCCCTGCGCCGCCGCACCGCACCCGCCTCCCTCGGCAACGTCCACGCGCGCGACGCCGAACTCCGCGCCGCCCGGGAAGAGTTCCACACCGCCTGCCGCAACCGTCTGCGGTCCCGGCTTCCGGCGAAGCCGGGCGGGTCCGGCCGCCCGGCGGCGTGGGCGGTGTGGGCCGCGCTGGCGGTGATCGTGGGGACGGCCCTCGCCCTGGTCGGGACCGACCCCCACGGGCCGGCGGAAGGCGCCGCGGCCATCGCGACCTGGTTCGCCGTGCCGGTGCAGATCGGCTGCCTCGTCAGGTACGGCAGGCTGCGCGACGACGCCCGCCGGGAGGCCCTGCTGAGCGAAGGCCGTTCCCGCAACGCTCTGCACCCGGCACTCGCCGAGCTGGCGGCACGGGACCCCGAGACCGCGGACCGGCTCCGGGTCAGCCGTGGGCGGACCCGCCGTCGCCGCAACCGTGGCCGCCCCCGCCGCTCCGGCGCCTCCGCAGGGAGTTGACCTCGACGCGACGCCAAGGTTTTCACTGAGGTCGTGCGGATCGGAGAGATCGCCGCGGCTCGTCAGGGGCTCGGTGGGGCGATCCGCCACCACCACGGTGTCGGGCCGCCCGGAACGCACCCGACCCCCTTGAGACGAGGACACCCGATGGACTCTGCTACCGAGAACAACCTGGCCCTGCTCCGCACCGCCTACCAGCAGCTGGAGGGCGGTGACCTCGACGCGTGCGTCGGACTGCTGACGGAGGACTTCATCGCCAACCTCCCGGGACTGCCCGGCCCGCTGCACGGGCGGGAGGTGTGGAGGCTGGGTGCCGAGGCCATGCTCGCCGGCTTCCCCGGCATCCGGCTCGACATCGAGGACATGTTCGGCGTCGGCGACAAGGTGGCGGTACGCGTGCACTTCCACGGCACCCACGGGGGCACCTTCCAGGGCATCGAGGCGACACACCGGCCTGTGAGCTTCCGCAGCATCGAGCTCTACCGCATCGAGGGCGACAGGATCGCGGAGGAGTGGGTGGCCCCGGACATGACGAGCCTCATGCGGCAGATCTCGACGTCACGGCGTTCGTAGCCCCGTCGGCCGCGGTACCTCGCGAAGTCAACACGGCCTTGACGTACGGCTCTTACCTGGGGCGGTCACAAATATGTCCGCATTGGGTAACACGGGGCGTTATCGTTGCTTTCGGGCGGAACGGGGGCCACAGTGTGGCTCCTCGGCAGGACGCCGGGAACCGTTCGGAGCCCGCCCGGCTCGCAAGAGACCGGGCAGGGCTGACCGTTGAAGGGGCCATCCTCATGTCTGCTTCCGTCGCCACCCGCCGCGCCCTCGCCGCCCTCCTGGCGGCCGGCGCCCTGATCGGCGCCGCGTCGCTCCCGGCCGTCGCCGACGACCACCGGCGTGACCACCGCGGCCAGGGCTCCTCCCTCGCCATCGGCGAGGTCCAGAACGACAGCCGCGGCCGCGGCAACCGCGCCCTGAACGACGAATGGGTCGAGGTGCGGAACTCCGGCCGCCACAGCGTCGAACTGCGCGGCTTCACCCTGACCGACCAGCAGGGCAACCGCTACCGCTTCGACGGTCTCCGCCTGGCCGGGCGCTCCAGCGTCAAGGTCCACACCGGTCAGGGCCGCGACACCGGCCGCGACGTCTACCAGGGCCGCCGCCACCAGATCTGGGACGAGCGCGACACCGCCACCCTCCGCGACAACCGCGGCAACGTCATCGACACCGAATCCTGGAACCGCCGCGGACACCGCCACGGTCACTGAGCCCGGAACCCGGCGCCCCGGACCTCGTTCCGGGGCGCCGGTCCTGCGTCACAGGGCCAGCAGGAGCAGGACCAGCGCGGCGGCCGGCAGCAGCATCGCCAGTACGTGACCGACCAGGGTCCGCATCATGCCCAGGACGAGGAACAGCACCAGTCCGGCCGCCAGCCAGCAGCCGAAGACCGAGACCGCGAGCTCCTGGGCCGCCGTCTCCTCCGCCCGGGTGGTGGCCTCGTAGAACGGTCCCCCGCCGATCAGCATCCAGGAAAGCGCACTGCTCAGGAGCAGGTTGCCCACCCCGACGACGACCGCCGCCGACTCGTCCACCCGGCGCCCCCGCCGCCACCACCGCATGTCACTCATGGGGCACGATCCTAACGAGGCGCCGCGGGCGGCTCGGCCGTTCGGGTGGCGGAGCGCCGTGTCGGGCCGCCGGCGCCGGCCGTGTTCGCCCATCCTGGGGCGGGGCGCAGTTCCGCGGTTTCGGTGCTCCCCTCCCCCACGGCGAGAAGGAGCACGGCATGCCGACGGACGCGGTCGGACGTTTCCTCGCGGCTTTGGGCCCGGACCAGCGGGAGGCCGTCACCGGCACGTCGCGCGAGGAGCAGGAGCGGCTCGCGGAAGCCTGGGAGCAGGAGCTCGCGTCGGACGACGAACTCGACACCCTCGACGAACTGTCCCCGCCCGCGGCGGAGGCCGAAGCCGCCCGTCGCGTCATGGACCGTGAACGGTGACACGGCGCCGGGCACCGCGTCAGGACTGGGGCATCAGACGCGTCAGGGCCGTGTCGGACAGGGCGCGGGCGTAGTCGGCGTTGAGCAGGCCCGGGCGGAAGAGGATCCGGTACATCATCGGGGCCACGACGTGGTCGATGACCGCGTCGACGGCCGGTGCCGCTTCCCCCCGCTCGCCCGCGCGGGCGAGGAGGATCTCCACCTGCTCGACGGCGTAGGCGGAGCACTGGCCGGCGTTGTGGCCGTCCGGATCGCCGCCGAGCGCGTCACGGATGTAGTCCCGGCCGGCCGTCGAGGACATCTCCTCCAGGAACTGCACGGCCCAGGCCTCCAGGTCGGCGCGCAGGCTGCCCAGATCGGCGGGCGGCGCTTCGGGGCGGAGCCGCTCCACCGCGACGTCGGAGAGGAGTTCCGTCATGTCGCCCCACCGACGGTAGATCGTCGAGGGAGTGACGCCGGCCCTCTTGGCGACGAGGGGTACGGTCAACGCCGCCCGTCCGAGCTCGGATTCCAGCGTGCGCACGGCTTCGTGGACCGACTGCTGGACACGGGCGCTGCGCCCTCCTGGACGGGGTCTCGGCTGGGGGGTCATGTCGGTCACCTTAATGCCGGGGATCCGCTTGCGGCGTCGCGTCCGGGCTGCCCGGGGCGGGCGCTCCGGACGGGCGGAACGGGTACGGGGCGAGCGGCGCGGGGCCGCGCAGCCGCTCGTGGGCTTCGCCGACGCGCAGGACGGTCGCTTCGTCCAGCGGGCGGCCGATCAGCTGGAGTCCGACGGGCAGACCGGCGGTGTCGAAGCCGGCCGGCACGGACAGTGCGGGCAGCCCGGTGATGTTGGCGGGAGCCGAGAGGCGGACGTAGGCGTCGGAGACGGTCTCGACCGTCCCGTCCGCCCACCGGAAGGTTTCCTGGTCGCGCCGGGCCGCCGTGGCCGGGACGGTGGGAGCGGCCACGACGTCGACCTCGCGCAGGAGCTCGTTCCATCCGTCGCGCATGAGGGTGCGGACGCGCTGGGCGCGCAGGTAGTCCGTGGCGGGGACGAGGGCGCCCGCTTCCAGCAGGACCCGTACGTCCGGGCCGTACAGCTCGGGCGTGGTGTGCAGGTGCTGTTCGTGGTAGGCGGTGGCCTCGGGAACCATCAGGCCCCACTGGGTGGCCCGGACGTACTCGCCCATCGGGATCTCCACGTCCACCAGACGGGCGCCGAGGTCCGCGAGGTCCGCGATGGCCTCGCGGACCGCCGCTTCCACCTGTGGGTCCACGTGGTCGAAGTAGTAGGTGGCCGGGACGCCGATGCGCACGCCGGCCAGGCCCTCGTCGGGGCGCGAGGCGTACGCCGCGTACGGGTGGCCGGGGCCGGCGGCTTCGCCGGGGTGTCGTCCGACGAGGGCGTCGAGGACGAGGCCGGCGTCCCGTACGGTCCGGGTGATGGGGCCGACGTGGTCGAGGGACCAGGACAGCGAGGCGATCCCGTCTCGGGGCACGAGCCCGTAGGTGGGCTTGAGCCCGACCACGCCGGTCAGCGCGGAGGGGACCCGGATCGAGCCGCCGGTGTCCGTGCCCAGCGAGTACGTCGCCGTCCCTGAGGCCACGGCGGCGGCCGATCCTCCGCTGGACCCGCCGGGCACGTGGTCCAGGTGCCAGGGGTTCCGGGTCTGGGGGGTCGTGAGGCCGTAGGCGAACTCGTGGGTGTGGGCCTTGCCCACCAGGACGGCGCCGGCCTCCTTCAACCGGGCGGCCACGGCGCTGTCCGCGGCGGGCGTCCGGCCGGCCCGGACCGCGGAGCCGGACGCGGTCCGCGTGCCGGCGGTGTCGATGAGGTCCTTCAACGCCATGGGGACGCCGTGCAACGGGCCCCGGCGGCGGCCGGCGGCGATGTCCCGGGCCGCTTCGGCGGCCTGGGCCCGCGCGGCCCCGGCGACCACGGTCACGTAGGCGCTGACGTCGGCGTCGACGGCTTCGATGCGCGCCAGGACGGAATCGGTCAGCTCGACCGGCGAGAGACGCCGGTCCTCGATGGCCGCTGACGCCTCGGCGAGGGACAGCTCGTAGGGCTCCATCGCCTTCACCGCCCCTGGGAGCCGGCGTGGTAGACGGAGGCGGGCGGGGTCTCCCCCAGGTCGATCTCTCGCAGCCGGCTGATGACGGTGAGGACGTGGCGCGCCGTTCCGGCGACGGCGGCGTGCCGGTCTTCTCCGAGGGAGAGTCCGGCGCGCATCGCGGACTCGGCGGCCGCTTCGGGCGACAGCGGGGGAACAGACATGACCGAAGTCCTTTCCGGGCAGCGGCACTCGGGTGCCGCCTCGGTCCCGCACAAGGGAGCGGGAGCCGCCCAAAAGCTAAATATTTGCGTGAGGGGCAGAGTAGGGGGAGTACGCCACTAACGCAAACTCTGAGCCTTAGTCGTTCGAGAATCGTCCCGCCGCTGGCCTAAAGCTCATTCATTGCGTTAGCCGGGCGGGCGGGGTAGCGTAAAAGCAACATCTCAGCGTTAAGGAGGAGGCGAGCTCATGACCTCGGACCCGACTGCCCTCGCAGCGCCGCTCCACACCCCCGCGTGGACCGTGGGGGGCGTCACCGTCCACCGCATCGACGAGGTGGAACTGCCCCCACAGACCGGACCTTGGCTCCTGCCCCGGGCGACACCCGACGTCGTGGCCGAATTCCCCTGGCTGCAACCAGACTTCGCGGGATCCGACCGGGTGCTCCGCCTGGCGAGCCACACGTTCGCGATCGAGGCGGACGGACTGCGGATCCTCGTCGACACGGGCATCGGGAACGGAAAGGAGCGCGCCAACCCAGCCTGGCACCGGCTCCGCACCGACTACCTGGACCGTCTGGAGCGGGCCGGCTTCTCCCCCGAGACCGTCGACGTCGTCATCCTGACGCACCTGCACACCGACCACGTCGGCTGGAACACCCGCTCCCACGCGGGTACCTGGGTCCCCACCTTCCCCAACGCCCGCTACCTCGTGAGCCGCGCCGAATGGGACTACTGGGCGGCCGTGGACATGGACGGGCCCCGGCACCAGATGTTCCGCGACTCCGTCTACCCCGTCGCCGACCACGGACTCCTCGACCTCGTCGAGGTACCCGCCGGCGGACTGGTCGTCGCCCCCGGCGTCACCCTCGTACCGGTTCCCGGCCACACACCCGGACAAGTCGCCGTACGGCTGGACAGCCGGGGCAGCTCGGCCCTGATCACCGGCGACTGCATCCACCACCCCGTCCAGCTCGCCGCGCCCGGCATCCACAGCCACGTCGACGTCGATCCCGCGCGGGCCGAGGCCACCCGTCGCGACCTCCTCTCGGACCTCGCGGGCACGGACACCCTCCTGCTCGGCAGCCACTTCCCCCCGCCGACGGCAGGGCTCGTCCGCGCGCACGGCGCCGCCTACCGTCTGCACCCCGTCCCCGCCCGCCCCGGCCGCCCGAGGGCCACCGCCACGCCCACGGGCGGCCAGGCACCGGCTTGAGTGAGGTCAGAACTCGTCTTCGCGCATCTCGTCCTCGCCGCGCTCGCGCCGCATCTCCTCCCGGCGGCGCTGCGCGAGCTCCTCCGGGCTCACCGACCTCTCCGCGCGGGTACCGGGGTGAACGGGATCCTGACTCATGGCACCGGAGCGGTCCTGCTGCTCCCGGCCCTGCCCCGCTTCCTGGCGCTCGTCCTGCCTACCGTCCATGTCTGCCACTCCTCCATGACGTGCTCACCGAGGCTTCCTCCCCCCCACACTGACACGAACGGCGCATCGGCACCCCCACGCCCGACAGCGGAACAGCACTGCATAAGGTCACGGTTCGTGACGAAGACCGGTCTCGCCCGGAACGACGAGGCGCTCCTGAACCGGGACGACTCCACGGCCACCGACGCAGCACCCACGACCACAGGAGTGACCCGCATGTCCCAGATCACCGTCCGCGCCGCCCGGCCCGAGGACTTCCCCCAGTGGCGAGCCCTCTACCGCGGGTACGCGGACTTCTACCGCGTGGAGCAGACGGAGGAGGCGGCCGAGACGGTGTGGGGGTGGGTCAACGACCCCGCCCACGAGGTCGACGCGCTCGTCGCCGAGGACGCCGACGGCCGGCTCCTCGGCCTGGCCCACTACCGTCCGTACGCCCGGCCGCTCTCGGCGACGGTCGGCGGCTTCCTCGACGACCTGTTCGTGGCGCCGGAGCACCGCGGTTCGGGCGCCGTCGACCTGCTGCTCGGCGCGCTGCGCGAGATCGCCGCGGAGCGCGGCTGGAGCGTGGTCCGGTGGATCACCGCCGACGACAACCACCGGGCGAGGTCGAAGTACGACCAGGTGGCCACGCGCACCATGTGGGTCACCTACGACATGGCACCCGGCCGCTGATCCCCGCGGCTCAGCCGGCTCCCGCGCCAGGGCCGGGGGGTACGGGGGCCGGCGCGGGGTTGCGGAGCGTGGGCCGGGACCAGGGCGCGTCTGCGCCGCCGGACTCCGGCCGCAGCCCGAGCTCGCGGAGCTGGTTGACCGCCGTCATGGCGACGAACAGGGCGTTCGGGTTGGCGCCGCCGGTCCCTCGGGCGGCCATGGCTTCCGCGTAGCGGGTGGTGAACGTGCTCGGCCGGACGTGAAGGGCCTCACCGGTCAGCCCGAGCGCCGCCTCGTGCAGGGCGGTGGCCTGCTCCAGCAGGCCGTCCAGGTAGGACACCGCGTCAGCGCCACGGCGCACGGCGAAGGTGTGCCCGTCGGTGAGGAGTGCGGCCCGTCCCTGCTCGAAGAGGAGGGAGGCGGCGCCGAGCACGGTCTGGATCTTGAGCTGGTCGGCGTCGGCCATCGCACCGCAGGGCCCGTTGCCCTCGTCGGACAGGTGGAGGACACCGCAGTCCCGCAGGTGCACGATCACGTGCCCGGCGCAGTGTCCCTGGCTGCGCAGTACGCGGACCGCGCCGTCGGCGAAGGTCCAGCCGGAGAACCGGAGGGGGCCGAACCTGATCTGCTCCAGCGGCCGCTCCTCGTAGGTGCGGGTCGTCGCGCCGAAGGGGCGCATCGGCTGGAAGAGCGACACCAGCCTGTCGGCGGTGGGCGCGGGCGGCGCCAGCAGCGGCGCCGACCCGGCGACGCGTTCGAAGGACCGCACCCAGTACGTCGCCGGGTCCCGCATCTGGTCGACGTCACGGGCGGGGACGTAGTGCTCGACCGGCACGCCCAGCTCGTCGGCCAGGTCGTTGTTGCCGACGTGGTCGAGATGGCCGTGGGTGGTCAGCAGCAGGGCCCGGGACCAGGGCCCGACCCGGTCGGC
This sequence comes from Streptomyces sp. NPDC044704, assembly GCF_056433525.1. Taxonomy (NCBI): domain Bacteria; kingdom Bacillati; phylum Actinomycetota; class Actinomycetes; order Kitasatosporales; family Streptomycetaceae; genus Streptomyces; species Streptomyces sp. NPDC044704. Next base: position 316,665 of record NZ_JBWKGY010000004.1, read on the forward strand.
CGCCGCCCGCAGCGCCGCGCGGAAGGGCGCCGTGACTCCGGTGTCGACCAACACCAGGGTGTCGCCGGTCCGGTGCACGAGGGCGTTGGCGACGTCGGGCTGACCGTGCTCGACGTCCAGTTCCTGCCCGAGGACCAGTACGGTCCTGTCGTCGATCTCGATCAGGTCGCCGAGCGCGGTCATGCTTCCTCCCGCGGTCCCGTCCGGTGCGGCTCGCCGCGGAGCCCTGGCTGCGAGCGTACGCCGACCCGGGCGGGGTGTCCTCGGGAACGAACCGCCCCCGGTCGTGGCCGGCCCTTCAGGTACCTGTCCGAACACCGGACCCGCTCCGGCCGTGCTCACCGCCGTGGTCGGCGGTCGGCCGCGTCGTACTGCGCCAGGGTGAGGGCCGCGGGGCGCAAGGACCCTTCCAGGGCCCGGAGGAGGGTGTCGTCGAGGCCGCCCAGGGCTTCGGCGCTCTCCTCGACCGCGTCCCGGACCACTTCGGCGGCGACCTCTCCGGGCGGCGCGTGGGGTCCCAGCTTGCTGACGGCTGCCGCCGCGCGGGCCGGCGTGAGCAGCTCGGTGGCCCGGGCGAGGAGCCAGCCGGGGACGCCCGCGGCGCCTTCGGCGGGTGCCAGGTAGGGGCGCGCGCCGTCGAAGCGTTCGTCCTCGGCGAAGGAGGGGTGCTTGACCTTGGCCACGGGGCGGGTGGTCGGCCACCACTCCTCGGCGGGCTTGATGACGAGCCCTTCCGCGAGGTTGCCGGGCAGCTCGGGCAGGCCCAGCAGGGCCGGTACCCGGGTCGGGAACACCGGCGTCCGCTCCTGGACCCGGGCGAGCGTCCCGCGGGCGATCAGCGGGGCGCAGTACAGGCCCGCGGCGGCCGCCGCCTCGCGCAGTGCCCGGTCGGCGACCCAGCGGACGGAGTCACCGGTTCCGATCGTCGCGTCGAACGGCAGCCAGAGCAGGTGCGGCGCGTACCAGACGCCCGTCTGCACCGGGTCCGTACGCGGTGCGGGCGGCACGTCCGGGTGCGGATAGCGGCCGCCGGCCAGTTCGCCGTAGAGCGTGACCGGTTCGGAGGCGTCCGTTTCGAGGCCGCGGCGCAGGGCCGCCGCGCAGCGGGCCGCCGCGACGGCGAGGGCCGGCCAGATCCGCCCCACGCCGAAGAACTCGTCGAGGCCGCTCTCGTCGAGCAGTTCGCGGCGTTTGGCCGGGTGGACGCCGGTGCGGTCGCAGACGAGGGCGAAGTTGGCGCCGTGGACCTTCTCCAGCGCGACCCATTCACGGGCCGCCCGCCCCTCGCCCAGCCGGGTTCGGGACGGGATCTTGGGGTACGGCGTCCAGCGGGTGTCAGGCATGCGGACCGTCCTGCTGGTGCGGTTCGGGCCGGTGGCCCTCGGGGTGTCCCCGGGTGAGGCGCAGGGTGTGCGCGGCCGCGTTGCGGATGGCGCGGGCACCGGGCGATGCCGCTCGTGTGCTCAGTTCGCGCAGGATCGGGCGCGGGGTCCGCGGGTTCGCGGCCAGCAGGACGAGGACGTCCGCGAGTCCGGTCGCGGCGAGCTCGGCGGCGGCCTCGGCGTCCAGGGACGCGCTGGCGGCCTCCCGGCGCTGTTCCCGGCGCCGGAGGGCGTCGGAAACCCGCGGGTCGGCCGACTCCCGGGCACGGGCCGCGATCAGCTCGCCGCGTACCGGGTCCGGGACGCTCGACTCCAGGAGGAGGGCGAGTACGTGGGCGTCCGGGTGCCGGTCGAGGAACCGCGCCAGCCGGCCGGCGTCGCCGCTCGGCGCGGTCGCCAGGTACCGGGCGTGGAACCCGGCCGCCTCCCGGCCGGTGTCCCCCGCTGCCGCCGCGGCGGTGAGCGCGTCCTCGTACGCGGTCAGTTTGAGTGCCGGGTCCGGATCGATCTCGGCGAGGGCCCTCAGCAGCCAGCCACGGGAAACGCCGCCGTACTGGCGGACGAAGGCGGCGAACTCGTCCGGCGGGACGGCGGGATCGCGGTAGAGCTCCAGCCCCAGCGTCAGGACCGCCTCCGGGTACCGGTGGACCTCACACATCCGCACCAGCAGCCCGCGGGGCCCGGCACGGTGCCCCAACGCGTCGGTGAGCACGCCCCGGTCGCACAGTTCGAGGAGGTACTCCCCGGAGATGTCCGGGTGGTGGACGAACCCCCGCCCGAGCTCCTCGTGGCCTTCACGGACCACCGTCTCGACGATCTCGCGGAGCTGCGCGGCGGACGCCCGCGCCACGGCCGCCGCACGGTCGAGCGCGTTCGTCAGTGCGGCGGTGTGGTCCTGGGCCTCCAGGGCCCAGTACAGACCGTGGCGCCAGGCCGGCCGCAGCATCCCGGCGGCCAGCGTCGCCGGATCCACGTCGTCTTCGGTGATCACCGTGGCGACGATAGCGGCTGTGCTCCCGGCGGGGCGCGGGCATTGTTCTCGTCAGTCGTCCTGCCGCCGGCGGACCATCTCGGTGATCCAGGCGGGCGCGAACGGAGACGTGCAGCCCGGGGAGGTCGGGTAGTCTTTGAGGACCTCCAGCCGCTCGCCGATGGCGAGCGCCCGGGTGCGGTACTCGGCGTGCTCGATCCCGATCTGAGCCAGGCAGTGGTTCATCGCCCACTGCAGGCGGTCCGGGGCGTCCTTCATCTCCGCCTCGATGACGTCGAGCAGCCCCGCGAGGTCGAGGCCCTCGGGCCTCTTCGCCACGCGTTCGGTGGTCAGGGCCCAGCCGGCGCTCGCGACCACGGGATCCGGATCGGCGGACCAGGCCAGGCGCAGCTCTTCGGAGTGCGGGTTCTTCTTCACCACGTAGTTCACGAGCCAGTCGTGCACCTTGGGGGCGCGCGCCCCGCGCAGCATGCCGTCCAGCTCGTCCCGTCCGAACGCCTTCGGGCGGCAGATCAGGAGGGCCAGCAGCCGGGCGGCGGTGTCGTCCGTCTCCCAGAGCCGGCGGGCGAGTTCCTGCTGCGTCTTCAGCCGCTTGGCGACCGCGCGCAGCTTGCCGAGGTTCACGCCGTGATCGTCACCGTGCCGCTCGTTCACCGCGCGTGCCTTCGGGTCCTGGAGCGCGGCGAGCTCGGCCATCACCTCGGCCACCGTCGTCCCGGTCAGCGTCGTCCCGGCCACTTCCGCCTCCTGTACGTCGTATGCGGGATTCAGCCTACGACGGAATTCGGCCACCTCCGGAGCGGAGGCCGGGGGTACAGGGGGGTGCCGTTCTCCCTCGACGCCTGCGCGCCCGGTGTTTCGGGAACGCCGAACGGGTCAGACGAGGGACGGGCGGGCGCTCGCGCCCGCTCCGAAGGGCCCGATCCGATCCGAAGGGAGCCCGAGGTGGGGGACGTTTCCCGTCCGGAAGGCCGTGCGGCCGGCCATCGGCCGTGGCAGGAGGAGGCCGAGTGCCTCCGGCTCGGCTCGCGCCTGCTCTTCCGCCCCGCCCGGGAACGCGACGGGTCACCGGGGCGCCGCGCTGCCGGAGCTGCCGCTGCCGCGAAGGACGTGTGCGCGCTGTGCCCGGTACAGCCGGAATGCCTGCGGCACGCGCTGCGCGTGGGCGAGCCGTACGGAGTGTGGGGCGGGCTCGACGAGGGGGAACGGCGCCGCCTCGTCGCCGCGCGGGCGGAACGCCCCGCCCTGCCGTCCAGCGCCTGACGGACCCGGCGCCCGCACGCGGCCCACGCCGCCGGGCCGCCCCAGACGAGTACGAGGAGTACCGCCATGTCGACCAAGGTTTCCGATTTCGTACTGGAACGCCTCCGCGCGTGGGACGTGGAGCACGTCTTCGCGTATCCCGGTGACGGGATCAACGGCCTGCTGGCCGCGTGGGGCCGCGCGGAGAACCGGCCGCGGTTCGTCCAGGCCCGGCACGAGGAGATGGCGGCCTTCCAGGCGGTCGGGTACGCCAAGTTCTCCGGCCGGGTCGGCGTCTGCGCGGCCACTTCCGGGCCCGGGGCCATCCACCTGCTGAACGGCCTGTACGACGCGAAGCTCGACCACGTGCCGGTCGTGGCCATCGTGGGCCAGACCGACCGGAGCGCGATGGGCGGCTCCTACCAGCAGGAAGTCGACCTGGCGAGCCTGTACAAGGACGTGGCCTCCGCGTTCTGCGAGACGGTCACCGTCCCCGAGCAGCTGCCGAACGTGATCGACCGGGCGATGCGCACGGCCCTCGCCCAGCGGACCGTCACGGCGGTCATCCTCCCCGCCGACGTGCAGGAGCTCGACTACGTGCCGCCGGCCCACGCCTTCAAGATGGTGCCTTCGAGCCTCGGCATGTCCGCCTACGCACCCGTCCCCGCTCCGGCGGACGTCGAACGGGCCGCCGAGGTGCTCAACGCGGGCGAGAAGGTCGCGATCCTCATCGGCCAGGGCGCCCGGGGCGCCCGGCCCCAAGTGGAGGAGCTGGCACAGGTGCTGGGCGCCGGGGTGGCGAAGGCGCTGCTCGGCAAGGACGCCCTGCCGGACGACCTGCCGTACGTCACGGGGTCGATCGGGCTGCTGGGCACCCGGCCCTCGTACGAGATGATGCGGGACTGCGACACCCTGCTCGTGGTCGGCTCCGGCTTCCCCTACTCCCAGTTCCTGCCCGCCTTCGACCAGGCCCGCGCCGTACAGATCGACATCGATCCGTTCATGGTCGGACTGCGCTACCCGTTCGAGGTGAACCTGGTCGGGGACGCGGCGCGGACCCTCGACGCGCTGCTGCCCCTGCTGAAGCGGAAGAAGCACGGGTCCTGGCGCAAGAAGATCGAGAAGGACACGGCCCGCTGGTGGACGGTCATGGAACGGCGCGCCGGCGTGGCGGCCGACCCGGTCAACCCGGAGCACGTCGTGCACTCCCTCGACGCCCTGCTGCCCGACGACGTGATGCTCGCCGCCGACTCCGGATCGGCCGCCAACTGGTACGCCCGGCACCTGCGGCTGCGGGGATCCATGCGCGGCTCGCTGTCCGGGACGCTGGCCACGATGGGGCCGGGGGTTCCGTACCTCATCGGTGCGAAGTTCGCCCGTCCCGAGCGGCCCGCGATCGCGATCGTCGGGGACGGCGCGATGCAGATGAACGGCATGGCCGAACTCGTCACCGCCGCCAAGTACTGGCAGGACTGGGAGGATCCCCGGCTGGTGGTCGCGGTCCTCAACAACGGTGACCTCAACCAGGTCACCTGGGAGATGCGCGCGCTGAACGGCGCACCGCAGTTCCTTCCCTCCCAGTCCCTTCCCGACCTGCCCTACGCGGACTTCGCCCGCCTGATCGGCCTCGACGGCGTGCGCGTGGAGAAGCCGGCCGACGTCGAACCCGCCTGGCGTCAGGCGCTGGCCGCCGACCGGCCGTTCGTCATCGACTTCCGTACGGACCCCGCCGTCCCGCCCGTTCCGCCGCACGCCGACCTCGACCAGATCGAGGCGACGGCCTCCGCGATCCTCAAGGGGGACAGCGACCGGACCGGCATGGTGCGGCAGGGAATCAAGTCGAAGATCCAGGAGTTCCTGCCCGGTCACCGCCGCGACCGGGCCCCGGGCGGCAGCTGACCCCGCTGTCGGGCCTCGGCGGCCGCGCACCGGCCGCTCGGGCGTAGGCTTCGCTCAGCACGGACGCGACGGGGGCGGAGCGCATGACGACGGAGACGGCACAGCGGTGGGGGGCGACCCTCGATTCGGTCGTGGTGTACGCGCGGGGAGCGGTCTGCCGCCGCCTGGCGCGGGGCCGGGTTCCGGCCGACGGCCGGGTGCGGGTGGCGGGACTGCCCCGCTCGCTGGACCCGGGCTCGCTGCGGGCCCGCGTCCTGGACGCTCCCGGGGTGCGCGTCACCGAGGCCCGGGTGGAGGTCGAAGCCGCACCGCTCGCTACGGGCACGCCCGAAGGGCTGCGGCGCGAGGTCGAGCGGCTGCGCGACGCGCACGGGGCGGCGCAGGGGCGCCGGGACCGACAGCTGAGCCTGATCGAAGAGGTCGGGGCCCTGCGCCCGGTCGCGCCTCCGCGCAGGCGCGACGACCCGCACCGCCGCACCCCGGTCGACGCGTGGCTGGAACTCGCCGATTTCGTCGACGAACGGCTGACGAGGCTGCACGCCCGCCTCGTCGAGCTGGAGGAGGCGCTGCGCGTCGCCGAGCACGAACTCGCCGTCGCCGCCGACCGGCTCGCCCGCGCCTCCACCGACGCGCCGTCAGCGCACGTGGAGACCACGGTGTGCGCGGTCCTCACCCTCGACACCGCCGGCGGCGGTACCGGTGACGCCGAGGTGGACCTGGAACTGGAGTACGCGGTGCCGGGCGCCGTCTGGGTGCCGGCCTACCGGCTCTCCTACCGTCAGGGCGACGGCGGCGGTCGCCTGGTGCTGCGCGCCTCGGTCGCCCAGCGGACCGGCGAGGACTGGAGCGGCGTACGCATCGCACTGGCCACCGCGGACCTGCGGCGCCGCACCGACCTGCCGAGGCTCCGCTCGATGCGCATCGGGCGCCGTCAGGCCGCCCCCGCGCCCTCCGGCTGGCGCGAGCCCCCGGCGGGACTCGCCGACCTGTTCGCCGGGTACCAGGGGGCCGGCCCCCGCCCCGCCCGCCCCGCCGGCGCCGGCGCGCCCGTGGCCGTGGCGGCCCGCCCCGCTCCGGTGGCTCCCGCAGCCGGTCCCGTACCGCCGCCACCGCCGCCTCCCCCGCCGTCGGCGCCGCAGGGCTACGGCGGTCCGCCGGCCGCGTTCGCGGCGCCCGCGGGTACGGGCGGCTCCTCCGAGACCTTGGCCGGCGGGATGCCCCGCCTCGCGCAGCCGGACGGCGCCGTGCCACCGCCCGCCAGGGCGCGCAGGGGTGCCCCCTCCTTCGCCGGGGCCCCCGCCGCCCCGGCACCTGCCGCTCCGGCGGCTCCCGGTGGTGTGCCCGCGCCGCCTCCTCCGGCACCGGTGCCCGGTCCGCCGCAGCCGAGCGGCGCCGAGCTCGACTACGCCTCCCTCGTCCTGTCCGGCCCCGCCGAGCAGTCCGGTCGCAGGGGCCGGCTGTTCCCCGGTGCCCCCCTCGACCCGGTGGCGGCCGAACACCGCCGCCGTGCCGAAGCGGTGGCGGCGCTGCCGCTGCCCGCGCAGGCCGTACGGCCCCGCGAGTCGGCGGGTTCCTTCGACCACCGCTTCGACGCCGCGGCCCGCGCCGACGTTCCGTCGGACGGTACCTGGCACACCGTCACCGTCGCCGAGATCCCGGTCGGCCTGCGCACCGAGTACCTCAGCGTGCCGGCCGTGGAGCCGACCGTGTACGCGACGTTGGTGCTGTCCAACGCCACGGACCAGGCCCTGCTGGCCGGCCCGGTGGAGGTCTCCGTCGACGGCGACTTCCTGCTGACCACCGCACTGCCCACGCTCGCGCCCGGCGGTGTCCGCCGGGTGGGACTCGGACCGGCCGAGGGCATCCGGGTGACCCGCCGGACGAACCTGCACGAGTCGACGTCGGGGCTCCGCAACAACACCACGGTCCTCGACCACCGCGTTCACGTGGAGCTGGCCAACGGGCTCGCGAGGCCCGTCACCGTCGAGGTCCGCGAGCGGGTACCGGTCACCTCCGAACCGGACGTCCGGATCGAGGAACGGGCCGACTGGACGGCGCCCGAGCACGGCGTCGGGCCCGAGCATCACGCCCCGGGCACCCGGGTCTGGCGGCTCGACCTGCCCGCAGGCGCCACCACCGCCCTCGACGGCGGCTACGAGATCCGCATCCCGGCCGGCAAGGCCCTCGCCGGCGGCAACCGCAGGAGCTGACGCACCCCATGTCCACGGCCCCGAAGCCGATCGCCCTCCCCGTCACCGCCGTGACCTGCCTGGAGGACCGCGCCCACGTCGAGCGCGCCGTCGTGCTCGACCTGGAGGCGGGGGTCCAGCGGCTGCGCCTCGGCCCGGTCAGCGCGCTGGCCGTGGACCGGACCCTCCATGCCGAGCTGACCGCCGGATTCCCCGCGAGCGTCCTCGACGTGCGGATCGTCCGCAGCTGGACCCCCCGCGGTCCGCTGCCGTCCCCCGACGAGGACTCCGCCCTGCGGCAGCGCGTACGCGCCCTGGAGGAGGAGCGGCTGGACCTGGGGCAGCGGCGCGACCGGCTGCGTACCCGCCTCGACCTGCTCGGCGTCCTCACCACCGATCTCCTGCGGGACATCGGCGAGGGCGCCGGCCGCGGGGAGACCGAAGGGCCCCGCTGGTCCCGCGAACTGGACCGGCTGGACGGCGAGCGGGACGCGTACGGGGAGCGACTGCGCGCCGTGGACGCCCGGCTGGCCACCCTCGGCACCGAACTGGCGGCGGCGCAGCGGGCCATGCGCGTCTCCGAGGAAGAACCCGCCGAACTGGTCGGGCACGTCGAGCTGACCGTGGAGGCGGCGGCCGCCGGGCCGGTGGAGCTGCGCCTGAGCCACCTCACCCCCTGCGCGCTGTGGCGGCCCGCCTACCGGGCGGTCCTCGACGGGGACTCCCTGACGCTGGAGACCGACGCGGTGGTCTGGCAGCGCACCGGTGAGGACTGGTCGGACGTACGGCTGACGCTGTCCACCGCCCGCTCGGCGCTGGCGACCGATCCGCCACGGCTGGACGAGGACCGGCTGACGCTCAGGGACCGCTCGGCGGCCGAGCGCCGCACGGTCGACGTGGAGCTGCGCGAGGAGGAGATCGGGGTCCTCGGCCCGGCTCCGGTGCTCGGCCTGCCCGGGGTGGACGACGGCGGCGAGACGCGGGTGCTGCACTCCCCCGCGCCGGTCTCGGTGCGCGGGGACGGCCGCGCCCACCGCGTGCCGCTCTCCGTCTTCACCACGGCCGCGGTCAGCGAGTACGCATGTTCGCCCGAGGTGTCGCCGCTGGTCACCCAGGTGGTGCGGTTCGACAACGCGGCCGGCCACGCACTGCTCGCCGGGCCCGTGGACCTGGTGCGCGGCAGCGGATTCAGCGGCCGCGGGACCCTGGACTTCACCGCGCCCGGCACCCCCGTCGAGCTCGCGTTCGGCAGCTGCGACGACCACGGGGTGGTCCGGCACGCCGAGGAGTCCCGCGACACCACCGGGATCATGCAGCGGACCGTGGTCACCCGTACCGTCCGGCTGCACCTGTCCCGGTTCTCCGCCCCCGGGGAGCTCGGAGACCGGGTGGTCGTCCTGCGGGAGCGGATCCCGGTCTCCGAGGTGTCGGCGGTGGAGGTGCGCCTGCGGAAGGACGCCTGCTCCCCGGCGCCGGAGGTGGTCGACGCCGACGGCATCGCCCGCTGGGACGTCGGTCTCCCGCCCGGCGGCCACCGTACGGTCACCCTGGTCTACGAGGTGTCGGCGAGCGCCAAGGTCGCCGGGATCTGAGCCTCCGGGGCCCCGGGCCCGGTGGGCGGTCCGCCGTACGTCACGCCTGCGGCGGGCCGGTGAGGCAGGAGGGGCACAGCCCGCGGTAGGTCACCTCGGCCCCGGACACCGTGAAGCCGAACCGCTCCTGCGGGGGGAGGCCGGCCAGTGGATCGCCGGTCATGTGGACGTCGCGGATGATGCCGCAGCCGGAGCACACCAGGTGCTGGTGGGGGTGGTGCGCGTTGGGGTCGTACCGCTTGGCCCGGCCGTCGGTGGAGACCTCCGCGACCTCGCCGAGGGACACCAGTTCGCCCAGGGTGTTGTAGACGGTCGCCCGGGCGATCTCGGGCAGCCGCAGGACCGCGCGGGCGTGCACTTCGTCGGCCGTGAGGTGGACGTGGTCGCCGTCGAGGACCTCCGCGACGACACGCCGCTGGGAGGTCATCCGCCAGCCACGTCCTTTCAGCCGCTCCAGCAGGTCGCTCATGTGCGCTCACCCGTTCAGGCTCGTCGGGACAGCAGGAGTTTACCGGCAGCGGCCGGAGTTCCGGCGGGAAGCGGAACCGGCGGTTTGTCATTTCGGGCGTTCGCCGTGCGGGGGTGCCCTGCGTGTTCTCGTAGCGGTGCGGTCTGCGGTGCGCGACCATACGGACGCTGATGCGCGCTCGATTGTCGGCGTCGTTCGGGTGGCGGGCCGCGGTGCTCGATCCGGACGAAGGGAATGCGTCAGGCGCAAGCAGCCAGCAGAGGGAAACACCGAGACAGGAAAGAAGGACGGACGTGTCCGGCAGCGAAAGCGAGAACCCAGTAATCCCCGCCCCGACCCCCGAGGCGACGCGCCCCAGGACGAACCGGGACTGGTGGCCGAACCAGCTGGACCTCCAGGTTCTCCATCAGCATTCGCCCCAGTCGAATCCGATGGACGAGGACTTCGACTACGCGCAGGAGTTCTCGTCCCTGGACGTCGAGGCGCTGAAGCGGGACGTCTTCGAGGTGATGACGGCGTCGCAGGACTGGTGGCCCGCCGACTACGGTCACTACGGGCCGCTCTTCATCCGGATGAGCTGGCACTCCGCCGGAACCTACCGCATCGAGGACGGCCGGGGCGGCGGCGGAGCCGGCGCCCAGCGCTTCGCCCCGCTCAACAGCTGGCCGGACAACGCGAGCCTCGACAAGGCGCGCCGTCTGCTCTGGCCGGTCAAGCAGAAGTACGGCCGGAAGATCTCGTGGGCCGACCTCCTGGTGTTCGCCGGCAACTGCGCCATGGAATCCATGGGGTTCAAGACGTTCGGTTTCGGTTTCGGACGGGAGGACATCTGGGAACCCGAGGAAATCTTCTGGGGCCCTGAGGACACCTGGCTCGGAGACGCCCGGTACAGCGGCGACAGGGAACTCACGGGCCCTTTCGGTGCCGTTCAGATGGGTCTGATCTACGTCAATCCGGAAGGCCCCAACGGAAATCCGGATCCGGTCGCCGCCGCCCGGGACATTCGCGAGACGTTCGGGCGCATGGCGATGAACGACGAGGAGACGGCCGCCCTCATCATCGGCGGCCACACCTTCGGAAAATGCCACGGCGCGGTCGATCCCGAGTGCATCGGTCCGGAACCGGAGGCGGGCCCCATCGAGCAGCAGGGTCTCGGCTGGCGGAACACGTGCGGCAGCGGCAAGGGCGTCGATTCCCTGACCAGCGGCCTCGAAGGGGCCTGGACCTCCGAGCCGACGAAGTGGGACAACGGGTACCTGGACAACCTGTTCGCGTACGACTGGGAGCTGACGAGGAGCCCGGCCGGCGCTCAGCAGTGGACTCCGACGGACCCCTCGGCCCGGGACACCGTGCCCGACGCGCACGATCCGTCGAAGCGGCACGCCCCCATGATGCTGACGACGGACCTCGCGCTGAAGCTGGACCCGGTGTACGGGCCGATCGCGAAGGGCTTCCACGAGAACCCGGACAAGCTCGCGGTGGCGTTCGCGAAGGCCTGGTACAAGCTCCTGCACCGCGACATGGGCCCCCTCTCGCGCTACCTCGGGCCGTGGGTGGCCGAGCCGCAGCTGTGGCAGGACCCGGTCCCCGCGGTCGATCACGAGCTCGTCTCGGAGGCGGACGTCGCCGACCTCAAGGGCAGGATCCTCGCCTCGGGACTGTCCGTCCCCCAACTGGTCGGCACGGCTTGGGCGTCGGCGGCGAGCTTCCGCGGCACGGACAAGCGCGGCGGGGCCAACGGGGCCCGGATCCGGCTCGCGCCGCAGAAGGACTGGGAGGTCAACGACCTGCCCGAGGTGGCGGAGGCGGTGCGGACCCTGGAAGGGATCCGGGAGGACTTCAACGCCTCGCGGTCCGACGGCCGGAAGGTTTCGCTCGCCGACCTGATCGTGCTGGGCGGCTGCGCGGCGGTCGAGCGGGCCGCGAAGGACGCCGGGCACGCCGTCACGGTCCCCTTCGCCCCGGGGCGTACGGACGCCACGCAGGAGCAGACGGACGTGGAGTCGTTCGCCGTGCTCGAACCGCGGGCGGACGGGTTCCGCAACTACCTGCGGGCGGGAGAGAAGCTGTCCCCGGAGACGCTGCTGCTGGACCGTGCCAACCTGCTGACCCTGACCGCACCCGAGATGACGGTGCTGACCGGCGGCCTGCGCGCGCTGAACACCGGTTACAAGGGATCCCGGCACGGCGTCTTCACGGACCGGCCGGAGCAGCTGACCAACGACTTCTTCGTCAACCTCCTGGACATGGGGACGGAGTGGAAGGCGTCGGCCGCGGACGAGAACGTGTACGAGGGGCGGGACCACGCCACGGGCGAGGTCAAGTGGACCGCCACCGCCGTCGACCTCGTCTTCGGCTCGCACTCCCAGCTCCGCGCCATCGCGGAGGTCTACGCGTCCAAGGACGCGGGCGAGAAGTTCGTGCGTGACTTCGTGGCGGCGTGGGACAAGGTGATGAACCTGGACCGGTTCGACCTCGCCTGAGCCCCGTCGGACCTCGCCCGGGCCCGGTGCCCGGCGGCGGAGACTCCTCCGCTGCCGGGCACGGACCGCGGGTCAGCGGAGGGTGGGGATCACGTCCCGCGTCTCGTCGGCCTCGACGCCCGTGGTCGTGCGGCGGCCGGGGGCGCCCGGGGGCGTCTCGTCCGCGCAGACGGTCCCGCGCGCGGGCAGCGCCAGGGTGGCCAGGTAGTCGTTGACGAGGGCGCTGACGCAGGCGCTCCGGTTGTAGCCGGTGTGTCCCTCGGCCGCGAAGGTCAGCAGGCGTCCGTTGTCCAGCGTCCGGGCGAGGGCGACGGCGTCCTGGTAGGGGGTGTCCGGGTCGCCGGTCGTGCCGAGGACGAGGATCGGCGCGGAGCCCGCCGCGCGGTAGGAGCCGTCGTAGCGGCTCGGACGCTCGGCCTGCCACTGGGCGCAGGTGGGTGCGTGGTTGTGGTCGTAGGTGGGCGGTCCCAGGCCGATGGGGGGTCCCAGCAGGGGCGCCGAGGCCGCGTGCGCGCTGACCAGCGCGCCCAGGAGGAGGCGACCGGGCGGGTAGACGCGGTCGGCGCACTCGACGGCCGTGTTGACGTTGAGGAAGTCGAAGGAGCCGGGTGAGGGCGGGTTCAGCAGGAACGAGCCCTGGCGTGCCTGGGCCGCCCGCAGGGCCTCTCCCAGGTACGGCCAGATCTCCTTGCCCGAGTTGATGTTGAACATCAGGCGGTAGGCGAGGGTGTAGCCGGTGGCAGGCCGTCCGCTCGCGGTGATGACCGGGTCGGCGTCCAGGGCCCGCTTGAGCTGTTCGAAGGCCTGCCGGGGCTTGCCCTCCCCGAATCCGCAGGTGGTGGCGTTCTGCGCGCACCAGTCGAGGAACCGGCCGACCGCCCCGTCCAGGGCGGCGAACTGCGCCGCGTCGTAGGCGTACGGCACCTCGGAGTAGCGGTGCGGGTCGTAGGCGCCGTCCAGGACCATGGCGCGGACGCGGCGGGGAAACTGCGCGGCGTAGACGGTGCCCACGTAGCTGCCGAAGGAACGGCCGTAGAAGGTGAGCTGCTCCTCGCCGAGGGCCCGGCGCAGCAGGTCGATGTCCTTGGCGTTCGACCCGGTGCCGATGAACGGCAGGAGGCCGCCGGAGCGTTCCCGGCAGGCGTCGGCGAAGTCGCGGCCCTGCCGGACGGCTTCGCTCAGGGCTCCGGGGGCGGGCACGCCGCGTGCGGCGTCGACGGCGGCCGAGTACTCCTGGTCGTTCCAGCACTCCACCTGTCCGCTGCGTGCCACGCCGCGCATGTCGTACCCGACGACGTCGAAGGTGTCGCGGAGGGAGGCGGGGAGGGCCTCGTAGCTGTTACGGGCGAAGTCCACACCGGAGTTGCCGGGTCCGCCCGGGTGCAGCAGCAGGACGCCGGTGCGGTGGGCCGGGTCGGCCGCGAGCCGCCGGGTGACGGCGAGGGGGATCGTGGGTCCGGCGGGATCGCGGTGGTCCAGCGGTACCCGGGCGGTCGCGCACTCGAAACCGTCCCCCGGGGCGGCGCAGGGGCCCCAGGACAGGACGGGCACGGGCGGGGAGCCGGCGGTCGTCGCCGTGGCGGACCCGGGCGTGACGCCGAGGAGTGCCGTGACCGCGATCAGGACGAGGGTTATCCCCCACACCACGCGCTTGCGCGGGTCGTCGGTTGAACGGCTCTGCATACGGTGAACTCCCTCGGTGACGGGTCGGCAGGGGCAGCTCACGGGCAGGGGTGGCTCACGAGGTGGGGGGACGTGTGGGCGCCCGGGCTCGGCTGAGCGGCACGCACAGGTTGCCACCGGTGGGCCCGGCCGGGATAGACGGCGGGCCGTACGGGATCCGGAAGGGACCGCTCGGGTGGGGCGGTCAGCGGTCCCGGGCGGCCGGACGTGGTGAGGAGCCGTTGCTGACCGACTGGTAGACCTCCCTGGCCCGCTGACCGAGCCGGGGCCCCGCCAGCCAGGTGTTGCCGTCCGGGCCGATGGAGGTGTTGCTGACCAGGGCGAGCGCGCCGGAAGGGTCGCGGGCGAACCACCCGCCGCCGGAGGCGCCGCCGTTCATGGTGCAGCCGATCCGGTAGAGGACGGGCTGGCCGCGCCTGACGGCCAGCCGTCCCGGGCGGTCCTGGCAGGAGAACATCCGCTCCCCGTCGAAGGGCTTCTCGGCGGGGTATCCCCAGACTCCCATCGCCGGGATCGTCGTCGCCGAGGCCGCCCCGAACCAGACGGGCGCCGCCCTGCCTATCGTCTCCTCCAGTGAGGCGCTGGTTCCCGAGCGCTTGACGTGCAGGACCGCGAAGTCGAAGGGGGAGCCTCCGCCTCCGCTGGGGGCGCCCTCGGCGATCCACTCCGGCGCGGTTTCCGCGCGGTCGGCCCACCACGTCCCGAAGGGGGCCACCGCGCCGAGGCCGGCCCGGGCGCGGGCCGCCCCGGTCAGTCCGTCGTTGTTGTACGACGGTACGAAGACGATGTTGCGGAACCACCGGCTCCCGGCCCCGCCGTGGACGCAGTGCCCGGCGGTCCACACCAGGCCGGAGCGGCCGGGGCGGGCGGGATCGCGCACGGCGGTGGCGGAGCACACACTCGGCCCTTCGTTCGTGTCGAAGAAGAGCTTGCCCATGACGGCCGCGTTGTCGTGGTAGGCGGTCGCCTCCGGTTTCGCCGTGACCGGGGCGGGCTCGGGGTCGGTCACGTCCACGTCCGCGCCGAGATCGCCGGCCACCGGGCTGTCGGCGGAGACCGCCCCCGCCATCCGGTCGGGGGTCCACAGACCGGGGATGACCGGGTTGGTGAAGGCCGCCGGCAGCTGCGGGGCGGCGCAGCCGGAGAGGGCGACGGTCAGCGCGAGGGCGGCCAGCACGGCGGTGAGGAAGGCGGCACGGCGATGGAGCATGAGGTGACCCCCGTGGGGTGGTACGGCGCGGGCGGCCGTGGCTGCGAGGTGAGGCTCGGACTCTTCCCTAGCCACGCGGCTCCTGCGGGCCCTGTTCACCGCCGTACGGCCCGAGACACAACCGTGACATTCGGTCGGGCCCCGAGCCGGGCGCGAGACGCACGGCTCCAGCGGGGCTCCGACCGCCCTGCCGGACCGGCCCCGTAGCCCGTGCGGCCGGGTACCGGCCGGCCGTATGCCGGGTGTCCCGGAGGCTCCGGGAAACGGCTGCCGGTTCGTCCCGATGCCCGCCGGGCCGGCCGGGCCGGACGTAGCGTGGCCGTATGAGGACGCAGCCGGTCGAGGACAAGGGCCCGAGGGTGCCGCAGAGTTACCCGCCGAGGACGCCGCCGCCCCCGAAGCGGCCGGTGGAGCCGCCGAGGCCCCGGCCGAAGGCGCCGGGCGGCGACTCCCGGGGCTACGGCAACAGTTCGAGCGAGATGTGCGGGGACAGGGCGCGCAGGAGGGCGGGTGCGTCGAAGGCCGCGCCGGCGTAGACGTCCCAGCCTCTCGCGGTCACGCGGTGTCGGGCGCCGGTTCCAGGGCCTTCTTGAGGTTGCGCAGGGTGGTGCGGATGTTGCCGCGCTGGAAGTCGGCGAAGGTGTGTCCCCGCGTCGCGACCCGGTCGAAGGCGCCGGCGACGAAGTCGGGCCACGAACGCCGGTCGTCGGTCCACGTCTCGGTCACCCTGGTGCCCCCGGGAACCGGCTCGAACCGGTACTCCCAGGTGGCGATGGGGCCGGGCACCCGCGGGCGCCGTACGCCGATGGCGTGCACCCGGAACCGGAACAAGCGGTCCGCCTCGACCGCCGTCACGGTGCAGCGCGTGGTCCAGCGGAAGGCGCCGCGCTTGTTCCGTCCGTCGAACACCATCCCCACGCGCGTCTCACCGACGTCACCGTGGACGGTGGCGCCCAGGTTCTCCGGACTCCATTCGCCCATGCGGGCGGGATCGGCGACCTGCCGGAAGACTTCGTCGGGACGGACGTGGACGACGATGCTGTCGGACACCGTGAACGTACGAGGCATGGCACTCCCCTCCAGGCCGCCGACGCTACCGTCCCGGCACCCCCCACGGCTACCCATCGGTAACCTCGCGGTGAAAACTCGTTGCCGGCCCGGACCCGTCTCACGCCCCGTCTCGCCGCCCGGCTCCCGCCGGACGGTCCTTCAGCGGAGCGATTCCCTCGGGGGGCGCTCGCGGAGGGCTCCGTACGCGAGGAAGTAGGCCGGGATCCGGTTCAGCCAGCGCGAGTCGGTGACGAGTTCCGTCATCCGCTTGGCCTTGCGGGGATCGCCGAACGCGGTCCGGCCGGCCAGCAGCGGTTCGATGACCTGGGCGTGGGCGAGGCGCTGGAGGCCCTGGGTCGCCACGGTGGTGGGCCAGCGCCGGTGCTGGACGCGGCGCACGTCGCGCAGGCCCACGGTGCTCGCGCGCAGCGGACGCACGAGGTGGCGGGCCGCGGCCACCGCGTCCTGCACGGCGAGGTTGATGCCGATCCCGAAGACGGGTGACATCGCGTGGGCCGCGTCACCGATGCACAGCAGCCCGGGACGGTGCCAGCGGCGCAGCCGGTCGAGCCGTACGTCGAGCAGTTTGACCTCGTCCCAGGAGGTGACGGCGCCGCTCCGGCCGGCCAGCCACGGGGCGGCGGCCGTGAAGCGGTCCATGAAGCGCTCCAGGCCCTCGGCGCGGCGCTCGGCGTCGGTCCCCTTCGGGATGAGCGCGGCGCACTGCCAGTAGTCGCCGCGGTCGATGAGCGCGGTGAAGAACCTGTCGCCCAGGGCGCCCACGAGGCCGCTGGGGTCGTCCTCGTGGCGCGGCAGGCGGAACCACCAGGCGTCCATGGGGCAGGGGAAGTGTTCCAGGCCGAGTTCGGGCAGGGCCCTGGCCAGTGAGCCGCGGCCGTCGCAGGCCACGGTCAGGTCGGCCCGGAGCTCGCCGGTGCCGCCGTCCGCGGTGCGGTAGCGGACGCCCGTGACCCGGCCGCGCTCGATGAGGAAGGAGGTCGCCTCGGTGTTCATGCGGAGGCGGAAGGACGGCTCCCGGCCCGCTTCGTCGGCGAGGAGGTCGAGCAGGTCCCACTGGGGGACCATCGCGATGTAGTTGTACTTGCCCGGCAGCGCCCCGATGTTGCCGACCATGACCAGGGAGCGGTCCGGCCCGATGGGCAGCTGCACGGAGGTCACCCGGCGCTGCGGCAGCCGGGCGAACCGTTCGGCCAGGCCGATCTCGTCGAGCAGCGACAGGGTGGAGGGGTGCACGGTGTCACCGCGGAAGTCGCGCAGGAAGTCGCCGTGCTTCTCCAGCACCGTCACCTCCACCCCGGCCCGCGCCAGCAGCAGTGCCAGCACCATTCCGGCCGGCCCGCCTCCCACCACGCAGCACGTCGTGCGCTCCACGGCAACGCTCCCTTCGCGGGGATCGGGTGAGCCCCAGAGGACGTATACCGCATTCGGGACGGCGCGGCCGGTAACGGCGACACCACGGCGCACCTCCCGCGCGCCACGGGTGACGCCGCCGTCGGCGCCCGCTTCCGCCGGTCAGGCGTCGACGGGGTGCCAGGCCGGGCCGTTCCCGTCCCGGCGGACGTGTCCGAACACGACGTCGGCGAAGTGGACGCCGAAGCCGATGGTGCCGGGCTCCGCCAGCTCGGCGACGAGGCGGTGGCGGTGACCGGCCGTCAGGGCGGGGTCGTGGTCGAAGGCCGACGACCATGCGGGGTGGTCGGCCTGGATCGGCGAGTGCATGGCGTCGCCGAAGGCGATCAGGCGCCGTCCGCCGCCGGTGATGACGTACTCGGCGTGCCCGACGGTGTGGCCGGGGGTGATCCGTACGCGTACACCGGGGAAGACCTCCTGCCCGTCCGTGACCGTCCGTACGCGCGGTGCGAGGGCCGCGACCTGTCCGGCCATGCCCTGGGCCTCCAGCAGGTCGCGGCGGTCCCACTCCTGCTCGGAGACCAGGTGGTCGGCGTGGGCGAACACGGGCCGGTCTTCGCCGGGGGCGGGGTGACAGGCCCAGCCGAGGTGGTCGGAGTGGAGGTGGGTGAAGGCCACCGCTTCGATGTCCTCGGGGCGGCGGCCCAGTTCGGCGAGGCCGCGCGGGAGGGCGCCTCCGTGGATCGCGGCGAGGGGGCCGTCCGGGGCCTGGAGCGCCTGCGGGCCGAAGCCCGCGTCGATGAGCAGGGCGCGGTCACCGCGCTCCACCAGCAGGGCGCCGACGCTGCCGACGAGGTGGCCGGCCGGGTCCAGGTACTGCGGGTGTGCGGCCCACACCTCGTCGGTGGTGTCCGGGAGCATCCGCAGCGGGCGCAGCCGCACGTCTCCGTCCGGTACGTACGACACCTTCGTGTCGCCCAGCCGTATCGAGCGGATTCCCGCCGGCCGGCTCAGTCGTTCGTCCCGCTCGACCGTCAAGTCAGCCATGGGTTCTCTCCTGTGAGTCGTCGTCAGGCCGTCGCGGTGCCTCCCGCGGCGACGAGCACCACCATAAGCATCAAGTTAGAATCATTCAAGCTAGAAATGTTTCACCTTGACGGAGTTGCTAGGGTGGTGGCATGACGACGCCCCCCGAACAGCAGGCCATCGCCGAGCGACAGCTGTGCGGTCTGGTGAACGGGCTCGCGCAGCGGATCGCCGAGCACGTACGGGAACGCGCCGCCACCCTCGGGCTGACGGCGCCGCAGGCGACCGCCCTGCGGGAGATGAGCGGACCGATGACCATGCGGGAGCTCGCCGAACGCATGAGCTGCGAACCCTCCAACACCACGTTCGTCATCGACAAGCTGGAGAAGCAGGGGCTCGTCGAACGCCATCCGCACCCCACCGACCGGCGCGCCAAGCACCTCGTCCTGACCGCCGAGGGGACCGCGCTGCGCGCACGTCTCCTCGGACTCCTGGCCGTGGACTCACCGCTCTCCGGGCTGAGCCCGCAGGAACAGCGCGTCCTTCACGGTCTGCTGGAGCAGGCCGTCACCTCTCCGTGAGCCGGGGCCCGGGCCGGGGCCGGCAGGCGGCGCGCAGGTGATCCAGATAGGTGCCGGGACCGGCGTACACCTGGTCCTGGGCGCCGGAGCGGTGCAGTTCCATGCGCCCGTCCGGATGCAGGCGGACCGTGGTGGTGGCCGAGCGGGGCGGGGCGTCCGCGGCGTCGGGCGTGGTGCCGGGGAGCGTGGCGGGGTCGAGGACGGTGACGTGGCCGGGGAACACGGCCCGCGCCCCGGCCGCGCTGGACACCGGAGGGCGGCCCGTCCGGTTGGCACTGCTGACGTACAGGACGGGGTACGCGTCCAGTACCGGCCGGAGCGGGGCCCAGCGGGCGCCGAAGAGCAGGGTCCAGCCCTCGTGCGTGGCCGGAGCCAGCCAGTCGGGCGGGGTGTGGTCACGACGCAGCGGGGCCAGCAGCGTGACGCGTTCCCCGGTCAGCAGCCGGCGGGCCGTTTCGGCCGGCCCGGGGGCGAGGTCGAGCGCCCGCAGGACGCGGTCGGTCGTGTCGGGGTGGTGGGTCCACAGGGCGACGGGCTGACCGGCGGGGCGTCCCTTGGCCCGGTTCACCGCGTGCGGCGTGAGGGCGGTGACGACGTACGTCAGGGGTGCCGGATTGGGCAGCACCGCGGCCCGGCGCCGGGACAGGTTCGCGTGCGCGGCGTCGACGGTGTCGGTACGCGGAGCGGTCATCGCGGGGTCCGCGCGGAGGGGACGGTCAGGGCGGTGAGGTAGTCGGCGAATTCCCCTTCGTCGACCACGGCGTGTCCCTGGCCGTAGGCCCGTGATTTCACCCAGGTCGCCGCGGCGCGGGTCTGGTCGGGGTCGAGGTCGTGGCCGAGACGGGCCGCGACCGCGTTGATCACGCGGGCGCTCGCCAGATGCGTGAGGATCACCCGGGGCTCGATGCCGAGGAGTTCGAGCGGATCGTAGGGCTCGAACAGGCGGGGATGGACGAAGGGCGTACCGGTGGAAATGGTGCCGACGCCGTCCCCGACGACCGGGGTGGTCACGCCGAGCGGTGCGCCGGTCTCCGCGGCCACCATGCGGGCGAGGTCCGGCAGCAGGGTCAGGTCGGGAGCGGTCCACCAGGGGTCGCGGCCGTCACCGAGGAGGGCGCGGGTGCGTTCGGGGCGGTAGGCCAGCAGGAACAGGAGCTGTTCGGTGGCGACCATGCCGCTGCGTTCGGCGATGCCCAGCCAGGACGCGGAGTGCACGCGGATGCCCGCGCGCAGCGCCTGGAGGGTGTTGGCCAGCGCGAGGCCGAGGTCGTTGTGCAGGTGCGAGGCCAGGACGACGTCGTCGCCCGCGCGGCGGCGCACGGTGGTGAACAGGGACGCGGCGTCCTCGGGCAGCTGGTCGCCGACCGTGTCCGCCAGCACCACCACCCCGGCGCCGGCCTCCGTCAGGTGCGCCGCGTGCTCGCCCGTCAGCGCGTGGTCGGCGCGGGACGCGTCGGCCAGGCACACGTCGACCGCCACGGTGTCGTCCGTCTCCCTGGCCAGTGCGACCAGCGCGGCGCCCTTGGCCAGCGCCTGTTCGGCGGTGCCGTGGGTCATCACCCCCGCCATGGCCTCCGAGGCGGGCACGATCACCATGATCCGCGCGTGGGCGCTGCCGCGGACCGAGGCCAGGGCCTGGCGCACGTCACCGGCGGTGCCCCGGCACACCGCGGACACGCTCACCGCCCCCTCGGCCTCCACCGCCACGCGGCGGACCGCTTCGAACTCCTGCGGGCACACGGCGGGGAACCCGGCGGCGAACACCACGTGGCGGTGCCCGTTCCCGCCGAAGATCCGGCCCTGGGCGCGGGCCAGACGCACCCGGAAGTCAGCCGTCATCAGCGTCTTGGCCTGGGCCCCGTCACGTGGCGACTCCTCCCACAACACGAACCGCCCGGCCCGCGCCGACTCGCGCACCACATCAACCGCCACCGTCACACCCTCCGCTCACGGGGTGCGGACGGCCGGCCCGTCACGCCCCGGAAAAACGATCACCCGGAAGGGGTGTCGGCCACGGGCAGGGCGAGCCGATTCACCCGAACGGGTGGCCGGTCCTTCCCGGGCGGACGGGTCGGGGCGTACGGGTCCTACCGGTCGGGGCATACGGGTCGGGGCGTACGCGTCACCGGGGCGGCGTCCGGCAGAGGAGCAGGGTGACGAAGCCGAGCGTCCCGCGGTAGCCGTGGAGCCAGGCGTCGCGGTGGTCGTTCGCGGCCCGGAGGGCTTGGCCGCTGTCGGGGTGGCCGGGGTGTTCCAGGGCCCATCGGGACAGGGATCCGGTCCAGGACCACTCGTAGTCGTCCCATTCCCTAAGGGTGCTGACGTATCCGTGGAGCGGGGTCCAGCCCTGGTCCACGACGCGGTCGACGGTCGTGGCCAGGTCGTCGTGGTCCTCGGCGCGGAAGCCGAAGCCGAGGGTCTCCGGGCCGGGTTCGCGTTCCCAGAAGCACGTGCCGAGGAGGACGTGGCCGCCCGGGGCCAGGTGTCCGCGGGCGGCTTCGAGGGTGGGGGCCAGACCGCCGAAGGCGTGGTCGGCCCCGATGCTGAGCACCAGGTCGTAGCGGTGCGGGGAGGTGAACCCGGTGGCGTCCTGGGCGTGGAACACGATCCGGTCGGCCAGCCCCGCTCCGGCGGCGGCGCGCGTGGCGGTGGCTATGGTCTCGGCGTCGTGGTCGACCCCGTCGGCGCGCAAACCGGGGTTCGCGGCGTGGGCGCGCACCAGCCAGCTTCCCGATCCGCATCCGAGGTCGAGGAGCCGGCCGGCGCCCGGCGCGAGGGCCCGCTCCAGGAGGGCCCGGACGGAGTCGTCGCTCAAGGGGGCGGCCACGGGGTGGTCGGCATGGGCGAGGGAGCTGATGCGTTGACGGTCCATGGCGGCATCCTGCCCTCCGCCCGCCGCACGGGTCTCCTGGTTATGGACGGGTCCCGGAGGGCCCGGGGTGCCGAGCGGCCGGGATCGCCTCGGCGTTCGGGGGCGTCCGCGGCGTCGGGTCGGGGGCTTGCGCGCCACCACCGGTCCGGATCGCCGCCAGGACCTCCTCGTGGAGCGCTGCCATACCGGCCTCCGGGAGGGGGACGGGGCTGCCGGTGAGGGTGTACCACTCCGCCGCCCCCGTGTACTGGACGGTCAGGGTGGCCCGGCCGGTGCCGTCGTCCTCCGTGGCGAGGGTCAGGTCGCCGGTGACGACGCCGACCTCGTCGGTCATCGCACCGCCCGGCCCGGCCTTGACGAAGCCGACCAGGCGCACGCCCGTCGGCATGTACGGGGTACTGGACGGGTTCACCGGCGGCGTCCCGGGCCGACGCGCACCAGGCTGAGACGGACCAGGGGGAAGACCGCCGGAGCCGCACCTGCGGCGAGCAGGCGGCTGCGGTCGGCCCGCGCGGTTCGGGGTTGGTCGCTCATCGCTGTGTCTTCTCCCTGGTCTCGGCGGGGCCGGCCGCTCCACGACGGCCGCGGCCGACGGCGTTCCGTTCGAAGCCGCGTGTACCCAGGTTTCGGCAGGACATCCGCTGGTGCCGTGACCGGAAAGGTCCACCGGGTCGCGACACTAGTGACCCGGATCCTCGGCGGAGTCGAGTCGCGCCGTGACCGGGGTGGCGGCGATGCCGTGCAGGAGGACCGAGAGCAGGACGGTGAACGTCACCACGGCCCAGAGTTCCCGTGCGGGAGCGGCGAAGTCCGCCTCGCCCAGGGCGTACGCCAGGTAGAAGAAGGATCCGATCCCCCGGATGCCGAAGACGGCGATCGCCGCCCGCTCCTTGCCGACGGCCCGGCCCCGGGCCAGGACCGCCCAGCCCACGGCCGGGCGGATCAGCAGGACGAGCAGTACGCCCAGAGCGGCCCCGCGCCAGGTCAGTGCTCCGAGGCCGCCGGTCGCGATGTAGCCGCCCAGGAGGAAGAGCACGACCGCCGTGAGCAGCCTCTCGATCTGGTCGGTGAACGCGTGCATGACGCGGTGGTAGCGGTGCGCGCGTTCGGCGCCGCGGATCGTGCAGGCGGTGACGAACACGGCGAGGAACCCGTAGCCGTGCAGCAGTTCCGTCAGGCCGTAGGCGGTGAAGGTCGCGGCGAGGGCCACGAAGCCCTCGCGGTGTTCGGAGAGCCGCAGGGCCTTCCAGGCCGCCTGGAAGAACATCCAGCCGAGCAGCCTGCCCACGGCGACGCCCACCAGCAGCCCGACCGTGCTGCGCACCAGTACGTCGCTCCAGGCCCAGTGCCACAGCCCTTGCGCGGACCAGCCGGTCGCGGAGGCCGCGGTGAGGGCGACGGCGGCCAGAACGAAGGGGAAGGCGAGGCCGTCGTTGAGTCCGGCTTCGCTGGTCAGCCCGAAGCGCACTTCGTCCTCGTCGTCGGCCTCGTCGGTCGGCTCGCCCACGCGTACCTCGGCGGCGAGGACCGGGTCCGTGGGGGCGAGGGCGGCGGCCACGAGGAGGGCGACGGCCGGCGGCCACCCGAGCAGCCATCCGGCGGCGGCCGCCGTCAGCAGGATGGTCAGCGGCATGGCCAGGCCCAGCAGCCGCCACGTCGTCGCCCAGGCGCGCAGGCCGGGCGGTCTGTTGATGGCCAGGCCCGCGCCCATCAGGGCCACCACGACGCAGACCTCCGTGAGGTGCTCCACCACTCCCCGGTGCCGCACGGGGTCGAGTTCCGGGAGGGCGTCGAGCGGCAGCAGGAACACCAGGAAGCCCGCCGCCAGGAACACCATGGGCAGGGACAGCGGCCGTTTCGCCAGAGCCGTCGGCAGGACCGCCGCGCACAGGGCGCCCAGTCCCGCGCAGGCGTACACCATGTCGATCCCCGTCAGACCCAATCCGACCACCGTTCCCGTACGACGTCTCTCGCCGCGCGCCTACCCGATCTTGGCGCGGCCAGCCGGAATCGGCCCCGCCCCGCACCGCACCGGCCCGAGCCGCTCTTTCGGAGCAACCCTGCGACGGGCGGTGACATCGGCCCGCCGGGGCGGTAGCGGGGGCTCGCGGGCCGTCCGGACGCCTGCGCGCAGGCGTCCGACCGCTTGCCGCGGCGCCGGTCCGGGTGCGGTGTAGAGGTGGGCGCGGCCCTGGAGACCGCCGCGTGCCCGTACCCCACTGGAGGACGCACCGATGAGCACTGGCAACGGCTTCCCGACCGCCGAGCAGCTGATGGACCTGACCGTGTACGACAGCGAGGGGGAGAAGATCGGAACCATCGGCCGGGTGTACCTCGACGACACGACGGACCGGCCCGAGTGGGTCACCGTCAAGACGGGCTGGTTCGGGATGAAGGAGTCGTTCGTCCCCCTCTCCGGTGCCCGCAGTGACGGGCAGGCCCTCCACGTCCCGCACACCAAGGACGTCGTGAAGGACGCCCCGCGGGTGGACGCCGGCCAGCACCTGGACGCCGGTGAGGAAGGGCGGCTCTACCGGCACTACGGGCTGAGCGCCGACCGGGGCAGCGGCGTCGGCAAGGTGCACCGCACCTCCGTCGACGTCCCGGGCATCGCCACCGGAACGTACGTCGACGACCGGGGCGAGGGACGCGGCAAGGAAAAGTGACCTTCCGGGGCGGCAGAGAGGCGGGCGGCGTGCTCATCGACCTTTCCGGGAAGACCGCTCTGGTCACCGGTTCCACCCAGGGCATCGGCGCCGCGATCGCGGCCGGACTGGCGGCGGCCGGCGCGCGGGTCGCCGTCAACGGCCGGAGCCGGGGTTCCGTCGACGCGGCCGTGGCACGGCTGGGCGCGGAGGGCGGCACCTTCCTCGGCGCGCCCGGCGACATCGCGACGCAGGAGGGCGCCGAGGCCGTCTTCGCCGCCGCCCCGGACGTCGACATCCTGGTCAACAGCCTCGGCGTCTTCGGCGCGCGGCCGGCCCTGGAGATCGACGACGCCGAGTGGCGCCGCTACTTCGACACGAACGTGCTCACGGCCGTCCGGATGATCCGGCACTACCTGCCGGGCATGGTCGAGCGCTCGTGGGGCCGCGTCCAGAACATCGCCAGCGACTCCGCCGTCGCGATCCCGGCCGAGATGATCCACTACGGCATGTCGAAGACCGCGCTCCTGGCCGTGTCCCGGGGCTTCGCCAAGGAGGCCGCCGGGACGGGGGTGACCGTGAACTCCGTCATCGCCGGACCCACGCACACCGGAGGCGTGGAGGACTTCGTGTACGAACTCGTGGACCGGGACCTGCCCTGGGACGAGGCGCAGCGCGCGTTCATGCGCGAGCACCGGCCCCAGTCCCTGCTCCAGCGGCTGATCGAGCCGGAGGAGATCGCGAACATGGTGGTGTACCTCAGCTCGCCGCTCGCGTCCGCGACGACGGGCGGGGCGGTGCGGGTCGACGGCGGCTACGTCGACTCGATCCTCCCGTGAAGGGGCTTCGATAACCGGCGGGTTATCGGTCGGTGCGGGACTCGCCGTTGATCGCTCGAAGGGCTCGGTGGAGGCTGGTTCCCGGCCCGCGACGCCCCACGAAGGGCGTCTGAACCGCACGTTCGAGAACGGCCGGGGCGAATGTCGCCCCGGCCGTCACATTCTTGCGTCGCGGCGGGTCAGAGCAGTGGAACAGCACTGAAGCGCCCGCACGAGGGGGAAACCATGACCGGGTCGATTCCCGTCACCGGAGGCACCAGAGGCACCAGAGGCCCCCTGCCCGGCACCGCGGCCCGCCCGCCCGGCCGCTGCCGTGCCGTGCCCTGGGCTGACGTGCCCTGGGCTGACGTGCCTTGTGCTGACGTGCCCTGCCGTGCCCTGTGCTGCCGTGCCGTACCTCGTCCTGCCGATCTTCACCGTCCGAAAGAGCTCACGATGCGCGCCTTCGTCCGACTCCCGCTGACCGCCGCCGCCTTGGCGGCACTCCTGATCACCGCCGCCGCCCCCGCGCACACGGCCTCCGCATCCGCCTCCGCGGGAGCGCACCGGTGGACCGCCGGCTGGGCCACGGCCGTCCAGCGCCCCTCCCAGAGCTGGTACCCGACCTGGGCGGAGGCCGGCTTCGACCACCAGACCGTACGGCAGACCGTCCGGGTCGGCGCCGACGGCTCCGAGCTGCGGGTACGCCTGTCCAACGCCTTCGGCACGACCCCTCTGCGGCTGACCGGCGCCACCGTCGGCATATCGGCCGGGGGCGCCGCCGTCCGGCCCGGGACCGTCCGTACGCTGACCTTCGGCGGATCCGCCTCCCCTTCGGTCCGGCCCGGGGACCGGCCGGCCAGTGACCCGGTCCGGCTGCCGGTGAAGGCGGGCGACCGCCTCGCCGTCACCCTGTACTTCGACGGCCCCTCGGGACCGGCCACCTTCCACAACGTGGCCATGGAGGACACGTACCGGGCCGACGGCGACCACCGCGCGGACCTGGGCGCGGACGCGTTCGCGCAGAAGAGCGCGTCCTGGTACTTCCTCGAAGGCGTCGACGTGGCCGGCGCGCCGGCGGGCGCGCGGCGGGACGCGGTCGTCACCTTCGGCGACTCGCTCACCGACGGCGCCGCTTCGACCACCGGGGCCGACAACCGCTACCCGGACCAGCTCTCCCGGCGGCTGGCCGCCGAGGGCCGGCCGCGCCCGGTCCTCAACGCGGGCATCGGCGGCAACCGGGTGCTGAGCGACTCCGCGTGCTTCGGTGAGAAGGCCACGACCCGGTTCCGGCACGACGTCCTCGGACAGATCCGGGTGGGCACCGTGATCGTGCTGGAGGGCACCAACGACATCCTCATGGGCGAGACCGCCGCGAACGCCTGCACCACCACGAACCGGGGGGTGACGGCCGCCGAGTTGATCGAGGGCCACCGTGCGCTGATCCGTGCGGCCCGAGCCCGGGGGATCACGGTCGTCGGGGCGACGCTCCCGCCCGGCAAGGGCCTGGAGAGCGGGATCCCCGCCCGGACGCGCGCCGCGCTGAACGAGTGGATCCGCACCGGTGGCGCGTACGACACCGTCGTGGACTTCGACCGCGTCCTCGCCGACCCGCTGAACCCCGGACGGCTGCTCCCGGCGTACGACAGCGGGGACGGCCTCCACCCCAACGACGCCGGGTACCGGGCGATGGCGGACGCCGTGGACCTGGACTCCCTGTAGCCGTCCCCTCCCGTACGCCACGCGCCCACCGACCGCCGGGCCGCCGACCGACCCCGCCCGGCCCTCCGACCCACCACCCCTCCGATCCACCGATCCACCGGTCGAAAGGACACCGCACCCGTGACCACACCCCCCGAGCACTACGACCGGCTGCTCGCCGAGCACTACACCTGGATGCTCGGCAGCGACATCCACGCGACCGCCCGGGACCAGGCCGAACTCCTCCGCGGACTGGGCGTACTGCCCGACGCCCACGGCGACAGCGCCCTCGACCTCGGCTCCGGGCCCGGCCCGCAGACCCTGGCCCTGGCGCACCTCGGCTTCTCCTCCGTGACCGCCGTGGACACCAGCCGGGCCCTGCTCGACGAACTCGCCGGACACGCCGCGACCGCCGGCGTCGCGGACGCCGTGCACACCGTGCACGCGGACCTCGTCGAAGCGCTCCCCCGCGTGACCGGACCCGCCACGGCCGCCGCGATCGTGTGCATGGGCGACACCCTCACCCACCTGCCGGGCACGGCGGACGTCCGCGCCCTGCTGAACGGGGCGGCGCGCGCCCTGCGCCCCGGCGGACACCTCGTCGTGACCTACCGCGACCTCACCGGGGAGCTGCGCGGCGCCGACCGGTTCCTCCCCGTACGCTCCGCCGAGGACCGACTGCTGACCTGCTTCCTGGAGTACGTCGACGAGGACACGGTCCTGGTCCACGACCTGCTCCACACCCGCTCGGAGGGGGAATGGCACTTCCGGGCCGGCAGCTACCCCAAGCTTCGGCTGGCCGCGGACTGGCTGGCCGAGGAGACCCGGCGCGCCGGTCTGGAGGTCCGGCACGCCGCCGTGGGCCCCCGGGGCATGCGGGTGCTCCACGCGGTCAGGCCCGCCGGGGCCGCGGACCCTATGCTGCGGGGATGATCAAGCCGATTGAACTCGTCATATTCGACTGCGACGGCGTGCTGGTCGACAGCGAACGCATCGCCGTCCGCGTCCAGGTCGCCCTCGGCGCGGAGTTGGGCTGGCCGCTCACCGAGGACGAGGTCATCGACCGGTTCATCGGGCGGTCGAACGCCTCCGTGCACGAGCAGGTCGCCGTCCGGCTCGGCGAGGAGACGGCCGCGACCTGGCAGGAACGGTTCGACCGGCTCCACCGCGAGGCCGTGGACACCGGGCTCGCCCCCGTCGAGGGGCTGCCCGAGGCACTCGACGCGATCACCCTGCCGACGTGCGTGGCCTCCAGCGGCTCACACGACAAGATGCGGCACACCCTGGGCCGCACCGGCCTCTACGAACGCTTCGCGGGCCGCATCCACAGCGCCACCGAGGTCGCCCGCGGCAAGCCCGCCCCCGACCTGTTCCTCCACGCCGCCAGGAAGATGGGAGTCGACCCCGCGGCGTGCGCGGTGGTCGAGGACAGCCGGCCCGGCGTGGAGGCCGCCCGCGCCGCGGGCATGCGCGCCTTCGGCTACGCCGGCGGGCTGACCCCCGCGGAACGGCTCGAAGGACCGGGCACCGTCGTCTTCCACGACATGCGCAAGCTGCCCGTGCTGCTCGGCGAACGGTGAGCGGCCCGCACCGGCCGCCCGCGCGCACCTCGCCGTCCTCTTCCTGAGGCCCCTCCCGCGTACCCTCGTCAGGTGCCAGCCTCCCGCCTCCACCGCGTCGCCGTCCTCGTCCTCGAAGGCGCGAAGCCTCTCGACGTGGGCATCCCCGCGCAGGTGTTCACGACCCGGGCGAGCATGCCGTACGAGGTGCGGGTCTGCGGTGCGGCGCCCGGGCTCGTGGCCGGCGGCGACGGCCTGTCGTACCACGTGACCCACGGGCTGGAGGCGCTCGCGTGGGCCGACATCGTCTTCGTCCCCGGCTACCGCTTCCCCGACCGCGACGACCCGCCCCGGGCCGTCCTCGACGCGCTGATCGCCGCCCACGACCGGGGCGCGCGACTCGCCGCCATCTCGACGGGCGCGTTCGCGCTCGCCGCGACGGGCCTGCTCGACGGCAAACGCGCCACGACCCACTGGCACTACGCCCGGGCCCTCGCGGCGAGGCATCCGCTGGTCCGGCTCGACGAGAACGTCCTGTTCGTCGACGAGGGCAGCGTCCTCACGTCGGCCGGCGCCGCCTCCGGCATCGACCTGTGCCTGCACATCCTGCGCGGCGACCTCGGCGTGTCCGCCTCCAACCACGCCGCCCGGCGGCTGGTCGCGGCGCCCTACCGCAGCGGCGGCCAGGCGCAGTACGTGCCGCGCAGCGTGCCCGAGCCGCTCGGCGAACGGTTCGCCGCCACCCGCGAGTGGGCGCTGCACCGGCTCGGCGAACCCCTCACCCTCGAAGCGCTCGCCCGGCACGCCGGGGTCTCGGCCCGCACGTTCTCGCGGCGCTTCGCCGAGGACACCGGGTACACCCCGATGCAGTGGGTCATGCGGGCCCGGATCGACATGGCCCGCGAACTGCTCGAACGCTCGCAGCGCGGCGTGGAGCAGATCGCCGCCGACGTCGGCCTCGGCACCGGCGCGAACCTGCGGACGCACTTCCAGCACATCCTCGGCACCACCCCGACCGAGTACCGGCGCACCTTCACGCAGGGCGAGTAGCCCGTTTGGCGAGATCCTTTTGAACCGTGGCGATCACGCCGCTGTCGCGGGCGGGCGCCGGGCGCGAACCTGGTGGCGAACGAAAGGGACATCGCTCATGACTCGCATCGCCATCAACGGTTTCGGCCGCATCGGACGCAACGTGCTCCGCGCCCTCCTCGAGCGTGACAGCGACCTCGAGGTCGTCGCCGTCAACGACCTCACGGAGCCCGCCACCCTCGCTCGGCTGCTCGCCTACGACACCACCTCCGGCCGGCTCGGCCGTCCGGTGACCGTCGACGGGGACGTCCTCGTCGTCGACGGGCACCGCATCAAGGTGCTCGCCGAGCGGGAGCCGGCGCAGCTGCCCTGGGCCGAGCTCGGCGTCGACATCGTCCTGGAGGCGACCGGCCGGTTCACCTCGGCCGAGGCCGCCCGCGCCCACGTCAAGGCCGGTGCGCGGAAGGTACTCGTCAGTGCGCCGTCCGACGGCGCCGACGTCACGCTCGCGTTCGGGGTCAACTCCGACTCCTACGACCCGGCCCTGCACACGATCGTCTCGAACGCCTCGTGCACGACCAACGCGCTCGCGCCGCTGGCCGCCGTACTCGACGACCTCGCCGGCATCGAGCACGGCTTCATGACGACGGTGCACGCCTACACGCAGGAGCAGAACCTGCAGGACGGCCCGCACCGCGACGCCCGTCGCGCCCGCGCGGCCGCCGTCAACATCGTGCCGACCTCGACGGGTGCGGCCAAGGCGATCGGCCTCGTGCTGCCCAACCTCGCGGGCAAGCTGTCGGGCGACTCGATCCGCGTACCGGTCCCGGTGGGTTCGATCGTCGAACTGAACACGACCGTCGCCCGCGACGTGACCCGCGAGCAGGTCCTGGAGGCCTACCGCACCGCGGCGGAGGGTCCGCTGGCCGGAGTCCTCGAGTACTCGGACGACCCGCTGGTGTCCTCGGACATCACCGGCAACCCCGCCTCGTCGATCTTCGACTCGGAGCTCACCCGCGTCGAAGGCCGTCACGTCAAGGTGGTCGCCTGGTACGACAACGAGTGGGGCTTCTCGAACCGGGTGATCGACACCCTCACGCTGCTCGCCACCCGCTGAACCGACCACACCCCCTCCGCGTGAAACCCTGGCCGGCCCGGACGACGGGCCGGCCAGAGCGCTTGGGGCGCGGCCGGCTCAGAGGTTGTCCCACAGCCTGCGCCAGAAGTTGGCGCGTACGTCGCTGATCCAGTGGCCGGTGTCGCAGTGGAGCTTGCGCACCACCGGGAAGCGCTGCGGTACGGGGCGCCCGCACCACTGGCACGGCTTCGTGCGCCGGGCGGGCGAGCCCGGCGCCCCCACGGGGTTCGTCTCGGTCATGGCCCCAGTGAACAGCCCGCCCGCGCGCGGTACCACGGTGTCCGTACTCAGCCCCCGTGCGCTTGCTACTCAGACCAGCCCGCCGGGGCCCCGGCCGGCTGTCCGGCGGCTACGCGAGCGCGGTGTACGTGGCCTCGGTGAACTCCGTGACCTCGGTGAAACCGAGCCTGCGGTAGAGGCCGATGGCGGTCGCGTTGTCGGCGCGCACGTTCAGTCCGATGTGGTCCGTGGTCCGGCTCAGCTGCCTGCACAGGGCTGCGACGCACGCCCCGCCCGCGCCCTGCCCGCGCACCTCGGGGTCCGTGGCGACGTTCCCGATCGCGGCGACCCGGTAGGCGGGCGAGTAGACGTGCACGCCCGCGACGGCGACGAGCCGCCCGTCGCGCCGGGCGCCCACGTACTGGCCGGTGTCGAGCATCCGGTGGTCGAACCAGTTCCCCGGGTACGCCCGCTCGAACAGCTCCAGCAGCTCCGGCAGGTCGGTCCGGTCCAAGGGGGCGGGCCGCCACGGGCCGCCCGGGTGGGCCGCGGCGAGGCCGGGGTCGGTGAGGGCCATGCGCAGCAGGGTGCCGTGCCGCTGGACCGCGTACGCGGACTCCAGCACCTTGTCGACCGCCCCGGTCAGGTGGCCGAAGAACCGCCGGGGCAGGACGGGCAGCAGTTCCTCGGCCAGTTCCTCCAGGGCGGCGGCGTCGCCGGGGCGGGAGAAGGCGAGCACGGTCGGGATGTCTCCGACCGCGTACAGCAGCGCGACCGGGCCGTCGTCGGTCGCCGTGTACCAACTGGTGTGCGGCCACAACAGGTCGTCGAGGTCGCCGAGCTCCATCAGGTGCATCGCCGGGTCCCGCCCGAAGCGGTCGGCGAGGGCGGTTCGGTCGTGAAGGCTGCGCAAGGTCACCCGCCCACCCTACGGCGCCGCCCCGATCCGCCCTGGCCGGGGTCCCGCCGCAGCTCGCGCGTGCTGCCGCGGCGCCGTCGAGCAGCTCTTTCAATTCCCCCCGCGAGCCCTCCCGTCCGATGCCTCCCGAAAGGCACGTCCGGCCGCCTGGAGGGCGAACTCGCGCCTCGCGCAGGGGGGATAGGCCGACAGCGTCACAATCCACCAGTCGGCCGCACAGCCGCCTTGGAGGGGCGGTGACCCATGGAGGAAACCCCGGCCGCAAATAGAATGGAGCGGACGGGCACCCCGGCGCCGGGGTGTCCGTCCATGACCGCGTCCGGCCCCGTTCCGCACGTCGCGCCGGCACCCCCTGTCCACAAGACGCTCCCTGCGGGAGCGCGGCTTGTGCTGCCCTGAAGGAGTCCTCCGTGGCCGATCCCGGCAACCCGACCGAGCCCACCGCCGTCCCCGTTCCCCTCCCCCGCGCCGGCGGCGGCCCGGCGCCGCAACCGTCCTACGACGGCCGTTCCATCAGCGTGCTCGACGGGCTCGACGCCGTCCGCACCAGGCCGGGCATGTACATCGGATCGACGGGCGAACGCGGCCTGCACCACCTGGTGCAGGAGGTGGTGGACAACTCCGTGGACGAGGCGCTGGCCGGCGTCGCCGACACGATCGCCGTGACACTGCTCGCCGACGGCGGGGTCAGGGTCGCCGACAACGGCCGGGGCATCCCCGTCGACATCGTCGCCTCCGAGGGAAAGCCGGCGCTGGAGGTCGTGCTGACCGTGCTGCACGCGGGCGGCAAGTTCGGCGGCGGCGGGTACGCCGTCTCCGGCGGACTGCACGGCGTCGGCCTCTCGGTCGTCAACGCCCTGTCCACGAGGGTGTCCGCCGAGGTGCGCAAGGACGGTTACCGGTGGAGCCAGGACTTCAAGGCCGGCGTACCCACCGCCGCGCTCGCCCGGCACGAGGCGACCACCGCGACGGGCACCACCATCACCTTCTGGGTCGACGACAGCGTCTTCGAGACCACCCGCTACTCCTTCGAGACCCTCTCCCGGCGCTTCGGGAAGTCGCCTTCCTCAACAAGGGCCTGACCGTCTCGCTGACCGACGAGCGGGCCGCCGCAGGACCCGCCACCGCCGGATCCGCGGACGACGACACGGACCACCCGGCCCGGACGGTGACCTACCGCTACGAGGGGGGCATCGCCGACTTCGTCACCTACCTCAGCGCCCGCAAGGGCGAGTCCGTCCACCCCACCGTGATCTCCATCGGCGCGTCCGACCCGGAGCGGACGCTGTCCGCGGACATCGCGATGCAGTGGAACACCGGTTACAGCGAAGGCGTCTACTCCTTCGCCAACGCCATCCGCACCCACGACGGCGGCACGCACGAGGAGGGGTTCCGCACCGCCCTGACCGCTCTGGTCAACAAGTACGCGCGTGACAAGAAGCTGCTGCGCGAGAAGGACGACAACCTCGCGGGCGAGGACATCCGCGAGGGGCTGACGGCGGTCATCTCGATCAAGCTGGGCGAGCCCCAGTTCGAGGGCCAGACCAAGACCAAGCTGGGCAACACGGAGGCCAAGTCCTTCGTCCAGCGCGTGACCTACGAGCACCTGTCCGACTGGTTCGACCGGAGCCCCCACGAGGCCGCGGAGATCGTCCGCAAGGCGACGGCCGCGGCGACGGCGCGCGTCGCGGCCCGCAAGGCCCGTGACCTCACCCGCCGCAAGGGTCTGCTGGAGAGCGCCTCGCTGCCGGGCAAGCTGTCCGACTGCCAGTCGAACGACCCGACGAAGTGCGAGATCTTCATCGTCGAGGGCGACTCGGCCGGCGGCTCCGCGAAGTCCGGCCGCAACCCGATGTACCAGGCCATCCTGCCGATCCGCGGCAAGATCCTGAACGTCGAGAAGGCCCGGATCGACAAGATCCTCCAGAACACCGAGGTCCAGGCACTGATCAGCGCCTTCGGCACCGGCGTGCACGAGGACTTCGACATCGAGAAGCTCCGCTATCACAAGATCATCCTGATGGCGGACGCCGACGTCGACGGCCAGCACATCAACACCCTGCTGCTGACCTTCCTGTTCCGCTTCATGCGGCCCCTGGTCGAGGCCGGACACGTCTACCTGTCCCGCCCGCCGCTGTACAAGATCAAGTGGGGCCGCGACGACTTCGAGTACGCGTACTCGGACCGCGAGCGCGACGCGCTCGTCGCCCGCAGCGCCGGGAACGGGAAGCGCCTGCGCGACGACTCGATCCAGCGGTTCAAGGGCTTGGGCGAGATGAACGCCGAGGAGCTGCGCGTCACCACCATGGACGTCGACCACCGCGTGCTCGGCCAGGTCACCCTGGACGACGCCGCCCTCGCCGACGCCCTCTTCTCCGTCCTGATGGGAGAGGACGTCGAGGCCCGGCGCTCCTTCATCCAGCGCAACGCCAAGGACGTCCGGTTCCTCGACATCTGAGACCGCCGGAGGCTCGTGCGCGGGGAAAACGGAATGCAGGGGGCGGTGGGGGGCGGTTAGGGTGGATCCATGGGTCACTTCCACTACTTCCTCTGATTCCCGGGACCGGGAACACGCCGCTCCCCGGCCGCGCGCCGACGTGCCGGCCCGCCTGATCGGGCGGCCCCGCACCGCGCGCTCTCGCCTCTCGGCTGACCGGCGGTGCACGCACGTCCCGTGACGTGCGTGCACCGGAGCTCCCCGCGTTCCCACGACGTGTCCCGTGCCCTCGCGGCCGAGGGCCCCTCCGTCGGGGCCGGCCGCTCCCATGTCAGGGAAGTACGCATCATGCGCGAACGCGCCCACCATCTGTCGCCCGCCCTCGCGGACCCCTCGCCGGCCGACGCCCGCGCCGACCGGTTCCAGCTCGCGGTCCGTGACCTCTCCAAGGACTTCGGGCCCCGCCGCGTCCTCGACCGGGTCTCGTTCACCGTCCGCCCCGGCGAGCGGGTCGCCGTCGTCGGTGAGAACGGATCCGGCAAGTCCACGCTGATCCGCCTCCTCGTCGGCCTCGACGTCCCCGACGAGGGGGAGATCACCCTCCGCGCCCCCGGCGGGGTCGCGCACCTCGCCCAGACCACCGCGCTTCCGCCCACGGCGAGCGTCGCCGACGCCATCGACGCGGACCTGGCCGAACTGCGCGCCCTGGAGCGCGGGCTGCGTCGTGCCGAGGAGACCCTCGCCGACGCCTCGGCCGACGAACTCACGCACTACGGCGAGCTGTTGGAGGCCTTCGCCGAACGGGGCGGGTACGAGGCGGACGCCCGGGTCGCCGCCGCCCTCGACGGGCTCGGGATCGGCGGGATCGACCGCGACCGGCAGCTCGGCACCCTGTCCGGCGGCGAACGCTCCCGGCTGGCACTCGCCGGCACACTGTGCGCGGGCGCCGAACTGCTCCTGCTCGACGAGCCGACGAACCACCTCGACGCCGACGCCGTCACCTGGCTGCGGCGACGGCTCACGGACCACCGGGGCACGGTCGTGGTCGTCACCCACGACCGCGGCTTCCTGCGGGAGTACGCCACGACGGTCCTGGAGGTCGACGCGGACACGCGGACCGTGCGCCGCTACGGCGACGGCTGGGACGGCTACCGGGCCGCCCGGGAGGCCGAGCGGCGCCGGCTGGACCAGGCGCACCGCGAGTGGCAGGAGGAGACGGCCCGCGCGGAAGCCCTCGTCGACGCGGCCGGCACCCGGCTGGCGGGCACCGGCAAGGATCCCCGCCAGGGCTTCGGCAAGCACCGGCGGTCCTCCGAGGCGAAGCTCTCCGGCCGGGTGCGGGCCGCGCGGGCCCGCCTGGAACTCCTGCGGAGCCATCCGGTGCCGCCGCCTCCGGAACCGCTCCGGTTCACCGCCTCGCTGCGGACCGACCGGACGGGGGCGCCAGGCCCGGACGTACCGGGTCCGCACGTGCCGGGTCCGCACGTGCCGGGTCCGGCGGTGGTGGAGGTCGACGGGGCGGTGGTCGGGAACCGGCTCCGGGTGGCGGCGCTGCGGGTGCCGGCCGGTGGCCGCCTGCTGGTCTCCGGGCCGAACGGGGCGGGCAAGACGACCCTGTTGCGGCTGCTCGCCGGGGTGGGGCGGCCCGACGCCGGGCACGTCCGGGTCCGGGCACGGGTCGGGTACCTCCCCCAGGAACCGGCGCCGCTGCCCACGGGGCCCCGCGTCACCCTGCTGGCCGCCTACGCGGCCGGGCGGCCCGGTCCGGCCGAGGAGCACGCGGAGGAACTCCTCGCCATGGGCCTGTTCCGGTCGGAGGACCTGCTGCTCCCGGCCGTCGGCCTGTCCGCCGGCCAGCTCCGCCGGATCGAACTGGCCCGGCTGGTGTCCCGTCCCACCGGCCTCCTCGTACTGGACGAGCCGACGAACCACATCGCCCCGGCGCTGACGGACGAGTTCCAGGAGGCGCTGACCCGCTACCCCGGCGCGATCGTCCTCGTGACCCACGACCGGGTACTGCGGGAGGCCTTCCCCGGCGACCGCCTCCACCTGGTGGCGGGCCGCCCGGCGGCGTCGCCCTGACCGGCGGCCGGGCCGCGGCCCGGCCGGCTGGTCAGCCGCCGGCGCGGTGGAGGGCGTCGCGCAGGCGGCCGGCCTGGGTGACCAGGCGGGACCGGCCGCCGCGGGCCGCGGCGTCGGCGAGTCCGGCGGGTTCGGGTGAGGCCGCGCCGCACTGTTCCACGCAGTCGGCGGCGAGCGCGAGGAGTTCGCCCGTGCCGCGCGAGTCGGAGGTGCCCCCGCCGGTGCCGGTCAGCAGCGCGGGCAGTGCGGCTGCCAGTACGCCCCAGGTGGTCGCGTAGGCGCCGGTCGCGGCGGCGGCGCGCAGGGAGTCGGCGAGCCGGTTGGTCTTGACCGTGCCCAGGCCCAGCAGTTCGGCCAGATCGCCGCCGAGGCGTACGGCGTCCAGCTCGTCCCGGGCGGCGAGGGTGAGCAGCGCGTCGACGGCCCTCAGCCGGTCTTCGGGGTGGCGGGCGCCGAGCCCGATGGCGACCACGAGGTGCAGGGCCGGGCCGGCGGGTCCGCCGGCCGCGGCGAGCCACGGCAGGGCGGTGGCGCCGCCGCGTATGTCGTGGAGGGCGCAGGCCGTGACGGCCTGGAGCCACGAGGCGGCCAACGTCTCCCGGTCCTCGGGCAGGGCCGCGATCACTGAGACGGTGCCGTCGGCTCCGTCCCAGCAGCGGTGGGATCCCTTGCGCGCCCGTCCCGTCGTGTGGAACTCGGCCGGGAACTCCCGCAGCACGGTGGGGCGTTCGCCGATGTCCAGTACGAGGTGCGCGGGGGTTCCGGTGTAGGCGTGCGGCACGGCCGCCGCGGTGCGGCGGGTGAGGGGTGCGGGCAGGCCCGCCTCACCGAGCCAGGCCGCCAGCCGGTCCCCTTCGGGCGTGCCCAGGGCGGTGGCCCCGGGGATGGCGGTGGCGTCGCGGTGGACCCGGAGCAGGGCCTGCGCGAAGTCGACCGGGGCGGGCTCCTGGCCGAGGCGGTGGTATGCGGCGAGGCGCGCGATGAGGATCCGGGGGTCCAGTGAGCCGGTCTGCTGGGTGGGGGTGGCGAGCAGGAAGGGCAGCGGCCGGGTCGTGAGGCGCTGGGCGGCCTCTCTCAGGCGGGCCTGGCCGACCGTGCGGAGCCCGGCGTGGTGGCAGTCGCCGCCCCAGGCCGGGAGCGCGGCGTGCGGTTCGCGTGACGGCCTGACGTCCAGGACGGCGGCGGCGAGGTGTGCCAGACCGGGCAGGCCACCGGTGTAGTGGTGGAGCCGGGCGGGATCGAGCCACCACTGGCCGGCCAGTGCGGGACGCAGTGCCTCGGCGAGGGCCGCGCGGTCCCGGTGGGCGTGGCGGACCAGGCCGTCCAGGGCGCGTTCGAACTCCTCGACGGTCGCGGTGCGGGAGTTGATCACCGCGGCGACGAGTTCGACGGTCTCCGCGACCGTCTCCGGAGCCGGGGCGACCGGGACCGGGACCGGCGGGGGCGGCAGGATCTCCTCGTACGGACCGGTGTCCTCGGCGGGGGCCGCGGCCGGTCCGAGGAGTTCCACCGCCCGGGCGCGGTGGGCCGGGCTCAGCAGCTGGGCCTGGTCGGCGAGTTCGGCGCGCAGGCCGGGGTCGTCGGTGAGGTGGGCGGCGGCCAGCTTCAGCGCCCGCTCCTGGATGTCGGTGTCGGAGTGCCCGAAGGCCTCGCCGAGCACGGGCAGCAGCTCGGGGGCGGCGGCCGGGTCGCGGTTCAGCTCCTTGCCGAGCAGCACCAGTTGGGCGCGGACCAGCTTCTTCTCGGGGCGGAAGAGGACGGCGCCCGACATCTCCGCGAGCAGGCGGGGGGTGAGGTGGCCCGACGCGGCGAGCCGGGCCAGGATCTGCTGGGCGTACCCGGCCACGGCCGACGGGGCGTCGGCGGCCAGCGCGATCCAGTCGGCGGCACGCTCCCGCTCCTCTTCCTCGCTCGGGCGGAGCGCCTGGAGGATGGCCCGGTAGGGCTTCAGCTGGGCGGGCTTGCCGCCGCGCAGCAGGCGGGCGGTGGATCCGTCCAGGAGGACGGCCCGGTCCACGTGCCCGTCGTCGGCGAGTCCGGCCAGTGCGCGGGGCCAGTGGTGGGGGTCGTCCGGGTCGCAGCGCCAGGTGAGGACGCTGACCGGTTCGGCGGTCTCGAAGAGGCGCGGGACGAGTGCGGTGGTGTGGGGGTCGCGGCGCAGGGCGAGTGCGAGCGGGGTGCGGGACGCCCCCACGGCCCTGGCCCAGCCCTCGACGCAGTCGTCGGTGGTCGGCATCGGGCAGCCGGCGAGCCGGACGAGTTCGCTGATCAGCGGATGGTCCTCTGCGGCGGTGGCGGCGCGGGCGGCGAGCCGGTGGGCGAGGTCGCCGAGCCACTGCGGATCCCGTCCGGCCAGTACGTCGAGCAGGACGCCGGTCGGGACCTGCCGCCAGCGCCGCAGGTCGCGGCCGCCGATCCAGGCGGCGGCGGCCGCCGCGCCGGTGTGGCAGCCGGCTCCGGCGACGAGCAGGGCCGGGCTCATGAGGTCCCGTTCCTGCCAGCGGTCCCAGCCGGCGGCACGCAGTTCACCGCGCAGTTGCTTCAGCTCGGCGAGCAGGGGCCGCAGCTGTGCGCGGTCCAGCGGCTTGAGCAGTCCGGGCACTTCGGCGGTGCGGCCGGCGCGGACGGCTTCGAGGACGGCGTGGGAGGTGTTCATCGTGCGGCTCCGGCGGAGGTGATGGCCGTGGTGGTGGCGGCCCGTAGGGCCATGCGGGTGGCGAGGGCGTGTTTGCAGGGGCCGCGGCGGCCCCGGTAGTCGGCCCACCACTGGCAGGTGCAGCTGAGGGCGCCACCGGACTCGCGTACCTGGTAGCGGCGTTCGCCGGAGGCCACGACGGCGGTGCCGGGGCGGTCCAGGGTGACGGCGCCCGCCTCCAGCAGGGCGCGGGCGGCAACCAGTCGCGGGTTGTGGCGCTCGGCGCGCCGGGCGTCGTAGGGGAGTTCGCGGTGGAAGTAGGCGGCTTCGGCGATGTCGTAGCCGACGCGGCCGGCCGTGCCGAGGCGGGTGAGGGCGGCGCGCACCCGGTCCACGGGGAGGCCCGACTGTTCGGCGAGGTCGGCGGGGTCGATGCGGGGTTCCCAGGCCAGGACGGAGATCAGTTCGGCGTCCTCGGCCGCGGTGTCGGTGGCGAGGGCCTCCAGGACGCCGCCTTCGCCGGAGAACCCGCGGTCGGCCTCCGGGGAGAGGGTGAGCGTGAGCCGCATGCCGGGCAGGCCGATCTCCCAGGCGGAGGCGGTGGGGTTGGCGCCGGCCGGGACGGGGCCGTACACGCGCAGGCCGGTGGCGTGGCGCAGCACCCGCTGGAGGGCGGCGAGGCGTTCGGGGCCGGGGAGGCAGACCGCGCCGGCGACGGGGCGGGTGGTGGGGCGCAGCGTACGGCCCGCGGGGACCACCCACAGGGCTCCGCCCGCGGCGCCGCCGCCCGCCGGGGTGCGCGGGAGGGAACGGAGGAAGCGGGCGGCTTCGGCGGCGGTCAGTTCTGCCCGCAGGTCGAACCCGGTGGTGACGGCCTGGGACTCGGCGAAGCCGCGCAGCCAGCGGTCGGGCAGGGGGACCTTCTTCTCGACGACCGGTCCTTCGAGGGTGGTCACCGCCATTTCGTCGGGGCCGACCCGCAGGTGCAGCGGGTCGTCGCCGGTGAGCCGGGACAGTGCCTCGCGCAGCGGGTTGTTGACGTCGACGTTGGTGGTGCCGTGGCCGGTGTCGGCGCCGCGCAGGCCGTCGGGCAGGACGTCGAGGCGGGCGTACACCCCGCAGCATCCGGAGAAGGATTCGAAGCGCAGCCGGTCGCCGTTGCCCGTGACCACGGGGTCGAGGGAGGCGCGCAGGGTGCGCCGGTAGTAGCGGGCCGCGGCCACGTCCGCGACGGCGAGCAGGGCCCGGGCGGCGGCCTGAGGTGCGCTCAGGAAC
Source organism: Streptomyces sp. NPDC044704 (assembly GCF_056433525.1). Lineage (NCBI taxonomy): Bacteria > Bacillati > Actinomycetota > Actinomycetes > Kitasatosporales > Streptomycetaceae > Streptomyces > Streptomyces sp. NPDC044704. Next base: position 357,162 of record NZ_JBWKGY010000004.1, read on the forward strand.
CCGGCGAAGAACTGGGGGTGGGCCTCGGCCCCGGCCGGGGTCAGACCGCCCGCCGTCTCCAGGCCGAGGGCCCGGCCGGTGCCGGCGGCGGTCAGCGAGGACGGGCGGGCATAGGCGAAGGTGTGTGCGGTTCGCGTCATGCCCGGGACGCTAGGCGGACCCACTGACAACGCGCCGGAACGCTGTGGAAGGACGGGCGCGTTCCCCGCCGGCGGTGTGGCGGAATCACTCTGGTCGACCGCGGCCTGGCATCCGATCAGTGGCGCACCCAACTCCCGCTACAGCCGGGCAACTTGCCGCGACACCGCTGACGGCGTCAGACGCACTCCAGAGGCATACGAAGATCGCTTCCCGAATCGGCGGAGATCGTCTCCCACCCTGCCGACGGCCGGGCCAGCCGCTGCCAGACGCAGGGGCAAGGATGGGCGGCATGACGAAGACCGGATCGGACTACGCGTGGTTCGAGAACGACTTTCCAGACATCGCCGAGGCGTACTGCTTCAACCTGGTACGAGGTCTGTCGCCTGCTGAGCTGATGGCCCGGTTCGAAGGACGACCGGAGGCTCCTCTGCAGGGCATAGCTGCCGTGGTCGACGCCGCTTTTGCCCAGTACGACCTGGAGGAGGGTGACCGTCAGCTGGTCGCCATGACGACCGTGGGTGCCTGGACGCTCCTGATCGAGCCCAACGGCTACCTCGGAGTCACCGAAGATCGCGTCCTGCCGGCCTCGGCCGGGGCGAGCTGGGTCTCTCACTTCGTCAACGTCAACGCTGTCGGCACGTTCCTCTGGGCAGAGGACCGGGTGCTGCGACTCTGCTTCGACCCCATGTTCCCGGAAGACCGATGGGGGGCCGCGCCCGACGAACTCCTCGACGTCATGGAGCGGATCGGCTTCCAATTCAAGGACGAGTCTCCGGACACCGATCTGTCCTCACCAGCAGCGTTCGCTCTGGCAGAGCACCTGACCAGCGTGGCCATCACTCCGGAGCTGCTCCAGGACACGAACTTCATCTGCGCCACTGTCCAGGTCCGATGACATCGCGCGACCGCCCTCTCCTGGCCTGCCCCGTGAATGCGGTGTGGATACTGGCGCGGTGACGAACATCAGAGACGCCCACGTGAAGGTCCACTTCCGGATGGACATAGATGAGGATGGCTGGCCGCCGGCAAGCGTCGAGAGCCTGTGGGCGGTGGACCTCGGCGACGGCACGGTGCGGTTGGACAACACGCCCTGGTTCGTACGCGGAGTCGCCAGCGGCGACATCATCAAGGTGGAGTCCGATGGCGACGGTGTTCTCTGGGCCGGGGAGACGGTCCGACCGTCTCAGAACTGCACGATCCGGCTGATCGTACTGAAGGACGACGGCTCAGCCGCCGCCCGGCAAAGCGTGCTGGAGGTCTTCCACCGCCTCGGCACGACCGGCGAGGGGATCGAGCAGTTCCGGATGGTGGCCCTGGATGTCCCGCCTCAGGCGGACCTGCCTCGGATCCGCGCACTCTTGGAAGACGGTGAAGCGAAGGAGTGGTGGCACTGGGAGGAAGGCTGTGTCACCCCTGCTTGGGAAGCCGCTGCTCCTGCCTGAAGGCAGCTGAGTTCCGTCCCCAGCAAATGATTTGGTGCTCGAGCGGCTGCGCACGGCAAGCTGTGGGCACGCGTCCTGACGAGGGCGGATGTGAATGCGCGCCGGCGCCGCGGCCGAGTGCCGCCTGATCTCCCGGGGCGATGGTGAACGAAGATCGCCGGTCTCATGCCTCTCGACGAACGGCGCTTGGTGGGATGCGGGGGTTGCGACGGCGGGAAGGGACAGCTTGGCGGTGTTCGGGTGTGCGGGCTGCGGTGCGGTCCTGACGGCGGCGGTGTCCGAGGTGGCGTTGCCGGTCCACCTGGCCGACACCCACTGGGAGACGCTGCACCCGCCACTGCTTGCGGCCGGGTCCTACGCCGTCGACCCCGCGCCTTACGGGCCGCCGTGGCAGCAGTGGGACGAAGTCGGGGCACTCGAGGCAGCGGAGCGGGGGCGCTTCGCGCCGCTGGGCGCGCTGTCCGACGGACCCTCGGACACCATCCTCCTCGCGCCCGGTGACATGCGCGGCACAGGGCTGGTCCTCGAGCGGGCCGGGGGCTACTGCATGGGGATCGACGGGAGGGACGGGCCGAACCTTGCCTGTCTGCGGTGCGATCTGCCGGTCGCAACGAGGATGGACGACTGCGGGTGCTGGCAGGTCGTCCGGCTCGACCCTCAGGCGGTAGTGCGGCTGCCCGGCCCGCCGGAGCGGCCGGTCATGGAATGGGCCGAGCTGCTCGCCACAGGCGCGCTGTGGCACCGGCTGAGCGAGTATCGGGACATCCCGGCGGGCGTGGCTCTCGCCCAGGTGGTGGTGGCCGCCGGGGGCGCGCCGGTAGAGGTGGTGCCCGGGCCGGTAGCTGAGCTCCTCGGCCGGGCGCTCGGCGCGCTGCTGCCTGCCGGGGAGGGTGCGAAGCGGCTGGACCTGGCGGGGCCGGGGTTCGCCGAGCCGGCCACTGACCTGGTGCTGGTGCCGGTCCATCCGCAGACCGGAGACATGTGGCAGCCGCCCGCCGGGCCGGTGCCGGTACCTGTGGATGCCGCGCTCTGGGCCGAGCTCGCCTTCCCGCCACACCGGACCCGGCTACCGGTGGTCGGCGGGCTGCCGGCAGGCGTGGAGCGGGACGACCCGCTGCCGCCGCACCCGTGTTATCCGTTCCAGCCGTCCAGACAGGCATTCCGGTACACGCTCGCGCGGATGCCCGCCGTCAGGGAACCGTGGCTGCGGGCGATCTACGACCGAGCCTGCTGACCCGTCAGAGGTCGTGCGGACCCAGACGTTGGGTTCGACGTAGACGACGTATTCAGTAGCCAGCGTTCCGTGAGTCGAGCCAGGTCCTGCTGGTGGCGCGTTCGTCCGCTGAGAAGCACTCCGGGTTCTGCTGAATGACGTTCGCCGCCTTGTGGAGAGCCGCTTCTTTGCGTTGTTGCATCTCGCCTGGAGTCATGCCGCCTTGGTTGGCATTCAACCCTGCTTCCACTAGGCCTTTGGCCTCGTCGCAATGGGCGGACGGGGCGGGCTGTCCACGCCGCAGGTCGTTGATTTCAAGCTGCTGCAAGACCACGGCGGCAACAAGGCCACCGACAAGCAGACAGACTGCGGCGATGTGTGCAGTCCGGACGCGCCTGCGGCCGCCTTGTGGCGCTGCCTCGCCAGTGTGTGCCATCGCCCCCCCCAACGTCGGTTGCCGCAGGGCGCCGCGACCCTCCTGTGGGGAGGTCCGGGAGGGGCGCCGGCCGTATGGTTCGGTGGCAGCACCCTAGCCCCGGCGGCACGTGTGGCGGTAGGGCTGAGCACGTAGTCGACGCAGTTCGGCTGGCCGACGGTCCCGCACGAAGGGCAGGCGAAGCGGGGGTGGGGTGGGGTGGGGTGGGGTGGGGTGGGGTGGGGTGGGGTGGCAATCTCCCGGGGCGCGTGCAGGAGTCTGCGGGCGTCCGGAATGGAACCTGCCGTTCGATATCGGTGAGCTCCTTCCCGATGAGTGCGAGCCCCCTTCATGGGCAACCTACTGGCGGGCGAGCTGCGCCGCCCCAACCCACCACGATCACCTCAGCCGAGCCCCCGCCCCCCGTTACCTTCTTCTTGGCTCCGCAAATGGGGTCTCCGGGTCCGGCATGACCTCCCCCTTGTTGTTGATGATCCGGGGGGTGTCACCGGGCCCGGAGGCATCGACGGACCGCTGATTAGGGGCTTGAGCACCGGCTTCACCCGAACCGGAAGAGCTCTCCGTAACGTGGATATGGCAGCTCGGTGCCGAGGCAAGGTCGGAAGAAAGCGTGAGCGGAGGGGCCTGCACGTGATCGACACCGGCGCCATAGACGTCTTCCTCGGCCTGGACGTCGGCAAGGGCGAACACCACGCCACCGCCGTCACCCCGGCCGGCAAGAAAGCCTTCGACAAGCGGTTACCCAACACCGAGCCCAAGCCCGCGAGCTCTTCACCAAGCTGAAGGCCAAGCACGGAACAGTGCTGGTCGCGGTCAACCAGCCCGCCTCCATCGGGGACCTGCCGCTGTGGTCGCGAGGGAAGTGGGCTGCCCGGTCGCCTACCTTCCGGGGCTGACGATGCGGCGGATCGCCGACCCTTTACCCAAGTGAGGCCAAGACCGACGCGCGGGACGCGTTCATCATCGCGGACGCCTCCCCGGCGATGCCCCACACGCTGCGGGCGATCGACGGCGAGGACGAGACCAACGCCGAGCTGGAGATGATCGTCGGATTCGACGACGACCTGGCCGGCGAGGCCACCCGGGTAGCCAACCGGCTGCACGGCCTGCTGACTCAGATCCATCCCTCGTTGGAGAGGGTGCTGGAGCCGAGGGCCGGATTCCCGTCGAGCGGGTCCTCCTCGTCGCCCCGACGACCTGTACGGGGAACCCGGGGGTGTGCCCTGGTCACACCTCAACCCGGAGGCCGGCTAAGGCCCCTGGCCCTCGTTCCTCGCGTCGTGCACCGGCCCGTCGGTCGGCGTCCCGGTCCGTGCCCGCCGGGGGCGCCCGGGCGGGGTGCGTCAGTCGTGTTGCGCCGCGGTGGTCCGGACGAGGTCGCGCACGGTCGCCATGTCGCTGAAGGGCAGCAGTTCCTCGCCCACGATCTGGTGCGGCTCGCTGCCCTTGCCGGCGATCAGGACGACGTCGTCGGGCCGCGCGGCGGCCAGCGCGAACCCGATGGCTCGGCGCCGGTCGGCGGACCGCTCGTACGGCGTGCCGGTGCCCTCGATGCCCGGGGCGATCTGGTCCAGGATCGTCTCCGGGTCCTCGGTGCGGGGATTGTCCGAGGTCAGGACGCACAGGTCGGAGTGGGTTCCGGCGATCCGGCCCATTTCGGCCCGCTTGGTGGTGTCCCGGTCCCCGCCGCAGCCGAAGACGGTGATGACCCGGCCGCGGGCGAAGCCGCGGATGGCCGTGAGGACCTTGTCCAGGGAGTCGGGCGAGTGGGCGTAGTCCACGATCACGGAGGTGCCGCCGGGGGTCACGAAGCGCTCGAACCGGCCCGGTACCGGCGGCATCTGCGCGAGCGCGGCGACCAGTCCGTCCAGGTCGTGCCCCAGGACCCGGCAGGCCGCCACGGCCGCCAGCGCGTTGGACACGGAGAAGCGGCCCGGAACCGGAATGGCCGCCTCGTACGTACGGCCCTCGTGGTGCAGCGTGAACCGCGTGCCCGAGGCGTCCGCGATGAGGCCGGTGGCCCGGAAGTCGGCTTCCGCGTCGAGGCCGTACGTGGTCACGGCGCCCGGCATCATCGCCCGGATCCCGGCTCCGACGGCGTCGTCCACGTTGACCACCGCGTGCCGGCACAGGCCCTGGAAGAGGCGCAGTTTGGCGTCGGTGTAGCGGGCCATGGTGCCGTGGTCGTCCAGGTGGTCCTGGGTCAGGTTGGTGAAGACGCCGACGTCGACGAACGTCCGGTCGACGCGGTACGTCTGCAGGGCCATCGAGGTCGCCTCCAGCACCACGCTGCCGGTGCCCCGGTCCCGCATGCGGCCCAGGAGGTACTGCAGGTCGGGCGACTCCGGGGTGGTCAGTACCGAGGGCGGCATCGGGATCATCTCGTCGCCGATCCGGCTGCCGGCCGTGCCGATGACTCCGACCGAGGCGCCCTCGGAGATCCTGAGCAGCGACTCGACCATGTAGGAGATCGAGGTCTTCCCGTTGGTGCCGGTGACCGCCACCACGTCCATCTGCCGGCCCGGCTCGCCGAAGTAGCGGGAGGAGGCGACCGCGGCCGCCTTCCGGGTGTCGGACACCCGTACGAGGCACACCTCGGGCAGCAGTTCCCGGCCGGGTGGCGCCGCGGCGGCTCCGGCCGCGTCGACGAGCACCGCCACCGCCCCGCGCGCGAGCGCCGCGCCGATGGCGGCGGGGCCGCCCCCGTGGTGTCCGGGTACGGCGATGAAGAGCGAGCCCGGCACCACCCGGTCGACGTCGAAGGTGGTGCCCGCGGTGATCCGCGTCGATTCGGTGTCGCCCTGGATGACGTGGTGCTCGTGGCCGGTCAGCAACCCGCTCAACTTCACGGTGGTCCCTTCGGAGGCGGCTACGGCCCGGCGTGCGGCCCTCGCCTGGCGGCAGCGCCGACGGAGGTCGGGACTGCTGGTGGTGGTGTGGGGGGCGGTGCGCCCCCGGGGCGACGGGGCCGGGGCCGGACCCGGCCCGGGCGCGGTGGTCCGGCCGGGCCGGCGGGCGGGGCCCGTCGCGGAACGTGGTGCGGGAGGGGCCGGGCCCGGGCGCGGCGGGAAGCGCTAGCCGTGACCGTGCGGGGCGCCGCGGCCGACCGTGGGGGCCTGGCCGTCGGCGGCGGTCCGGGGGCTGACGCCGCTCCGGGCCGCGGGGACCGCAGGCGCGGCAGGGGCGGCCTGCGGCAGGCGCTCCCCCGTGATTCGCGTGCGGTTCATGGGCCGAGTGTACGTGCGCTCACGCCACCCGTACGCCGCGCCGGTGACGCGTGACGTCGTGGGCGGGTTCCAGGTGGCGGAGAACAGGGCCTCCGCACCCACCGGCCGGAAACCCGCGGCCTGGAAGGTCCGCATGCCGCGGGCGTTGCCGGGTGAGACCTGCGCCCCCGCGAAGAAGGCCGGGACCGGTCGGCGCGCGGCCGTCGCGAGGCGCCACCCGGGGACGGCCGGGGTCGAGGAGCTCGCGCGGTCCCGTGTCCGGTGCGCCCGGCACGGCGGGCGCCACCGTCGTCCGTCTCGGTTCGCCGTTCACGCCGTCATGATCACGGTCCGTCGCGCTGCCGCCGCGGGGTTGCGGCGCCCCCGCCCCAGGGCCGTCCGGAGTAACCGGGGGCGTGTTCTCCCGGGTCCGCCGCCCGGACGGTGGATAGTCGTCCGGTGGCCGACGGCTCGGCTGCCCGCCGGTCAGGGCCGAGCGATACGAGGAGTGTGGGTTCCATGGTGAAGAAGGCGTTGCTGACGTACGCGCTGGCGGCCGGTGTGCTCATCGGTCCGCTGGGCACGGCCGGATGGGCCGCCGACGGCCTCGCGGCCGGGGGACGCGCGCAGGCCGCGGCCCACCCGGTGGGTGTGGTGGACTCCCGTGCGGCGCTGAACGTCCGCGAGAAGCCGACGGTGTACTCCAAGGTGGTGAAGAAGCTGCGCCCGAACCAGCGGGTGGCCCTCTCCTGCCAGAAGCGCGGGGGCTGGGTCGACGGCAACCCGGTGTGGTACCGGCTGCACGGGTCCAAGGGCTGGGTCTCGGCCCGCTACGTCCACAACCTCCAGCCGGTCCGTCCCTGCTGACGTCCTCGTCGGCGCGCACGGTGTGGTCGCCGGATCCCGAGGCGTTGCGCGGGCGCGTCGCCGTCGTGGCGGGAGCGACGCGGGGCGCGGGGCGCGGTTTCGCGGCCGCGCTGGGCGAGGCGGGTGCGACGGTGATCTGCACGGGCCGCAGCAGCGTGAGCGGACGAGAGGCATCCGACTACGACCGGCCGGAGACGGTCGAGGAGACGGCGGACCTCGTCACGCGGCTGGGCGGAACGGGCATCGCCGTTCAGGTCGACCACCTCGATTCCGCTCAGGTCCGCCGTCTGGCCGAACGCGTACGGGCCGAACACGGCCGGATCGACGTGCTGGTCAACGACATCTGGGGAGGCGAGCTCCTCAAAGGGGGCCCCGCGCAGTGGAACACCCCGGTGTGGGAGCACGACCTCGACGACGGGCTGCGGATCCTGCGGCTCGCCGTCGACACGCACCTGATCACCTCCCACCACCTCCTGCCCCTGCTCATCGGGGAACCCGGAGGACTGCTGGTCGAGGTGACGGACGGGACCGCCGAGACCAACGCGGCCTGGTACCGGATCTCGGTGTTCTACGACCTCGCCAAGGCCGCCGTGAACCGGCTGGCGTTCTCGCAGGGACACGAACTGCGGCCGTACGGTGCCACCGCGGTCGCCATCACCCCGGGGTGGCTCCGCTCGGAGATGATGCTCGACAACTTCGGTGTCACGGAGGACAACTGGCGCGACGCCCTGGCCGCTGACCGGAGCGACGGCCGCCCCACCGCGCCGGAGGGCTTCGCGCGGTCCGAGTCCCCCCGGTACGTGGGCCGGGCCGTCGCGGCCCTGGCCGCGGACCCGGACCGCGCGCGGTGGAACCAGCGGTCGGTCACCTCCGCGGAACTCGCGAGGGAGTACGGCTTCACCGACATCGACGGTACGCGGCCGGACGGTTGGAGCGCGCCCTGAGGCCTGCGTTGCCGGAACGGCAACACGACTCGCGCGGGGCGTGCCGTGCCGCGCACGATCGGGTCACGCGCCCGTCGCACGGCGGGGGCGAGAACCGTGGAGGATCCTCATGTCACAGCAGGCCCCGGACGTCACCCACCGGCTCGTCCCGTCGCCCGCGGGCCGGATCCACCTCGTGGAACAGGGTTCCGGGCCGCTGGTGTTGCTCGTGCACGGGTTCCCCGAGTCCTGGTACTCCTGGCGTCACCAGCTCCCGGCACTGGCCGCGGCCGGGTACCGCGCGGTGGCCGTGGACGTCCGCGGCTACGGCCGCTCCTCCGCGCCGGACCGCGCGGACGCGTACCGGATGCTCGCGCTGGTGGAGGACAACGCCGCCGTCGTGCACGCCCTGGGCGAGGAGTCCGCGGTGGTCGTCGGCCACGACTGGGGGGCGGCCATCGCCGCCAACTCCGCCCTGGTCAGGCCGGACGTCTTCCGCGCGGCGGGGCTGCTCGGCCTTCCCTACGTCCCGCGCGGCGGCCCCCGGCCCAGCGAGGTCTTCGCGGGGATGAGCGGCGGGGAGGAGGAGTTCTACGTCTCGTACTTCCAGGAACCCGGGCGCGCCGAGGCCGAGATCGAGCCCGACGTGCGCGGCTGGCTCGCGGGTTTCTACGCGGCCCTGTCCGCCGACACCATGCCGGCCCCGGGGGCGCCCCTCCCCCACTTCGTCGGCCGGAACGGCACGCTGCGCGACCGGTTCCCGGCGGACGGCCGCAGGCCCGCCTGGCTCGGCGAGGACGATCTCGACTTCTACGCCGGGGAGTTCGAGCGGACCGGCATGAGCGGAGCCCTCAACCGGTACCGGAACATGGACCGCGACTGGGAGGACCTGGCCGGCTTCGACGGCTCCCCGATCACCCAGCCGTCCTTGTTCATCGGCGGCGCCCTAGACGCCTCGACGGGCTGGCTGGCCGCCGCGATCGACGCCCACCCCGCGACCCTGCCGGGCCTGAGCTCCTCCCACGTCCTCGACGGCTGTGGCCACTGGGTCCAGCAGGAACGTCCGGCGGAGGTCAACCGGCTGCTCACCGACTGGCTGGCCGCCCTGCCCGCGTGACGGCCCGCGGGGGTCCGTGAGCCTGCCGACGGGCCCCCGGCGACGCCGAGTTGCCCGGTACCGGTGTGCCAGACTGGCCGCAGTAGCGTCTCCCGCAGGCAAGGAACCATGAGCCACCCCTCCCTCCCCACCACCGAGGCCGCCGTCACCGCCGTCCGCGAGATCGCGGCCGAGTACGGTCTGGCGATGACGGTCACCGAGGACATCGGCGCGGACCTGACGTCGCGCCGTTCGTCGGCCGGTCTGTTCACGGTGGCCGACCCCGACGGCTCGTTGCCGCACGAGGCGTACGTGGAGCTGGCCGGCGTCCCGTCGGTGAGCATCCGGTTCTTCCCCGAGGACGACGCGCACATCACCGTCGACGGCATCGAGTTCCTCGACGTGCCCCGCGACTCCGTCCCGGCGTTCCTGCGCTCGGTGTACGGCGGGCTGGCGTGGGTGAAGGGCCGGTTCTTCCCTCCGGGCCAGTGGCTCGTCGTCCCGCTGCCCGGCGACGAGACGTACCGGGAACCGGCGGGCATCGGCCTCACCCCCTGGCTCGCCCGCATCGTCCGCACCTGACACGGCCAGGTGGCGTGCCGGACGGGTGGTGCGGCGGGGGCCGCGCCGCCGGCTGCGGTTCCGGGCGGGGGCGGTGGCGTACGGTCCCCGGGGTGAGCACGATCAGGCGGGTCCTGGGCGGCGCCCTGTTCCACGTACCGCATCCGGCGCCGGAACGGGGAGCCGGGGCGGACGGCGGCGCGTCACCGGGCGGGCACCTCGGCGCGGTGACCGCGGTTTCGGGTGCGGCCCTGTTCCTGCTCGGCGTGAACACCACCGGCATCAACACGGCGCTGCGTGCCATCGCCGCCGACCTCGGCGTGGGTACCACGGCCCTCAGTTGGGCCGTCGGTGCCTACATGCTGGCCGTCGCCGCCGTGGTCGTTCCGGGCGGGCGGCTCGGTGACGTGCTGGGCCAGCGGGTCACCGTCGTGGCGGGCTGTCTGGTCTTCGCCGCCGGGGCCGCTGTCGTCGCCGCGAGCGGCACCGAGGCGGTGCTGATCGCCGGCCGGGTCGTCCAGGGCGTCGGTGCGGCCGCGCTGATGCCGTCGACGATGGCGGTGCTGCGCCTGAGCTGGCCCCGGGAGCGGCAGGGCGTGGCGTTGGGGCTGTGGGGTGCGGTCGCCGGGCTGGCCTTCGCGGTCGGTCCGCTCATCGGCGGCGCGTTCACCGACGGTCCGTCGTGGCGGTGGCTGTGGTGGACCAGCGCGGGCTGGGCGCTGCTGGTGGCCCTCGTGGCCGTGTTCGCGTTGCGGTCGCTGCCGCACGGTTCCGGCGAACGCGGTGTGGACGTGACCGGGGTGCTGCTGCTGTCGGTGGGGCTGACCTCGCTGCTCGTGGCGTTGCAGCAGATCCCGTCGTGGGGTGCGGGGTCGCCCGCCACGGTGGTCTGCTTCGTGGTGGCGGCGGTCGCGCTGGTGGCGCTCGTACGGGTCGAGGCCCGGCGGGCCGCGCCCTTGCTGCACCTGGACCTGCTGCGGAAGCCGCCGCTGGTGGCCGCCTGCATCGGGACGGCCGTGAACACCCTGTTCCTGATCGGTTTCCTGTACTTCTTCAACCTGTACGCCCTGTCCCCCGACACCCTGGGCTACTCGGCGGTGACGGCGAGCCTGGCCCTGCTGCCGTACGGGGCGTGCGTGTTCGCGGTGTCGATGGGTGTCGGCCCGCTGTGCGACCGCGTCGGCTACCGGTGGCCCGTGGCGGCGGGGACGGCCCTGTGCGGTGCGGGCGCACTGTGGCTGGCGGGGGTGGGTGCGGACAGCGGCTACGGTGCGGTGCTGCCGGGTTCGCTGGTGCTGGGCGCCGGGGTGGGGATCACCCTGTCGGCGCCGTCCGCGGCGGGGCTCCGGGCGCTGGACGGCGCCCGTTCCGGGGAAGCCTCGGGCATCATCAACGTCGTCCGGTACGTGACGGCCGCCCTGGTCGTCTCCGCGGGCACGCTCGTCTTCCTCGCGCGGGGCGCCGCCCGGCTGGTCGAGGTACTGGCGGAGGCGGACGTGGCGGGGCCGGGCACGACGGTCTCGGACCGGCTGCTGTCGGGCGCGGTGCTCCCCGCCGAGCGGGCGGGCGGGGCGGCGGTGCGCGAGGCGTTCCACCGGGCCACGGCCGCGGGCCTGGCACACGGATTCGCGTCCGTCATGTTCTGGCTCGGGGTCATGGCCCTGGCCGCGATCCCGCTGTGGCTGCTGCTGATGCCGGCGCCCCGGCCCGGGGGACCGAGCGGGCCCGACCGTACGGAGTGACCCCCGCCGCCCGGCCCCTCCCCCGGCAGGACCCGCAGGCCGGGGGAAGGGGCCGGGCGGGCGAGGTGGACGGCGGCCGACTTCGATTACGGCCGGCCGGAACGTGGAAGCGATCTCGGCATGACCGAAAGTTCGAGTCCCTACATCTCCTCGGCGCGGATCACCGTACTCGGCGTCCAGCCCGGGGATCCGCCGTTCCGCATCGTGGAGGTCGACGGCGAGTTCGTCAGTACCGCGAGGTCGATGACGGACGTCCTCCTGACCGCCGCGGCCGTCGGCATCACGATCCACGACCTGGACGATCCCGGCGAGGTCCGGTGGGTCGGCGGCGGAAAGTTCCACTGGCGCACGCACTGACGAGGGGCGGCCGGGACGGGTCGGGTGCGGACCGCCTCCGAGGCGCGGGTGGCTGACGAGGCCGCCCCTCGGAGACCGGAGCCGCCGGTCCCGTCCGGACCGCCGGCGTGACGGTGGTCAGCGGCCCCAGCGCAGCGCGGCGGTCTGCACCGGGGCGTCCCACAGGCGCAGCAGTTCGTCGTCGGCCCGGCACAGCGTCACGGAGCAGCCGGCCATGTCCAGCGACGTGACGTAGTTCCCGACGAGGGTCCGGGCCACCGGCACGCCCCGGGCCGCCAGGATCCGCGCCACCTCGGCGTGGAACCCGTACAGCTCCAGCAGCGGCGTCGCGCCCATCCCGTTGACCAGGGCCAGGACCGGCCCGTCGGCCGGAGCCACCTGCGCCAGGTCCTCCAGTACGGCGCCCACGGCGAAGTCCGCGATCTCCCGGGCCGGCATCATCGCGCGGCGCTCGCGGCCCGGCTCGCCGTGGATCCCGACTCCGAGTTCCAGTTCGCCGTCCGGCAGGTCGAAGGTCGGGCTGCCCTTCGCGGGGGTCGCGCAGGCGCTCAGTGCCACGCCGAAGCTGCGCGAGGCCCCGTTGACGCGCCGCGCGAGCTCCGCGACCCGGTCCAGGGGCGCGCCCGCCTCGGCGGCGGCGCCCGCGATCTTCTCCACGAAGAGCGTGGCACCGGTGCCCCGCCGTCCGGCCGTGTACAGGCTGTCGGTCACGGCGACGTCGTCGTTGACGAGCACCCGCTCGACGCGGATGCCGTCCTCGTCGGCGAGCTCGGCCGCCATGTCGAAGTTCAGCACGTCCCCGGTGTAGTTCTTGACGACGAAGAGCACTCCCTCACCGGAGTCCACCGCCTTGGCCGCCCGGACCATCTGGTCGGGCACCGGCGAGGTGAACACCTCCCCGGGACAGGCCGCGGAGAGCATCCCGTACCCCACGAACCCGGCGTGCAGCGGTTCGTGCCCGGAGCCACCGCCGGAGACCAGGCCGACCCTGCCGCCCTCCCGGGCGTCCCGGCGTACGACGACCCGCCGCTCCACGTCCACGTCGAGGTCCGGGTGCGCGGCGGCCATGCCCCGCAGGGCGTCGGCGACCACGGTCTCGGCACTGTTGATCAGCATGTTCATCGGATACCTCCCGAGCGGAGCGGTCCCGCCGACGTGTGCTGGGCGTTACGTACAGTGTGCCGCGCAGCCGCGGGCGGGTGCCACGGGGGCGCGGGAGGCGAGCAACCGTGACAGGATTTCACCGTAGGCATATGGCTGCATTCTCCGGGTATGCCCCGTTTGAACTGCTTGGCGGAGCACCCGACGTAGTTGACGGCCGGTCCCCCTGGCCGGCGGGAAGCGGGCAACCAATGACTGAGCGTCTCAAAAGATCGGGGCTGGTCGGCGAACTCTCGGCCGAATTCGCCGGCACCATGATCCTCATCCTCTTCGGGTGTGGCGTGGTCGCCCAGGTCGTCGCCGGCGGGGCCCTGACGGACCCGGCGGGCGGCCTCGGAAACCACGACAGCATCGCCTGGGCCTGGGGCCTCGGCGTCACCCTGGGCGTCTACGTCGCGGCGAGGCTGAGCGGTGCTCACCTCAATCCCGCGGTGACCGTGGCGCTGGCGGCGTTCAAGGGCTTCCCGTGGAGCAAGGTGGCCCCCTACGCGCTCGCCCAGACGGCCGGCGCCTTCGTGGCGGCCATGATCGTCCGCTGGAACTACACGGAGGCACTGGCGAAGGCCGACCCCGGGCACACCATCAAGACGCAGGGCGTCTTCTCCACCCTGCCGGCCAACGGCAACACGAACCTGCCGGTCACCGAGTGGGGCGCGCTGCGCGACCAGATCATCGGCACCGCGATCCTGCTCCTGCTGATCCTGGCGGTCACGGACCTGCTGGGCACGCCGCCCGGAGCCAACCTCGCCCCGTTCATCGTCGGCCTGATCGTCGTCGCGATCGGCATGGCGTGGGGCACCAACGCGGGTTACGCGATCAACCCGGCACGCGACTTCGGTCCCCGGCTGGCCAGCTTCCTCACCGGGTACGGCGGAGCATGGCGCGACCAGTACGGGCAGTTCTACTTCTGGGTGCCGATCATCGGCCCGTTCATCGGCGGTCTGCTGGGAGCGGGTCTGTACAAGTTCTTCATCGGCCGGTTCCTGCCGACCGCCGAGCCCGAGCCCCCCGGGCGGGTGCCGGCACCGGACGAGAGCTGACCGGTTCCGGGGAGCGGGCCCGAAACGGCCGGCTCCCCGGAGCGGCCCCAGGAAAGGCGGCACCCCATGGCTGACTTCGTCGGCGCAGTGGACCAGGGAACCACCAGCACCCGGTTCATGATCTTCGATCACGCGGGCAACGAGGTGGCGAAGCACCAGCTGGAGCACTCACAGATCCTCCCTAAATCGGGATGGGTGGAACACGACCCCGTCGAGATCTGGGAACGCACCAACTCGGTGATGCAGAACGCCCTCCGGCACGGCAACCTTTCGGCCTCCGACCTGGCGGCCATCGGCATCACCAACCAACGGGAGACGACCGTCGTGTGGGACCCCCGCACCGGCCGCCCCTACTACAACGCCATCGTCTGGCAGGACACCCGTACCGACTCCATCGCCGCGGCCCTGGAGCGTTCGGGCCAGGGCGACGTCATCCGCCGGAAGGCCGGGCTGCCGCCCGCCACCTACTTCTCCGGCGGCAAGATCCAATGGATCCTGGAGAACGTCGACGGCGTCCGGGAGGCCGCCGAGCAGGGCCACGCCCTCTTCGGCAACACCGACTGCTGGGTGCTGTGGAACCTGACCGGCGGTCCCGACGGCGGCATCCACGCCACCGACGTGACCAACGCCAGCCGCACGATGCTGATGGACCTGGAGACCCTCGACTGGGACGACGAGCTGCTGGGCTTCTTCGGCGTTCCCCGGTCGATGCTGCCCACCATCAACCCGTCCTCCCACGCGGAGGCCTACGGGCGGACCCGCACCTCACGGCCACTGCGCGAGGCCGTCCCCATCACCGGCGTGCTCGGCGACCAGCAGGCCGCCACCGTCGGACAGGTCTGCTACGCGCCGGGCGAGGCCAAGAACACCTACGGCACCGGCAACTTCCTGGTGCTCAACACCGGCACCGAGCTGGTCCGCTCCCGGCACGGCCTGCTGACCACGGTGGCCTACCAGTTCGGCGACAGCCCGGCCATCTACGCGCTGGAGGGATCCATCGCCGTCACCGGCTCCGCCATCCAGTGGCTGCGCGACCAGCTGAAGATCATCGGCGACGCCGCGGAGAGCGAGCGCCTCGCCCGTACCGTCGAGGACAGCGGCGGCATCTACTTCGTCCCCGCCTTCTCCGGCCTCTTCGCCCCGTACTGGCGCTCCGACGCCCGCGGCGCGATCGTCGGCCTCGCCCGGTACAACGACAACGGCCACCTGGCGCGGGCCGCGCTGGAAGCCATCTGCTACCAGAGCCGCGACGTGGTCGAAGCCATGGAACAGGACTCCGGCGTGCACCTCGACGTGCTGAAGGTCGACGGCGGCGTGACGGCCAACGACCTGTGCATGCAGATCCAGGCCGACGTCCTCGGCGTACCGGTCAGCCGGCCGGTCGTGGCGGAGACGACCGCGCTCGGCGCGGCGTACGCCGCCGGTCTGGCCACCGGATTCTGGCGGGACACCGACGAACTGCGCACCCACTGGCAGGAGTCCAAGCGCTGGGAGCCCCAGTGGTCCGAGGAACAGCGCGCCGAGGGGTACGCCGGCTGGAAGAAGGCGGTGGAGCGCACCCTCGACTGGGCCACGGTCGAATAGCGCCCGTCGTCCCGCCCTCATCCCTCACCCCTCACCGTGAGGAGGAGACCATGGTGAACCCGGTGGCCCTGTCGCCCGGAGCGCGCGCGGAGGCCCTCGTCCGCCTCGGCGAGGACGAGCTCGACGTCCTCGTCGTCGGCGGCGGGGTCGTCGGCGCCGGGGCGGCCCTGGACGCCGCGACCCGGGGGCTGAGCGTCGGCCTCGTCGAGGCCCGCGACTGGGCCTCGGGCACGTCCAGCCGTTCCAGCAAGCTCATCCACGGCGGGCTCCGCTACCTGGAGATGCTGGACTTCCGGCTCGTCGCCGAAGCCCTCGGGGAACGCGGGCTCATGCTCCGGTACCTGGCCCCGCACCTGGTGCGTCCCGTGCCGTTCCTCTACCCGCTGCGGCACCGGATCTGGGAACGCCCGTACGTGGGCGCCGGCGTGCTGCTCTACGACGCGATGGCCGCGGCCTCCGGCACCGGGGGCCTGCCCCACCACCGCCACCTGTCACAGCGCCGGGCCCTGCGCGAGGCGCCCGCACTGCGCTCCGACGCCCTGGTCGGCGCCGTCCAGTACTGGGACGCGCAGGTCGACGACGCCCGGCACACCCTGTTCCTCGTGCGCACGGCCGCCGCCTACGGGGCCACCGTCGCCAACCGCACCCGCGTCGACCGCTTCCTGCGGCAGGGCGAGCGCGTGGTGGGGGCCGTCGTGACGGACCTGGAGACCGGAGAGGAGACCTCGGTACGGGCCCGACAGGTCATCAACGCCACCGGGGTGTGGACCGACGACACGCAGGCCATGGCGGGCACCCGCGGCCAGTTCCACGTCCGCGCCTCCAAGGGCGTGCACCTGCTGGTGCCGCGCGACCGGATCAACTCGCGCACCGGGCTCATCCTGCGCACCGAGAAGAGCGTGCTGTTCGTCATCCCGTGGGGACGGCACTGGATCATCGGGACCACCGACACGGACTGGACCCTCGACAAGGCGCATCCGGCCCTCAGCTCCAAGGACGTCACGTACCTGCTGGAGCACGTCAACAGCGTCCTGGCCACGCCCCTGGTGCCCGAGGACGTCGAGGGCGTGTACGCCGGGCTGCGCCCCCTGCTGTCTGGCGAGGCCGCGGACACCAGCAAACTCTCCCGGGAGCACCTGGTCGCCCACCCCGTACCCGGGCTCGTCGTCGTGGCGGGCGGCAAGTACACGACGTACCGCGTGATGGCCGAGGACGCCGTCGACGAGGCGGCCCGCGGCCTCGACGGGAAGGTACCCGGATGCGCCACGCGGCGCGTTCCGCTGCTCGGCGCGGACGGCTATCCGGCCCTGTGGAACTCCCGGCACACCCTCGCCGGGCGCTCCGGGCTGCACGTCGCCCGCATCGAACACCTGCTGAACCGCTACGGCTCCCTGGTCCCGGAACTGCTCGACATGGTGGTGGCCGACCCCTCGCTCGGCGCACCGCTGCCGAGCTCGGACGACTACCTCCGCGTCGAAGCCGTGTACGCGGTGACCCACGAGGGGGCCCGCCACCTGGAGGACGTCCTCGCGCGGCGCACCCGGATCTCCATCGAGTCCTGGGACCGCGGCGTGGACGCGGCGCGGACCGTGGCGGAACTCGTGGCACCGCACCTCGGGTGGGACCGGGCGCACCGGGACCGCGAGATCGACCACTACGTGAAACGGGTGGCCGCCGAGCGCGAGGCCCAGAGACAGCCGGACGACCGGACCGCCGACGCGGTACGGCTCGGCGCCCCCGACATCGTGCCGGTGCGGTGAGGGGCGGTTCCTGGCGTACGGCGAGTGGGGCGTTCCCCGCCGGGTAGGCGCCGGGCGTACCCGATACGTACGTCCCACGCCAGGAGGAACGATGACGGAACGCGAGCACAAGCACGGGCACCCCCGGACCACTCCGTCGGAGGCCGTCGGCGAGAGCGGTGACCGGGAAGCGCGCCAGGAGGCGGAGGAGGCCGTCGTACGCCGCTCCGACGCCGGGGACACCGAGGACGCGGGCGGTCATGCCGCGAAGCGGCAGCGGACCGGTACCGGACGCGAGGAGCAGACCCGGCCGCACCAGGGGCGCGGCACGGGCGCGTCACGGGAGAGCGGCGACGGCTGAGCCACCCCACCACACCGGGAAAGGAGACCCGTCATGCCCGGAAGCAAGGAACGTGCCGACCCCACCCCGGAGCGGCTGCTCGCCATCTACCTCAACGACCACCTCACGGGCTCCAACGCCGGGGTCGAGCTGATCCGGCGGATCGCCCGGCAGCACCGCGGCACGCGCGTCTCGCCGGAACTGGAGCGGCTCGCCCGCGAGATCGCGGAGGACCGCGAGAGCCTGCGCGAGATCATGACGGCGCTCGACGTCCCCCTCATGTACGGCCGGGCGGCCCTCGGCTGGGCGGCGGAGAAGGCGGGCCGGCTCAAGTTCAACGGGACCGTCGTCAAGCGCTCGCCGCTCAGCGACGTCATCGAGCTGGAGGCGATGCGGATGGGAGTGGAGGGGAAGGCCGACTGCTGGCGCTCCCTCCAGGGGGTCGCCACCTCCGACGCACGCGTCGACCGCGCCTGCGTCGACCGGCTGCTGGAACGGGCCGAGCGGCAGGCCGGCACGTTGCAGAGCATGCGCACGGCCGCCGCGGACAGCCGGTTCGCGCCGGCCGGGCCCCGCGCGGCCGCCCCCACAACGGCGCGCCGGCACCTGCGGGGCAGACCGGCGTGAGGGCACGGCACTCCGGGCCAGGGTGTTGTCCCCCCGAACTGGTTCGGGGGGACAGCACCCTGGCCTGATCCGTTGCGCGGTCCGTGTGGGTCACGCCCTGGGCGTCACGCGCGGCCGGTCCCGGTCGTGGCGGACAGGGGCGTGGCGATGTCCTCCAGGGAGCGGCCCTCGGCCGCGACCGCGTAGAACACGGCTACCACCCCGGCCGCGACCATGAGCCCGGCACCGATGGAGAAGGCGAGGACCGCGTCGGAGACCACGCCGCTGGAGGTGAGGCCGGCGAAGATCAGCGGGCCGGAGATGCCGCCGGCCGCCGTGCCGACGGCGTAGAAGAAGGCGATCGACATCGCGCGCGTCTCCATCGGGAAGATCTCGCTGACGGTCAGGTACGCCGAACTCGCCCCGGCGGAAGCGAAGAAGAGGACCACGCACCAGCAGGCCGTCATGGTCACGGCGGTGAGCCGCCCGGCGCCGAAGAGCCAGGCCGTCGCGAACAGCAGGAGACCGGACAGGATGTAGGTGCCGGAGATCATCGGCCGTCGGCCGAGGGTGTCGAACAGGCGGCCCAGCAGCAGCGGGCCGAGGAGGTTCCCGAAGGCGATCACGGCGAAGTAGTAGCCGGTGACCGCGCTGGAGACGTCGAAGAACGTGACCAGGATCGACCCGAAGCCGAAGGTGATCGCGTTGTAGAGGAACGCCTGTCCGACGAAGAGGGACAGACCGAGCACGGCCCGGCGGGGGTAGGTGCGGAACACGGTCCTCGCGATCTCGCCGAAGCCGATGCTGCGGCGCACGGTGACGGTGATGGACCGGCCCGGCTCGGGCAGCTTCTTCCCCGTCTGCGCCTCCACCTGCCGTTCGACGTCCGCGACGAGTTCCTCGGCCTCCTCCGCCCGGCCGTGCATGAACATCCAGCGCGGGCTCTCGGGCACGTGGCGCCGTACGAGCAGGATGACCAGGCCGAGGACGACGCCGAGGGCGAACGTGAGCCGCCAGCCCACCGACGGCGCGAAGATGTCGGTGTTCAGGGCGACGACCGACAGCAGGGCTCCGGCGACCGCGCCGAGCCAGAAGCTGCCGTTGATGATCAGGTCGACGCGGCCGCGGTACTTGCTGGGGATCAGCTCGTCGATCGCGGAGTTGATGGCCGCGTACTCACCGCCGATGCCGAAGCCGGTCAGGAAGCGGAAGAGGAAGAACCACCAGGAGGAGAAGGACAGCGCGGTCAGGGCGGTCGCGCCGAGGTAGACGGCGAGCGTGATCAGGAAGAGCTTCTTGCGCCCGAAGAGGTCGGTGAGGCGCCCGAAGAACAGCGCGCCGGCGCACGCGCCCGCCACGTAAAGGGCGGCGGCGAGGCCCGTGACCTGCGCGTCGGTGACCGACAGGCCGCTGTCGTCCTCGGAGAGGCGGCTGGCGATGCTTCCGACGACGGTGACTTCCAGGCCGTCCAGGATCCATACGGTGCCCAGCCCGATCACGATCATCCAGTGCCACCGTGACCACGGCAGCCTGTCCAGCCGTGCGGGCACCTTGGTGGTGACGGTGCCGGTTCCCGTGTTCAACGACTCTGTGGCCTCGGACATGCCGACCGTCTGCCCCGGCCACCCGGGGCCAAACGGGAGGCCGTTGCGGTCCCCGCCCCCGTACGGGTGAACTCCCCCGCCGGGGTTGAGGGCCGCCGCACGCGCCCCGATAGTGGAGAGCGGACAGGGCTCTGGGAGCCACCGTCATCGGGGAGGGACGAACAGCGATGAAACGCCTTCTGTCACTGGTCAGTTGCACGGCCCTGGGCCTCGGTCTGGCGGTCGCGGGCGCCACCCCGGCGGCCGCCGATCCGTACGACTGCCGGACCTGGTACCAGTCCAGCACCACCGCCGCGGGGACCTGCACCAACGGAACCGGCGAGTTCCGCGTCTACACCCGCTGCGACCGGCCCCTCGCACGGGACTACACGGTGTACGACCCGACGTGGCGGCGCGTGGGAACCACGAGCACGGCCATCTGCCACAGCGGCGGCAAACCGTACGGCGCGGGCATCCAGGTCCACTAGCTCACGTCCGGCTCAGATCCGGTTCACGTCTTCTTCAGGCGCCGGTTGATCTCCTCGCTGAGGCGGCGGTTGAGTTCCGCGAGCTGTTCGGGGGTGTAGGCGGAGAGGTCGCCGGTACCCGGAGGAGCGGCCGGTGTCTCCGTCTTGCGTTTGTCCTCCTCGCGGCGTTTGAGTTCCTGTTCCTCGGGTGAACCGGGCGCCGCGTAGGCGCACCGGATGAGTGCGCCGTCGGCCGCCTTCAGGCAGGTCACCTCCCGGCCCCCGATCTGGCCCCGGCCCTCCACCCGGTAGCGGATGTTCTGTTCGCTGCCGATGGTGGCCGTCCAGCTGCTGCCGCCGGTCGGGGCGACCTCGAACACCCTGTCGTCGTTGTAGCAGCAGACGTCCCGGTACTCGGCCTTGATCAGGGCGACGATCGCCTTCGGGGACGCCCAGGTCGGGTCGAGGCGGTGGACGGTCAGGGGGGCCAGCGAACTCCCCTGGTGGCGGGTGGGGACCGTGGAGACGGCTACGACCGAGCTGGCCTCGCCCTGCGGCGTGAGGGGGGTGACGTAGGCGCTGCCGGTGCCGTCGCGGTAACGGAGGGTGAAATCGGATTCGTTCCCTTCGTTGGCGCCGTCCTCCGAGGCGTCCCAGCCGCTGCGCTCGAACCACCAGTCGCTGAAGCTGCCGACGGCGGCCGTGGCCTCGCGCTGGCGGGCCGCGAGGCTGAGCGGGTACGACGCGCCCGGAACGGCGGCCGTGTCGGTGGTGATCGTGAGCCGGCCCGTGCGGCCGTCGTAGAGGGCGGTGCCCGCGGGCCGCTCGGTGACCACGAGGATCCCGGTCTGGCGCTTGAGGGGGACCACCACAACGGGCGTGCCGTCCGCCCGGCAGGTCACGTAGACGTCGTCGGCATCGAAGCGGACCCCGCGCTGCCGGTCGGAGATCTTCCGGCCGAGGTTGTGGCCGAACCAGCCCCCGATCCGGGCGTCGGCGGTGTCCACCTCGAACTCGCAGCGCTGCTGGGAACGCCCGCCGCTGCCCAGCGGGACCTCCTGCACGAGTCCGACCTCGTACCCCGCGAGCCAGCCGCGCCGCTCGACGAGGGTGGCGAACCGGTCGGAGTCCGGAAGGTAGGTGATGTCCGCGATCTCACCGGTCACGTCGCCCAGGTGGGGGGCGGCCTGCGCCCGGCCGACGACGTAGGGCGAGCGGGCGGCCAGGTCCGGCACCGGCTCGGTCACCGTCGTCGTGCGTTCCATGTACGCGCGGTCCTGGAGGTAGGCGCCGTAGACCAGCCAGCAGACTCCCAGGACCAGGCCCGCGACGACGCTCACCCCGCCGAGGACGTGCACGGCCGTGCCGCCGGCGGAGGCACGCCCCCGCAGGACGAGCGGACGGATCACCCAGGGGAGCCCGAGGAGCACCGGCAGCCAGATCCACGAGAAGAGCTTGCGCAGCTCCCACACCAGGATGGTCGTGTAGTACGAGCCGTACCACAGCGCGAAGAGCAGCAGCGCCCCCGGTATCACGATGCGTATCAGCCTGCGGCCCATCCGTGTCCTCCCCCGCCCCGGAAGGCACCAATTCTGTACCTCCGGCCAGGGGCGCGTAAGTGTTCTGCCGTAATCGGGGTAGCCGCACCGTGTGATCACTCTCGGAGTCGAGGAAGAGTACTTGCTGGTGGACCCCGCGACCTTCCGTCCCGTGTCCCGGGCCGAGGAGGTGCGCGCGACCGCCGGTCTCGGGTCCATCACGGAGGACGGCGAGGTGCAGGACGAGCTGCTCCAGGCGCAGGTGGAGGTCGCCACGCCGATCTGTTCCAAGCTGGAGGAGGTCGGGGGCCACCTGCTGCGGCTGCGCCACGCGCTCGCGTCCGCCGCCGAGGAGCACGGCTGCCGGCTCGCGGCGACGGCGGCCGCGCCGCTCAGGAACGCGGCGCCGGTCCCCGTCACGCAGAAGCCGCGGTACCGCGCCATGGAGGGGGCGGCCCGGCAACTGGTCGACGAGCAGCTGATCAACGGCATGCACGTGCACGTCGCCGTGCCCGACCCCGAGACCGGTGTGGCGGTGCTGAACCGCATCCGCGTCTGGCTTCCGACGCTGCTGGCGATGTCGGCGAACTCGCCCCTGTGGGACGGACGGGACACCGGCTTCGCCAGCTGGCGCACCATCGTGTTCAGCCGGTGGCCCGTGAGCGGACCGCCGCCGTACTTCGAGGGCTTCGCCGACTACGAGCGACGGCTCGACGCGCTGGTCGCGTCGGGGGTGATCGCCGACCGGGGGCAGATCTACTGGATGGCCCGGCTCTCCGACCGGTACCCCACGGTGGAGTTCCGGTGCGCCGACGTACAGCTCAGGGCCGACGACGCGGTCATGCTCGCCGGGATCGTCCGCGCGCTGGTCACGGTCGCCATCGCCGACGAGCGGGCCGGAGCCGAGCCCGCCGCGTGCGCGCCGGAACTCTTGCAGGCCGCCACCTGGCACGCGGCCCGGCACGGGCTGAGCGGCGCCCTGGTCGATCCCCTGGGCCGGCTGCGCAGCAGTGGTGACGTGCTGTCCCTGCTCCTGCGGTACATCGCTCCGGCGCTGGAGGAGAGCGGCGACCACCGCGAGGTGGGCTCGCTGGTCCACCGGCTCCTCCAGGAGGGGACGCCCGCCGACCGGCAGCGCCGGGCCCTGGCCGAGGGGGGCATGCCCGCCCTGTGCGACCTGGTCGTCGGGGCGTCCGTCACCTGAGCGCGCCTGAGCCCGGCATCTGAGCCCATGACTCACGGTGCCGGGTCGGCTCCGACCGCCTGCCGGTACGCCACGTGCCCGCCGAGCGCGCCGGTCAGCGCGAGCGCCGCCAGCCCGCCCGTCGACCACAGCCTGCCCTGCACCGGCCGGCCGCCCAGGCGGGCCGCAAGGGACATCGCGTAGCAGCCGACCGCGACGGCGTTCGAGGCCGCGTGGGCCAGTCCGACCCGGGCCTGTTCGGGCGGCAGGTCCGCCCAGTCGGCCCAGCCCGTGATGGCGGCCGGCGCCACTCCGGCCAGTCCGACGGCCGTCAGGGTCGTCGCCGCGCGCTGTGCTCCGGGTACGAGGTCCAGTACGCCGGCCGACAGCCAGCAGCCGATCGGCACCTGCACCAGAAGGGGATGGACGGGATGGCCCAGCGGCCGGCCGCGCAGCAGTTCGCGTACGTCGCCCAGCGGGAGCGAGCGGATCCGCCGCTGGAGGGCCCGGATCGCGGGGTCCGCCGCGGTGTTCCGTTCGAGGCGGTCCAGGGTCCGCAGCCACCGTGCCGACAAGGCGTCCAGGACCGATGTCTCCCGGGCCCGCGGCGAGGCGTCGGGGGCGTGTCTGTTCATGTACGGCGCCTACCCCGCATCGCGTCGGCATCCCACGACGGCCGGGGGCGTTCGGGGGCGGCCCGGCCGGCGCGCCAGCGACGTCGGATCGACTGGGCTGATCGCCCGAAACGGGGGCAGAAGGGCAACGACGCGAAAGGGGGATCCGGATGCCCGGAATCCACACGTGGCTCGACCGCGTGAGAGACGGCGCGGCCGCGCTCGGTGAACGCCGTGCGCAGGCCCAGGCACGGCGCGAGGCCGAGGAGGAAGCGGAAGCCGAACGGGAACGGGCCGCACGGGCCCGCAGGGCACGCCCCCGCATCCCGGACCCGGCCCAGGCGGTGCCCTGGGGGGTGCGGGTGGCCGCCGAGACGGCCTGGCGGTTCCTGGTCCTGGCCGGCGCCCTCTGGGTCGTGATGCGGGTGATCGGGGCCGTCCGGCTGGTGGCCCTCGCCTTCGTCGTGGCACTGCTGGTCACCGCCCTGCTCCAGCCGACGGTCGCCCGTCTGCACCGCCGGGGGCTCTCGCAGGGGCTGTCCACCGCGGTGACGGCGATCTGCGGCTTCCTCGTGCTCGGCCTGGTCGGCTGGTTCGTCGTATGGCAGGTTCTCGACAATCTCGACACCTTGTCCGGACGCCTCCAGGAGGGCGTCGACGAGCTGAAACGGTGGCTCCTCGACAGCCCGTTCCACGTCACCGAGCAGCAGATCAACGACATCGCCGAGAAGATCAGCGAGGCGATCGGCACCAGTACCAGCGAGATCACCTCGACGGGGCTCCAAGGGGTGACGGTCCTGCTGGAGGTCATCACCGGGATGCTCCTGGCGATGTTCTGCACGCTGTTCCTGCTCTACGACGGCCGCCGGATCTGGGAGTGGACGCTCAAGCTGGTCCCGGCCGCCGCCCGGCCCGGAGTGGCCGGCGCGGGCCCGCCGGCCTGGCGGACGCTCACCGCGTACGTACGCGGGACGATGCTCGTCGCCCTGATCGACGCCCTGTTCATCGGTGTGGGCATCTACCTCCTCGGTGTGCCCCTCGCCGTCCCCATCGGTGTCGTGATCTTCCTGGCCTCGTTCGTGCCGCTGGTCGGCGCCGTCGCCTCCGGCGCGCTCGCCGTGATCGTCGCGCTGGTCACCCAGGGCGTGTTCACCGCGTTCCTGGCCCTGCTGGTGGTGCTCCTCGTGCAGCAGATCGAAGGCCACGTGCTGCAGCCGTTCATCCTGGGGCGGGCCGTCCGGGTCCACCCCCTCGCGGTGATCCTGGCCGTGGCCACGGGCGGGCTGGTCGCGGGGATCGGCGGAGCGGTCGTCGCCGTCCCGCTGGTGGCCGTGGCCAACACGGTGATCGGCCACCTCCGCGCACTGCCCGACGACGACGGGGAAGAGCCGACCGGTGACCCCGTCCTCGACGCGGAGCGGGCGGAGCAGCCGGGCGGGGCCGCGGAGCCGCCGGGAGACGAGGCGTAGGCCGACGGACCGCGCAGACCGAGGGGGCTCCTGGATTCCAGGAGCCCCCTCGGTCTGCGCGGTCCGTCTCACACGTGGGCGGCCTCGGAACGGCCCGGGAGGTGGTAGACGGCGAAGGCGCGGTCGATGACGGGCATCGCCACGTTGCGGACCCGCACCCCTCCCGCCGTCATGCCGTGCTCGGTGCCCGAGTGGGCGTGTCCGTGGACGGCGAGGTCCGCTCCCGCCTCGTCCATCGCCTCCGCGAGGAGGTAGCTGCCGAGGAAGGGGTAGATCTCCAGCGGCTCCCCCGCGAGCGTGTCCGGAACCGGAGCGAAGTGGGTGAGGGCGATGCGGAGTTCGCTGCCGTCCTCCCGGAGGTCGCTCAGGGCCCGCGCGAGTCCGTCGGCGCAGGTGCGGGTGTACCGGATGAACGCCTTCATCTCCGGTTCGCCGAACTCGCTGCCACTGCGACCGGCGAAGCCGCCGCAGAAGCCCTTGGTCCCCGCCACGCCGACCCTCGTGCCGTCGATGTCGAGCACGACTGAGGTGCCCTCCAGTACGTGGACGCCCGCGGCCGTCAGCTCCGCGGCCACGGCCTCCTCCTGGTCGCTCTGGTAGTCGTGGTTGCCGAGCACGGCCACCACGGGGACGGCGAGCCCGGCCACCTCCCCCGCGACGACCCGCGCTTCCTCCCGGGTGCCGTGGCGCGTCAGGTCACCGGCCAGGAGCAGCAGGTCCGCGCAGTCGCCCAGGGTGTCGAAGGCGGGCCGCAGGAATCCCGCGCTGCCGGGGCCGAGGTGGACGTCCCCGACGGCCGCGACCCGGATCACGACAGCTCCTCGGCCCGGCCGGGCGGTGCGGAGCGGCTGATCGTGATGTCCTCCCGCCACTCCAGTCCGGCGAGTTCCTCGGCGGCGAGCCGCAGGACCTCCGCCCGGCACTCCGGGCTGGAGACGCTGCCCGAGATCACCGCGCCCGACCCGCGGGCTTCCACGCGCACGCCCAGTTCCGCGAGGTCCTCGCGCGCCATCCGGTCACGCAGGTGCTCGATGCGGTACTCCACCCTCTCGTGGGCCGTCATGGCGTCTCCTTCCGTACGGAGCCGGCGGCGGTCCGGCCGTCGATGACGCGGAGCCGCTCCAGCAGGTGGAGGAACGCGTCGGCCAGCGGCTCCGACCGGTGGTCCCGGTCCAGCCGGTCCCAGTCGATCCGCTCCCGCAGCATGCGCGCCATGGGCAGCAGGTCGCCGAAGTCGCAGTAGTGCTCGCAGAGCGCGGAGAGACGGCTGTCCATCAGGTCCGTCGGCGCGAGGACGGGCATCCACACCGAGTCCACCGCCTTGACGTCGGCCCGCTCCAGGAGTTCCGTGCTCACCGGCCGCCGCGCCAGCTCGAAGATCAGGTCGATCTCCTCCCCGCCGGACCGGCCCTTGACGAGCCAGTCCTCCGGGGCCCGGCGCATCTCGATCCCGCCGTCCTCCAAGGCCTTGATGGCGGCGTCCGCGTCCTCGGGGCGGACGCAGAAGTCGGTGTCGTGCTGGAAGCGGGCGGGCAGTCCGTGGGCGAACGCGGCCACGCTGCCGGCCAGGGCGAACGGCGGTCCGGACCGCTTCAGGAGCGCTGCGACCAGCTTGGTGGTCTCCAGGATCGCCTGGGTGTGGTCCCTGGGCAGGGGGCCTTCGGCGGGAACGGGGGGATCCAGGCGTTCGGGCGGCGCCTGTCCCATGGCCGGTCCCTTGGCCGTGGTCGACGGGGTCGACGGCTTCAGTGGCGTCATAGGGAGCGCGTACCCGGCCCGCCCGGCCGAAACCCCTCGGCGGCCCTGGAGTGCCGTACCGGAGCAAGGGTAGGCGCCCCACGTGCGTCCGCGCCGTGCCCCGGCCGGTACGGGTGCCCCGCCCCCGGGCCGCGGACGCCGACCGTACCCCTGGAGAGGACCGGGCCCATGCGTCGGACACCTGCGGACAGCCCAGAGCGACCGGAAGCCGGAGGAGCGGGCCTGCACGTCGTGGTCGTCGGGGCCACCGGGAACGTCGGGACCAGCGTCGTCAGCGCGCTGTCCGAGGATCCGGCGGTGGCCTCCGTGCTGGGCCTGGCCCGGCGCGTACCGGGCTGGCGCCCGGCGAAGACGCGGTGGCGGGCCGTGGACGTCGAGCCGGGCGGCGAGGACCTCGTACCGCTGTTCACCGGAGCGGACGCCGTCGTCCACCTCGCCTGGAAGTTCCAGCCCACCCACCACCCGGCCGACACGTGGCGCACCAACGTCCTCGGGAGCCTGCGCGTCTTCGACGCCGTGGCGGCCGCGGGGGTACCGGCCCTCGTCCACGCTTCGTCGGTCGGCGCCTACTCCCCCGGACCCAAGGACCGTGCGGTGGACGAGACCTGGCCCACCCACGGGTGGCCGCAGGCCGCGTACACCCGGGAGAAGGCGTACCTCGAACGGGTCCTCGACACCTACGAGCTCAAGCACGCGGAGATCCGCGTGGTGCGCATGCGCCCGGGTTTCCTCTTCAAGCGGGAGTCCGCCTCCGAGCAGCGCCGGATCTTCGCGGGACGGCTCCTTCCGGGCCGGCTGGTGCGCCCCGGGCTGGTCCCGGCCGTGCCCGACCTGCCCGGGCTGCGGTTCCAGGCCCTGCACACCGACGACGCGGCGAGCGCCTACCGGGCGGCCGTCGCCCTCCCCGTGCGGGGCGCCTTCAACCTGGCCGCCGAGCCTCCCGTGGATTCCGACGTCCTGGCGCGCCTCTTCGACGCGCGGAGCCTGTCGATGCCCGCCGGGCCGGTGCGGGCCGCCCTCGCGGCGGCGTGGCGGCTGCACCTGGTCCCGGCGTCCCCGGACCTGTTCGACGCCGTGCTGCGGCTCCCGCTCATGGACGCGACCCGGGCCCGGGAGGAACTCTCCTGGGAGCCCCTGTACACATCGGTGGAGGCCGTCGGGGAGTTCCTCGCCGGGCTGCGGGCCGGAGCGGGCGCGGACACCGCCCCGCTCGCCGCGGACCGGACGCTGCGACAGCGCCTGGACGGTCTCGCCGACCGGCTCGTCACGGCGTGAGCTCGTCACGGCGTGAGCGGCGCGAACGCGGGCCCGCGCCCGGCCCCGGCAAGGGGCGGGGCGCGGGCCCGCGTTCGTCTCAGGACGGCTCAGGTGTTGAGCCGCTCAGGTGTTGAGCAGGCGGTTGAAGAAGGAGCGGTAGTGCTGCAGGGCCAGGCGCAGGTCCTCGGTCGCCACCTGCTCGCCGCGGTCCCACCGGCCTTCCAGGCCCTGCTTGTGCGCGGAGAAGGTACTGGCCAGGGTCTGCATGACCTCGGCCACCAAGGTGTCGGCCGACCTGACCGCCTCCTGCGGGTCGTCGACGAAGCGGCTCTGGATGTCGCTCCACGCCTTGCGGTAGCCCTCCGACTCCGTGCTGCCGAGGAGCGGACCGGCCTCGTCGGCGCCGTGGTCGGCGCCGACGTCGGTACCGGCGTCGGTGCGGGCGCCAGTGCCGGTGCCGGTGTCGAGACGGCCGGTCCTCGGGTCGTTCACGCCGTTCGGGTCGGGCTCGTCCAGCCGCGAGGGCTCGTCCAGCCGGGATTCCTCGTCGAGCCGGGAGGGCTCGTCGGCGCGGCCGGCGGTCGCCTCGCCCGGGTAGACCGGTGCCTCCCGTCCGTCCCCCGCTCCCGTTCCCGCTCCGGTTCCCGGGTGCGCGAGGTCCTCCGTGGTCAGGCCGGGCTGGGTGGCCCGCGCCTCCCTGTCGTTGTCGCCGTGTATCTGCATGTCACCGGCTCCTCTGGTCCGTGAGCAGTTCCTCGAACAGGGCGCGGTAGTGCACCATCGCCCCGCGGAGCTCCTCGGTCGTCGCCTGCCCGTTCCCGCTGCGTTCCTTGATGTCGTGCGCCGCCCGGTAGTGCTCCAGGGTGCGTCCGTGTTCGACGGACAGGTCGCGGACGGCGCCGTGGTAGTCCTCGGTGGGGTAACCGCGTTCGCCCATCAGCCGCGACACGAGCGCGTCGGCTTCGGACACCGAGCCTTCGGGGCGGTCCACGAAGTGTTCCTGGACTCCGCTCCATTCCTCGGCGTACTGCTGTCGCCGCTCGGGCGGCAGTTCCTTGATGTCGAGCTTGTCGTGCCGTTCCTCGCGGGCGCGCAGGTCGCGTTCGGCGGCCCGCTGGCCGCCCTCTTCCTGGACCGCGCGCTCGTACTCGGGTCCGAACCGTTCTCTCAGGTGTCGCCGTCGCGTCTGCATTCCCACGAGCGCGGCGATCGCGATCACCACGATCACCGCGATGACGATGACGACGATCAGCATGGTTGTTGACATCTCCGGCCTCCGTCCTGGGGCCTCGCATTTGTTGACGCGCGGCTGCCCGCCCTTTCGCCGGGCAAACCCGCGCACGGGCTCATCCGTCCGCGAACGGGCTGCTGTCGAGGTGGGCGAGCAGGTCGGCGGGGTGGCGGTACACGGCGCGGGCGCCGGCCTCTTCGAGGTCGTGCCGCGGGATGCCGCCGCAGAGCAGTCCCACGCACGCGACGCCGGCCCGCGAGCCCGCCCGCATGTCCCAGACGGTGTCTCCGACGAACACGGCGCCGTGCGCGGGTGCGTCCACGAGGCCGAGGGCGTGGCGCACCGGATCGGGTGCGGGCTTGCCCTCGTCCACGTCGTCGGAGGTGGCCGTCGCCGTGATGGCGTCGTCGGCGTCGACGGCCCGTCTGAGGGCGTCGAGTTCCGCGTCCTTCGCGGAGGTGACGAGGACGACCCGCCAGTCCCGGCGGGCCAGCTCGCGCAGCAGTCCGGCCGCGGAGTCCAGCGCGGGCAGCCGGTCGAAGTACGTGGCGTAGAGGGTGGTGTGGGCGGCGCTGAGCGCCTCGTCCTCGCCGGTGTCCCGGTCGTCGCCCAGGTGGGCGAGGAGGTCCTCGCCGGGCAGGCCGATCGCGCGGTGGATGTCGTGCGTGGCGACGTCGTGGCCGGCCTGCCGGAGGGCCTCCCACCAGCAGACGACGTGCAGGTGGTTGGTGTCGGCGAGGGTGCCGTCGACGTCGAACAGAGCGGCGCGGTTCATAGGGGGCGCCTACCCGTCGCCTCCCCGGGCACTCCTCGCGGGCGGGCCGGGTGTCAGCCGAGCGCGGGCAGGACGCGGTCGGGGGTGAGGGGCAGGCTCCGCAGGCGCCGGCCCGTGGCGTGGCAGACGGCGTTGCCGATCGCGGCCGCCGTGCCGACGATGCCGATCTCCCCGATTCCCTTGCTGCCCATGGGGTTGAGGTGTTTGTCGTGCTCTTCGATCCAGTGGGCTTCGATGTCGGGCACGTCGGCGTTCACGGGCACGTGGTAGGCGGCCAGGTCGCTCTCCAGGAAACCCCCGTGGACAGGGTCGACGGTGCTGTGCTCGGTCAGTGCCATGCCGATGCCCATGACCATGGCGCCGACGAACTGGGAGCGTGCGGTGACCGGGTTGAGGATGCGGCCCGCGGCGAAGACGCCGAGCAGCCGCTGGACGCGTACCTCGCCGGTGACCGTGTCCACCTGGACCTCGGCGAAGTGCGCGCCGAACGCGTGACGGGCGTACGGGGACTGCTGCGCGGCCGACTGGGCGGTGTCTGCGGACGCGGACAGGCCGGCGGCGGGGACCGGGCCGTGGTGGCGGGCCAGGCGGGCCACGAGGGCGGCGCAGGCGTCGTGCACCGCCGAGCCCCAGGAGGCGGTCCCGCAGGACCCTCCGGCGAGGGAGGCCTTCGGCAGCCCGGTGTGCCCGATGGCGAGGGTCACCGCCTCCAGCGGCACCCGGAGCGCGTCGGCGGCCACTTGGGCGAGGACGGTACGTGCGCCGGTCCCGATGTCGGTGGCGTTGATCTCGACCAGGTAGCCGCCGTCGGGCCGGGCGTGGGCGCGGGCGGTGGAGGGGGCCAGGAGGTACGGGTAGGTGGCGGCGGCCACTCCCGTGCCGTACCACAGCGGTCCGTCCCGGCGCGGGGTGCGCCGCGCGGCCCAGCCGAAGCGGTCCGCGCCCTCGCGCAGGCATTCCACGAGGTGGCGGCTGCTGAAGGGGCGGCCGCTGTCGGGTTCGGTCGCGGGCTCGTTGCGGACGCGCAGCTCGACGGGGTCGAGGCCGAGGGCTTCGGCGAGTTCGTCCATCGCCGATTCCAGTGCGTACATGCCGGGGGCCTCGCCGGGGGCGCGCATCCAGGAGGGGGTCGCCACGTCGAGGGCGACGGCCCGGTGCGTGGTGCGGCTGTCGGGGACGGCGTACATGACGCGGGCGGGGACGGCGGCCTGCTCGACGAATTCCCTGACCCGGGAGGTGTGGGTGGTGACCTCGTGGGTGAGTGCGGTGAGGACCCCGTCCGGGCGGGCGCCGAGACGGACCCGGTGCAGGGTGGGCGCGCGGTGCCCGACGGTGGCGGGCAGCTGGCGCCGGGGCAGGGCGAGGGTGACGGGGCGGCCCGTGCGGCGGGCCGCCATGACGGCGAGGACCACGTGCGGGCGGGGTGTTCCCTTGCAGCCGAAACCGCCGCCCACGTGCTCGGAGACCACCGTGATCCGGTCCTCGGGGAGGGCGAAGAGGGAGGCGAGCGCGGAGCGGACCGGGCCGGCTCCCTGGCTGGAGTCGTGCACGGTGAGGTGGCCGCGCCCGGCGTCCCAGTCGGCGGTGGCCGCGTGCGGCTCCATGGGGTGGTTGTGCAGCGGCGGCACCGTGTAGGAGCAGTCGACCCGGACGGGGGCGGCGGCGAGGGCGGCGTCCGGATCGCCGTGCTCCCGGTGGGCGGGGTGGCCGCCGTTGGCCTGCTCCGGGGTGTAGGCGCCGGGGTGGCCGGTGTGCAGGCCGACGTCGTGTTCCTCGGTCGCGTAGCTGATCCGGAGGGCCGCCGCGGCGGCCCGGGCGGCCTCGGGGGACTCCGCGACGACCAGGGCCACGTACCAGCCGCGGTGCGGGACCCGGGTGTCCTGGAGCACCTGGAGCGTGGGGTCGTCGGAGGGGCCGAGCCGGGGCGCGTCGTAGGGGGTGAGGACGTCGAGCACGCCGGGCAGCCGCAGGGCGGCGGCGGTGTCCACGGCGGTGACCCGGCCGCGGGCGACGGTGGCGGGGACGGGCCGGGCGTGGACGCGTCCGGGCGGGGCGTGGTCGGCGGCGTAGCGCGCCGCGCCGGTGACCTTCTGCGGCCCCTCCGTCCGGTCGGCGGGGGTACCGAGTGCCGCGTGCCGCATGGGTGTGCTCCTCGTGGTGTTCGGCGGCGTCCGTCAGGGGGCGTGCCCGGCCGCCCGGCGGGTGAGGGTGGCGAGCGCGTCGCGGGCGAGGTTCGCGGCGAGGCCCACCTTGAAGGCGTTGTCGCGCAGGGGCAGGGCGTGGGCGAGTTCCGCGTCGACGGCCTCCCGGAGGGCGGCCTCCGTCGGCTCGGCTCCGGTGAGGAGGGCCTCGGCGGTGGCGGCCCGCCAGGGCCGGTGGGCGAGACCTCCGAAGGCCAGCGCGACGCGCCGGACGCGGCCGTCTTCGAGTTGGAGGACGGCCGCGACCGAGGCCAGTGCGAAGGCGTACGAGGCCCGGTCGCGGGCCTTGCGGTAGAGGGAGACCGCGCCGGGTGCGGCGGCCGGCAGGAGGACGGCGGTGACGATCTCCCCGCCGCGCAGGACGGTGTCCTGCTCGGGCCGGTCTCCGGGGAGCCGGTGGAATTCCGTGACCGGCACGGTACGGGTGCCCTGATCGCCGTACAGCTCCACGGCGGCGTCGAACACCGCCAGGGCCACCGCCATGTCGGACGGGTGGGTCGCGATGCAGTGGGCGGAGTGGCCGAGGACGGCGTGATCGCGGTGGATCCCGTCGCGGGCGGCGCATCCGGTGCCGGGCTCGCGCTTGTTGCAGGGCGTGGAGACGTCCTGGAAGTACGGGCACCGGGTGTGCTGGAGCAGGTTGCCGCCGGTGGTGGCGATGTTGCGCAGCTGTCCCGAGGCGCCGGCCAGCAGGGCCTGGGCGAGGGCGGGGTAGCGGGCGCGTACGGCCGGATGTGCGGCGACGTCGCTGTTGCGGGCCGTGGCGCCGATGCTCAGGGTCCCGTCGGGCAGCTCCCGCACCTCGTGCAGCGGGAGCCTGCTGAGGTCGATGAGGGCCCGGGGCTCCTCGACTCCCAGTTTCATGAGGTCGACGAGGTTGGTGCCGCCGGCGAGGTAGCGGGCGCCCGGGTGGCGGGCGTGGGCGGCGGCGGCTTCGCGGAGGCTGGTGGCGCGTACGTAGGCGAAGGGCTTCACGCGGTCACGTCCGTCACGGCGTCGACGATGCGGGGGTAGGCCCCGCAGCGGCAGAGGTTGCCGCTGAGCCGTTCCCTGATCTCCTGCGCGGTCAGCGCGACGGGGCCGGGCCGGGACAGGGCGGAGGCGGGGGTGGCGTGCGAGGGGTGGCCGGCGGCGGCCTCCTCGACGGCTCCGACGGCGGAGCAGAGCTGGCCGGGTGTGCAGAAGCCGCACTGGTAGGCGTCCCGCTTCAGGAACGCCTGCTGGAGCGGGTGCGGGCCGTGTCCGGCGCGGTCCGCGAGACCTTCGACGGTGGTGATCTCCGCGCCGTCCTGGGCGACGGCGAGCAGCAGGCAGCTGTTGGCCCGCCGCCCGTCGACCAGCACGGTGCAGGCTCCGCACTGGCCGTGGTCGCAGCCCTTCTTCGCTCCGGTGAGCTCCAGGTGACCGCGCAGCGCGTCGAGAAGGGTGACGCGGTGGTCCAGCCGGAGGGCGTGGGGCACGCCGTTGACGCGCAGGGTGACGGGGGAACTCCAGTCGCCGGGGGCGTCCTGCCCGCTGCCGGGCCCCGCGCCGGCTGCGCCCTCGTGTCGGGGGGCCTCGTGCCAGGGGTCCTCGTGTCCGGGGTCCTCGTGTCCGGGGTCCTCGTGCCGGGGGTCCGCGTCACTCGCCACCGCGTTCTCCGTCCGTGCCCGTGCCGGTCCCGTCGGGCCGTCTCGGGGACAGCCTGGGCCCTCGCGAGCCGTCCGGCATCCCGGAAGGGCCGAACGGTCCCGCGGACGCCCTCAGAGCTCCCGCAGGGCGGGGAGCAGCTTGGTCTCGGACCATTCGAGGAAGGGTTCCTGCTGGTCGCCGCCGATCTGGACCAGGGCGATCTCGGTGAATCCGGCGTCGGCGTAGGGGCGTACGGCGTCGACGAAGGCGTCCACGTCGTCTCCGCAGGGGATGGCGTCCGCGACGTCCTCGGGCCTGGTGTGCTGCGAGGCCTGGGCGAAGCTCTCGGGGCCGGGGAGTTCCGCGTTGACCTTCCAGCCGCCGAGCGCCCAGCGGAACTGGTCGTGGGCGCGTGCCACCGCCGCGTCGCGGTCGGGGTCGTAGCAGACGGGGAGCTGGCCGACGCGGGGTTTGCCGGAGCCCCCGTAGGCGCCGAACGCGGTCAGCAGTTCCTGCTTCGGCTCGGTGGCGATGAGCAGGTCTGCGTACCGGCCGGCGATCTCGCAGGAGCGGTCCCCGGAGACGGCGATCCCGATGGGGGGCGGGGTGCCGGGGAGGTCCCACAGTCTGGCGTTCTCGACGTCGAAGTGGGCGCCGTGGTGGCTGACGTTCCCGCCGGCCAGCAGGGAGCGGATGATTCCGACGGCTTCTTCGAGCATTTCCAGACGGACGTGGGCGGCGGGCCAACCCGCGCCGACGATGTGCTCGTTGAGGTTCTCGCCGGAGCCCAGACCCAGCCGGAACCGCCCCTCGGACAGGAGCTGCATGGTGGCCGCCTTCTGGGCGATCACCGCGGGGTGGTAGCGGAACGTCGGGCAGGTCACGTACGTCATGAGCGGGATCCGGGTGGTGGCCTGCGCGGCGGCGCCCAGGACGCTCCACGCGTAGGGGGCGTGCCCTTGGGAGGTCAGCCAGGGGAAGGAGTGGTCCGAGATGACGGAGAAGTCGAACCCCGCCCGCTCCGCTCCCACGACGTGGCCCACCAGTTCCCGGGGGCCGGCCTGCTCGGTCATCATCGTGTATCCGATTCGCACCATGCCGGGCGCCTTGCCGTTCCGGACCGGTTGAAACGCCCGCTTTCCGGGCGTTACCGAACGGGACCGCGACGGCGGTCCGGGGCCGCTTCGGTCAGGCCGGGTGGCCCGCGTCCAGGTCCTGCAGCTCCCGGAAGCGCAGCAGGGCGGGTGGCGGGCCCTCGTGCGGCGGGCAGACGGCTTCGGGTGCCAGGAGGAACCCGACGTGGTCCCCGCCCTCGATCCGCCCTTCGATCCGTCCGGTGAACCAGGTGCGCACCTCGTCCAGTACGGGACTGCCCGCTTCCCCCGCGTGCCACCCGACCCGGGCGAACTTGTCCACCACGTCGCCCCGCTCCTCGCCGAACAGCGCCGCCAGTGCCCGCTGGCCGCGGCGCAGCAGGTGCACGGTGAGGTGTTCGGCGCCGCACGCGACGCGGTAGGTGCGGTTGGCGACCGACAGCCAGACGACGAACCGCGGCGGGTCGATCGAGCACTGCGAGGCGAAGCCCACCAGGCAGCCCGCCCGCTCGCCGCCGGACGCGACCGTGACCACGTACATCGGGCCGTCGTGCACGTCGGTGAAGGGGTCCAGATCCGTCACGGCGCCTCCTCGGTTCCTCGTGGTCCGTGTGATCGGTGTGGCCCGTGTGGTCCAGCGCGGTCCGTGTGATGCGTGTGGTCCTGTGGGCCTGCCGGGCGGCTACCCCGTGCCACGGCGGGCAACCGGGGCCGCTTGGGGCGGGGCCGAGCGGGCATACGCGGCGGGGCAGGCACCGACCGGATCAACGATCCCGGCACCCCTGACAAACGGGCACAAATTGCAGGCTGCCCGCTGTGGTCGCATGGTGAACATCAGTACCCCTCGGACCATCAGACCGTCAGGCCCTCAGGAAGGGAGCCGGCTCGTCACGAGCAGCGCCAGCTCGCGGATCCGCGCCGTCCGACCCGACTCCCCGAGAAGGGACCGCCGTGATCTTTGCCCTGCTCCTCGTGCCCCCGTTCCTCCTGTGCGCCGTGCTCGCCCTCGGCCGCTACGAGGAGTACATGTTCACGCCGCACGAAGAGGACCCGGCGCCCCGCGCCGGGTCCTTCCACGTGCTGCGCGGCCACGACGACCAGCACGGCCGTCACGCCGCCTGAGGGCTTCTCGGGGTCGTCAGAGTTCCGCCCGCGAGGCGGCCTGGGCGCCCCGTACCGCGACGTTGGCCGCGTCCCGCACGAGCGGCGCTGTCGCCCGGCCGGCGTCGGTGAGCGTCCACCCGCACAGGGCCGCCCAGGTCAGCGCCGCCGAGGCGGCCACGGCGCGCTCGGTCCGGCGGGCGAGGAACGTGCCGAACAGCAGCGCGTCCCCCGCGTCGGCGGCGACCCGGCACAGAACGGCCGTACGCAGCGCCGCACCCCCGGGGACCGTCACCATCGCGGCGCCGATGACCGCGTCCCGGACTCCCAGGGCCCGGATCAGCAACGCCGAGGAGCCCACCTCCGAGAGCCCGCACGGGCGGGCCAGCAACCGGGGACGGCAGGCCACCGCCACTCCGTATCCGAGGGTGGCCACGCCCATGGCCCTTGCCGCTGCGGTACGCATGTCCAGATCACTCCGTTCGGTGGGCCGGGGGCGCGTGCACCGCCACGGCCGGCGGTCTCAGGTGACGGGCTCCGGGGCCGGTACGGGTCCGGGGAGCGGGCCCGGGTGGGGCTGCGGGTCGGGGCGCGGAGCCGGTGAGGGCCGCGGATCGGGTTCGGGCTGCGGCGGGGCCGGCGGTACCGGGTCCGGGCCGCCCGGGGCGGGCACCGGGCCGGGGAGCGGTCCTGGCTGCGGACCGGGGCCGGGCCCCGGGGCGGGGGTCGGGCTGGGCGGGACGGGGTCGTTGGGAGGAGTACCCATGACGTCGTGTCATTCCTTCCTGGAGGGGGCGCCGTTCGCGGCGCGCCGGCGGCGGCCGCTCATGCCGCCGCTTGTCCGGCTGCCCCGAATTCCTTGACGAACGCGGTACAGAAGTCCGGGAGGTCGTCGGGCTTGCGGCTGGTGATCAGCGTCGCGGGCGCGGCGTGGCAGACCCGCACGGACTCGTCCACCCACGTGCCTCCGGCGTTGCGGATGTCCGTGGCCAGGCTCGGCCACGAGGTGAGGGTGCGGCCGCGGACGACGTCGGCTTCCACCAGCGTCCACGGGGCGTGGCAGATCGCCGCGACGGGCTTGCCCGCCTCGAAGAAGCTGCGGATGAACCCGACGGCCCGTGCGTCCATGCGCAGCGCGTCGGGGTTGGCGACGCCCCCGGGCAGCACCAGGGCGTCGAAGGCCTCCGAACTCGCACCGGCCAGGACGTGGTCGACGGCGAAGGTGCCCGCCTTGTCGAGGTGGTGGAACGCGCGGACCCGGCCGGGTTCCGTGGACACCAGCCGGGGATTCCAGCCGGCCCGTTCGACGGCCTTCCACGGTTCGGTGAGTTCGATCTCCTCGACGCCTTCGGGCGCGGTCAGGATGGCGATGCGCACCGGGGTTCACCTCTTTCGGTCGCGTGCACGCGGTAGGAGCGCGTGCCTGTGGCTCGTCCGTGCTCCTCGCGCCTGCCCCGCCGCACCCGCCTCAACCGGCGCGGGTGGGAGGAGCGGACCGGCGACGGCGGCGGACCGCCCCACCCGGCCGAAGAGATCGGGCGGGGCGGCCGCGGCGGGTTCGGTCGGCGCAGCTCCGGTCGGCGCAGCTCCGGTCAGGGCAGGTTCAGCTGCCAGGAGACTCCGAAGCGGTCGTTCACCCAGCCGAACCGGGTGCTGAAGCCGTACGAATCCAGCGGCATCAGTTCCTCACCCTCCTCGGCCAGGGCCCCGTAGAGGCGTTCGAGTTCGGCCTCGGTGTCGCACTGCACGAAGAGCGACAGCGCCGGGGTGAAGCCGAAGGCGTGCTTGACGTGGCTGTCGATGCAGATGAACTGCTGCCCGGCGAGCGAGAACGTGGCCTTCACCACCGTGCCCTCCTCGCCGGGGCCGTCGGCGCCGTAGCGCGTGACCTCGACGATCTCGGCGTCCTCGAACAGGGAGGCGTAGAAGGTCATCGCTTCCTCCGCCCTGCCCTCGAACATCAGGAACGGGGTGATCTTCTGCGTCGTCGAGGCCATCGAGCCTGCCTTCCGGGTGATGGTGTGAGCCCTGGGGAACCGAGGCTAGGACACGCGCGCGCCGGAGGCCCTCGGGCTCGCTGGATCCCCGCTCAGGACACGAGGGTCTGTTCCTCCAGTTCGGTCAGCTTCACGGTGCACAGGCCGCCGCGTTCGGCCTTCACCTCCGTCACCTTGAGCTGCGTGCCCGGCGACAGGATGAACTCCTCCTCGTCCGTGAACGCGGAGAAGCGGCGGATCCCCACGGCCCGGACGGGCGTCACCTCGAAGAGGGTCCGTTTGCCGCGGCTGCCGAGGAACGCCCGGGCCACGCCCACCTTCGACGTGCACGAGGACACGCCCCACCACGTCACGGTCCTGCCCAGCGGATACTGCGCGCGCAGGTCCAGCGACACGCCGCGCCACAGGGGTTCCGTGCGGGCGGGCAGCTGCGACACCGCCGAGAACAGCAGCCTCAGGTAGGGCAGGTACGGGACGACCCTGGCCCGGTCCGGGGCGCGCAGGACCGCGTTGATCTCCCGGTAGAACGCGGACTCGCAGGTGTAGAGGTAGAGGGCGGAGATCGCGTCGGCGGACAGGCCGCCGGCGCCCGCGGCCCCGGCGGCCGCCGTTTCGTCCGCCCGCTGAAGACCGAACTCGTGCGACAGCTTGACGTGGCGGTCGAGCGTGGACAGCAGCTCGGCGACCGGGGCGACGGCCTCCTTGAACTCCATGAGCGGGGTGTCGAACACGCCGGTGATCGCCGGGAGGACGAGGCCTTCGTCCTTGACGCTGGAGAGACGCTCCAGGTACAGCTGGTGCAGCTCCATGGTGGACGCGATGAACGCGCCCATGCGATCGGCGGTGCCGCCGGCGTTCGTCCCGCCCGCCTCCGCCGCCTCCTGGTTCCAGCCCTTGCTCGGCAGCCAGTCGATCTCGTCGGCGCCCAGCGACGCGAGGGCCGCGTTCACCATGCGGAAGTGGTCGCCCTCGCAGAAGACGTCGCCCTGCGCGGCCGGGTTGGCGTGGTCGATGTGACGGACCTCGACGTCCGGGTACTTCTTCTGGAGCCGCAGGACGACGTTCTTCAGACTGCGCGCGTGAGCCCCCCACCACGCGAAGACGACGCCGCGGTCCTCCTCGTCCTCGGCGTCCTGCTTGGCCTTGAGGATCTCCTCGACGATCCGCTCGGCGACCGGGCGCCAGAACGCGGTGTGCCGGCCGGGCGCCATCGACCCGTCGCCGCTGGCGGTGAGCGCCGCGTTCAGCAGCAGCACGCCCTGCGTCAGCATCGCCTGGAACCACTCGGGCGGCTGGACGGTGTCCCGCTCCGCCAGGAGCGCCCGGACGTCGGCGATCGGAGTCTTCTTCGGGATGCCGTACTTCCACATCGCCGCCGCCTTGATGATGCAGCGGATGCTGACGACCCGGCCGAACTGGCTGTCCTTCCAGTCGTGGAAGGTGTTGTCGAACATGGCTATGCCGGTGGCGCTCTCCGGCCTCGGGTACGGGTTCTGGCCGAAGACCACCACCTTCCACTGGTGCGGGGGGTGGGGCTTGAGTGCCTGGAAGGTCAGTTCGCGGACGGGAACGACCTCGGGGCCGCGGCCCTGGCCGATGAAACCCGCCGCGTCCGGCTGCGCCTCGATGACCGGCTTCAGCAGCGGCAGCCACGGTTCACCGCCGCCCTTGAACAGTTCGGCGAGGGCCAGCGGATCGTTCGCGCCGGGTTCGGCCGGGACGTTTTCTTCACGCATCGGGAAGGGACTCCGAATCGTCAGAGGGTGCTGATGCAGACGTGGGTGTTCGGGGAGGCGGCCGCCCGGGCCGCGAAGCAGGTGATTTCGCGCGGAGGTTCTGGCAGCTGACGGCACACCACGTGGAGCGCGCCACGGGAGCCGACCGCCGCCGGCCCCGTGCCGGCAGGACGGGGCGCCGCGCCACGTTCGGTGGAATCTGGCCGCAGGCTAACACCGGCCTCTGACACCAGCCATCGTGACGGACCGTCACGGACGGCTCTTGGCCGCGGCGTTGTCAGTGGGCCGCGCTAACGTCGTGAGCAGTGCAAGAACCCTATCCGAGCGGAGTGGATCATGACGGTGGAACCTGTGCAGTCGTCGCTGAGGGTGGTGCTGACGGACATCAACACCGCGGTGGTGGAGGCCTGGCGGGCGGCGTTCGCGGACACCCCCGGGATCGAGATCCGGCGGGGCTCGATCCTCGACGAGGACGTCGACGCCTGGGTCAGCCCGACCAACTCCCGGGGCCGGATGGACGGTGGGGTCGACGCGGCGATCAAGCGGCACCTCGGCGCGGGCATCCAGTTGCGCGTACAGCGGGCGATCCGCGACCGGTTCGCGGGAAGCCTCCCGGTGGGCAGCGCGGTGGCGGTCGCGTCCGGAGCGACCAGTCCGAGGTTCCTGATATCGACGCCGACCATGGAATCGTCCTCGCAGAACGTCAGCGAGACCCTCAACGTGGCCCTGGCCTGCGCCGCGGCGTTCCAGGCGGTCCACCAGCAGAACCAGCGGACACCCGGCAGCATCCGGTCGGTGGCCCTGGTCGGCATGGGCGCCCAGACCGGGCGGGTTCCGGCGCGGGTGTGCGCGAACCTGATGTGGACGGGCTACACGTTGTTCCAGGACCACCGCTTCGAGGACTACGAAGAGCTGCGCCGCACGGTCGTCGCGCAACTCGACGACATCGACAGTGCGCCGGCGGCTGCACGGATACGCATAGCCCCGCCGCGGCGACCCCGGGTCGGCTGACGGACGATCGGCCTCGCCGCACGGGCGCAGGGCGGCGGTCCGGCGCACGCCGAGCAGGGGTACCGGGCGCGGTGGGGGTCACTCCTCCGTCGGGAGCCAGCAGCCGTGCAGTCCGAGGGGGACGCGGACGGGGATGCGGGCGCGGGCGACCGGCCCGGAGGCGGGGTCCTCGGCGGGGATGACCAGGAACCAGCTCGACCCGTCGGTGCGGTCGGTGGCGAAGGTCAGCCAGTAGCCGCGTTCGTCGGAGTCGTGGCCCGGCTCGGGCGCGAAGACGGGTTCTCCGACGGAGAGGTTCCCGGCCGGCCAGACGCAGGAGGTGCCGGTCCGGGTGTCGTACCAGCGCACCGCGTCGTACTCGCCGGTCAGCAGGTCGGTCCGGCCCGTGCCCGTCGCCAGCGCGGCGTACCGGTGGGGGCGCCCGATGCGGCGGTCGTCGATCCGGGGGAACTCCACGCGGGAGTCGTCCAGCATCGTGCGGGTCATGCTGCCGGCGACCGGATCGATGCGCGCCCGGACGAGACCGCCGCGTACCGGCCCTCCCGTGTCCTCGGGGCTGCCGCCTACGGTCAGCCGGCTCCACTGCACGTAGTCGAGGGTCACCGCGGCGTCCGCGCCCGGGCCGTCGTCGTGGGCGTTGACGGTGTGCCACAGCCAGAAGGCCTCGTCGGT
Source organism: Streptomyces sp. NPDC044704 (assembly GCF_056433525.1). Lineage (NCBI taxonomy): Bacteria > Bacillati > Actinomycetota > Actinomycetes > Kitasatosporales > Streptomycetaceae > Streptomyces > Streptomyces sp. NPDC044704. Next base: position 398,914 of record NZ_JBWKGY010000004.1, read on the forward strand.
GGCCCAGCGCACCGGGCCGCCGTCCCGCGGGATCAGCGCCACGCGGGTGCCCCGCTCGGGCCGCCAGGCCAGGAAGGAGCCGCCCGCCATGGCCGCGTCCAGGTCGAAGAAGGCGGGGGCGAGGACGAGGACGGCGTAGCGGTCGGTGAGGGCCATGTCGTGGATCATCATCGGTTCGTCCACCCCGTCGACCAGGGTGGGCCCGCGGGTGACCGAGCCGTCACGGCCGATGACGGACCAGGTCAGATAGGGCGGCGTCAGGCCGTAGCAGAAGACGATCATCTCGCCGGTGGCCGGGTCGATCTTGGGGTGGGCCGTGATGCCGGCGGGCAGGGCCCCGCCGAAGGTCTCGCGGCCGACGGTGCCGAGGCCGGCGTCCACCCGGAAGGGGCAGGCCGATTCGGCGAGGGCCAGCATGCGGCCGGCGTGCCGTACGACGTTGATGTCGGGGAGGTCCCTGAAGGTTCCGGCGAGCTCCGGTCCGACCTGGTCCGCCTCGGGCATGATCAGCGATTGGAGGCCGCCCCACAGGGCGCGGCCGGCCCGTTCCTCGGCCTCCAGCGCGGGCGTGCGTACGAACCGGTTGCGGTAGCGGGCGCGGCCCTCCGAGAGCCAGACGCCGTGCAGCATGCCGTCGCCGTCGATGGGGTAGAGGTACGAGCCGATCGGCGTGAAGCGCGGATTCGGCCCGTTGCGCAGGTACAGGCCGTCCAAGGCGGTCGGCAGCTCGCCCGTGACCTCCAGGTCGGCGGCGTCGACCTCTTCGGTCACCGGCGCGAACGAACCCAGCAGGTGGGGTACGCGGGTGGGGTCGAAGCGGGGCGGTGTGTGCGTGTTCACGGGACCTCCCGGCATGCGCCCGGGGCGGACCGGTCCCCCTCCCGGCGAAGACGTGCCCGCGCGGGCGCGCGTGTGCGGCACCTTCCAGTGAAACGCGGCCCCGGTGCGGGCGCCAGGCGGCCGGGCGGCCCCTCGATGCCCCCGGTAACGCACCGGACCGCTCCCCCGTGCAAGGGGGGCCGGGCAGGCGGCGCGGCCAGGCGGTCACGGCCTCCCGGGGGCCTTCGGCAGGGCCTCGCGCAGGAGGCCGAGGAGGGCGCGGGCCGCGGGGCTCGCCGGGCCGGCGGCCCGGCAGGCGAGGACGACCCGGCAGCGCAGTTCGGGTTCCACGATCGGCAGCGTCCGCAGGCCTCCTCCGGGGGCCGGCAGCCCGTCGCCGGCCGGCAGCACCGCGACGCCCAGGCCCCGCGCGGCGAGCTGGGCGAGTACGTGGGGCGCCGCCGCCTCGAAGGCCACCTGCGGCCGGAATCCGGCCTGCGCACAGGCCCGTTCGAGCACCGCGCGGACTCCCGTGCCGCGCGGCAGGCTGATCAGGGGCTGGTCCCGCAGCTCGGCCAGCGGGACGCCGGTGCGGCCGGCCCGGGCGAGGAGCCGGCTGGCGGGGGCGACGGCGACGGCCAGCGGCTCGTCGATCACCGTCCGGTAGGAGACTCCGGGGGGCGGTGTCTCCTCGGTCGGCCCGAGGAGGGCGAGGTCGAGCTCGCCCGCCATGAGGGCGGCCTGCATCCGCTCCGAGGTGTCCTCGACGAGCGATATCTCCACCGCGGGGTGGGCGTCGTGGAAGTCCGCCAGGAACGAGGCCACGTCGAAGGCGTGGCCGGTGGCACCGGAGACCAGCCCGAGCGTGACCCGGCCGCGCAGCAGTCCGGTGTACTCGTCCACCGTCTGCCGCACCGCGTCCACGGCTGCCAGTGCGGCTCGCGCGTACGGCAGCACGGCCCGGCCCACCTCGGTCGGTGTGACCGCCCGGCCGGACCGGTCCAGCAGGGGCTGGCCCAACTCCCTTTCCAGCCGGCGGATCTGCGCGCTCAGTCCCGGCTGGGACAGGTGCAGTCGCGCCGCGGCGCGCGTGAAGCCACCGTCTTCGACGACGGTGACGAAGTAGTGGAGCTGCCGAAGTTCCATAACCGGCAATGCTAGGTCGCAGCACCGGCTGCTATTGGAGTTGTGGAGGGGGACCCCGCACGCTTGCGGACATGGAGAACACGACGAACCGCAAGAGGAGTGGGGCCGGCATCAGCGCCGCGATCGCGGCGGAACGCGAGGAGCTGGCCGACCTGTTCGACGGCTTGCGGGCCGAGCAGTGGAACGAGCCGAGCCTCTGCACAGGGTGGCGCGTGCGTGAGGTCGCGGCGCACATGTCGATGGGCTTCCGGCTGTCCCTTCCGGCGACGATCGGCGAACTGCTCAGGGCGAAGGGCAGTCTGCACCGCATGACCGACCGGGTCGCCCGCCGGGACGCGGCCGCCCACTCCACCGCCCGGCTCTCGGCGTTCCTCCGGGAGAACGCGCACCACCCGTGGAAACCGCCCGTCGGCGGGCTCGCCGCCGCACTCGGGCACGACGTGGTGCACGGACTGGACGTCTCGGTCGCCCTCGGCCTCGACCGACGCGTCCCCGAGGACCGGCTGCGGATCCTGCTCGGCGAGATCCGTCCCCGCGGCCTGAAGTTCTTCGGGGTCGACCTCGCGGGAGTGCGACTGTGCGCCGACGACCTGGACTGGACGTACGGCGACGGCTCCCCCGTGTACGGCGCTGCCCAGGACCTCCTGTTGGTCGCCTTCGGCCGCCTGCTGCCCGCGGGCCGGCTCCGGGGCGAACCGAGCGGTCGCTTCACCCGAGCGTGACACCACCGTCAAGCGCACCGGCGCGCGGTCCGCACCTCCCCGGTCAGGTCCTGCCCGCTCAGGTCCTGCCCGTGCGGCCGGGGCTGGGGCTGGGGCTGGGCTCCACTTGCCGGAGTTCTTCCAGGAGTTCGCTCTGGCCGGCGAGGAGCTCGGTCAGGATGCGGCGGGCCGCGCGCAACAGGTCGGCCACGTCACCGCCCGCCAGGGCGTAGCTGACGGTGGCGCCGTCCCGTATGGAGATGACGATGCCCGAACGGCGCAGGACGGCCAGCTGCTGGGAGAGGTTCGAGGCCTCGACGTCGATCTCCGCGAGGAGTTCCCGCACGGGGACGGGGCCGTTCTGCAGCAGCTCCAGCACGCGGATGCGGACGGGGTGTCCGAGCATGCGGAAGAACTCGGCCTTCGCCTGGTACAGGGGTACCTGCATTCCCACGCATGCTCCTGTCGTGTGCGGGGAACGGTGCTCGCCGTTCCGGGGTTCCGATCGGACACCTGTCGGAACCCATCTTCCCGTTCCACGGGCCCACGCATGTCTGAGGTTGACCGGTTTCAGATGTGTCGAGTTGAAGAACCCTTCAACTCGACGGCATGCGTGGGCCCGGGAAGGCTGCCGCTAGAGCTCCAGGGCGGATTCGATGCGCTTCAGCTGGTGCCGGGCCATGGCCAGGTTGGAGTTCCCCTTGTCCAGCACGACGTAGAGGAACAGTCCGTTGCTGCCGCGCCCCTTGAGCAGCCGCAGCAGGTGGTACTGGCTGCCCAGCGTGATCAGCAGGTCCTCGATCTCGTCCTGCAGGCCCAGCATCTCCAGCGTGCGCACCTTCGCCCGGATCACGTCCGTGTTGCCCGCGGCGGCGACCATCAGGTCGAGGTCCTTGCCACCGCCCAGGGTGCCTAGCGCCATGCCGCTGGTGTAGTCCACCAGAGCCGCCCCCAACGCGCCCTCGATCGAGGTCATCGTCTCCTTCAAGGACACTTCCACATTCGCCATGGGCTCCAGCTCCCTCACATGCGGTTTCGATTCCGGGAGATCACGCTACTGAGCGCACCCGGCGGCGTGCGGAGAATGACGAACATGGCGGAAACCGTCCCCTGCCGGTGTCGGCCGTCGGGTGCCGGTACGGGCCGACCCCTGATCCCGGGGTTCTGAGGGAGCTGACGGCCGGCGCCCGGGCCCGCCCGGGCCCGTCCGCCGACCCTTCCGACAGAGCCTCCGACAACGGTCGGCACAGGTTTTCCGAGATTTGGTTTTGCATGACCATGCATGAGGGCGCATACTCTTCCCATGTCTAAGGTTCTCACCTCCCTTCCCGCCGGCGAGCGCGTCGGCATCGCCTTCTCCGGCGGCCTCGACACCTCCGTCGCGGTCGCTTGGATGCGCGACAAGGGCGCCATCCCGTGCACCTACACCGCCGACATCGGCCAGTACGACGAGCCCGACATCGCCTCGGTGCCCGGCCGTGCGAAGACCTACGGCGCCGAGGTCGCGCGCCTGGTCGACTGCCGGGCGGCCCTGGTGGAAGAAGGCCTGGCCGCGCTGACGTGCGGGGCGTTCCACATCCGCTCGGGCGGGCGTTCGTACTTCAACACCACGCCGCTCGGCCGCGCCGTCACGGGCACGCTCCTCGTCCGGGCGATGCTCGAGGACGACGTGCAGATCTGGGGCGACGGCTCGACCTTCAAGGGCAACGACATCGAGCGGTTCTACCGCTACGGCCTCCTCGCCAACCCGCACCTGCGCATCTACAAGCCCTGGCTCGACGCGGACTTCGTGACCGAGCTCGGCGGCCGCAAGGAGATGTCGGAGTGGCTGCTCGCCCACGACCTGCCGTACCGTGACAGCGCGGAGAAGGCGTACTCCACGGACGCGAACATCTGGGGCGCCACGCACGAGGCCAAGACCCTCGAGCACCTGGACACCGGCGTGGAGACCGTCGAGCCGATCATGGGCGTGCGGTTCTGGGACCCGTCGGTCGACATCGACACCGAGGACGTGACGATCGGCTTCAGCCAGGGCCGCCCCGTGACGATCAACGGCAAGTCGTTCGGCTCCCCCGTCGACCTGGTGATGGAAGCGAACGCCATCGGCGGCCGGCACGGCATGGGCATGTCGGACCAGATCGAGAACCGGATCATCGAGGCCAAGAGCCGCGGCATCTACGAGGCGCCCGGCATGGCCCTCCTGCACGCCGCGTACGAGCGTCTCGTCAACGCGATCCACAACGAGGACACCCTCGCCCAGTACTACAACGAGGGCCGGCGCCTCGGCCGCCTGATGTACGAGGGCCGCTGGCTGGACCCGCAGGCGCTCATGGTGCGCGAGTCGCTGCAGCGCTGGGTCGGCGCGGCCGTGACCGGCGAGGTCACGCTGCGGCTGCGGCGCGGTGAGGACTACTCGATCCTCGACACCACGGGCCCCGCGTTCAGCTACCACCCGGACAAGCTGTCCATGGAGCGCACCGAGGACTCGGCGTTCGGCCCGGTGGACCGGATCGGCCAGCTCACCATGCGCAACCTCGACATCGCCGATTCGCGGGCCAAGCTGGAGCAGTACGCCGTGCTCGGCCTGATCGGCTCCGAGAACCCCGCGATCGGCGCCGCCCAGGCCGCCGCGACCGGGCTGATCGGCAGCCTCCAGGAGGGCGGCGCCGAGGCGATCGCCTCGCGCGGCGAAGTCTCGGCCGACGAGGAAGTGCTGGACCGCGCCGCGATGGAGTCCGGCACGGACTGACCGGACGCACGACGCACCCCGACAGGGCCCGCCCGGCGCTCACGGCGCCGGGCGGGCCCTGTCCCCGTCCCCCCTCAGCGATCGTGCTCCGCGCGGGGACCGGAACGTGCTCGGGGTGCGATCAAGGCCGGTGCGAGGTGCGATGGAAGCCCCGCCCGGCCGCGATCCCCACGGGTCCGGCGTACGCCGGAGAGCGACGGTGATCCCCGTGACACTGCCCGACGAAGCCGTCGCCGGCCGTCCCGGCCGCCGTCGGCGCTCCGGTGCGCGGACGGGTGCGACCGGCGCCCTCGCGGCGGCGTGGCTCGCGCTGAGCCTCCTCGTCTCACCCACGGCCGGGGCCGGTACCGGCAGCGTCTCCGCCCCGTCCGAGCGCTGCAGCGCCGGCTGGGTGTGCGGCTGGACGGATCCCGGCTACACGGGGGTGGTGAGCCTCGTGTCGCAGGACATGGCCCGGTACCCGGAGACGACCGCGTACGTCGGGTTCAACGGTGGCGCGTCGGTGTGGAACAGCACCAAGAGGTGCGTCACCGTGTACAGCGGCGCCGGCTACCGGGGGAAGAGCTTGACCGTCCGTCCCGACCAGGGCGTTTCCCGGCTCCCGGCATCGTTCGACGGCGTCCGCTCCAACCGGTTCCACGCGTGCCGGCCGTCCTGACCCGGCGGACGGTCAGGGCGCGGTACTGACCGGGAAGGTGAAGCTGTATCCCCGGGCGGAGAGCCAGGGGAGGTACTGCTTCAGGGCGGCGACGGTCTCGCTGCGGTCTCCGCCCCCGTCGTGGAAGAGCACGGTGGGCTGGTTGGGCAGGGCCTTCTCCACGGCCGAGACGATGGCGTCCAGGCCGGGACGGCTCCAGTCCTGGGGGTCGACGCTCCAGCCCAGGGGCCGCATGCCGTTCGCGGCCGCGATCGCCCGGCTCTCCGGGGTGAAGGCGCCGCCCGGCGCCCGGTAGTAGTCGACGGAGACCCCCGGGGCCGCCTTCTCGATCATCTTCTTGCCGTCGAGGATCTGCGCGCTCTGGTAGGCGACGGGCTTGTGGTCCATCGTGACGTCGTGGTCGACGGAGTGGTCGCACAGCCGGTGCCCGGCGGCGGCGACCTGACGGACCAGGTCCGGGTGCGCCTGGGCCTTGGTGCCGATCATGCAGAAGGTGGCCTTGACGTCGTTCTCCTTGAGCACCTCCAGCACCTGCGGGGTCCAGCGGGGGTCGGGGCCGTCGTCGATGGTGATCGCGATGTCGTGGCCCGCGCCCTGGGCGACCCGGGATATCCCGGCCGGCATCTTCACGGGCGCCGCCTGCGGCGCGTGCGGCTGCGCCGGTACGGGACCGGAACCGGGCGCGGCGGGAGCCTTGCCCGGGGTGCCGCTGCCGTCGGCGAGGGCCGGTGCGCCGGCCGCGGCCAGCAGGCCCAGGACGGCTGCCGTCACGGTGATACCGGCCCGACGGCGGCTTCCGGAGGTGGTGGTGCCCATGGATGCGTTCTTCCCTTGCGCTCGGCCCCCCTGGACTCGCGTTGCCAGTCCAGGCTAGGGGGCGAGCGCCGCTCCCCCATCGTCCGAACGTCCCCATTTGTCCGTCGGGGACGTGACAATCACCACGGTCGGCGCGCCTCGGCCGGCGGGCCGGGCACCCTCCCGGGGCCGCCAGTCGGGTCACTTCTGGGCGCCGTCCGTGGGGCCGGGCGGTCTGCGGGGGCATTCTTTGCGCGGCGGTGGGCATCCGGTCCCGCATGACCCTCTACGTCGTCACCGTTCCCGGGACCCTGTTGACCGAGCTCACGCCGGACGCCCGCTCCGAGCTGCTCCGCGCCCTCCGTCCGGCCGACCCCCGCACCACGGACGTCGGCCTGGAGGAGGACCTGCACATCCTGAAGCTCTACCCGGACTCGCCCGCCTTCGCCCTGCACCTGGAGGTCGAGGCGCCGGACACGCGTACGGCCGAGGGGAAGGCGCGCGACCTGGCCACGGCGGCGCTGGGGCGCGCCGGGCTGGACGCGGACGGGGCCCGGCTGGGCGATCCCGTCATCACGGGCATCGCGACCGAGTAGGGCCGGGAACGGGGGCCGGCCGGGTTCCCCGGCCGGAGGCCCAGAACGGTGCTGCGGGTCTACTCGCGGGCTGGCTACCGTCGGGTCTTGTACCCGAGTGAGCGGTTGCCGCCACACCGTTCCGGGAGCCGGCGGCGGGGGCTCGCCACGTGTTCCGGCCCCCGCAGCAGGTCTCTTGTCCGTTCACCACTTGCTGTGGCAGTTCCAGTGCCCCTGCACCCAGTAGGTCTTGTAGTGGCCCGGCACCCAGTGTTTCTCCCAGCCGCCCGGGCTCTTCCAGCCGGGGTGCCAGCGGCCGTGGTGGTCGTAGTAGCCGGGGTGCCACTTCCCGGAGTGCCACTTCTTCTCGTAGTGGCCCTTCACCCACGTCTTGCCCGAGTGGCCCTTCACCCAGTTGCAGCGGTCGTGGCGGTCCCGCTTGTCGTCCCGATCACGCCGGTCGTTCTTGTCCTGCCTGTCGGAGCGATAGCGCCTGTCCTGCCCGTCCTGCTGCCTGTCCTGATGCCTGTCCCGCCGGCCGTCCCCGCGGTCCTGCCGGTCACGGTCGTCGGCGACCGGCGAGCTCACCGTCGCCGACGTCGGGGCGGGAGCGGCCGACGCGCTGCCCGCGGCGCCGAAGGCGGCGCCTCCGGCGAGCAGACCCGTCGCGGCGACACCGGCGGCGAGGTGCCGGATCCGGATGGAAGCTCTCACGGAACTCACCTACTCGTGCGTGTATTCCACAAGGCAGTGGTACCAATGATTCGTAGCAATCCGGGCAAGGGATTGGTAAAACCGCAAAATAAATTAAAAGTTACCAAAGAGACATCTTGGGTCGTGGGGGCCTTGCCGTTACGCACGGCGTTCACCCGGTGATGTTCAGTCGCTCCCGCCACCAGTCCACGGTGGCCTTGACCTGCTGGTCGAGCGGGGTGGCGCGGACGGTGAACCCGGCTTCGTAGGCGCTCGCGTCGACGACGAAGAGCCGGGTGAACTGGTAGCGGATCTCCTTCAGTTCGCGCAGCAGCGGGGAGAAGAGGGAGCCGAGGGCGAGTACGGGAGCGGGGACCGTGCGTACCGCGACCGGTGCGGTGCCCGCTTCGGCGGCGAGGCGGTCGGTCATCTGCCGTACGGACCGGGCTGGTTCGGTGGGGACGTGCCAGGCCCGGCCCCAGGCGCGCTCCTGGCCGGCCACTTCGGCCAGGGCCCGGGCCACGTCGGGGAGGTAGGTCCAGCTGTGCGGGGCGTCGGGGTCCCCGAGCGTGGAGACGGGCTTGCCGCGCAGCAGGGGCGGCAGGACGCGTGCGGCGAGGTGGCCGCCGTCGGTGACGCCGGGGCCGAAGAAGTCCGAGGCCCGTACCTCGACGGCGCGGATGCGGCCCTGTTCGTGGAGTTTCCGCGCTTCCTCCCATGCGGCGGCGCGCACCGCTCCCTTGGGGCCGCTGGCCGCGAGCGGCAGCGCCTCCGTCATCGGGACGTCCACCGGGCCGTAGCCGTAGAGGTTGCCCAGCATCACCAGGACCGCCCCGGTCGCCTCCGCCGCCGCACAGGCCGACGACGCGAGCGCCGGCAGCTCCGCCACCCAGCGGTGGTACGGCGGAGCCGCACAGTTGAACAGGGCCGCCGCGCCCCGCGCGGCCTCGGTCAGCCGAGCACTGTCCGTCGCGTCGAAGGCGACGTGCTCGATGCCGGGCTCCGGGGGACGGCCCGTTCTCGTGACGACGCGCACCGAATGCCCCTGCTCCAGGAGCAGTCGGGCAGTGGCCGCTCCGGCGGCCCCGAATCCCATGACGACGTAGAAGCTCACCCCCGAACACTAGCGCGAGCAACCGTCCCCGGTGGGGCCCGCCGTACCGCTCAGGTCGCAGCGCGCCCCGCCCGAAATCATCATCTGGGCGCACGGGTTGGCCGGTCGGCGCCGTCATGATTTCGGTCATGGCTCAAGAACTAGGCACCCTCGCCCAGCGGACCGCCGACCGGCTGGCCGAACACCGCGTCGGGGCGGTCGTGGCCGCCCTGGCCGGTGACCGTACGGAGATCAGGGGTGCCGGCGGCACCGGCGGCGACCACGGCCGCTCGCCCGGTCCGGACACCCTGTTCGAGATCGGTTCGGTGACCAAGTCGCTCACGGCCCTGACCCTGGCACGCATGGCCGTACGCGGCGAGGTCGAGCTGGACGAGCCGCTGCGCGATCTCCTGCCCGACGGGGTGGCCGTGCCGTCGCGGGGCGGCCGGCAGATCTCCCTGCGGCACCTGGCCACCCACACCTCCGGCCTGCCCCGCCTGCCCCGCGGCATGTTGCTCCAGGCGCTGCTCCGCCCCTCGAAGCCGGATCCGTACGCCGACTGCACGGCCGACGTACTCCTGGCCGGGCTGGCCCGCACCCGTCTGGGCGCCGCTCCCGGGCAGCGGTTCCGCTACTCCAACCTCGGTGCCGGCCTGCTCGGGCTGGCCCTCGCCCGCCGGGCGGGCACGGACTACGAGAGCCTGGTCACCCGGGAGGTGTGCGCCCCCCTGGGCATGGCCGACACCCTCGTGGCGGTGGACGGCGTACGCGCGGACCGGTCGGCCCGGGGGCACGGGCGGCGTGGGCGCCCGGCGCGGCCGTGGCACCTGGCGGACCTGGCCGGGGCGGGCGGCCTGTGGTCGACCGCCGCCGACATGGCAGCCTTCGTCCGAGCCCAACTCGACGGCGGCCCGGTCGAGTTGACCGAGGCGATCCGGGTGAGCCATGCCGACCCGCACCGTACGAGCCCCTTCGCGCAGGTGCACCTGGGCTGGACGGCCCACCGGCTGCACCCCCGGCAGGGCGCCCACCTCCAGATCTGGCACAACGGGGGCACCGGGGGCTTCTCCTCCTTCGTGGCCTTCGACCCGGAGACGCGCTGCGCCGTCGTCGCGCTCGCCAACACCCAACGGCCCGTGGACCGGCCAGCCTTCGACCTCCTGCGCACCCTGCAGACGGAACGCGCCGGCACGCCGAACTGACCCGGAACACGGCCCCGCGGTTCCGTTCGAGGCGTAACGGCGGGGCGGAACAGCTGGGCGGAACAGCTGGGCGGAACAGCGGCGCAGGCGCGGCTACTTGGCGCCCCAGGCTCCCAGGTCGTTCCCGCCCGCATCCGCCGTGCGCCGCAGCGCCTCCGGGGAGCCCAGGATGCCGTGCGGCAGATAGCCCGAGCGGATGCCCGGCTCCCAACCGTGCGCCTGGACCGAGAGGGCGGCCAGGGCGAGGGGGCCGAGGGGCAGCAGGGTCCTCGGGGCGGGGTCGTCTCCGACGCTCTCGCGGTGGGTGACGAGCCGGGCCGCGAGGGCGTCCTCGAAGGCGTGCCGGTCGTCGTCGAGGAGGACGCGCAGGAGGCGCTGGTCCGGGGTCAGCGCGCCGGCCGCGTCCAGGCGACCGGCCGCTCCGGCCCGTTCGTCGGCGTCCGGCTTGCGCAGCGTCACGGTCGGCCAGTGCCGGGGCTGGTGCCCGGTCGACGGGGTCAGGTAGCCGCACAGCGCGTCCATCGCGGCGAGGTCGGCCGGGTCCGACGTGGAATCCAGCGGCGAGTACGGCATCCCCTCGCGGACCGCCGGCGCGTAGTCGTTCAGCAGCATCAGGCCGACGACCTGCTGCCAGTCCCACACCAGGCCGCTGACCACGGCGGTCTCGAACGTGTCGAGCCACGTTCGGGCGGTGGGGGCCTGCGTGACGGCTTTCGCGAAGGAGGTGTCCTCGCTGCCGAGCGTCTCGCCGATGAGCGGGAAGGAGACCTCCTGGTCGCCTTCGGGGAAGCAGCCGATGCTCAGCACCCCGTGGGCGCATTCGGCCGCGGTCCGTAGGGCCGAGCGGGTCGTCTCGTCGAGCTCGGGTTCCTTCAGGGTGCGGGCGGCGACGTGGTCGAGGAGCTCGTCGCACATCTCCGCCAGCCTCTCCGGCGACGGGTCGTCGTACCGCATCCGCTGCCAACGCCGCCGGGTCCGCCGACGGATGTCGTCGAGCGCCTCCTCCATCCGCCGTCCGCTGATCTCGTGTGCCGTCACTTCCCGCACTCTGGCCGCCCTCTCGTGATCGTTTCGGCCGGAACGGCACGCTATCAGCGGGCTCGGACACGAAGAGACGGCCTAGCCCGTACCGGCGGGGCGTCGGCACCTTCCGGGCGTGTACGGCTCACCGGAAGCCCTTCAGCTGCCACCCTCGGCACCCATGGATGTCAGCACCTTCTACGCCCTGTTCTCCGCCACCTGCTTCACCCTCGTCGGGCTGTGGTGGAACGTCGTCCAGAGCCACCACGAGTGGATGCGCGACCCCGCCCTGCGGCGCGTCGTCGGCGGGATCTACCTGTCGTTCCTGCTGCCCGCCCTGATGGGGCTCTTCGCCCAGGTCGGCGGTACCGAGCAGCCGCAGATCTGGCGGGGCGCGTTCATCGTCCTCGCCCTGATCGGCTGCGCGTGCACGCTCCGCCTGCTGTCCCGGGGAAGCGGCAACCGCTTCCTCGTCTGGCAGCAGGCGGGCGCCACCGTGCTCTACGCCCTCATCGCCGTCGTCGGTGCCTTTCCCGAACTCGGCCGCCACACCGGCCTGCGCCCCATCCAGGCCGAGGCCATCATGCTCATCTGCCTGATCGTCCTCGGCCACGCCCTGGTCTGGCGCTTCATGGCGGGCGAAGGCCGCCCGGCAGAGGACTCCTGACGGCATCCCGCCCGGGAGCGCGTTCGAGCGATCGCGCCGGTGTTCGGAATGTGTCGCACGCGGGCGCGGAGGCCCGGCGGAATCGGCGAATCCGGAGCGGGGGCGCGTCCGTGGCCGACAGGATGGGATGCATGGACCATGGGAATGCGGGGCCGGGCGGATCACGGCCGATGCGGGTGCGGGTGCCGGTGGAACCGGTGGAGGCGGCGATGGAGGCCGACGCGGTCGACGCCGCGGCCCGTGCGGGCGATCTGGTGGTGCGCGGGCCCCTGTTCGGTGTCGCGGAGCAGCGTGCCGAGGACGGGCCGCGGTGGCGGGTGGTGGTCGAGGTGACGTCCGGCTGCCCGCAGCAGGCGCGTGACGGGCTGAACTCGATGCTGTGGTTCCGTGCGAAGGACCATGCGCGGGACAGGTCGGAGCGGCGGGCGTTGCTGGCAGCCGTGGCCCGGCTGGAGACCGAGCGGGTGGACGATCTCGACGTCGCCGGGAGCAGGTACCGGATCGTCCGTGCCGAGGAGTACGCGGGCGCGGGCCCGGGCGGCATCGAACAGCCCCGCCCGACGGATCCCGAGCCGCCCGTTCCGGACTGGGAGCGTGCCTCCAGGGGTCCGGGGATCGACGACGGCCTGCTCGTCGACCCGGACGCACCGGTCACCCCCGCCCAGGCGCTGGAGCAGCTGGTGCTGCGCGATCTGTGCTACACCGGGGAACGGTTCCCCGCGGACGTGCGCGCCGACGCGCGGCGGGCCCTGGACACGCATCCCGACGTGCTGCTGCTGCCGGCGACGTTCACGGTCGTGGAGCGGACCGCGAGCGGCTGGAGCCCGGTCAGCGGCCCGCACGCGACCGCGCACGACGCCCGCAAGTCACTGGACTTCGCCCTGACCTGGATGTGGCCGCGCATGCGCGGCCTCATCTCCCACGGGTCCGATCCGCACGTCGACGCCCGTACGTGGACGGCGGGCGGCGGTACGGGCGGTGCGGGCGGTGCGGCGGACGGTGCGGCCGCGAGCGGGGCCGCCGACGACGTGCGGGCCGCGAAGCTGGCCGCGTACGCCGGTGCCGCCGACGCGCTCCGGGCCGGGCGCGTGAACCAGCTGGAATTCCAGGACACCGTGTACCAGATCGTCCGCACCCGCCGTCTGCTGCGCTGGGGCCCCGACGGGCCCGAGGGCCCGCGTCCTTCCGACGTCAACAGCCAGGACCCCACCCGCATCCACCTCGCGCTCGACGAGGACGGCAACGTCCTCTCCGATGACCCGACCCGACCCGACCCGGCCTGACCGGCCCGATCCGGCCTGACATGAGGCGGCCCGCCCGGGTCGTACGCGTTCCGGGCGGACCGGTGACCGGGCACCTCGGGCACCGATCGGGCCGAGCCGGTGAAACCACTCACGATCGGGCCCGGTTCGGGCTCCGGAAGCGCGAGAATCACCGGGTGAGCACACCAACGCAGTCCCAGCGCAGCGTAGGACGCGGCGTCAGCACCCTCATCCCGCAGAGCGCCACCGATCAGGCCATGGCCGCGCTCACGGGACTGGAAACCGTACCCGTGCACGTCGGGCTCCTCCAGGCGGCGACCCTCCTGCTGGAGGAAGCCGCACGGACCGCCACCGACGAGGCGACGAAAGCGGCCATGGCCAGGACGGCGGGCATGCTGCGCGCCGCCATGTAGCCGGGTGTCGTCAGGCCGGATGCAGCACGGCCATGGCGATGTCCCGCATGCGTTCCCACGTGATGCCGGTGCGCTGTTCGACGGCGAGCGGGTGATCGGTGGGTTCCAGTTCGATCGAGGGGCGCCGGCCGACCGGCCGGGTGTGGGCGGTCGTCTTCAGGTTGGTGGTCGGTCGGGTGTAGAGCGCGAGCTCGGTGCTCAGCCACCCGAAGTACGGCTGCTCGGCTTCACGGCCCGGCGTGTTCCACAGTTCGAGCGCCCGGCTGAAGTTGTCCTTGCTCAGGGAGACCCAGACGCCCCAGGTGAACACGTCGCCGCCGCCGATCACGGGTATCTCGATCAGCCCTCTGACGAAGAAGTGCCGGCCCTTGATGACGCACTGGTCGGACGACAGCATGCTCCCCGGGTCGCTCTCGAAGGCCGGTTCCCATGCGTCGGGGGCCATGGTCGAGTAGCTCGTGGGCAGTTCCGCGTGGTGGTCGCCGCAGCGTGAACAGGAGAAACCGAGGTCGTTGGCCATGACACGATCCTAGGGAGTGCCGTCGAAGTCCTGTCTGCCCGGCTACTGGATGTTCAGGCGGATCGGGTGGGAGGGGTCCGCGGGGCAGGTGAAGACGCGGAGTTCGCCGAAGCGGCCGACCCTCAGGTCCGGGTCGTCGCCGCTGTCCATCGTGAGGAGCAGCCGGGTCCGTGCGCCGCAGGCCGGGCAGTCGAGGGGGACGAGGTCCGTCAGGTGCCAGCTCGGCCAGCCTCCCGCCTTCCATCCCTCCCGGCAGGAGAGTTCGCCGCGGTGGTACTCGGTGCCCCGGCTCTCCGCCCAGGCCTCGGCCCGGGCCAGGAGTTCCTCCGGGATCTCGTCACCGTCGGGGAGGTCGGTCACCCCGACCGGATCGAGGACGCAGGGCCGGGGCAGGTACGAGTCGACCGCGTCGACCGGCTCCGGGGGTTCCGCGCGGGTGGTGACGGAGTCCGCCGCGCGGTGGCGCAGTTGGACGGCGGGCCCCCAGTAGTACGACTGGCCCGGCAGGCCGGAGTGCTCCCTCGGGCACCACAGGACCTGGAGCAGGTCCGTACCCGCCGGCCATTCGATCGTCGGCACGTCCTGCGCGCGCAGTTGCAGGACCGCGACCAGCGGTACTCCGGGCACCGCGGCGACCGGTACCCGGCGGATCCGCTCCCACCTCTTCAGGTCGAGCGCGCCGGCGCCGTCCATGATGCGGGCCTGGACGTCGGCTTCCTCGTGGGTGAGTTCGTACGCGGCGTTCGGCCTGCCGGCGCGCCGGTCCCGCATGGCGCGGTCGATGCGCTGCCAGGTTTCCCGGTCCTCGTCGGAGAGCTTCTCGCGTACTTCGACCTGGTGCGGTCCCTCGCACACGGGCCAGGCCTCGTCGGCTGGCCACAGCAGCGGTCCGCCGACGTGGCTGTCGGCGGGTGCGGGCCGGCCCGCCTTCGGGCGGAGCAGGGTGGCCTTGCGGGCGTAGGGGACCAGGTCGGGCACGTCGGCGAGGAGCGCGTCGACGCTCGTGTTCAGGGCTGTCACGGGGAACACCGTAGAACGGCACGCTCGTTCCCGGTCCCGGGGGGCCCAGTGCCGTGACCGCACGAGCCGATCGTGGCCGGCCGCCCCGGGGCGGTCACACGCCGCCGCGCCAGATGTTGTCGAAGGCCGCCTCGTCGACGGAGCGTCGTTGCCGTTCGGCCGCGAGTTCCACCACCGCGTGGTGGACGGCGGCCAGTACGGTCGCCACCGCGTCATCGGTCACGTCCGGTGAGTCTGCGGTCCGTTGCCCCCGCACGCCGACGGCTTCGGTGAGGGCGGCGAGTACGGGGTCGTCCGACGCCCAGCGGTCGGCGGCCCTGCGGCGGGCGGGCGAGTCGACGAGCACCGTCTGACCGGCCCGGAGGGTGAGCCCGCGGCGGCGTTGCCGCACGAGCAGCCCTTCGGCCTCCAGCTCGGCCTGATAGGCCAGGGACAGCCCGCGGCCGCGCCTCCACAGCCAGTCGGTGACCGATTCATAGGGCGCCTCCCGCAGGAGCGAGGCGGCGGCCTCCTCCAGAAGCCGGTCGGCGGGTGCCGGTTGGTGACCCGGCACGATCAGGTCGCCGTCCAGGGTGACGGTTCGGGCTCCGAGGAGGTCGATCGCCTCGGCGCCGGCGAGCGCGAGCGACAGGTCCCCCTGCTCCGCCGGGCGATCGGACACGGTGTCCATGGCGACGATCAACAAGTCCCGCGGTGTGGTCATGAAGGGTTCCACGTCCAATACTTGTGCCGCGTCCGCTGGTGAACGCGTACGTGAGTGGCTGGTCGCACGGTCCGACAAGGGGCAGGCTACCCATCGCGCGATCGACACGCAGGGAATACGGCTCCGGCATGACGGCCGGCGGACGTCTCCCCGGGTGTCGCCGCACGACGGCGCCGGTGGCCGGGCCCCTGATCGACCCGGACGGGACGGACGTCACCTCGCGGAGCCGGCCGCACACCACCGGTCACGCGGCGAGCAGGGACAGCGCCCGGGCGCTGGGGCTTCCGGGTGCGGCGTGGTAGATCACGAGCTGCTGCCCGGGCGCTCCGCGGACGTCGAAGGACTGGTAGCTCAGGTCCAGCGGTCCGACGTCGGGGTGGTGGATTTCCTTGGCGTCCCGGGTCTTCCCGTAGACCGTGTGCGAGGACCAGAGCGCCGCGAATTCCCCGCTCGCCGCGGTGAGGGAGGACACGACCTCGCGCAGGCGCGGGTAGTGCGGGTCGAGGCCCGTGGCCTCGCGCAGGCCGGCCGCCACCGCCTCGGCGGCGCGGTCCCAGCGGGCGAAGAACGTACGCGCGGTCACGTCGAGGAAGGTCATGCGGGCCAGGTTGTCCGCCGTTTCGAACGGGGAGAACAGCGCGTCCGCCACGGCGTTGGAGGCGAGGAGGTCGGTCGCCGGGTTCAGGACGAACGCCGGGGTGTGCGGGTAGCCGTCGAGCAGGTGGCGGAGCTCCGCGCTCGCCGTTTCGTCCGGCCGCGTGCGGCGGCCGTCGGGGAGTACGGCCGCCAGCCGGTGCAGGTGGGTCCGGGCCGCGTCGTCCATCCTCAGGGCGCGGCTGATCGCGTCGAGGACCTGCGGGGACGGGCCGCGCTCGCGCCCCTGTTCGAGGCGGGCGTAGTAGTCGCCGTTCATGCCGGCCAGGACGGCGACTTCGTCCCGCCGCAGTCCCGCCACGCGGCGGCGGCCGTAGGAGGCGAGGCCCACGTCGTCGGGC
Source organism: Streptomyces sp. NPDC044704 (assembly GCF_056433525.1). Lineage (NCBI taxonomy): Bacteria > Bacillati > Actinomycetota > Actinomycetes > Kitasatosporales > Streptomycetaceae > Streptomyces > Streptomyces sp. NPDC044704. The sequence continues at coordinate 415,945 of NZ_JBWKGY010000004.1, forward strand.
CGCAGACGGGCGCGGTGCGCGCGCAGAAAGTCCCCGAGATCGTTGCTGGTCACCCCGTCAGGCTAGTGCCGTCGCCGGGAGGGTTCGCCGGGGCGCGGCGGCATCCGGGGCCGGGGTGGGTGCGCCGTACCCGCACCCCTGCGCGGGGCGGAATCGGCGGTCTCCGCGCGCCGTCGTCGGCGTGCTGGGCGCGGGCGGGAATGCTGGAGCGGGGGCTGCGGGTGCGTGGGCACCCGGCGGCCTGCCCCGGCGACGTCCGTACGAGCCTTGGAGCGCTGACCACGTATGAGCAGCCACCCCGATGGTGTCCCCGCGCCCCCGCCGGCCGGTCCCGGTCCCGGGTCCGGCGCCTGCGTCTCCCGCGCGGAGTTCGACGCGCTCTTCGCCTCGGTGCGTACGTGGGGCCGCTGGGCGGCGGCCGACCGGGGCGCCTGGAACGGGGTGACGGCGGCCCACGTGACCGGGGCGGCCGCCCTGGTCCGGTCGGGGACGGTCGTCCCCCTGGGCCGGCCCTGGGACACCCGGCCCGGGCCGGACAACCCGAAACCCCCGCTGCACTACATGGCCGATCTCGGTGACGTGGAGGCCCCCGAGCCGACCACGTACAAGGACTTCCTGGGCGCGGACTACCACGGCAAGGGCGTGAGCCACCTCGACGCCCTGTCACACATCGCCTACCGGGGGCAACTGTACGACGGCCGGGTGGCGCGCGAGGCCGTCGGTGCCGGGGGCGCCCGGTTCGGCTCGGTGGCGGCCCTCGGGCCCCTCGTGACCAGGGGCGTGCTCCTCGATCTGCCCGCCGCCCTCGGGGTCGACTGGCTGGAGCCGGGGCACGCGGTGCACGGGCGGGACGTCCTCGCCGCGGAGAGGGCGCTGGGGGTGACGATCGGGGACGGGGACGCGGTGCTGTTGCGCTCCGGCCGGTTCCGCAGGAGCCGGGAGACGGGCCCGTGGGACAGCGACGCCGCGAGCGCGGGCTGGCACGTGGACGCCGTGCCGCTGCTGGCCGAGCGGGCCGTGGCCCTGCTCGGCGCGGACGGGGACAGCGACGTACGGCCGTCGCCGGTCGAGGGTGTGCACTCCCCCGTCCACACGCTCGCGATCGCGGCGATGGGGGTGCCGCTGCTGGACAACCTCGACCTCGAAGCGCTGTCCGAGGCCTGTGCCGGGGCGGGCCGCTACGCGTTCATGCTCGTCGTGTCGCCGCTGAACGTCCCCGGCGGGACGGGCTCGCCCGTCGCTCCGGTCGCCGTCCTGTGACGCCCTGACCACGGACGGGCCACCGGATGGCCACCGAGCAGGCGACTCCCGCACACCCCAGAACATGAGGAATATACTCAAATCCGGTGATCGAGCGTGCTCCGGTGAGGGGAGTGGTGCAGATGGGGGTCGCCGGGGACCGCATCGGCCCCGCTCATTCCCGTGACCGGTTCCTTCAGGGCGAGGCGGTCGAAGACGGCGTGCGCAGTCCGATCCTGAGCTCGTGGCAGCGCTGCCGGCTGCTGGGGCTGTCGCCGGACCAGTCCGAGCTCCCCTTCACCGAGGACTTCGACCGGGACGGCCCCCTCGTCCGCGCCGCGGGGCCGGTCCTCGACCGGCTGGAGTCGATCTTCGCGGGGAGCCAGATGAACATCTGCCTCGCCGACGGCCACGGCACGGTGCTCGAACGCCGTTTCGGCGACAAGTCCTTGCTCCGGCACCTCGCCCCGATCCAGACCGTTCCCGGGTTCGTCTTCTCCGAGCGGGTCGCGGGGACGAACGGCATCGGCCTCACCCTCGCGGAGCGGCGCCTCGTCCAGGTCTACGGTGCCGAGCACTTCGCGGAGCGGTCCCAGTCGAGCGCCTGCACCGCGATACCCGTACGCGACCAGCTCAGCGGGCGCATCGAGGGCGTGCTGTGCCTCGGCTACCCCTACACCGACGCCGACCCGGCGCTGGTCCCGCTGGTGCGCAGGGCGGCCGAAGCCGTCGAGCGACGGCTGATGGAGCAGAGCTCGGCGCGCGAGCGCGGCCTGTTGCAGGCGTACTTCGACGCCGGAGACCACGTCGGAGCCGGTGCGGGCGGCCTGGACGGGCATCCGCTGGCGATGGCCGAGCTGCTCCAGAGCGATCTGGACCAGGCCGACCAGCTGGTCCTCAAGGAGAAGGCGACCGAGCTGATGTCCTCGGCCCAGCTGGCCGCCCTCGGGGTGCCGCTGTCCCGCGGCCGGCTGATCACCCTCGTGAGCCGTCCGGTGACGAGCGCCTCCGGCGTCGAGGGCCTCGTCATCGAAGCGCTCCTCCCCGAGGACACGGACCGGCACGCCCCGGCCCCCGGCGCCCCGCCCCCCGCGCCGCACCTGCGGGTCGTGCGCGAGGCGGCCCCCGGGGCGGCCGGCACCGAGGACACCGCCGCGGGCCCCGTCAGGGGGCTCGTACTGGTCGGCGAGCCGGAAGTGGGCAAGTACGCCGTCGCCGCACGCCGCCGTCTGGAACTGCTGGCCGAGGCCAGCAACCGCATCGGTACCACCCTGGACGTGAGCCGCACCGCCTGGGAACTCGCCGAGACGGCGGTCCCGCGCCTGGCCGACTTCGTCACCATCGACCTGCCCGAAGCCGTGCTGCGGGGCGAGGAGTCCGCCCGCCCCACCACCGAGATGCACCGCACGGTGGTCCACGGCATCCGTGCCGACTGCCCCTTCTACCCGGTGGGCGAGCAGGTCGCCCTCCGCCCGACCACCCCGCACATGCGCTGCCTGGCGACCGGCCAGCCGGTGCTGGAGCCGGACCTGAAGGCGGCCTTCGGCTGGATCGCCCAGGATCCCGAGCACGCCGAGCGGCTCCTCGCGCACAACGTCCACTCCCTCATCACGGTGCCGCTGCTCGCCCGTGGCGTCCTCCTCGGCATCGCCAGCTTCTACCGTTCGCAGGACCCGGCGCCCTTCGGTGACGACGACCGCTCGCTGGCCCAGGAGCTCGCCGCCCGCGCCGCCCTGTGCATCGACAACGCCCGCCGCTACACCCGCGAACACACCCTGGCGCTCGCGCTGCAACGCAGTCTGCTCCCGCGCGGGCTGCCCGAACAGAGCGCCGTCGAGGTCGCCCACCGCTACCTGCCCGCCGAGTCCGGAGTGGGCGGCGACTGGTTCGACGTCATCCCCCTCTCCGGCACCCGCGTGGCCCTCCTCGTCGGCGACGTCGTCGGCCACGGACTGCACGCCGCGGCCACCATGGGCCGGCTGCGGACGGCGGCGCGCAACTTCGCCGAACTGGAACTCGCGCCCGACGAGCTCCTCACGCACCTGGACAACCTGATGGTGCGTCTCGACCGCGAGGAGGGCGGTGACCATCCCGGCGAGACCAGCACCGGCATCGTCGGCGCCACATTCCTGTACGCGGTCTACGATCCGACCTCGCAGCAGTGCACGCTGGCCCGTGCCGGGCACCCGCCGCCCGCGCTGGTCCGCCCCGACGGCACGGTGTCGCTCGTCGACGTGCCGGCCGGTCCCCCGCTCGGCCTCGGCGGTCTGCCGTTCGAATCGGTCGAGATCCACCTCCCGGAGGACAGCCGGCTGGTCCTCTACACCGACGGCCTGGTGGACGGCCGGCACCGCGACATCGACGCGGCCCTCGACGACCTGATGCGGGTACTGGCCCACCCGGACCGCAGCCCCGAGGAAACCTGCCGGGCCGTCATCGACGCCATGGCTCCCGAACACCCCGGCGACGACATCGCCCTGCTCGTCGCCCGCACCCACGCCCTGCCCGGCGACCGGATCGCCTCCTGGGACCTGTCCGCCGACCCGGCCCTCGTCTCCCGCGTCCGCGCCGCCGCCACGGACCGGCTGGGCGAATGGGGCATGGAGGAGTCCGCCTTCGCCGTCGAACTGCTCCTGAGCGAGCTCGTCACGAACGCCGTCCGCTACGGCCGCGCCCCCATCCGGGTCCGCCTGATCCGCGACCGCACCCTGATCTGCGAGGTCCACGACGGCAGCAGCAGCGCCCCCCGGATGCGCCACGCGGCCATCACCGACGAGGGCGGCCGCGGGCTGTTCCTCGTCGCCCAGCTCGCCCAGGCCTGGGGGACCCGCTACACCCCCTCCGGCAAGGTCATCTGGGCGGAGTGCGCCCTGGACGCGGGATGACCGCCGTCACGAGCGACATGACCCGCCTGCCAAAACGAGGCGATATGCCGGGAATGCCCTGCGGGTTCCCCGTAGAATCCCGCATGCAGTCGGGAAGAACTCGGAGGCCGACCCCCGGAGAAGTCTGTGCATGACGCTCCCGACACCTCGATCACCCCGCGCTCCCCCTCCGGCGGCGAGCCCCTCGTCCGGATCCGCGGGCTCGGCAAGCGGTTCGGCGGCACGGTCGCCCTGGGCTCCGTCGACCTCGACGTCCGCCGGGGCAGCGTCCTCGCCCTGCTCGGCCCCAACGGAGCCGGGAAGTCCACCCTCATCAAGGTCCTCGCCGGAGTCCATCACTCCGACGAGGGCGAGGTGACCGTGGCCGGCCACCCCCTCGGGTCGCACGCCGCGACCCGGAGCATGTCCTTCATCCACCAGGACCTCGGCCTCGTCGAATGGATGACGGTGGCCGAGAACATCGCCCTGGGCACCGGCTACCCGCGCCGCTACGGCCTGATCTCCTGGCGGCGCACCCGCGAGCGCTGCGCGTACGCGCTGGGGCTCGTCGCCGGCCACCTCGACGCCGACGCCCGCATCGCCGACCTCGCCCCCGCCGAGCGGTCGCTGGTCGCCATCGCCCGCGCGCTGGCGGCCCGGGCCGAGCTGATCGTCCTCGACGAACCGACCGCCACCCTCCCCGCCGCGGACTGCGCCCGGCTGTTCGGCGTCCTGCACGCCCTGCGCGACCGGGGACACGGCATCCTCTACGTCAGCCACCGGCTCGACGAGGTGTACGAGGTCGCCGACGCGTTCGCCGTCCTGCGGGACGGGCGCCTGGTCGACCGGGGCGCACTGGCCGGCCACAGCCACGCCCGGCTGGTGCACGCCATCGTGGGCCGGGCCACGCCCCCGCACCGGCCCGCCACCCGGCCCGCCCCCGGCCCGCCGCTCCTGCGCCTCCACGGGCTGACGACCCGGTACGCCGACGGGGTCGACCTGGAGCTGCGGTCCGGCGAGATCCTCGGCATGGTGGGCCTGACCGGCGCCGGCCACACGGACCTGGGCCGCGCCCTGGCCGGCGCCCACCCGGTCCTCGGCGGGCGGGCCCTGCTCGACGGCCGTCCCTACCACCCCGCCACGGTCGCGGCCGCGCTCGCCTCCGGCGTCGGCTTCGTCGCGGGCAACCGTCAGGAAGAGGGCTGCGCCGCCGAACTGACCGTACGGGAGAACTTCCTCGCCAACCCGCGGGCGGCCGGCGCGCCGGCCCTCCACTGGCTCGGCCCGCGGCGCGAGCGCGCCGAGGCCACCGCCCTGATCGACCGGTTCTCGGTGCAGCCCCGCGACAGCGAGGTGCCGATCGCCGCGCTCTCCGGCGGCAACCAGCAGAAGGTCATGGTCGGCCGGTGGCTCCGGGGCGGTCTGCGCGTGCTCGTCCTCGAAGAGCCGACCGCGAGCGTGGACGTCGGCGCCAAGGCCACCCTCTACCGCCTGCTCGACGACGCACTGGCCGGCGGCCTCGCGGTGCTGCTCATCTCCACCGATTTCGAAGAGGTCGCGGGCGTGTGCCACCGCGCCCTGGTCTTCGTCCGCGGAACCGTGCGCGCCGAGCTGACGGGTACGGCCCTCACCGTCGCCGAACTCACCCGGACCGCCTCCGCCATGCCCCCCATCACCGGAGCTGCGACGAGCCGATGACCACCTTCCCCTCGCTCAGATCCGTGCGGGCGCGCCTCCGCGGGCACCTCATCGGCGGATACGGCCTCCTGGCCCTCGCCGTGCTGCTCTTCGCGGTGTTCTCCCTGGCCCTGCCGGGCACCTTCCCCACCCGGGACAACGTCGCCTCGATCCTCTCGAACCAGTCGATCCCCGCGCTCCTCGCGCTCGGCGCGACGATCCCCATCGCCACGGGCAAGTTCGACCTGTCCATCGGCTACGGTCTCGGCCTCGCCCACGTCCTGGTGATGCAGCTCGTCGTCAACGGGGGCTGGCCCTGGCCCCTCGCCTGCGGGGTGGTGGTGTGCGGAGGGGCGGTGGCCGGCGCCCTCAACGGGGTCATCGTCGAATTCGGGCGGATCAACTCGTTCATCGCCACCCTGGGCACCGGCAGCATCATGTACGCCTTCACCGGCTGGATCACCGACGGGGCGCGGATCGTCCCCGGCCCGGACGGCCTGCCCGCCCCGTTCACCGCCCTCTACGACTCCCGGTTCCTCGGGCTGCCGCTCCCCGCGTTCTACGTCCTGGCCGTCGCGGGCGTCCTGTGGCTGGTGCTGGACCGGCTGCCGGCCGGCCGGTACCTGTACGTCATCGGCTCCAACCCGCGCGCCGCGGACATGGTCGGCATCCCCACCCACCGGTACTGCGTGTACGCCTTCGCCGGATCGGGCCTGGTCGTCGGCTTCGCCGGGGTGCTGCTCGCCGCCCAGCAGCAGACCGGCAACCCGAGTGTCGGGCTGGACTACCTCCTGCCCGCGTTCGTCGGCGCCCTGCTCGGGTCGACGACGATCAAACCGGGCCGGGCCAACGCCCTCGGCACCCTCGTCGCCGTGGCCGTCCTCGCCATCGGCCTCGCCGGGATCGGCCAGCTCGGCGCCCAGTTCTGGGCGACGCCGCTGTTCAACGGCGCGACCCTGCTCATCGCCGTGGGCCTGGCCGGCTACTCCGCCCGCCGCCGGCTGCGCACCACGGCCGCCGCGCCCCGCCCGTCACCCGCCGGACCGGCGGAGAACCGCCGTCCCTGACCCCTTTCGTACGCGCACCCGCGTCAGGAGCACCGTGTACCCGAACCCCAAGACCAGCGTCGCGACCGCAGCCCTGCTGACGGCGGCAGCCGTCCTCGTGGCCGGCTGCGGCGGGGACGGCCCGTCGGCGGGCGGCGAGCCGTCGGGAGCCGGCTGCCCCGCCGCCCTCGCGCGGGCGCAGGCGGCCGTCCGGCAGGCCGAGAACACCGACGCCGCCTGGAGCGGCCCCACCAGCGGCCCGGCCGCCGTTCCGGACAAGACCCTCGTCTACGTCGCGCAGACCATGACCAACCCCGGGGTCGCGGGCGTCGCGAAGGGGTTCGAGGAGGCCGCGAAGGCCATCGGCTGGAAGGCGAGGGTGATCGACGGGGACGGCACCCCGGCGGGCATCCAGGCCGCGCTCAGCCAGGCCGTCACCCTCAAGCCCTCGGGCATCGTCATCGGCGGCTTCGATCCCAAGCTGACCTCCCAGCAGGTGGTGCGGGCCCGGGCGGCGGGCATCCCGCTCATCGGCTGGCACGCGGTGGGCACCCCCGGCCCGAGCGAGGACGCCGGTCTCCTCACCAACATCACCACGAAGGTGGAGGACGTGGCGAGGATCAGCGCGGACTGGATCATCGCCCAGTCGGGCGGGGACGCCGGAGCGGTCCTCTTCACCGACGACTCCATCCCGTTCGCCAGGAACAAGGCCGACCTGATCAAGAAGGAGCTCGCGACCTGCCCGGGCGTCGCGCTCCTGGCGTACGAGAACATCCCCATCCCGGACGCGAGCAGCCGCACGCCCCAGGAGGTCTCTTCCCTCCTGTCCCGCTTCCAGGGCAGGTGGACCCACTCCGTCGCCATCAACGACCTCTACTTCGCGGACGCCGCCCCCGCCCTGCGCGCGGCGGGCAAGCCGGGCTCCGGCCCGCCGCTCAACATCGGTGCGGGCGACGGCGACCCCTCCGCGTTCCAGCGCATCAACAGCGGGCAGTACCAGGCCGCCACCGTCCCCGAGCCGCTGTCCCAGCAGGGCTGGCAGATCGTCGACGACTTCAACCGCGCCTTCGCCGGCCGGCCCACCAGCGGCTACGTCGCCCCCGTCCACATCGCCACGGCCGGGAACAGCGGCGGCGCCACGTCGTGGGACCCGGCGGGCTACCGCGAGGCGTACCGGAAGATCTGGAGCGGGGAGCAGGTGCGCCCGTAGCGGGGTGCGGAGACCGGGGGCTCAGCGCTTCTTCCGCGCGGCCCACAGCCGGGTGAGACCGTAGGAGAGGAGCCAGGGAAGCACGGTCAGATCAGCGGACCCCGCTCCCCTCGCCGGTCCGCACCGGACCGGCCCTTCCCCCAGTGACACCCCGCAAGGTACCCGGGCCGCACCCGCCGATCACCGTCTCCCGCACGGCCGGGCCCACTTGAACCGGTTCCGTGACCCTCACATGACCACGCGCCATGTGATCGGGCATCCCGGGGCCCCGCGGGGAGCAGGTCCGCGTCACGGTGCGGCGCGGAGCGGGTCCGGGTGGTGGGGGGCGCGGGACGGGTGGCCGAGGCGGACCGGGACGCCGGGTGAGTACAGGACGCTGACCGGGGCGTCCTCGGGGGCGGGGAGGCCCGCCGCGGCGAGCAGGTCCTGCTCACAGGTGATCAGCTCGGCCCGGTACAGGGGCCAGCGCGGGTGGTCGTTCGCCAGGTATCCGACTCCGCCCGGGAACGCGTTGTGCATGCCCCACCGGGCGGTGAGGAAGTGCTCCAGGGCGGTCGGCTCCTCGATGCGTTCACCGGTGCGCACGACGATCCGGCTGTGCGCCCCGCGCGGGCCGGGCCAGCGCCGGCGGCTCGCGTAGGCGACGGTGTTCCCCTCGGTCCGCACGGCCATCCGCGACCACAGGTACGGCAGCCGGAACCCGAGGCGTCCCGCCAGCACCGGGACGAGCCGGGCCGCGTCCATGGAGCGGAAGACGACCCCGCGCCGTCCCTGTTCGTCGACCGAGTACAGCCGTACGTTGGTTTCCGGGAAGGATCCGAGGTACGGGATCCCGGGCAGCCGGAGCAGCCCCACGTCGTGCATCCGGAAGGCGACCAGCCCCACGTGGCTGACGCCGTCGTGGACGTCGGGGGCGGTCCCCCGCGGCAGGAGCCCCGCGACGACGTCCGGTTCCACGGCCCAGTGGATGAAGGTGAGGTCGAGCCACTGCTGGGTGAACAGGGGCCTGCGCAGGGCGGCCGGGGCGTCGGGCGTGACGGAGGCAGGTGTCTGCACGCCACCAGGATGGCAGAGGCCCCGGAGCCGGGGAATCCCGAGGGGTCGCCGGCTGGGCGAGGCTCCGGTCACCAGGGGCTGCGGACCTTGACCGGGAGTCCGCGCACGCGTTGCCGCTCCACGGGCCGCAGCCGCGCGAGCAGGTCTTCGCCCACGACGCCGTCGCGCCGCCAGACGCGGCACAGGGCGTCCAGGGCCGCTCCGGCGAGGCGCGGCTCCTCCCCCGTCGCGGCGTCCACCAACGCCACGGTCACCGGGCGGGTGGAGAAGCGGGCCAGCTCGTGGACCACCCTGATCCTCTCCTCCAGGGGGACGTCCGGGTCACCGACCGAGCGGACGGCCTCGGCGGTGGCGAGGGAGTCCGCTCGGGGCAGGACCGCCATGACGAACACCACCTGCGCGCACAGCACGATCAGGTACTGGAGCGGGGCCATCAGGCCCAGCGGCAGCAGCGGGGCCAGCGGGAGGAGCACCAGCCAGCCGCCGCGGATCCGTGCCGCGCCGCCCGTGGGCGGCTCGAACCGCCGTTCACACAGCAGTACGAGGACGAGGAAGGTGGCGAGCGTGAGCAGGGGAACCGCCAAGAGACCCACCAGCATCCCCTCCCCCAGCTGCCGCGCTGACGGTCCGTCCCCCAGGACGGGCAGCACGGAGGCCGCGGCCGTCCAGCCCACCGCGGCGGTCGCGAGGTGGCGCAGCAGGCTGACGATCAGCCAACGGCCTGTGGTCATGGGCGCGTTCCTCTCCCATCGGAGCTCTGCGGTCACGTCATTGAACGCGTTCAAGATAACAGGCGGCCGGCGAGAGGGGCAGAGTGCGGGGGCAGTACGTAACAGGGGCCGCCGTCGGCGGAGTTGCCGATGAAGCCCGTCCCGCGCCGCTCACGTCGCCCCCGGCTCGGCCCCCGCTTCGGCCCGGGCCAGGGTGAACACCCCGGCGCAGATCAGGGCGAGGCCCAGCGCCTGGGGGACCAGCCACCAGTGCCCCCGCAGGTGTTCCTCGTACAGCAGCACGCCCAGTGCGACGCTCACGCCCGCGTCTCCGAGGGTCAGCGCGGGCTGCGAGGCGACGAGCGGGCCGCCCTGCATGGCGTGTTCGAGGAGCAGCAGGGCGCAGACCCCGGTCGCGGCGAAGGCGTACGTCTCCCAGGCCGTCAGGAACGCGCCGAGCCCGCCCTCGTCGAGTACGTGCATGGCCGACTTCATCAGGGCGGCGGTGAGCGCGTACGAGACGGCGGTGGCCGCGCCGAGGCAGCCGGCCCGCATCCGGCCGGGTGTCCGCCTCAGTCCCGCCACGGCCAGCAGGGTGACGGCCACCGCGCACGCGGCCAGGGCCAGTACCCAGCGGTCGGTCGGGACGTGCGTGCGGTTGCCCGCCGGCGAGGCGGCCACCAGGACGATCCCGAGGCCGGCCACCACCGCCGCCACGGCGAGCCACGTCGCGCCCGGCAGCCGGCTGCGCGCCACGAGCGAGGCGATCAGCAGCGCGAGCGGCAGTTCCAGTACGAACAGGGGCTGTACGAGGGCCAGCGCGCCCGTTGCCAGCGCCACGGCCTGACCGACGCCGGCCGCGATCACCGCCAGGATCCCGCCGATCCACAGCGGCCGCCGCAGCAGGTCCAGGACGAGCCCGAAGCGGAAACCGTCGCTCTGCGGCACGGTGAGCGCCGCCCGCCGCTGGAGCACCGTCGCGAGGGCGTTGCTGAGCGCCGCGAACAACGCGAAGAGGACCGGCAGTACGAAGCCCATCCCCCGATCCTCACCGCCCCCGCCCCGGCTCCCCGCAGCGACACCGCACGGGACGCGCCCGGCGCCGCCCGTTCCCCCGTCCGGGCCCACGGGCACACCGCCGGCCCGGGTTCCCCGCCGCTGCCGGTGACCGGCGGGGCGTCAGGTCAGCGCTTCCAGGAACTCCGTCAGCAAGCGGTGCAGGACGTCGGGCTGTTCCAGGTGTACGTCGTGTCCCGTCCCGGGGACGCTCACGGCCAGCGTGTCCGGCCGCCGGCGGAGCATGTCGTCGGCTTCCCGGGGAGGGATGATGCCGCTCTGCCCCAGGACGGCCAGGGTCGGGCACCCGACGGTCGCCCACTCGTTCCAGAACGGGCCCCTGGCGTTCTCGGCCAGCGAGTCGACCATGACGTCGCGGTCGAAACGGGGCCACCACCCGCCGTCCCGTTCCTCCAGTCCGGACGCCCAGCCCTCGCCGACCCGGCCGCCGCCGAGGAACAGGACGGCCGCCTCGCGCGAGGGGAACGGCAGGGGCCAGGAATCGAGCCAACCACCGATCATCGCGGGGACGTCCGGACCCGATCCTCCCGGTCCGGCCTCGACGAGGACGAGGCCGCGGATCAGCCCGGGGTGCGCGGCCGCGGTGAGCATGGCGGTGTTGCCGCCCATGGACTGGCCGACCAGCACGGGCCGGGACAGCCCGAGCTCTTCGAGTACGGTGACGACGTCGGCGACGTACGCGGCGCGCGAGAGGTCGCGCGGGCGTCGTTCGCTGGCACCGTGACCACGCTGGTCGAGGGCGACGACGCGGAAATCAGGGCTCAACCGGCTTGCCGTGGCGTCCCATTCGCCCGCGTGCCCGGCAAGACCGTGCAACAGGACGACGGCCGGCCCGGGCCCACCCCAGTCCCGGCAGGAGAGACGGACGCCTTCGCGCACCACCACGCGTTCGGACCAGGTCATGTGTGCTGCCCTTTCGAGAGTCGGTGGCCGCGGCCGGAGGAACCGGGGATCAGGGTACGGCGAGGCCGGCGGGCCGGATCCGGGCTGGTGGGAGGCACGGAGGGAGGGCTGGGAACCCGGCCGAAACCGTTAGGGTGTTCGACGTTCGTCGTGACGCACACATGTCACACGAAGCACGCGCACCACACTCGGGGGAAGCAAGTGAGCAGGCTCAGCACGCCGTTCGGCGACGGCACCACGCACATCGGCTCGGTGAACGGCGCCTTCCAGGCCGCCATGGGAGAGGGCCGCGGCGACCTCGACGACCGCGTGGACGACCGGGTGATCACCCGGATGCGGGTCGGGCGTACGGTGATCGGCACGATCGCGGCGCTCTGGCTGATCGTGGCCTACCCGCTGAGCAGCGGCCGGCAGGATTTCGTACTCGGCAAGCTCGCCGAACTCGGCCTCTCCTGCGCCGTCCTCATGACCGGGACCGTCATCGGCATCGCCGCGTTCCTGATCGCGAGCACCCCCTACCGGCGCCGCGCCTACACCCGGCGACTCGGCGAGCCGGCCCTGGCGTTCCTCGCCCTCGCCGCCGGTCCCACAGCGGTCTGGCTGTCCGTCACCAGCCTCAAGGGCGAACTGATCACCGGTGACGACCTGTTGTCGTTCTTCGCCTCGATCTTCGGCCGCGGCATCATTGCCCACATCCTCAGCCTGCTGTTCCTGGTGATCGGCTGGCTCCTGTCGGTCGCCCTGGTGATCGTCTCGATCCCGTACACGCTCGTCGCGGCGTACGTCTGCGTCACCACCTGCTTCCGCGCCTCGACCGTCCACCCACTGCTCCCGGCGCTGCTCTCGCCGCTGCTGGTGTGGTCGCTGTTCGCGTTCCAGCTGTTCAGCGGCCCCGACATCGCCGCGCCTCCGGAGGTGCTCTACACCTTCCTCCTGGGCGGCCCGCTGTCGGTGACCGCCCTGTCGGTGTGGGAGGTGCGCCGCCTGCGCACCCTGCACGGGATCACCCTGCGCACCGCGATGGGCCGCTGAGACGGCCTAACGCGGCTCGTGGGCCGCGGCCCGGCAGGCGCCGTTCGCGGCGCCGCCCGGCACGCCGGCCTGGGTCAGTCCGTCCACACAGCCCCGGAGGTCCGCCGACACTCCGCGCTGGCAGGCCGCGCTGACGGCTTCGGTGACTTCGACACCCGCCTGCCGGGCCATGTTCACGCAGGCGGGGATGTCGGCGTGCGCGGCGGGCGCGACGAGGGCGGCGCCGCCGAGCGTGAGCGTGAGACCGGCGAGGACACCGGCGGCACGGATCGACGTGCGCATGGGACGCACCTGCTCTCCCGGTCGGGGACGGCTAGTTGGGGGCGACCCGGCAGGCGCTCACCGCGGTGCCGTTGGTCACGCCGCCCGCGGTCAGGCCGGACACGCACTGCGCGTGGTCGCCGGTCAGCCCGACGTAACACGCCATCCGGATGGAGTCCGGGGCCTCTCCGCCCTGTAGCTCCCGCTCGACCTGGTTGATGCAGGCCGTGACGTCCGCGTGGGCGGCCGGGGCGATGAAGGCCACACCGCCCAGGGCCAGGGTCAGGCCGCTGAGGACACTTGCGATACGGGTCGACGTGCGCATGGAACGCACCTGCTCTCCGGGATCGTCGCGCGGCCCGGAACCTGGTCGTGCCGGATCCGCGAAGGAACGGCGCCGAGCGCACGCGGCCGACTGTGGCCACGGGCCCCGGGCTCGCGCTCCGGGCCGGCTCGGCAGGGCCTCCCCTCCCTCCTTACGACGCTAGAACAGCCCGCTTGCGCACGCACCCGGTGGGGCCGGAGCACCGGAGCCGCACACCCTCGCCGCCGACATTCCGCTTGTTCACACCGCCCGACGAGGCGAGCTTTCGGTAATGGCAAACTCCCGGCTGCAACCCAGATAGAGCCTTTAAAATCAAGGCCACTTGCCGGATACACCCTGGGGAACATCTGTTAGTGTGCCCGCGCTTGGTGTTCATCCATCATTCCGTTTACCTTCCGGCGCGGTGCGTCCGAAGGGTTTTGCGAGGTGTCTCGTACGTGTACAGCACTCCGTTCTCCCCCACAGAGGCCAGGTCCGCCCGCGCCCGCATGGGCCTGACCGTGTCTCAGGTGGCCGACGCCATGGCGGTCTGCGGGACCCCGGTCCATCCCGAGTGGGTCATGGCCTGGGAGCAGGGCTCCCACGTGCCCTCCGACGAGCACCTGTTCGCGCTCGCCGACGTCCTGTGGTGCGACCCGGTGACCCTCATGGGCACCGAGCCGCGCACCCTCGCCGAGTTCCGGCTGGCCCGCCGGCTCGGCGTGGAGCGGCTCTCGTACCGTCTGGGCATGGACCCGGACGACTACCGTGCGGCGGAGTCGGCGCGGGAGTGGCACGGGGATGCCCGGCAGACCAGGGTGCTGGTGGAGGCCCTCGGACTGTCCCTCCGGAAGCTGATCGGCATCATGGGGCGCGTCGACGAGCTGGAGGAGCACCTGCGCACGGCCATCGCGGGCCGGTGGAAGGCGCACGTCGACGCGGTGGTGGACATCGCGGCGGTGGACGCGACGAGCGTGGGGGACGCGCTGCGCACGATGCACGCGGAGTTCTCCGGTTTCTCCGAGCGGTACATGGGACACCTGGTCGCCCGCAACGACGACGCGCGCCTCAAGGAGATAGCGGCCGAGCGCGCCGCCTACCTCCGCCGTCTCGTCGACCACTTCTGGGAGTTGGTGGGCAAGCAGGGCGAGGCGCCCCCGTACCCCGCGGCGGGGGTCTGACGGGGGTGGGGGGCGCGGCGCCCGCGCGGGCCGGGGAGGGCTGCCGCAGCCCTCCCCGGCCCGTCACCGACGGGGCGTCACGGCGTTCAGTGGGCGGTCGCGCCGAGGCCCGGGGCGGGTGGGCCGCTGTCGCCGTCCTCGATGTCGTCCCAGTCGATCTCCATGGTGCTGCGGCTGGTGAAGACGTTGAAGAGCAGGTTCAGCGAGATGGCCGTCAGCGCCCCGAGCGTGATGCCGCTGTCGAGTACGGCCCGTACGTCTTCCGGCATCCGGTCGAAGAACGGCGTCACCGTGCTCGGGAGCAGGGCCGCGCCGAGACTGACGGCCAGGATCAGGGTGTTGCGCTCCTCCCGCAGGTCGGCCTTCCCCAGGATCTGGACGCCGACCGCGGCGACGATGCCGAACATGGACACCGCCGCCCCGCCCAGCACCGGGTGGGGTACCGAGGCGACGAGGCTGCCGGCCTTCGGCAGCAGTCCGAGTACGACCATGAACAGGCCTGCCGCGACGACCACGTAGCGGCTCATGACCCTGGACATGCGGACGAGGCCGATGTTCTCCGCGAACGCCACGTACGGGAACGAGTTGAGGACGCCGCCGAGCACGGTGGCCGCGCCGTCGGCGCGCAGGGCCCGCGCGACGGTGTCGGCGTCGACCTTCTTGCGGGTGATCTCCCCGATCGCGTAGACGTCGCCGGTGGTCTCCACCATGGTGATCAGCATGACGACGAGCATCGCGGTGATCGGGAGCAGTTCGAAGCGCGGCATGCCGTAGTGGAAGGGCGTGGTGACCCCGAACCAGTCGGCCCGGCCCACGGCTGCGAGGTCGACGTCCCCGCACATCCAGGCGACCGTCGTGCCGGCCACGAGCCCGAGCAGGACGGCGAGGCTGCTGAGCAGCGGCTTGCCGACCCGGGCGAGGAGGAGGACGAAGAGCAGGGTGCCCGCGGCGTAGGCGAGGTTCTTCGGGGATCCGTAGGCGGGGGTGCCGATGAGGTGGGCGCCGCCGGCCGCGTCCTGGAGGGCCACCGGTATGAGGGTGATGCCGATGATGGTGAGGATGGTGCCGATGACGACCGGCGGGAAGTACTTCACCAGCTTGCTGAACAGCGGCGCGAACGCGAACGTGGCCAGGCCCGCCGTGATCACGGCCCCGTAGACGACCAGGAGCCCCGCGGTGCCGCCGCCCGCGCCGACGCCGATGGCGATCATGGGTGACACGGCGGTGAAGGTGACGCCCTGGACCAGGGGCAGGCGGGCGCCGATCTTGCCGACGCCGAGGGCCTGGACGATCGAGGCCACCCCGCAGGTCAGGAGGTCGGCGTTGATGAGGTGGACGAGTTCCTGGCGGCTGAGGCCGAGGGCGTTGCCGAGCAGGACCGGGACGATGACGGCCGCGGCGTAGAACGCGAGCACGTGCTGGAAGCCGTAGAGGGCCAGTTTCGGTATCGGGAGCAGTTCGTCGACGGGGTGCGTCGGGCCCGTGGCGGACCTTCGGGCGGACTTCCGGGAGGTGTTTCTGGGCGCTGTTGCCATCTCTGCCTTGCCTTCGCGAGGTAGGTGAATGAGAAGACCGCCGCCCTCCAGCCCCGGGTGACGGGGCGAGGGCAGGCCGGCTCGCAGTGGGCCGACGCCGGGCGGTGTTCCGGCAGTGCGTCGCTCTGCTTGCATACACGTCCTGGAGTGGCAGGACTTCCTTCGATCGGCGCAGCGGATCCGTCTTTGATGAGCGGATTCGAAGGGATCTCGACCGGAGGGCGCTCACCATAGCCAATGGCCCGGTTTCCTCGCGAGTAACCGGCCGCGCGAGGGGGCCGCACTCCCCCGGCAGGCGGCTCCGGCCCCGCCGAAAGGGCCGGCCACCGGGGCCGACGCGGTTACGGGTCCGCCGTGACCTGTGTGGATGCCGTGACCTGCGTGGATACTGGCAGCCGGGCCGGGTGGGCGGCCCGCTCCGATCCGAGGGACGAGGAAGCGATGACCCTGACAGAAGGCCGGCGGGTACGGCTGGCGGCGGACCTGCGGCTGATCGACTCGCTGGCGGAGCCGGACGGCTCCCCGGCTCCGCAGGGAGCCCCGGCCGGGTCCCTGTCCCTCGCGGCGGGGACAGAGGGCACCGTCGAGCGGGTGGTCGAGGACCGGCACGAGAGCGAGGGGGTCCGTGAGTACCAGCGCCTCGCCTCGCTCCTGGACTCCTTCGGCCGTGACATGCCCGCGGAGAGCAAGAAGCGGCTCGAAGAGCAGGTGGCCGCGCTGGAGCCCGAGTGGATCGCCCACCAGGAGCGCGGCCCCCTCGTCACGGTCCGGGTGCGCTTCGACAACGGCTTCGTCCTGGACGGCGTACGGGCGGGCCTGTTCCTCGCGGACTGACCTAGGAAGTGATGGCCTCGGGGTGGTCCGGCCGCGGCGTCGGGGTGTGCTTCGGGCGGGGGTGCCTCGGCCGGCCGAGGAGGGCGTCGACCACGAGGAGCTGCGCGGCCGCGAGGGCGAGGCAGACGCCGGCGGTGCCGGCCCACAGGGCGGTCACGCCGGCGTGTTCGAGGGTCTGGGTGGCCGTGACCGGGGCCACGACGGTGGCGATGCCCCAGCTGATGCCGTACGCGGCCAGGTAGCGGTCGGTGGCTCCGGGCGGCGCCAGCTCGGCGACCACGCTCAGGGCGCGGCCCAGGATGATGACGTCGCCCAGGCTCCACACCACCGTGGCGGCGACGAAGGCGGGCAGGGCGTGTGCGACGGCGTATCCGGCGAGGCCGGCCGCCATGAGGACGTAGCCCAGGGCGAGGGCCGCGGAGGCGGGGAGCTCGGCGAGGCGGCGCAGGCGCAGGGCGGGCTGCGCGGCCACGACGGTCACGGCGGAGGTGGTGAACAGCAGCCCGGCATCGGCTGGTTCGAGGCCCCGGTGGTCGAGGCTGAGCGGCAGCGCGATGAGGATCTGCATGGAGACCAGGGCGAAGACGGTACCGGCGGTGAACATGGCCACGAGGGCGCCGTCGCGCCAGGGGCCCGCCTCCGCGCGGCGGGCGGCGGGGCGGGCGGCGGGGCGGGCCGGCGGACGGCGCTCGTGGTCGGCGGGCAGCACGAGGTGGAGGACCAGCGCGCAGACGAGGCAGGTCAGCGCGTCGACGACGAACAGCCAGCGCAGGTCCCACCGGCCGAGCCCCGCCGCGATCAGGCCGGCTCCGGTGCCGCCGACGGCGAGCGCGGTGTTGAGCAGGCCGTACGCGCGCACCCGGTCGGCGGGGGCGACGGCATCGGCGATCATCCCCTGGCTCGGCGGTTCGTACAGCTCGAAGGCGAGTCCGAGCAGGATCGCGAAGACGGCAACCGTGGCCAGTGAGCCGGCGGCGGCGATGCCCAGCTGCGCGAGTGCGCACCCGGTGAGCCCGAGCACCATCGTGCGCCGGCGCCCGATGCGGGCCGCGAGGCGGCCTCCGGCGAGCCGGGAGGGGATCGTGGCGAGGCCGAAGGCGGCCGAGAGGATGCCGGCCGTCGTGCCGCTCGCGCCGAAGTCGGTGCTGATCAGGACGGTCAGGAAGGGCAGGGAGAAGGCGCCGAGCCGGTTGATCGCCCGGGCCGCCACCAGCAGCCATACGGTCCGCGGCATGCACGCCACCCCTCACGTAACCGGCGAATCGAGTATCGTCAGTCACCTACGCTAGCCATCGAGGGAGTGACTGGTCAAGTGATGTTCGACAGTCACGTAGTGGTGCTGCTGGACCATGCGGTGTCGCTCGTGAACGCGTTGACCGACGGAGAGGCCCGCGGCCGCCCCTACGCCGCTCCGCGCGGGGCGGAGCTGCCCCGCGCGGTCGACGCCGCGGTGTCGCACACCGCCGCGTCCCTGCCGCGCGACATCGACGAGGCGCAGGCCGCGTACCTGGTCGGTACGGCGCGGCGCATGCGGGAGGTCTTCCGGGCCATGCAGGACGGCAGGCTGGACGACGCCGCCGCGGCCGTGAACGGCCTCCTGCACGACACCGGTGCCCGGCCCCGGCTGGACCGGGGCGCGGACGGGCCCTGGCAGATGCACTTCCACGGCCCGGACGACTCGTTCGCGGCCGGGACCAGTGCCAGCTGCGCCACCGCGCTCGCGCTGGCCGTGGGAGGCGGTCTCGCCGGCCGGCTGGGCGTGTGCCGGGCCGACCGCTGCGACCGCGTGTACGTCGACACCTCCCGCAACGGCGCCCGCCAGTTCTGCTCCACCGCCTGCCAGAACCGCACCAAGGCCGCGGCCTTCCGCGCCCGCAAGGACGCCGGGTGAGCGGGGAACCGCGCCGGCGGCGCCGGCCGTGCGGGGCCGGATGTGACGGGACCGCCCTGCGCACTGTACGAAGTCCCCTGTGAACGAACAGATCCCGCCCGCCACCGTTCGGATATTCATCGCCCTCGCGCCGCCCGACGACGCCAAGGAGGAGCTCGCGCGCGAACTGCGCCCCGCCTACGAGGCGTACCCGCGCATGCGGTGGAACCGCATCGAGGACTGGCACGTCACCCTCGCGTTCCTCGGTGAGCTCCCGGTCACGGCCGTCCCCCTGCTGCGGCCCCCGCTCGCGGAGCTCGCCGCGAACCGCCGGCCCGTACGGCTGTCCCTGCGCGGCGGCGGCCACTTCGACGACCGGGTGCTGTGGAGCGGGATCGACGGGGACCTCGAAGGGCTGCACCTGCTCGCGGGCGAGGTCCGGGCGGTGGTCAAGGAGTGCGGGATCCCCTTCGAGGACCGGCCGCTGCGCCCGCACCTGACGCTGGCCCGGTCCCGCCGCGGCGAGCCGTCCTGCGCGGTCGGGGCCGCCGACGGCCTCGCCGGCTTCACCGGCCGCGGCTGGCCCGCCGAGCGCCTGCACTTGGTCGGCAGCAACATCGGCCGGGGCCCGGGTCCGATCCACTACCGCGACATCGAGTCGTGGCACTTCAGCGGCGCCCACTGAAGGCCGCCACTGCGCTACCGGAAGGCCGCCTGGTGCGGCCCGTGTTCGGGATCGAGTTCGTGCAGGACCTTGCGGGCGTCCTCCAGGATCCCGGCGGTGCACAGGACCCGCCACTGGCCGTACGCGGGTGACTGGCCGAGGGCGGTCGTCAGGAACCGCGTCTCGGCGGCGCCCTGGAGGCGGCGCAGCCGGACCCACTGCGCTCCGGTGCCCCGCCGGGCGCCCATGTGGTGGTCGGCGACTTCGGTGACCAGGTCCGCGAGCTCGGTCAGCAGGCCGTCCAGGCCCTCCGGTGCCCGCCCCGGCTCGGGACGCAGGGCCGCGTCGCGCTGGTCCCAGTGGAGCGCCGGGGGCCGTCCCCCGCGGTAGGACAGGTTGTGCAGGCCCCGGGCGATGCCGCGCAGCTGGTGGCTGACGTGCTCCAGCGCGGCCGACGCCTCCGCCAGCTGGGCGACCTCCTCCGCGCCGGCCCGGGTGCGCCACCGGGCGGCCTCGTGCGCCTGCCGCACCGCGGACCGCACCTCGTCCAGGCGGCCGCTGAGGGCGCGGGCGCGGACGACCCAGCCGCCCGACGCGGCTCCCCAGGTTCCGTCGGCCAGGCCCTCCCCCATGGCCCGGAGCAGGTCCGCCATGTCACGGGTGAGCCGGGTCGTCCGGTACCGCGCCTGCCGGGCGAACCCGGCGGACGGCACGAGCAGGGCCACGGCGGTGCCCACGAGGATGCCCAGGATGTTCTCCTCGATCCGGGCCGTGCCGTAGCCCAGCCGCTGGCTGCTCCCGACGACGAGTACGGCCGTGAGGCCGATCTGGTGCATCTGCGGACCCAGGCGCAGCAGGCGTCCCGCGACCATCCCGACCGCGGTGACCAGGGTGATCGTCAGCAGTCCGGTCCCCGTTACGGCCGCGGCGCCGGCTCCGAGGAGGACGCCGACGACGACGCCGGCCGCCCGCTGGAACGCCTTGCGGGCGGTGGCGTACGGGGTGGCCTGGACGACGAGGATCGCCCCCACCGGGGCCAGTACCGGATCGGGCAGGCCGAGCAGGTCGGCGGCGATCCACCAGGACAGGGCCGAGGCGACGACGGTCTTGAGGATGGTGACCCCGTCGCCGAAGCCGTCCACCGCCCGGGACCGCAGCCGGGCCGCGAGGCCCCCGGTGCCGCCCTGGCCGTTGCCCTCGGGGATGCTGCCCGGCATGCTGCGTCTCCCGACCGGTGGTGATCACGTGACACCGCCGACCCTACCGACGGGCTCCGCGCTTCCGCGTGCGGCCGGGCCGTACGGCCCCGCAGGACGGGCCGTTCAGCGGGGCCGGGCCGGCGGGTTCCGGGGCGAAGAAGTCGTCGCGGCGGACGTGCGGTCCGGCCGAGCGGCCCACCAGGCTCTCCGGGGTCACCAAGTCGCCCGCGCCCGAGGCCACTTGGACGTGGGAGAGGACCTCAGCGCCTGCCCTTGGCCCGGTCGTAGCCGAGGATGAGCAGGGCCACGGCCATCACCGCGAGGTGCACCCATGCCGGAATCACCTCGTCCTCCTCTCGGTCCCGGTCCCGGGAACCCGCCCGCGCCGGCGCAGGACCGAGGCGAGCACCGCTTCCTGGAAGGCCGGCAGCTGCGGCCCCAGCCGTGCGCTGATTTCCTCTAACGAGATCCGCTTCCTTGTCCTCATGACCCGCGTGTGCCCGCGGACGGCCCGCTGATGCGCGCGTGCCGTCGGCCGGACCGGTCGCGCGGACCCGGCCCGGGAGGGCCGTGCCGGACCGGCTTTATTTCACCAAGAGGCGTTATGTGTACGGCGGATGAAATCGAGACACGTTTCCTCGTGTCGCAATATCCATTGCCATTGACACCCCTTCTCGGTGCTGCCTAGCTTACGCCGCAGATGACGACATCAGCGGCCTCTCCCGTCCGGCATGACGGCTGCTTTTCGATTCTTCTTCCGTCGAATGCTGCTGGAGTGTCCTTGACCGAATCTCTGCTCCTCTCCGCGCCGCCCGCCGGGTCCTCCGGGCCCCCGGCGGCGGCCGAACGGGTCCTCCCGCTCCGCCGCCCCGGGCGGTGGATCACCGCCGCCGTCGTCCTGGTGCTCCTGTCCCAGGCCGGGCACGGTCTGATCACCAACCCCTTCTACCAATGGGACCGTTTCGCCTACTGGTTCCTGCGCCCGGTCGTCCTGGACGGGCTGCTCATCACGCTCCAGGTGGCCGCGTACAGCGCGGTCCTCGGCCTCGCCGGCGGCGTCCTGCTCGCCCTCGGCCGGCTCTCGGGCAACCCGGTGCTGCGGTCGGTGAGCTGGACGTACATCTGGCTGTTCCGCTCCGTGCCGCTGATCGTCGTCCTGCTCTTCCTCTACAACCTCAGCGCCCTCTACCCCACCCTCAGTGTCGGGGTGCCGTTCGGCCCCGCCTTCTTCACCTTCGACGAGTCCCGGCTCGCCACCGACCTGGTCGTCGCGGTGGTCGGCCTGAGCCTGTGCGAGGCGGCGTACGCGGCCGAAATCGTCCGGGCTGGGGTGCTCTCGGTCGACCAGGGCCAGCACGAGGCGGCGGCGGCGCTGGGGCTGCCCGGGCGGTACCAGTTCGCCCGGATCGTGTTCCCGCAGGCGCTGCGCTCGATCGTGCCCTCGTACGTCAACCAGCTGATCGGCCTGCTCAAGGCCACCTCACTGGTCTTCTACGTCTCGCTGCTCGACCTGTTCGGCTCGGTGCAGAGCCTGGCCAGCACCTATCCCGGCGACGTGGTGCCGCTGCTGCTCGTGGCGACCGTCTGGTACGTGATCCTCACCAGCGTGGTCTCCGTCGTGCAGTTCTACGTCGAGCGGTACTACGCCCGCGGCGCGCTGCGCACCGTGCCGCCCACCCCCCTCCAGCGGGCCCGGGCGGGCCTGGCGGACCTGCGGACCCGCTTCGCGAAGGAGACGGCCCGATGACCGCGACCGGCACCGCCGCGACCGCACGGCCCCCGGCCATCGAGGTGCGCGGCGTGCGCAAGTCGTTCGGCGGCAGGCCCGTCCTGGACGGAGTGGACCTGACCGTCGCGCCGGGCACGGTCACCGTGGTCCTGGGCCGTTCGGGTTCCGGCAAGTCCACCCTGCTGCGGGTCCTGAACCACCTGGAGAAGCCCGAGGCCGGGCATGTCAGCGTCGGCGGCGAGCTGATCGGCGTCGAGCGGCACGGCGGCCGGCTCAGGGAGCTGAAGAAGCGGGCGATCCTGGCCCAGCGCAGCCGGATCGGCTTCGTCTTCCAGAACTTCAACCTCTTCCCGCACCTGACCGTCCTGGACAACGTCGCCGCCGCCCCGGTCGCGACCGGCAGGCTGAGCCGGCCACAGGCCCAGGCGCTGGCGCGCGAGCTGCTGGAGCGCGTCGGGCTGGGGGACCGCCCCGGCGCCTACCCCCGGCAGCTGTCCGGCGGGCAGCAGCAACGGGTGGCGATCGCGCGGGCCCTGGCGCTGCGGCCGGGGGTCATCCTCTTCGACGAACCCACCTCCGCCCTCGATCCCGAGCTCGTGGGCGAGGTGCTGTCCGTCATCAAGGACCTCGCGACCGGGGGCACCACCCTCGTGATCGTGACGCACGAGATCGGCTTCGCCCGCGAGGTGGCCGACGAGGTCGTCTTCCTGCACGAGGGGCGCATCGTCGAACAGGGCCCGCCCGCACGGGTCCTGGACCGTCCGGAACATCCGCGGACCAGGGAGTTCCTCAGCAAGGTGCTCTGACCTCTGCCCCTGGACCCTGCCCCTGCCCCCGCCCGCCCCCGCTCATCTCACCCGGCTCACCGAACACTCGAAAAGGAACACCATGCGACGCCATTCCACCCTGCGCACCAGACTCGTCCGAGGCCTCGGCGCGGCGGCCGCGACCACCGCCCTCGCCTCCGGACTCACCGCGTGCGGCGGCGAAGCGGAGGCCACCGGCGGCGCGCCGGGCAAGGTCACCGTCGGCGCCGTCTCCAACGGGGCCGCCCAGCCCGCCGAACTGTCCGCCCCGGTCGTCGAATCCCTGCGCGCCCGGCTCCCGGAGGCCGTGCGCGAGCGCGGGGAGCTCGTCATCGGCGTCGGGGCCCTGCCCGCCGGCTACCCGCCGCTCGCCTTCGTCGGCACCGACCAGAAGACCTTCACGGGCGCGGAGCCGGACCTCGGCCGTCTGGTCGCCTCGACCCTGGGGCTGAAGCCGGTGGTCAAGAACTCCACTTGGGAGAACCTCTTCGTCGGCATCGACAGCGGCAAGGTCGACGTGGCCTTCACCAACGTCACGGTCACCGAGGAACGCAAGAAGAAGTACGACTTCGCCTCCTACCGGCAGGACAACCTGGCCTTCGAGGCGCTGAAGGAGGACACCTGGACCTTCGGCGGCGACCACCGCAACCTCGCGGGCAAGACCGTCGCGGTCAGTTCGGGCACTAACCAGGAGAAGATCCTCCTGGAGTGGCAGAACAAGCTGCGCTCCGAGGGCAAGGACCTGACGGTCAAGTACTTCCCGGACGCCAACAGCGTCAACCTGGCGCTGAGCGGCAAGAAGATCGACCTCAACTTCGGGCCGAGCCCCTCGATCGCCTACCACGTCACCCAGACCGCGGGCGGCAACGCCCCCACGCGCAACGCCGGTTCGTTCTCCGGGGCCGGCGAGTCCCTCCAGGGGCTGATCGCCGCGACGTCGAAGAAGGACAGCGGGCTGGCCGCGCCGGTGGCGGAGGCGATCAACCACCTGATCAAGAACGGCCAGTACGCGAAGCTCCTCGGCGCCTGGAACCTGTCCGACGAGGCCGTGACCACCTCCGAGGTCAACCCGCCCGGCCTGCCGGTCACCAACTCCTGAGCCCGCGGGCCGTCCACGGCCCGGGCGCCCCCACGGAAGGAGGGCTTCCCATGAGCACCGGCACGAACACCGGCACCCCCGCCCCGGTCACCCCGCACGTCCTCGACAACCCGGCCTGGGCCGCGCTGTCCGGCGCGCACGCGGTGTTCGCCGAGCGGGCCGGCGCGCACGCCGCCCGATACGCCCCGGACGTCGCGCCGTTCTCCGCGCTCGCCGATCCGGCCGACCCGCGGTCCTGGGCGGGGCTGCGCTCCCTGACCGGAGCGGACGGGGTCGTCGCCCTCGCCGGGGTGCTCACGCCGCCCGACGGCTGGGAGACCGTCGGGTCGGTCGAAGGGGTCCAGCTGGTCGACACCTCGCTGCGCGCGGAGCCCGCCCCCGAGGCGGTACGGCTCGGGCCGGACGACGTTCCCGAAGTACTGGAGCTGATCGCCCTGACGAAACCGGGGCCCTTCCTGCCCCGGACCGTCGAACTGGGCACGTACCTCGGCATCCGCGACCGGGGCCGGCTGGTCGCGATGGCCGGGGAGCGGCTGCGTCCGCCCGGCTGGACGGAGATCAGCGCGGTGTGCACCCGCCCCGGCTACCGCGGCAGGGGCCTGGCCACGCGCCTGGTGCGCGCGGTCGCCGCGGGCATCCGGGAACGCGGCGACGTGCCGTTCCTGCACACGGCGGCGAGCAACCGGGACGCGGTACGGCTCTACGAGTCGATCGGGTTCACCGTGCGCCGCAGGCCCTTCTTCATGGCGCTCCGCCCACCGGGCGGTCCGGGCAACACTGCCGCCAAGTTCTCTTAATATTCGGGTCATTGCATGGCCCACACATCGGGCGTAGCGTTTTCTAAGCAATTGCTGACGGGATGAATTCGAGAGCCCGCACCGGCCATTTTTCCGTCCGCCGATCAGGAAGGCGCATTCCGACGTGTCCGAATCCCCGTCACCTGCTGTTCCTCCCTCCTCCGCACCGCTGCACCTCGCCGTGGCCCTCGACGGCGCCGGCCGGCATCCCGCCGCGTGGCGCGAGCCCGGGGCCCGGCCGGAGGCACTGTTCACCGCCCGGTACTGGGCCGGGGCCGTCGCCGAGGCGGAGGCCGGGCTGCTGGACTTCGTCACCTTCGAGGACGGTTTCGCGCTCCAGTCCTCCTCGCCGGACGGCCCGGACGGGCGTACGGACCGCGTCCGCGGCCGGCTGGACGCCGTACTGACCGCCGCCCGCGTCGCGCCGCTGACCCGGCACATCGGGCTGGTGCCGGGCGTCACCACCACCCACACCGAGCCGTTCCACATCTCGAAGGCCGTCGCCACCCTCGACCACGTCAGCCGGGGCCGGGCCGGCGTGCACGTCCAGGTTTCCGGACAGCCCCACGAGGAACGGCACTTCGGCCGCCGCCCGGCGCCGCTCTCCACGGCGGAGCTGTACGAGGAGGCCGGCGACCACGTCGAGGTGATCCGGCGGCTGTGGGACAGCTGGGAGGACGACGCGGAGATCCGCGACGTGGCCACCGGCCGGTTCGTGGACCGCGCCAAGCTGCACTACATCGACTTCGAGGGCCGCCACTTCAAGGTCCGGGGCCCCTCGATCACCCCACGGCCCCCGCAGGGACAGCCCCTGGTGAGCGCGGTCGCGGCCCCCGGGGACGGCGAGCACGCGTACCGCCTCGTCGCCCGGTCCGCGGACGTCGGATACGTGCGCGCCGGCGGGACCGGAGAGGCCCGCGCGGCCGTCGAGGCCATCCGCCGGCTCCGGGAGGCGGCCGGGACGGGGACGGAGGCCCTGCACCTGTTCGGGGAGCTGACCGTGTTCCTGGACGAGGACGGCCCGGCGGCGGCCGCCCGCAAGGACCGGCTCGACGCCCTGGCAGACCACCCGCGGGCGGAGGACTTCGAGGTCTTCACGGGAACCCCCGCCGGGCTGGCCGACCTGCTGGAGGAGCGGCGGGCGGCGGGCCTGTCCGGCTTCCGGCTGCACCCGGGGGTCATCGCGCACGACCTGCCCGCCGTGACCCGGGGGCTGGTGCCCGAGCTCCAGCGGCGCGGCCTCTTCCGCACCGCCTACGGGGCGGACACCCTGCGCGGGCTGCTCGGCCTGGACCGGCACCCGGCCGGCCGCTACGCCACGCCGCCCTCCGCGACCCCCGCCGCCTGACCCGGACGATCCGGAAGGACGAACCATGAGCACCAAGCCGCTCAAGCAGATCCACCTCGCGGCCCACTTCCCGGGCGTCAACAACACCACCGTGTGGAGCGACCCGGCGGCGGGCAGCCACATCGACTTCGACTCGTTCGTCCACTTCGCCCGCACCGCCGAGCGCGCCAAGTTCGACTTCCTGTTCCTCGCCGAGGGACTGCGCCTGCGCGAACAGGGCGGGGAGATATACGACTTGGACGTCGTGGGCCGTCCCGACACCTTCACGGTGCTCGCCGCCCTCGCGGCCGTCACCGAGCGGCTGGGCCTGACCGGAACCATCAACTCGACCTTCAACGAGCCCTACGAGGTGGCCCGCCAGTTCGCCTCCCTCGACCACCTCTCCGAGGGCCGCGCCGCCTGGAACGTGGTGACCTCGTGGGACGCCTTCACCGGGGAGAACTTCCGCCGCGGCGGCTTCCTGCCGCGCGAGGAACGCTACTCGCGGGCCCGGGAGTTCCTGTCCACCGCCATCGAGCTGTTCGACTCCTGGGACGGCTCCGAGATCGCCGCGGACCCCGCCACGGGCACCTTCCTGCGGGACGCCCGCGCCGGGGCCTTCGCCCACCGGGGCCGGCACTTCGACATCGAGGGCCGGTTCAACGTGCCGCGCAGCCCGCAGGGCCGTCCGGTGATCTTCCAGGCCGGTGACTCCGACGAGGGCCGGGAGTTCGCGGCGTCCGGCGCCGACGCGATCTTCGGCCGGTACGGGACCCTGGACGAGGGCCGGGCGTTCTACGCCGACGTCAAGGGGCGCCTCCCCAAGTACGGCCGCACGCCCGACCAGTTGAAGATCCTGCCCGCGGCCACCTTCGTACTCGGCGACACCGATGCCGAGGCCCACGAGCACGCCCACGAGGTGCGCCGCCTCCAGGTCAGCGGACAGACCGCGATCAAGTACCTGGAACACGTGTGGAACCGGGACCTGTCCGGCTACGACCCCGACGGCCCGCTGCCCGACGTCGATCCCGAGGTGGGCGAGAACACCATCGCCCTGGGACGCGCGAGCGTACGGCAGTTCCGCGATCCGCGCGCCACCGCGCGTCAGTGGCGCGAGCTGGCCGAGGCGAAGAATCTGTCGATCCGCGAGCTGGTGATCGCCACCACCTCCCGCCAGACCTTCGTCGGCTCACCCGCCACGGTCGCCGAGTCCATCGACTCGCTGGTGCAGCAGGACGCGGCCGACGGCTTCATCCTGGTCCCGCACATCACCCCCGGCGGCCTCGACGTCTTCGCCGACACGGTCGTACCGCTGCTCCAGGAGCGCGGGGTCTTCCGCTCGGAGTACGAGGGCACCACCCTGCGCGACCACCTGGGCATCGCCGTGCCCGCCGCGGAGCGGGAAGCCGGGCGGGCGGCAGCCGCCTCGTGAAGTTCCTGGCCATCACCCTCATCACCGACTCCGCCGACCCGGAGACGGGGGCACCGATCCCGACGCGCGAACGGTTCCGCCAGGTCGTCTCCGCGGCACTGCTGGCGGAACGGCTCGGCTTCGACGGGTTCGCGGTCGGCGAGCGCCACGAGCGGCCGTTCCTGTCCTCTTCGCCGCCCGTGGTGCTCGCGCACATCGCCGCGCTGACCCGCGACATCCGCCTGTACACGGCGGTGACCACGCTCAGCCTGCTGGACCCGGTGCGGGCCTACGAGGACTATGCGACGCTCGACCACCTCAGCGACGGCCGCCTGGAGCTGATGATCGGCAAGGGGAACGGCACCGCGCAGCGCGAGCTGTTCGACGTGAGCCCCGAGGACCAGTGGGAACGCAACTCCGAGGGTTACGAGCTGTTCCGGCGGATCTGGCGGGAGGACAAGGTGAGCGCGCGGCCGCGGTTCCGGCCCGCGCTGGACGGCGCCGAGGTGCTGCCCCGGCCGTACCAGCGGAACCTTCGGGTCTGGCACGGCAGCGCCACGAGCCGGGACTCCGTCGACCTGGCGGCACGTCACGGCGACCCCCTGTTCTCGGCGAACGTCACCCACCCGATCGGTCCGTACGCCGAACTGATCCGGCACTACCGCGAGCGGTGGGTGCACTACGGGCACGATCCGGCGCACGCGGTCGTGGGCGCGGGCACGGCCGGCTTCCACACGGCGCCCACCTCGCAGGGGGCGGTCGCCGCCTACCGGCCGGCGTTCGCGCGGTACCTCGCCGCCCACCGGGCGCAGGGCGTGGAGCCGGTCTTCGCGACCCTGGAGGACTTCGTCGAGCGGAGTTCGGCCCTGATCGGCAGCCCGCAGCAGGTGATCGAGAAGGTGCACCGCTACCACGAGGAGTTCGGGCACACGGTGCTGCACCTCCAGGCGGAGCCGGGCGGGCTCACGGACCGTGAGCACCGGGCCTCCCTCGAACTGTTCCAGTCGCAGGTCGCGCCGGTGCTGCGCCGCTCGATCCCCGACCCGGTCTTCCCCGGCCCGGTCCCCGCCTCCCCCGCAGTCCCCTCCTCCCCCGACCTGTAAGGAGCACGGCCATGCCCGGCATCCCCCTCGGGGTCCTCGACCTCGTCCCGATCACCTCCGGTTCCACCGCCGCCGAGGCCCTGCACCGCAGCATCGACCTGGCCCGGCAGACGGAACGCTTCGGCTACTCCCGCTACTGGTTCGCCGAGCACCACCTCAACCCGGGCGTCGCCGGGACCTCACCCGCGGTCGTCCTCGCCCTGACCGCCTCGGCGACCACGAAGATCCGCATCGGCTCCGGGGCCGTCCAGCTGGGGCACCGCACCGCGCTGTCCACGGTGGAGGAGTTCGGCCTGATCGACGCGCTGCACCCGGGCCGCCTCGACCTGGGGCTGGGCCGTTCGGCCGGCCGGCCGCCGCAGCCCGCCCCGGACGCGCCGCCGCCCTTCGAGGGCCTGACCTCGAACGGCCTGCTGATACCGGCCCGCTTCTCCTTCGCGCACCTCCTCGGGCATCCGCGGGTGGCCCTCCACCAGCGGCTGCTGAACCTGCCGGGGGCCCGCCCGCAGGAGTACGCCGAGCAGGTGGCCGACGTACTGGCGCTGCTGCGCGGCGCGTACCGCTCCCCCGAGGGCGTGGAGGCGCACGCGGTGCCCGGTGAGGGGGCCGACGTACAGGTGTGGATCCTGGGCAGCAGCGGCGGGGTCAGCGCGGAGACCGCGGGCCGCAACGGGCTGCGCTTCGCGGCGAACTACCACGTCAGTCCGGCTTCGGTGCTGGAGGCGGCGGAGGGCTACCGGGCCGCGTTCAAGCCCTCGGACGAGCTGGACCGGCCGTACCTGACCGTGTCCGCCGACGTGGTGGTCGCTCCGGACGACGCGCAGGCGCGGGAGCTGGCCGCCGGTTACGGACCCTGGGTGCGCAGCATCCGTACCGCCGAGGGCGCCATCCCCTATCCGACGCCCGACGAGGCCCGGCGGCTGCCGTGGACGGACGCCGACCGCGCGCTGGTCGCGGACCGGGTGGACACGCAGTTCGTGGGGTCGCCGCAGACCGTCGCCGACCACCTGGAGCGGCTCCAGGGGGCCACGGGCGCCGACGAACTGCTGATCACCACGATCACGCACGGCCACGCGGACCGCGTCCGCTCCTACCGGCTGCTCGCCGAGGAGTGGGCCCGCCGCGGCTGACGCCCCCGCGGGGGCGGGCCGGCCGGGGCGCTACTTCCGGAGGGCTTCGACCGCCCGCCCCTCCAGTTCCAGGCAGCGGTCCACGTGCTCGGCGCAGGCGTCGAAGAGCACGCGCCGCTCCTCGGCGCCGGCCTGCGGGTCGGCGGCGAGGGCGCGGCCGGCCAGCTCCGACCAGTGCCGGGCGGATTCCCGGAAGAGTTCCGCGGCCTCCGGGCGGCCGACGAGGTCCAGGAAGTCGGCGTAGAGCGGGCGGGTGGCGCCCGGCGCCGTCCACTCCTCCTCCAGGCAGGCGTACAGTCGCGCGGTGCCTTCGCGGAAGGCCTCCGGGGAGCTGCCGAAGCGGTGCTCCCAGCCCGTCTTCGTGGTCCGGTCGCGCAGTTGCGCGGCGAACTTCTCCATGCCGGTGAAGCCGAAGTTGACGTCGAACTGGTTGCCCAGGACGGGCCCGGTGAGGTGGGTGACGGTGGAGGCGAGGGCCCCTTCGACGTCCGGCTCCCCCTCGGGCGGCCCGGTCGGCACGATCAGCTGGTGGCGGCCCTTGCGGTGGGCGGTCCAGGCGGCGCCGAACTCCTCGCGGTCGATCCGGTGCGGGGTCCGGGCGCCGTCCTCGATCAGCAGGTCGTCGCCGTCGTACCCGGCGATGACGACGGTGTAGGGGTCGGCGCCGGTCATCTCGGCGTCCGGGTCGGCCTCGTGCCAGGGCAGGGAGGAGCGGTCGACGACGCAGAAGGCGGGCTGTCCCTCGTCGAGGGCGGCCCGGACACGGCCCCAGCGGGGCTTCATCGCGCGGGTGGCGTCGTACGGGACTCCCAGGCGGCCGAGCGCGACCTGGACCCAGGGCTCGGGGTGGGCCTGGGCCACGATGGTCGGGAGGGGTGTCCGGCCCGCGTACTCGAAGACGAAGTACATGAAGCCGATGCCGCCGGCCAGTCCGGCGACCAGCTCCTCCGGGTGGGCGCTCCCCAGGGCATGGCGGATGAGGGAGGCCTCGCGGTGGCGTCCGGTACCGAAGTCTTCATACACGAGCACAGTCATGCCGTCAGCCTAGTAGCGCTCCGACGGCCGTTCTGCCCACCCGTGTCGGATCGCCGGAATCGGGGGGCGGGACGGCCCGGCTCGGGGGAGCGGCTCAGGGGGCCGGCTCAGGACCGGCTCAGGGGAGCGGCTCAGGGGCCGGCTCAGGGGCCGGTGAACGCCCGGCGGGCGTGCACGAGCAGCTCGCGGACCGCCGGGCCGTGCGCGTCGCGCCAGACCAGGGAGAGCAGCGCCGGTGTTTCGACGTCGTCGATGGTGCGGGCGGTGAGCCGGTCCCGATGGCTCGCGGCCATCGATTCGCTGAGGACGGCGACGCCCAGCCCCCGGACGGCGAGGGCCACGACGGCGTCGGCGGCACTGGCCTGGAGCGCGATCGCGGGCCGGAGGCCGCGTGCGGCGCAGGCGTGGTCGAACGCCGTGCGCAGACCGGTGCCGGGCGGCATGCAGACGACGGGGTGGGCGGCCACGTCGCGCAGGGTCACCCGGCGCCGTCCCGCCAGGGGGTGTCCGTCCGGAACGGCCACGGCGAGCCGTTCGCTCACGAGGGTCAGCGCCTCCAGTCCGTCGGGGTTGGCGTTCGCCGTCCCGACGAGGGCCAGGTCGACGGTACCGGCGCGGACGCCCTCGACGAGCCGGTCGGAGTGGTCCTCCAGCAGCGAGAGCTCCACACCGGGGTGCGCGCGGTGAAACGCGGCGAGGGCGTCGAACAGCGGTGTGACGGTGCAGCCGATGACCATCCCGACCGTGAGCCGCCCCCGGATCAGGTCGGTGACCTCCCCCACCGCCTGTCCCACCGCCCCGGCCGCGGCGAGCGCGGCGCGGGCGTGTTCGAGGGCCGCCTTTCCCGCGACGGTGAGGGTGGCGGTGCGCTCGGACCGGTCGAACAGCACGGCTCCGAGTTCGCGTTCCAGGCGGCGGATCTGGGCGCTGACCCCGGACTGGCTGATGTGGACCCGCTCGGCGGCCCGGGTGAAGTTCCGTTCCTCGGCGACCGCGACGAAGTACTCCAGCTGCCTCAGTTCCATGACCACAGATTCTAGCTTCCAGCACTTCCAGCTGTTGGACTTCTGGTCGAGCGCGGATCAGGCTGGGAGTCGACGGAACCCGACAGGAGAACAGGAGGAGGCGGCGATGACGCGGTACGAGAAGGCGATGCGGCCCGAGGACATCACCCGCTTGTTCGTCGAGCGGTCCAACGCCGGTGACGCGGCCGGGGTGGCGGCCCTGTACGAGGAGGACGCGGTGCTGGCCCATCCCCCCGGCGAACGGACGGTGGGCCGGGAAGCGATCCGCGCGCTGTGGGAGCGGGTGCTGGCCGGCCGTCCCGTCTTCGAGCAAGAGGCTCCGCTGCCGACGCTGGTCAGCGGAGACATCGCCCTCACCTCGACCCCGCCGAAGGACGGGTCCGGCGCCCGGGCCCAGGTCGTCCGGCGCCAGCCCGACGGAAGCTGGCTGCGGGTGCTCGACCAGCCCGAGTTCGTCCCGGCCGCCCCCTGACCGCCGGGGCCGTGTTTGCCGGGGCCCCGACGCGGCGGCCGAACGTGCCGCCAACTGCCTTTCCACGACGGGTGGTTCGGGGTGCGGCGATGGGAACTGCGCGGCGGACGATGCCGTCCCGGCCGCCACAAGGTGCTGACCCGCGCAAGCGGTACTAGCCTGAGTGGGGTGAGGGCCGCTCCCCCGGGGCACGCCCCCTGGCGGCCGGAGTCTCCGCTTCGACGGGGACCGAGGCTCTGTAGCGTGCCCGGCCCGGGGAACGTACGTCGCACGCGGACGCACCGCTGGGCAGACGTGCCGTACGTGAAGGCGGCAACGCATACGACCCGCGCCGCACCCTGTCTTGCGGCCGCGGCCATCCGCTCCTGCCCTGAAAAAGCTGGAGGAGGGTGGAAGGAAGGGTATTCCCATGCATGCACAGAGAGCGAAGCGCCTCCTCGCGGTCTCCGCTGCCGGTCTTCTGATGGCCGGCGGTGCCGCGATCGGCACCGCGGGCACGGCCTCGGCGGCAGCTCCGACGCACTCGGTCAGCTACCTCACCGGTGGCGGATGCGGCGGCGACTCGGACCATGACGGCGGCCGCTACCACAACAGCGGCTGGGACGACGATGACGACTACGGCTGGGGCGGCCACGGCGGCGGCCACGGCCACGGCGACTACTGACCCCAGCCCTCGACAGAGGCAGGATGCGCGGACCGGCAACGGCCCGCGCATCGCTGCGTCCGCCTCCGCTCTCCCTGTCGGCCCCCCGCCCACCGAAGTCCGGTGTCCGGTGTCCGGATGTCCGGATGTCCGGATGTCCGGATGTGACAGGAAACCGTCATTGCGGTCACGGGTGGGGGCCGTGAGGATGTGTTCATGCCCCTCACACACCGTGTCGTCATCGCGGTCTTCCCCGATGTCGACCTCCTCGACGTCACCGGTCCGGCCGAGGTCTTCGCGCTGGCCAACCGGGAGACCGCGGGCCGCGCCGGCTACCGGGTCCGGCTCGCCGGGCCCGCCGCCGGCGAGATACGGACGTCGGCCGGTGTGCGGCTGCTCGCCGATCTGGCCTTCGGCGAGGTCCAGGGGCAGGTCGACACCCTGCTGGTACCCGGCGCGGTGGACATGACCGACGACGGGCCCCGGGCCCGGATCGACACCGGTGTCGTGGCGTGGGTGAAGGAAACCGCCCCGCACGCACGGCGGGTGGCCTCGGTGTGCGTGGGAGCGCACCTGCTCGCGGCGGCCGGACTCCTCGACGGGCGGACGGCGACCACGCACTGGTCGACCGCCGCCCAGCTCGCCGCCGACCATCCGGCCGTCACCGTCGACCCGGATCCGATCTTCGTCCGCACCGACCGCGGCCGGCTGTGGACGGGTGCCGGGATCAGCGCCTGCCTGGACCTCGCGCTCGCGCTGGTCGCCGAGGACCTCGGTGAGGACGTCGCGCTGGCGGTGGCCCGGCAACTGGTCATGTACCTCAAACGGCAGGGCGGACAGAGCCAGTTCTCCGTACCGCTCAGCCGGCCCGCGTCCTCCCGCCGGGACATCGACGAGCTGCGGCTGTGGATCGCCGACCACCTCGACGAGGACCTTTCCGCGCAGGCGTTGGCGGCGCGGATGTGCCTCAGCGAGCGGCACCTCGCCCGCGTCTTCAAACAGGAGACCGGCGCGAGTCCCGCCGCGTACGTCGAGGCCGCCCGCGTCGAGGTGGCCAGGCGGCTCCTGGAAACCACCGACAGTCCCGTCGACCACGTCGCGGCCTCGGCCGGGCTCGGCTCGGCGGAGACCCTGCACCGGGCATTCAAGCGCCAGTTGGCCACCACCCCGGCCGCCTACCGGCGCCGCTTCCGCACCCAGACGGACGCCTGACCCGACACACCCCTCCCACCCGCCACCACCGTGACACCCGTACGCGGGCACGGCGGACGGCTTTGCCATGCCCGAACCACCGTCAAACCCCCTGTGAAAGGCACTCCATGAGCACGAACCAGCCCTCGACGATCCAGCCCTCCACGACCCTGCGCGACCTCTCCGGCCTGGACAACCAGGCGCCCAAGCTGAGCGATTCCATCCTGATCATGATCGACTTCCAGAACACCTACCGGACGGGCGTCATGGCCCTCGAAGGCGTCGAGGAAGCCGTCGCCGCCGGAGCCCGGCTGCTGGAGCGCGCCCGCGCCGCCGGCACGCCCGTCGTCCACGTCGTCAACGACGGCGGCGAGGACACCCCGTACGACATCCGCGCCCACATCGGCGCCATCAGCGACGAGGTGTCCCCGGCGGAAGGCGAGACGGTGGTCGTCAAGCAGGTTCCCAACGCCTTCCACGGCACCGAGCTGGAGCGGACCCTGACCGCTCTGGGCGCCGCGCCGGGCAGTGGCAGGGACCTCGTCATCGGTGGCTTCATGACGCACATGTGCGTCAACTACACCGCGCAGGGCGCGTTCAACCTCGGATACCGCCCCACCGTGGTGGCCGAGACCACCGCCACGCGCGCCCTCGCCGCCCCTGACGGGTCCGTCCTGTCCGCCGCCGCGCTCCAGGCCGCCGCCCTCACCGCCGTGACCGACCTGTTCGGCACGGTCGTCGCCACGGTCGACGAGCTGCCGGTCTGACCCGCCTGACGCACCGCGCCCCGTCGCCGCTCGCCCCGGCGGCGGGGCCGCTCGCCGTTCCGTCCTCCGGCTGCGCGGCGACCGGGACCCGCCTGTGACGGCGGCGCGCCACCGGCGCTGCGGTGAGGGCGAGCGCCGCCCGCGGGTGGCATCCTGGGACGCGGCCGCTGCCGGTGCGGTACCGCTCGCACCCCGGGGAATGGCCCGGGGCGGGGCGGAGTTGACCCGGTACAGACCTTCCCTCCCGAAGGAGTATCCCGTGCCCCTGTCTCCCGCCGAACGCGAGGAGTTCCTCGCCGAAGCCCACATCGCCGCCCTCGCCGTCGACGCCGGCCCGGAAGGCGACCGTGCCCCGCTGACGGTCCCGATCTGGTACCAATACTCCCCCGGCGGCGACATCTGGATCATGACCGGCCGGGACTCCCGCAAGGCCGAGCTGATCGGGGCCGCGGGCCGGTTCACCCTGATGGTCGACCGGGTCGAGCCGTCGATCCGGTACGTCTCGGTGGAGGGCCCGGTCGTGTCGACCGTACCGGCGACGCGCGAGAAGCTGGTGGAGATGTCCGCCCGGTACCTGCCCGCGGAGAAGGTGGAGGGCTACGTCGACTTCGCGTGGAAGGAGCACGGCGAGCAGGTCGTGATCCACATGCGTCCGCAGCGGTGGGTGAGCTCGGACCTCGGCCAGGTCTGAGCCGGGCGGCCCGGACTTCGACGGCACTAGCCGCCGTCGGTGGTGGCGGCGGCCTGGGGGCAGGTGACCTTGGCGAACTTCGAGGTCACGTTGTAGGTGTCGTTCGGCAGTCCCGTGAACTCGAAGAAGCCGTCCTTGATGGTCAAGGTGGTGCCCACGACGGCGCCCGCGGAGTTCTTCAGGGTGACCGTCTCCGCCTCCGGGAAGCCCCTGCCGGACACGCCGAACGTCTGGCCGGGTCCCTTGGTGACGGTGCACTTGATGGCGGCTTCCTCGTCCGACACCCATCGCGGGCAGGTCGCGGCGCGGCGTCTCGCGCCCTCGGCGCGGTACGTGTCGTTCGGGAGGCCGGTGACCTCGAAGAAGCCTCCTGTGATGGCCGTGGTCGTGCGCACCACCTGGCCCTTCGAGTTCTTGACGGTGACCTGGGTGCCGGGCCTGAAGCCGTTGCCCGAGACTCCGAAGGTGTTGTTGGGGCCTTCCGACAGCATGCAGGTGGCGCTGGGCACGGCCCTCTCCGCCGCCCCGGCCGTGGTGCCGGTGACGGCGGTCCAGCCGCCGATCGCGACGGCGGCCACGACCGCCGTCGGCAGGATCTTCTTCCTCATGGTCTTCCCCTCTTCCCTTCCCTCGGCCCGGCTCGTCGCCGGGCGTCCGCCTGGGTTCTGGGTGCGCGCGCCGGGTCACGCGATGCGAGAAGGACATCGCGGAGTGATGGAGGAGTGCCGTCCGGTTTCGCTTCGCGCGTGTCCGACGGCTCCGGCTCGTGGCGTGCGGTGGTCCGGCCAGCCGGCTGTCGGGTTCCGTCCCTGGTCAGGGGGCCGGCCGGTCGGTGGCGTCACGCTTCGCACCCACATCACGATGCTAGATCAGGTGCGGGGCCCGCGCTCGGTGGTGCGGGCCGGGGCGTTCACCGCCGGCGCAGCCATCCGGGCCGCCGCCGGGAGGTGCGCGGCCGGCGCTCGGACGGCAGGGGCGGGGCGAGGGCGAGGGTCACGGTGATGTGGGCGCCTCCGCGCGGGCCGCGTGCGATGCGCAGGGAGCCGCCGGTGACGTCCGCGGCCCGCCGGGCGATGTCGAGACCGAGGCCGGAGGAGCCGCTGCTGCCGCCGCGGGAGAGGGCCTGGTCCGGACGCGGGATGCCCGGCCCGGAGTCCTCCACGACCAGTTCGACGGCCTGCGCGGTGCGCACGACACGGACGCCGAACGGGGTCCCGGGCGCGGTGTGGCGGAACACGTTGCCGATGAGCGCGTCGACCACGGCGGCGAGGTCGTCGTCGGAGAGGCCGACGGCCGTGGGTTCCTGGGTGAGTTCGAGGGAGCAGGGCCGCTTCTGCTGTTCCGCGAGGACCTCCCAGAACGCGGTCCGGCGGCGGACGACGTCTGCGGCCTCGCAGCGGGCGCCGTGGTCCGCGGCGTTCGTGTCCGGGGTGCCGAGCAGGCCCTGGCCCATGGGTCCGACCGCGAGCGGGGTGCGTGCCGCGGTGATGATGGCCTCCAGTTCCGCCTCCAGTTCGGCGACCGCGGCCTCGACCCTGGCCGACTCCGGAGTACCGGCCATGCGTTCCGAGGCCAGGTGCAGGGCGGTCAGCGGGGTGCGCAGCCGGTGCGACAGGTCGGCGACCAGTTCGCGTTCGACGGCGAGCAGCTCGGTCATCCGGTGGGCCATGGCGTTGAAGGCGACGCCCGCATCGCGCAGTTCCCTCGGTCCCACGGGGTCCACCCGGGTGTCGAGGTCGCCCTCGCCCAGTGCGCGGGAGGCCTGCGCGAGGTTCCTGGAGGACCTGACGACCTTCGCGCCGAGGCGGTCGGCGACCAGGACGGAGCCGGCGACCAGGCCCACTGCGAGCAGGGCCATGACGGCCCACGAGGCCTTGACCCCTCGGGTCAGCTCCTCCTCGGGGACGAAGTTCTCGATGACGGCGACCCGGTCTCCGGGGAGCACCACCGGCTGGAGGGAGATCCAGCCGCGGGGAATCTCCTGGGAGATGGACTCCCGCGCCTTTTGCGCCCGTTGGAGCAGCGCCCCGGGTGCCTGGGAGCTGCCCAGCGGCGGGGCGTCCGGCAGGTGGATCACCAGGTGCTCGGTCGCGTCCAGGCCGGCGACGGACTCCCGCAGGGCGGCCGGGTCCGTGGTCAGCGTGAGGACGGGTGCGAGGGCCGCGGCACGTTGCTCGGCGGCGGTGACGCTCTGTTCCTTGACCAGGGACATGACGAGCGCGGCCAGCGGTATGAGGAAGGAGAGCGCGACCATGGAGGTCACGGCGAGGGCGACTCCGGCCAGTGAGCGTCTCAACGGGGTGCCACCAGTTTGATGCCGACGCCCCGGACGGTCAGCAGGTAGCGCGGGGCCGCGGCGCGTTCGCCGAGCTTGCGGCGCAGGGAGGACAGGTGCACGTCGACGGTCTGGTCGTCCACGTAGGGCTCGCGCCAGACCTCGGTCAGCAGCCTGCGTTTGGAGACGACCTGGCCGGTGTGGTGGGCGAGGAAGGCGAGGAGGTCGAACTCCCGGCGGGTGAGGTGGAGCTCCTGGCCGGCCAGGTGCGCGGTGCGCGCGACGGGGTCCACGGCGAGTTCCCCGACGGTGGTGGGGCGCAGCGGTTCGGTGGCCGGAGCCGGCAGGGAACCCGCGGGGGTGTGGGCGGGGGGAACCTGGGTGGTGCGCCGGAGGACGGCGGAGAGGCGTGCAATGAGCTGGCCGCCGGAGAACGGTTTGACCAGGTAGTCGTCGGCGCCCGCGTTGAGGAGCTTGATGATCTCCGTCTCGTCGTCGCGGGCGGTGGCCACGAGTACGGGCACGGAGGAGATGCCGCGGATCATGCGCAGGGCGTCCCCTCCGTCGAGGTCGGGCAGCCCGAGGTCGAGGACGACCGCGTCGACGGGTATCTGGGTGATCTCCCGGAGCGCGCCGAACCCGTCGCCCACGCTCCGTACGGCATACCCGTGTTCCGCGAGGACCTCGATGAGTGACTGGCGGATGCTGGGGTCGTCTTCGACGACGAGGACGCTGGGCATGGGGACACCCTAGGCCGTCTCCGGAACCACCCGGTCCGCGCGGTCCCGGAGAAGCTCCGTCCACGGGGCCGGCCGTCTCCTTTGGTGAGTCCGCGGCGGCGGAGGGGGGAGGGCTTCACCGGTGGCCTGCCCGCGTCACCGGTCGGACAATGGGGGTGCGCTCGGTCGAGGGCTTGCGGCCATGCCCGGGTGCCCCCCACTCGTTTCCGCGATTCCCCCTTCAGCCCGGGCACGATCGGCCGCCTCTTGCGTTCGGCCCGGCAGCTCGGCACAGCTCTGCACGGAGGTGTTTGCGATGACGGAACCCAGCGAGCAGCCGGCCCCGACGGGGCCCCCTACGGAAGCTCAACGCGAAGCGTTCAAGCAGAACGAGTCCGACTTCGCCGAGTTGGAGAATCACAGCCGCTCGGTACGCGAGGCTGCCGCGGCCCGCCTCCGTGAAGCGGACTACGACCCTGGCGGTCACCTGTACTGCTACATCTGCACGTGCAGCCAGTTCCTTTCACCTGACGACGACGGCGGTCTAGACGCCCGGTGTCAGCGGGAGTTCTGTCAGCACACGGCGATGCAGCACGCCTGAGCAACCACCGGATCCGTGAGGCGTCGTCGCCGAAGGCGCTACGGGGTGCCGAGCCTGAGTCCGGCGCCGGTGACGCGCAGGGGTACGGGGTGGTCGCTGACCGGGATGGTGCAGCCCTCCTGGGTGCTGCAGCTCGCGTAGCCGAACAGGACGGTCGCGTCCCCGTCGCCGTCGGCGCGGACGGGGAGGGTGACGGTGACCGGGCCGTCCGGATAGACGGGCACGGGCGCGCCGACGCCGGGCAGGGTGATCGACCGTACTTCCGCGGCGGCCTCCGCTTTCCCCTCCGCCGTCAGGGCGCCGGTGACGGCCATCGTGGTGGGCCTGCCCACGCCCTCGATTCCGGTGGGCGGCAGGTCCGTGCTGTAGAGGTGGAATCCCTGTTCCGGGGTGAGGACGGCGGTCAGGGTGCCCTTCGGGGCGTGCCAGTCGGACACCGTGAGGGTGACGGTGACCCCGTTGGCGGTGAAGCGCGCCGTGGCCGGGGCGGCGCCGCTCCCGGCGGGCTGTGCGCCGGCGCAGGCGGTGAGCGCGGTCAGCGGGAGGAGGGCCGCCGCGATGCGGGCCCTCCGGGAGGGCACCTGTCTCATGACGCCCACTTGCGCAGGAAGGCGTTGAGGCCCTCCGAGGTCAGGGAGGGGTTGCCCGTGGCGTGGGTGTCGGTGCGCACCGTGCCGGAGGGCGTGACGACGACCAGGACGGGCATCTTGTAACTTCCGCCCCCCGGGCTGTACTTGCGCAGGAGCGCGGAGTTCGCGGAGCTGTTGCCACCGATGTCGATCTTGACCATGTGGTAGGAGTCGCCGAGGAGCGCGGCGGTCTGGGGCTGGGCGAACACCTGGTCGGCGGCCTTGCAGTTGCCGCACCAGTTGGCGCCGAAGTCGAGGAGCACCATCCTCCCGTCGGCCTTGGCCGCGCGCAGCGCCGCGTCGATCTGCCGCTGCCCGTCGGCCGAACTGTCGTAGCCGGGGCCGGGTACCCGTGCGGGCGCCGGGGCGGCGGTCGTACGGGACGGCTGGGCGGGCGAGCGGGTGGGGGCGGGCGATCCGGTCCGGGCGCGCGAGGGGGCGGACGGCGAAGGGCTCGCGGACCTGGAGGGCGAGGGGGAAGCCGTCGCGCTCGGGGACGCCACCGCCGGCTCCGACTCGGACGGTGCCGCGGAGGACGGGCTCCCGGAGGGCGGGGCCGGCGGGGCGGTTCCGGCCGCGGACGCCGCGGCGGCGCCGACCGACGACGAGGAAGGACCGCACGCGGCGGTCAGGCCCGCGGCGACCACGGCCGCGGCGACCAGTGGCAGTCGCACGCGGAGGCGGGCCGGGGAGCCCTGTGGGGCGCGGGGGACGGATCGGAGCGGGCGGGAACTCATGGCGAAGACACCCCAAGGCACGGTTCGGACTGCGGGAAGGGCGACGGGCGGCGGCGCCCGCCGGCGCGGTGGAGCCGCCGGGCCCGGGCGCCGAGGGCCGCTCGGCTGACGCGAGCGTAGGGCCGTTCGGGGCCGCGCGGACCGGGTGGACCCGATCTTGAGGTTGCCCTAAGGAAGAGCTCAGCTTCCGCTTCGGCGGAACCCGGTCCATGTGCCTGCGTAGGGCGGTGAATCGGCTGGAAGGGGGCAAGTGGGGCCGTGTGGTGCGGATCGGTCGCCGCGGACCTCCTCCCGCCCCGGTTCTCCGACGGATCCCTTCCCGGTTCCCGGTGGGCGTGCGCTCAGTACGAGGTCTCGCGGATGCTCGCCTTCGCCACGGGGCTGATCGTCGCCGTGATGACCGAGCGGTGGTCCGCGCCGGTGAAGGTGACCGTCAGGGTGTCGTCCGCGGTCTGTGACGTGGTGGCCTTGAACCCCCGGCCGGGAATCGCCGAGATCAGGCAGACGCCTCGGCTCCCGTACCGCACCGTGGCCTTCCCGCCCTGCGAGGGGACGGTGTGCAGGCCCGGTCCGCCTTCCTGGCAGTCCACCTCGGGTTTGGGCGCGGTCGTCCGGGGAGCCGCCGACGGGGCCTTCGCGGGGGGCGTCGGGGAGGGTGACGGCCGCTCCGTCGGGGTGGGCGAGCCGCTCGGGGACGGGGACGGGGACGGGGACGCGGAGGGGGACGGCGTACCGGAGGGCGCGGCCGTCACCGCCTCCCAGGCCGGCGGGGATTCGAACACCATGGGGGCGGAGCGGGCGACCGGGGGCGTGTGCCGGGTCGAGCCGACCACGAACTGGACCGTGGCGAGCACGGCGGTCACGCTGGTGGCCGTGCACGACAGCCATATGAACAGGTAGCGCGGAATTCGGGGCACGGCCCCATAGTGACCGACGGACCGGGCGGCCCGTCACCGCCTCCCCCCGGACGAATCAGGACGAGGCGGGACGGAGTCGGGCGGAGCCGGACGGGCGCCGAACGCCGACGTCCTCCGGACCCGCGGACGGGTCGGAGGACGTCTGCCGCTCGGCGGCCGGTGGGGGGTGGGGTACGGCGGCCGCCGGCACGTTCCTACTTCGGCGCGCCGAAGTTCTGCGTCCACCAGGGGCCGCCGTCGCCCTTGTGGACGCCGATGCCTATCTCCTTGAACGCGCAGTTGAGGATGTTGGCGCGGTGGCCGGAGCTGTTCATCCACGCCTTCATGACCGCGTCGGCGTCCGACTGGCCGCGGGCTATGTTCTCGCCCAGGCGGGACCACGCGTATCCGGCGGCCTCCACACGGCTCGTCATGGTGGACCCGTCGGGTCCGGTGTGGGACATGACGCCGCTGCGGGCCATGGTGTCGCTGTACGCCCGCGCCGCGGCCGTCAGCTTGGCGTTGGCGGTGACGGGTCCGCATCCGGCGGCGGACCGCTCCTTGTTGACCAGGGCGAGGACCGCGGACTCGATGTCGCTCGGGGCGCCGCCGGAAGACCCGCCGGAGGAGCCGGAACCACCGCCCGAGGAGCCGCCGGACGTCGGAGCCGTCGTACGCGCCGGCTTGCGGGTCGGGGTCGCCGCCGGCTTGGCGGGGGCGTCCTCCGCTTCCGCGGGCTTCTCGGGAGCGGCGGATCCAGGGGCCCCGGCCCCGGCCTCGGGGGAAGCCGGGAGCGGCGAGCCCGAGGCGGCCGCGGCCTCGGCGGAGACCGAGGGGGCGGGGGATGCCGGGGTGGAGGTGGGGGTCGCCGTCACCTCGGCGCCGCCGGGGAGCTCGCTCGGGTCCGCCTTCGCGGCCTTCGGCTGGGTGGCGCCGTCGGCCCGGTCCACGCGCGCACCGCCGTCGGAGTCGGCCACGGCGACCCCGACCGCGACCGCCGCGGCCGCCGACGCCGCGGTGACGGACAGCACGATGCGGGTGCGGACCGTCTTCTTCCGGCGGGCGTCGACGCGGGACGGGGTTGCGGGAGTTCGGCTGCGGCTCATGCCTGTAGCACCTCACAGAGAGAGGGGAGGAGGGGTGCGACCGAGACTAGGCCGGTGATCAGCCAAAAGAGCCCCGTGGAAGGGTCCTTCAGCTTCCCTTAAGGAACCCCGCAGGGTCAGTTCATGAACAAGTCAGGGCAAACACCCCGCACATGACGGGGAGGACGAAAGAAGCGGAAGTTCACCTTCGGCGGTGTGGCGGCCCTTTCGCCCGGGAAGGGGTGGTCCGGGCGGAGCCACGACGGCGCCGCCGTCCCGGAAAGGGGGCACACGTGCCGGGTTCGGAGGACATGCGCGAGGAGTCGGCGCCCGCGGGCGAGGGCTGCCAGGGGGAAGACGGAAACGCGAACGACGGGCTGTTCGGGATCGAGGTCCACCACACGACCCGGGAGACCATCGGGGAGGGGGTGCACACCGTCCGCGACTCCTACGGGGGCGAGGTCGACGTCGACTACCCGGACGGCTGGGACGACGGCCCCACCACCGGCGGGGAGTGCACCGCGGACGACCCGACGGGCGACGACTCCCGCTTCACCGCCCGCGGGGAGGTGTACACCGAGGAGAGCCGGACCGTCGACGGCGGGACGGTGACCGACACCACCGCCTTCGGCACCGAGGGTTCCTGGCAGTAGACGGCCCCGGCCGGGGCGGGCACGACGCCCGCCCCGGCCACCACCGTTCAGCCGGCCGGCCTCACCTTGCCCGGGCCCAGGAGCTTCCGCTGGGCGGCGAGGTCCTCGCGGGCCCCGTCCAGCCGGGCCAGGTGCCGGCGCAGGGCCGAGGTCAGCGACGCCGGCCGTTCGGCCGCCATGTCGCCGAGGCTGCCGATCCTCTTGACGAGGTCGTCGCGGGCCGCCGCCACCAGGCTCCTGCGCCGTGCGAGCCAGCCTTCCGCCGGCGCTTCCGAGGTACCGAGGAGCAGGGACGATATCCTCCCCCTCGATTTGCGGATCTCCCTCAGCGAGTATCCGCGGTGACCGCCTCCGAGATAGTGGTAGGGCACGTACCAGACGGCCCCCAACAAGCCGACGAGGCCGTCGTCTTCCACCTCGCGTTCGAACGCGTCGCCCGCGCTCTCGTAGTGGTAACTGCCCACCTGCACGGCCCCGACGGAGGCGGCGCGGCCCGTGCTGCGGTACAGCTCCGTCGGTATCAGGGCGTCGAACCGTGCTTCACGTTCCCGGGCGTACTCGTCCAGGTCCGCCGCGAGGCGGCTCAGACCGGGTTTCGCCGCGGCGCTGATGCGCGTGCGGGACTCGT
Organism: Streptomyces sp. NPDC044704; assembly: GCF_056433525.1. Taxonomy (NCBI): domain Bacteria; kingdom Bacillati; phylum Actinomycetota; class Actinomycetes; order Kitasatosporales; family Streptomycetaceae; genus Streptomyces; species Streptomyces sp. NPDC044704. The sequence goes on from NZ_JBWKGY010000004.1 coordinate 460,056, forward strand.
CCAGGGCCGCCCGGACCTCCGTGTTGATCGCGTTGGCCTCCGATTTGGTGATCATGACCGGTCCCATGATGCGGTTCCTGTGGGTTTCCAGGAGCGTGTCCAGCCGCCGCGCTTCGGCGAGGAACACCTGCTCCACGCCCAGCCAGTCGGCCTTGCGGGTGGCGCCTTCGATGGTGGCCAGGACGTCGCCCCCCGGGCTGGGGACGAACGGGGCGAGCCGGTACCGGTATCCGACCCCCGCCAGCACCTCGTCGCGGTGCCGGCGGATCTCCTCGCGGCCGATCCGGCCCGCCAGTACGTCGTTGGTACGTGCCCTGCGGCGGTCCAGGGCCGCGCCCAGGACCGGGAACGCGTACTGGGCGGTGTGGGCCACGGTGTCCCCCACGTCGCGGCGTATCCGTTCCAGGAGCCGTGTGCGCAGGGACTCCAGGGCCGCCTCGTCCGGCGCCAGCAGGTTCAGGCAGTGCAGGGACGCCTGCGCGAGGCCGAGGGAGCCGTCCTCGTCGTGCGGCAGCAGCAGCTCCGCCACGCTGCGCCGCCGCATGGCGAGGTGGTCGCCGAGGCGCTCGGGGGTGAGCGGGCGGGGGTCGATCTCGTTGAAGACGACGGCGGCGACCCTGGCCGGGCGGGGACCGTCGCGCAGCTCGCGCACGATGTCGACGAGGCCCTTGAGGCTGGCGCGGCCCAGGGACACCAGGACGACGCTGAAGGCGTGCCCGTCCAGGTCGCGTTCGGTCTGCGCGGCCACGTGGCCGGAGACGCCCGCGATGCCGGGCAGGTCCACCAGGCGCAGCCCGCCGCGCAGCAGTGCTGCGGGGAGTTCGATCTCGCCCCGCAGGACCTCCAGTTCGTTGTCGGGGTTGTGCGCCTGGAGCATCCACTGCTCGAAAGCGGCCCGGTCCGTGACCCGTTGCCCGGTGCCCGGCCGCCCCGGGTCCGCCCCTTCGGTGCGGCGCAGGACGCGGTAGCGCGGGTCGGGGGCGGGCCCGTACAGGACGTGCACGGGGGCGACGGTCCCGGGCAGCCCGGCGGAGACCGGGGTCACCTCGGCGCCCACCAGGGCGTTGACGAGGGTGGACTTGCCGGCCGCCTCGGGCCCGACGACGGCCAGGTGGGAGCGTTCGCAGGCGTCGCGCAGCGCGGCGAGGGCTTCGGTGACGGCCGGTTCGGGTTGCGGCAGGAGGGCGTGGTGGCGGTCGAGGGCGTCGGGGAGTCCGGTGAGGTCGAGGGTGTCATCGGGCATCGAGCACCTCCCGTACGGCGGCGGGGAGGGGGGCCGGGCCGTCCGGGCCGGTGGCGGCGTCCAGGGTGGCGACGGCCCCGCGAAGGGCTTCGGTGTAGAGCGGGTCGGCTTCGCGCAGGTGGTCGGCGATCTCCTCACCGGGCGGGTACGGCGGCCCGGTGAGGGCGTAGTCGGGGTGGGCCAGGGCCGCGAGGGACCGTTCCAGTGCCGCCTCCGCTTCGGTGGTGCGTCCGCGTACGGCCTCGCGGCGGGCGACGGTCAGCAGGTGGTGGGCCGGGTCGGCGACCTGCCCGAGGGGGACGCCGAGGTCGGCGGGCCAGTCGGTGAGGGCGTCGGGTCCGAGCAGGGCGACCGCGGCGTCGAAGCGCTGGCGGTAGCGGACGGCGACGGCGAGCCAGTAGGTGTCGACGGCGGCGGTGACCACCGCGGTGACGGCGCGGGCCGCGACCTCGACCTCCAGCCGGCCGCCGCTCTCCTCGTCGTCGGGGACCGCCAGGGCGAGGGCCGGCGGGGCGGCGGCGTTGAGGCGGGCGACCTCCTTGTCCGTCCACCGTTGGCGCGGTGCGCGGCGGTGGCGGTGGACGGTGCGCAGGGGGTCGGCCGGGGGGCCGTCCGTGGCGGCGCGCAGGTGGCAGCCGCCGAGGGCGAGGTCGAGGGTGTCGCGGAAGAGGGAGACCTGGACGACGAGGGTCGGCAGGCCGTAGAGGTCGTTCCAGTAGAGCCCCGCGTGGGGCCAGGAGATGGCGCCGTCGACTTCCTGGAACTCGACCAGGCCGTCGGCGCCGAGGGTGCGGCGCAGGGCCGAGACGAGCGTGGTCCGCAGTCCGGACCAGTGTGCCGCGGTGGGGCCGTGGAACTTGGGGAGCAGGAGGACGGGGGGAAGGTCGGAGAGGTCCGGGGCGAGCAGCCGCAGACTGTCGCGGAGGTGTCCGGGGCCCTCGGGGACCGGGTAGGTGTCGAAGAGGGTCTTGTGGCCGAGGGCTTCGAGCGATTCCCGTTTGCGGAGTTCGGAGTCGAGGTGTCTGAGTTCGAACTGGCGCTGGTGGCGGATGGCCTCCAGCTGGAGGTCCCGGCCGAAGCGGGTGGTGGCCTGGGCGCGTTCGAAGTCGTGCCGGTCGGCGCGGGCGCGGTCTGCGGCGGCTATCTGGCGGTGGGTGTTGACGAGCGAGGCGGCGGCCTGGGCTGCCGATCCGATCCCCAGGCTGAAGGCCGTGTCGGACAAGTGTTCCTCCTGACGGAGTGTGCGGCACTCGCCGGTGTGCGGCGGTACGGGCTTGTACCTATCCGCACGGGCAGGCCACAAACTCGGGGAAATCCCTGAGGCCGTGCCGTCGAGGTCCCGTCCGCCCGGCGGGGTCCGTTCACCCTTCGGCCTTCGCCTTCAGGCGGTGGAGCCAGGTGTCGAGGGAGGCGTCGAGCGCCTGCTGGGCGGCGGGGGCGTCGGCGTCCACGGGTGCCCCGGCCCAGGACTCCTCGGTGTGGACGTGGACTCCGTCCGCGCGCGGGGTGAAGGTCCACACGTGGACGGCCGTGATGCCCTGGGCGGGGCCGCCCCACACGATGCGGCGTTGCGGGACGACCTCCCGGACGGTGGAGTCGATTCCGCTGAGGCCGTGGACGGACCAGCTGAACACCGAGCCGGTCCGCAGGGGGCCCGGCGTCCGCTTGGTCGCCTCCGTCACTTCGGGCTGCCAGGACGGCCAGCCTTCGACATCGGTCTGGATCTTCCAGATCTTGTGGAGGGGGGCGTGGATGACGATGTCGTCACGGGTGATGACGGGAGCGTCGCGGTCGATCTCCACCGGGTGGTGGGGGCTGCCGCAGACGGCGACGGCGAGTGCGGCGGGCAGGGCGGCGGCCTTGGCGAGGAAGGTGGTCAGCACGGCGGGTTCTCCTGGATCGGCGGAAGCGAGCGGGGGTACGGGCGAACGGGAGTACGGAGCGGGGGCGTGCGTCGTCAGGGGACGAGGACGACCTTGCCGGCGACGCTGCCCGACTCGGCCAGGCGCATCGCCTCGGCGGCGCGGGCGAGGGGGATCTCGGCGGCCACCTTCGCGGTGATGTCGCCGCGCTGGAGGGCGGCGAAGACCTGGGTGAGGTCGGAGCGCAGGCGGGTCCGGAAACGGTTCTTGGCGTAGGCGCGGCCGGCCCACACGTTGAAGAAATAGGCGCTGCGGCCGTTGGGCAGCAGGTTCCACAGCCACACCCGGCCCAGGAGCCGCAGTACGGGCCAGGCGCCGGAGCCCTCGTCGTCACGGGTGGCGGCGCTGCCGTAGGAGACGAGCGTGCCGCCGGGGGCCAGGAGCCGCCAGGAGCCGAGGATCCCGTCACCGCCGACGTGGTCGAAGACGGCGTCCACTCCGCCGGGTGCGAGCTCCCGTACGCGGGCGGGAACGTCGCCCGTGCGGTAGTCGACCGGGGCCACCCCGAGCGCGCGCAGCGCGTCGTGGTGGCGGGGGGACGCGGTGCCGATCACGCGGGCGCCGGCGGCGAGCGCCAGCTGGACCAGGACCGAGCCGACCCCGCCGTTGGCTCCGTGGACGAGGACGGTGCCGCCGGGGCGGACCCCGGCCTTGCGGTGGAGCATCTGCCAGGCGGTGACGCCGTTGACGACCGCGGTCTCGGCGTCCGCCGCCGAGACGCCCTCGGGGACCTCCACCACGTCGGCCGCGTCGACGACGACGTGGCTCGCCCAGCCCCCGGTCTTCGTCATGGCGGCCACCCGCTTGCCGAGCAGGCCGGTTCCGGCGCCCTCTCCGGCGGCCAGCACGGTACCGACCAGGTCGTAGCCGGGGACGAAGGGGAAGGCGGGCTGGTCGTAGTACCGGCCGCGGCGCATCTGCTGCTCGGCGAAGGACACGCCCGTGGCCTCCATGCCGATCAGCAGCTGTCCGGCCGCCGGCACGGGCACCGGTCCGCGGTGCAGCTCCAGCCCTTCCGGCTCGACCTTGCCCGGGAGAACGATCTCGACGCGCTCGACGGTGTTCATGCAGACCTCCGCTTGTTTCGGTATCTCGTGTTCGTTAGAACCTGTAACCAGAGTGAAGGGCGATCGCGGCACTGTCAAGCGAGTAGCCCAATCGATCGCGATGAGGCATGCCGTTGGTGATAGCTTCTAACCAACGGCTGCCAACCGGCCGAGACCAGTGAGAGCCGAGACCAGTGAGAGAGGTGACCGCCATGACCGGGAGCGCGACGACCCCCCGCGAGCGCTACCGCAGGCAGGTGCGGGCCGAGGTGAAGGAGAAGGCCTGGCAGCAGATCGCCGGCTCCGGCGCCTCCGCCCTGTCCCTGAACGCCATCGCCAAGCAGATGGGCATGAGCGGGCCCGCGCTCTACCGGTACTTCGCCAACCGCGACGAGCTGATCACGGAGCTCGTCACGGACGCCTACCGCAGCCTCGCCGACGCCTTCGCCGCGGTCGCCGCCGACGGGCCCGGTCCTCAGCACCTCGCCGGGCTGGCGCGGACACTGCGCCGCTGGGCACTGGAGGACCCGCACCGCTACTTCCTCGTCTACGGGACCCCGGTGCCCGGCTACCACGCACCGCAGGACGTGACCGCGATCGCCTCGGAGATGATGTCCGTCCTGCTCGACGCGTGCGTCGCGGCCACCGCGGCCACTCCAGCCCCTTCGGCCGACGGGTCCGGGCCGCAGGCCCTGGAGGAGCACCTGACGGACCACCGGGAGTGGGCCGCCGGCCACCCCGACGCACCGCCGCGGGCCGTGCGCACGGCCCTGTCCTTCTGGACCCGCCTGCACGGCGTGCTCTCCCTGGAGCTGGCGGGCCACTTCACGGGCATGGGGCTGGACCCCGCCCGGCTGTTCGCGGCGGAGGTGGACGCCCTGACGGGCCCGGCGTGACGTCCGTGCCTACAATGACCAAATGATCTTCATTGTGGTGAAATTCTCCGTCAAACCCGCCTACGTCGACCGCTGGCCCGAGCTGGTCGCGGACTTCACGCACGCGACCCGCGCCGAACCCGGCAACCTGTGGTTCGAGTGGTCCCGCAGCCTGGAGGAGCCCGACACCTACGTCCTGGTCGAGGCCTTCCAGGACGACGCGGCGGAGGCACACGTCACGTCCGAGCACTTCCGTGCCGCCCTGGAGACGATGCGCCCCCTGGTCACCCGTACGCCCTCCATCGTCAGCACCACCATCGAGGGCGCCGACGGCTGGAGCCGGATGGGCGAGCTCCAGGTCGACTGAGCGTGTAGGGCCGGGACCTCTGGGCACACGAGCGCTGGGAGCGGATCGGATCCGTCCCGCAAGTGCACGGAAACGGGCGCGGCCGCACCTCGGGCGGCGCCCTGCAACCGGAGGAGTTGTTGTTCGCGTGACTGAGAACATGTGGAACTACCGGTCGACTTCGGGCCATCTGACGGGCGCCGACCTGACCGGCTACAAGGTCGAGGCCACGGACGGAAGCATCGGCAAGGTCGACAAGCACAACGACGAGGCCGGTGACGCCTACCTGGTCGTCGACACCGGTGTGTGGATCTTCGGCAAGGAAGTGCTGCTCCCCGCGAGCACGGTCATCAGCATCAGCGCGGACGAGCAGAAGATCTACGTGGACCGGACGCGGGCACAGGTCAAGGACGCCCCCGAGTTCCACCGGGACAAGCACCTGGCCGACCCGCAGTACCGCGAGGAGATCGGCATCTACTACGGCATCGGCGGCCCGTTCGGCCGCCCCCTGTAGGCGCCCGGCACACAGGTCCGGAGCGGGCCCCGACTCGTCGAGTCGGGGCCCGCTCGCATGTCAGGCACAGGGCGTCGGGCACAGGCACGGGGGAAACCCGGCGCACGGGACACGGAAAACGGGGAGGGGTGTGTGCCCCGGGCCGGGCCCGGCAGCCAGGAGGCCGCTACCGCTCACCGGCCGCCACTCCCAGAGTGACACAACCCGGGCATACCGGTCATTTGGGGTCGATCGAAGGCGCGTCATCGCAGGTCGAGGCGCATCAGCACCCGGGGATGCCCGGCCAGCACCGAGGTGGTGTCGGCGGCACGGACGAACCCCGCGCGTTCGAAGTTCTTCCGGATCCCGGCGTACGCCATCGTCATGTCGACGCGGGCGTCTCCGTTGTCGAGGGGGTAGGCCTCGATCGCCGGTGCCCCGTGGGCCCGGGCGAATTCGACCGCGCCGGCGATGAGGGCGTGCGAGATCCCCTGCTTGCGGTGGCCGGGGCGGACCCGGACGCACCACAGGGACCAGACCAGCAGGTCGTCGACGTACGGGATCCTGCGGCTGCGCGCGAAGGAGGTGTCCGCGCGCGGTGCGACCGCGGCCCAGCCGACCGGCTCGTCACCGTCGTAGGCGAGCACCCCGGGCGGGGGCTCCGCCCTGCACAGCGCGGCGACGTGGTCACCACGGGCCGGCCCGCGCAGCTCGTTGTTGAGCTTGGAGGGGATCCGGTAGCTGAGGCACCAGCAGACGTTGGCGGCCGGTGATTTCGGCCCGAGCAGCGTACGGACGTCCCCGAAGACCGCGGCCGGACGAACCTCGATGGTCATGGCACCACCCTCGCACGGCGCGCGCGGGGCCGTCACGCGTCGCGGAACGGGCGGACGGGCGGACGGGCGGCCCGGGCGAACCGGTCACGAATCGAGAAGCCCCCTTCGGCCCGCCACGGCTAACGTAACCGTCATGGACACCGGCGGAGCCGCTCGCTCGCACCGGGCGACGCCGACGGAGACCGCCCGGGCGGCCCGCACGAATCAGCAGGGAGACACCACGATGAGCAAGGCCAAGAGGGCGGACGCCACGTCGTCCGCGTCGCACGTCGCAGACGTCCACGATCTGATCCGCGTGCACGGCGCACGGGTGAACAACCTCAAGGACGTCAGCGTCGAGCTCCCCAAGCGCCGCCTCACGGTGTTCACCGGCGTCTCCGGCTCGGGCAAGAGCTCGCTGGTGTTCGGCACGATCGCCGCCGAGTCCCAGCGGCTGATCAACGAGACGTACAGCGCGTTCGTGCAGGGGTTCATGCCGACGCTGGCACGGCCCGAGGTCGACGTGCTCGAGGGCCTGACCACCGCGATCATCGTCGACCAGCAGCGGATGGGGGCCGACCCCCGCTCCACGGTGGGCACCGCCACCGACGCGAACGCGATGCTGCGCATCCTCTTCAGCCGGCTCGGGCGCCCGCACATCGGCTCCCCCAACGCCTACTCCTTCAACGTCCCCTCGGTCCGGGCGAGCGGGGCGATCACGGTGGAGCGGGGAGCCGGCAGCAAGACCGTCAAGAAGACCTTCACCCGGACCGGCGGCATGTGTCCGCGCTGCGAGGGCCGCGGCGCGGTCTCCGACATCGACCTCACCCAGCTGTACGACGACTCGAAGTCGATCTCCGAGGGCGCCTTCACCATTCCCGGCTGGAAGTCGGACAGCTGGTGGACGGTCCGGCTGTACGCGGAGTCGGGCTTCCTCGACCCGGACAAGCCGATCCGGAAGTTCACGAAGAAGGAGATGCAGGACTTCCTCTACCGGGAGCCGACCAAGGTGAAGGTCGAGGGCGTGAACCTCACCTACGAGGGACTGATCCCGAAGATCCAGAAGTCGTTCCTGTCCAAGGACCGCGAGGCGATGCAGCCGCACATCCGGGCGTTCGTGGACCGGGCGGTCACCTTCACCGCCTGCCCCGAATGCGGGGGCACCCGGCTCAGCGAAGCAGCCCGGTCCTCGAAGATCAAGAAGATCAACATCGCCGAGGCCTGCGCCATGCAGATCAGCGACCTCGCCGCCTGGGTCCGCGGCCTCGACGAGCCGTCGGTGGCGCCCCTGCTCACGACGCTGCGGCAGACCCTGGACTCGTTCGTGGAGATCGGGCTGGGCTACCTCTCGCTCGACCGGGCGTCGGGCACGCTGTCGGGCGGCGAGGCGCAGCGCGTCAAGATGATCCGCCACCTCGGTTCCTCCCTCACCGACACCACCTACGTCTTCGACGAGCCCACCACGGGGCTGCACCCGCATGACATCCAGCGGATGAACGGGCTGCTGCTGCGGCTGCGGGACAAGGGCAACACGGTGCTCGTCGTGGAGCACAAGCCGGAGACGATCGCGATCGCGGACCACGTCGTCGACCTCGGCCCCGGGGCCGGCAGCGGGGGCGGCACCGTCTGCTTCGAGGGCACCGTCGAGGGGCTGCGGTCCGGTGGCACCATCACGGGCCGCCACTTCGACGACCGGGCCTCCCTCAAGGAGACGGTGCGCAAGCCCACCGGCGCGCTGGAGATCCGGGGCGCCGCCACGCACAACCTGCGCGACGTCGACGTCGACATCCCCCTCGGGGTCCTCGTCGTCGTCACCGGAGTTGCCGGTTCCGGCAAGAGCTCGCTCGTGCACGGATCACTGTCCCGGCAGTCCGGCGGCGCCGGCGAGGGGATCGTGTCGATCGACCAGGGTGCGATCCGCGGCTCGCGCCGGAGCAACCCGGCGACGTACACGGGGCTGCTCGATCCGATCCGCAAGGCGTTCGCGAAGGTCAACGGGGTGAAGCCGGCGCTCTTCAGCGCGAACTCCGAGGGCGCCTGCCCGAACTGCAACGGAGCCGGGGTCATCTACACCGACCTGGCGATGATGGCCGGGGTGGCGACCACGTGCGAGGAGTGCGAGGGCAAGCGGTTCGAGGCGTCGGTGCTGGAGTACCGGCTCGGCGGCCGGGACATCAGCGAGGTGCTGGCGATGTCGGTGTCCGAGGCGGTGGAGTTCTTCGGCGACGGCGAGGCCCGCACGCCGGCGGCGCACAAGATCCTGGAGCGGCTCGCGGACGTCGGGCTCGGCTACCTCAGCCTCGGGCAGCCGCTCACGACGCTGTCCGGCGGCGAGCGGCAGCGGCTCAAGCTGGCCACCCACATGGCGGAGAAGGGCGGGGTGTACATCCTGGACGAGCCGACCGCCGGCCTGCACCTCGCCGACGTCGAGCAACTGCTCGGGCTGCTGGACCGGCTGGTCGACTCCGGGAAGTCCGTCATCGTCGTCGAGCACCACCAGGCGGTGATGGCGCACGCCGACTGGATCGTCGACCTGGGGCCGGGAGCCGGTCACGACGGGGGCCGGATCGTCTTCGAGGGCACCCCGGCCGACCTCGTGGACGACCGCTCCACCCTCACCGGACAGCACCTCGCGGCCTACGTGGGGGCCTGACCGGGCCCCGCCGGCCTCCGACTCCTGGCCTCCTGGCTTCCTGGCTTCCTGGCCTCCCGCGCCTGCCGTCCGTAGCATGTAGCGAGTGACCACGACGAGTGACTCTTACGTGATGTGCGCCGGGACCCCCTCGGTGGAGGTCTACCTCCGACTGCGGTCCGGCTCGGGACTGAGCCCCAAAACACCCGAGATGGCGCGGGCCGGGCTGCCGGGGACCTGGCACGGGGTGACCGTGCTGCACGACGGCGAACCGGTGGGGATGGGGCGCGTCATCGGCGACGGCGGCTGCTTCTTCCAGATCGTCGACATGTGCGTCCTGCCCGGGCACCAAGGGCGGGGGCTGGGCCGGCGCATCATGGAGGAGCTGGTCGGGGAGCTGGAGCGGCGGGCACCGGACGGCGCGTACGTCTCGCTGATCGCCGACGGCGACGCCCGGTTCCTGTACGAGAAGTTCGGGTTCAGCCCCACGGCGCCCGCGTCGGTCGGCATGCACCGCACGGTCTGAGGCCCGCGGACCGTCCGGCGGGCAAATCCGTTACGGGGTCCGGGCGTTGCCGTTCCCGGCCCATCGGGTAGGTTTCTGGAAATGTTTCCAATTCGATGGGGCTGACGTGTTAGAGCTGAGGGGGAGCGGAGCCAAGCCGCTGGAGGACGAGGACCCGCGGCGGATCGGGGAGATCCCGCTGGCGGGCCGGCTCGGGGCGGGCGGGATGGGCCGGGTCTACCTCGGGGTCCACGAGGGCCGGTACGTCGCGGTCAAGCAGCTGCTGTCGTCCGTGGTCGGTGAGGACGAGGACTTCCTGCGCCGTTTCGGGCACGAGCTGGACAACCTGTCCAGGCTGCCCGCGGGGGCCACCGCCCCGCTGCTGGCGAGCGACCGCACCGCGCGGCCGCCGTGGTTCGCCACCGCGTACGTCCCCGGGCTCACGCTGAGGGAGGCCGTCGACCTGAACGGCGGCCCGCTGTCCTCGCGGGCCCTGTGGCTGCTCCTGCGGGAGGCCGCCGCGGGCCTGGAAGCGGTGCACGCCCTGGGGATGGTCCACCGGGACCTGAAGCCGTCCAACGCGATGCTGACCCTCGACGGCCTCACCCTCATCGACTTCGGAGTCGCCCGGGCCGCCGAACAGAGCCAGCTGACCAGGACCGGCATGGTCGTGGGCACGCCCGCCTACATGGCGCCCGAACAGGCCTCGGGCAAGCGCGCGGTGAGCGGCGCGACCGACGTGTTCGCCCTGGGATCGGTCCTCGCGTACGCCGCCTCCGGCCGGCCGCCCTTCGGCGAGGAGTCGGGGCACGGCGTGCTGTACCGCATCGTGCACGAGGAGCCCGACCTGGAGCCCCTGCGGGAGCTCGACCCGGAGCTCGCCGAGCTCGTGGCGGCCTGCCTGGACAAGGACCCCGAGGGGCGGCCCACCGCCGCCGAGCTCCTCGAACGCGCCTCCCGCCACGGGCCGTTCACCGCCCCGCTCTGGCCGGCCGCGATCACCGAGCACCTGACCCAGCGGGCCGCGTTCGCCGCCGACGTACAGGACGTCGACGTGCCCACGCTCCCGCTCGCGGGCCGGAAGCCCGGAGCGGAACCGGCGGCCGGACCCGGAGCGCCGGAACCGGCCGCGCCGGAGAAGGGGCCCGAGCCGGACCCCGCGACCGGGTCCCGCCCCGAGGGGCGGCCCGAGCCCCGTGGGAGGAGCCGTCGCACCCGCGTCCTGCTCGCCGTCGTCCCCGTCGTCGTGGTCGCGGGCGGCACGACCCTCCTCGTCCAGAACCTGCCGTACACGACCACCCCGGAGGCCAAGGCGCAGTCCACCCCGCTCGCCCCGGCCGCGCCGCCCGCGGCGGGTGCGACGGCGACGCCCTCCGGCCCGGTGAGCGGCAGCCCGTCCGGGTCGCCCTCGCCCGGGCAGTCGCCGCCCCAGGACCAGCCCGTGGGCGACGGCCAGGCGAACGGGCAGGGCGGGGCGGCGGGCAGTCCCCCGGGGACGCTCCCCGGGAATCCCGGATCCGTCCCCGGCCCCGGTCCGGGCCCGGGCGGCGGCGACCCCGGCACCCCCAACGGGGCGGGCGGGGCGGGCGCGGCCGGGGGCTCCGCGAACTCCGGCGGCGGGGTCACACCCCCCTCGGGCGGCAAGACGTCCACGGCTCCGACTCCCCCGCGGCCGCCCCAGCCGCCCCCGTCCGGGACCCAGCGCTACCGCAACGGCAACGACGGCAGCTGCGTCACCCAGGTCTTCGGCGCCTCGGACCACGGCGACTGCTCGGATTCCAGCGCGCGGTGGACCGTACAGGGACGGCAGGACGGCACCTTCAAGCTCGTCAACCAGCAGAGCGGCCAGTGCCTGTACGCCAACATGCTCGGCCAGGCGGTGTTCGTGGGCGACTGCGCCCAGGACATCGGCCGGCTGTGGCGTTCCGGTGCGGGCGGCAGCCTGCGGAGCGAGTTCTCGGGCGGCTGCCTGGACACCGGGATGGGCAGTGGCCTCGTCACGTCGTCGTGCTCCGGGTCCGCGTCACAGCGCTGGACGAAGGCCTGAGCGTACGAGAAGGCCCCGGTCTCCCTGAGGAGACCGGGGCCTTCGTCCGAGCGCTGGGCAGGCCTCGCACCTGCATTTCCCCACGGGAAGTGGGGCGTCTTTCCTTGGACCACCAACGCGGGGCCCACCACCGCGTGTCGCGGCCGCGAGCTCAAGATCCAATATAGCCCATGGAACCGGCCACCCGCACCCGCGCGGATCCGGCCGGCCGGCCGCCGCGGGACCGTGTGACCATGTCCCCTCGGCACACACGCACCTCATGGGGGGACCATGCGCACCCGCACCACCACCGTCACGACCGGCTTCGCCGCCTTCCTCGCGGCGATCCTCGTCCTGACGGGCTGCACGGCCCAGGACGACCGTCCGCGCGGGGCCGCGAGTTCCGCGGCTCCGTCGCCCGCTCCCGTCCGCAGCGGCGGCGGTCCGGGGTTCGACGGGCCCCTGCCCCAGGACCAGAACCTGCTGGCGTGGACCGGCGACCCCAACGACGCGGGGCACGTGACGGCCCAGTCGTCCGCGGGCGTCGGCGGCCGGGTCACCCTGGTGCGGATCGTCCTGCGCGAGCAGATCACCTGGTCGAACATCTGGCTGGGCCTCGCCGGGGTGGACCCGAACGCCCAGCTGTCCAACTGCTACCTCGGCGTGTACGACGCCCGCGGCACCCTGGTCGGGTCCACGGCGGACGTCTCGCCGCAGCTGATGACGGACGCGATCGCCAAGCCGTTCCCCCTGGCCAAGCCGTTCACCGCCGCACCCGGGACGTACTTCATCGCGCTCCTGCTGAACGGCAGCTGGGCCACCAACGCCCTCACCCTGAAGGCGACGGGCGCCGGCATCTCGGTCAACGCCGGCCTGACGCCGCCGCAGCTGCGCTACAGCACCCTCCTGACGGGCCAGACCTCCCTGCCGGCGTCCGTGAACCTCGCCGACCAGTCCACCAGCACCATCAACACCGGCTGGGCCAGCCAGTGGTACGCGATCTCCTGACCCCTCCGGCGCGGGCCGTGCGGCGCACGACGACGCCGGGGCGGGCCGCCGGAGCCGTGGCCGTCACGCGGTGAACGCGGGCGGCCGCACCGGCTCGGGGAGGTGGCGGGCCAGGTGCCCGGCCACGGCGACGACCGTGCGGTCCGCGAGGTACGGGCCGATGATCTGGACGGCCAGGGGCAGGCCGTCGGGGGTCCGCCCGGCGGGCATGACGAGGGCCGGGAGCCTGACGTGCCCGGCGAGGTTCAGCCAGGCCGTCTGGTCGAAGTACGGGCGCTTCTCGCCGTCGACGGTGACGTACCGCTGCGGGACCGGGACGGCGGTCTGGTCGTCGACGGCGGCGGTCGGGGCGGCCGGGGTGACGAGGACGTCGTGGGTGGCGAAGTAGGCGGCCCACCGGGCGCGCAGCCGCTCCCGCTCCTCGTTCGCCAGCAGCCAGTCCCGGTGCCGCATGGTGCGGGAGCGCGGGAAGAGGCCCCGCGGGTCGTCGGCGGGGATCGCGTCGGCGGCCGCGACCTCGTCGGCGAAGCCGGTGTCGGTGGCGGTGGCGCTCGTCGTGGCGTACATGAGCCGCTGGAACAGCCGGTCGCTGTCGGCGAGTTCCACGGGCCGGCCGTCCGCGTCGACGGTGGCGCCGGCCGAGCGCAGCAGCCCGGCGACCCGGTCCAGGAGTGCGCGGGTGGCCCCGTCGACGGGGCAGTGGGGGTCGTCCTGCCAGAGGCCGACGCGGTAGTCCGCGAGGTTGCGGTGCGCGGGCGCCGGCAGGGTGAGCGTCCAGGCGGCGGCATCGGCCGGGGACGGTGCGGCGAGCACGTCGAGGAGGAGGCCGAGGTCCTCGGCGGTGCGGGCGATCGGGCCGACGGCGAGCATGTCGGAGCCGGTGAGCCAGCCGGGCGGGCGGGGTACGTGGCCGCGGGTGGGGACGGCGCCGCCGCTGGGGCGCAGTGCGTACACGCCGCAGTAGGCGGCCGGGAGGCGCAGCGAGCCCGCGAGGTCGGAGCCCACTTCGAGGCTGGTGAGGCCCGCGGCGACGGCCGCGGCGGCCCCGCCGGAGGATCCGCCGGCGGTCTTCGTGTCGTCGTACGGGTTCCGGGTGCTGCCGAACAGCGGGTTCGACGTCTGGATGTCCTGGCACATGACGGGGACGTTCGTCTTGCCGATGATGACGGCGCCGGCGGCCCGCAGGAGCGCGACGGCGTCGGCGTCCTGTTCCGGGACGTGCTCCGCGAGGCCGGGGGAACCGCAGGTGGTGCGCAGCCCCTTCGTCTCCAGTGCGTCCTTGACGGTCATGGGCAGGCCGTGGAGCGGGCCGAGGGGTTCGCCCGTCGCGGCCAGGTGGCGGTCGGCCGCATCGGCGGCCGCGCGGGCTCCCCCGGCGTCGAGGGTGACGACGGCGTTGAGCCCGGGTCCGGTCCGGGAGAGGTGTTCCAGGTACCGCTCCAGCAGGGCGCGGCTGGTGACCGTCCGCTCGCGCAGGGCGGAGAGCTGCTCGTGGGCGGGCGCCAGGTGCAGGGGGCGGCGGAGGGTCACGGGCGGGCTCCTGGGGTGGTGCCGCGGGAGGCGGAGGGGTCACGGCTCCCGGGTGCGTGCGGGGTTCGGCGGGTTCGGGCGTGGAGGTGGTGCCGGTTCCGTCGCCGCGTTCCGCCGCCCGTCATCGGGCGCCACTGTAGTCGGGTGCTCCCGGGACCGGGTCGGCGGCCCGGTGACGTCAAGGGGCATACGGACCGGGGTCCTTGGGGACCGGGGGTAGGGGGACACTCGGACACCCGTGTCCTGCGCGGCCTGGAGGACGGGCGTCAGGAGCGGGGCTTCCAGTTCCGCGGCATGAGGCCGGTGCGGCGGGCCGACTCGTCCTCCGCCGCCGAGCCCCCGCGCCGGCCCGGCTTGGTGCGGACCACGTAGCGGAACGGGAGACCGCCGGGGGCGGCGAGCATGCCCCCGAAGCGGGTGTCGCCCGCGAACCACATCTGGTCGCCCGCCTGCTGCCGGGGAACCCGGGGGCCGTCCCAGCCGTCCCAGGGCGGCGGGAACGAGCAGTGGCTCTGGCCGTCCGGTTGCAGCAGCACGATCCGGCCGTCGGTCCCCCACCGCCGGCCGCCCGCGCGCTCGCCTTCCGCGGACACCACCCGTACGTCCTGGGCGCGGCAGGGCCACACCTGCCAGCCGTAGGTGGCCATGACGAGCCGCTCCTTGCGCCGGGCCCTGCGCCACAGGAGCAGCAGACCCGCCGTCACCGCGATCACGGGGGCGAACCCGGCGGCGGTCACGACGCCCGCCGTGGAGGTGGCCCCGACGGCCATGAGGACGGCGACCAGCGCGACGGCCTCCGCCGCGAGGAGCAGGGCGCCCCGCTTCAGGCCCCGTTCACGGCGCCGGAGTACGGCCTCGACTCCGGGCGTCTCCAGGGCCGGACCGGGCAACACCTGGTAGCCGTACTCGTGGGCCAACATCACCGTGCTCCGGTCTCGGGTAGGGGCGTGCAGGAGCATACTGCCGCACCCGCGCGGGCCCCGGCAGGGGTGCGGTACCCCGGCGAACCGATCTACCGCGCCGCCGGGGAGGCCGGCGGCCCCGCGGACGCGCGCCGCGCCCGGCGCCATTCCACTTCCTCGCGGGTCAGCGGTGCCTGGACGGCGTAGACGTCGCCGACGCGGAGGCTGTCCGGGGTGCTGTACTCGCCGTAGGTGCCGATGACGGACACGGACACCCGGGAGCCGGGCTGCCAGAACGTCCGGAAGTACGGTGCGTTCCCCGCGCTCTCCGGTACTTCGATCAGGGGGACGCCGCGCCGTTCCAGCAGCCCGCGGAGCTTCGCGAAGCGCAGCCGGGGGGCGAAGCGCCCGTAGCGGGCGCGGAGTTCCGGGCCCGGGAGGGTGCGGTCGCGGCGGGCGAGCCGGTGCACCTGGAGGGTGCAGTGGTGGCCGGACCAGGGCCGTCCCGCGTCGGCCCGGTGCCAGGAGAACTCGGCGAGGCCGTAGTCGCGGAACATGGCGCCGGCGCCGAGGACGTTCTCGGCGAAGTCCGGCCCCAGGACTTCAGCGACGCGCTCGGGAGGGTCGGTGGGACGCAGTCCGAGCACGGTGCCGGTGGTGACGACGTCGGTGTAGAACGCGAGGGAGTACGGGGTCACTTGCCGTTCCCGTCTCAGCCGCGGAGGAAGAGGACGGAGCCCTCGGGGCTGGTGGCTGCGGGCCGGGCGGGATCACTGCGGTGGTCGGTGGGTGTCACCCGCACAGCGTAGGTGGTGTCGGTCGGGAACCCGGAGCGCCCGGCGTCCGACTCCTGTGGCGTGGGAGGGCGGACATCCGGCCCGGCCCACTCCTGCTACGGAGGATCGAGGGGCGTGAGATGGGCGGGCTGGACGTACGCATGCGGGAAGTGGCCTGCCGGCACGGGCGGGTCGAGGCCGTCGCCGACGTGGACCTGGAGATCGCCGCGGGCGAACGGGTGGCGCTCACCGGGACGAACGGTTCGGGCAAGACCACGCTGCTGCGCGCCGTCCTCGGGCTGCACCGGCAGGTGACGGGATCGATCCTGGTCGGCGGCCGGGGTACCGGGTCGGCCGCCGAGTGGGCCTGGCGGCGGCGGGCCTGCGCCTGGATCCCGCAGAAGCCGGCGGCCGGCCGGTTCCCGCTGCTCGGCTCGGAGCTCCTCGCCGCCGGCGCCGCCGCGGCCGAGGCCGCCGAAGCCGCCGACCGGCTCGGGGTGGGCGCCCTCACCGGGCGGCCCCTGCACACGCTCTCCGGCGGCCAGTTGCAGCGCATGTACCTCGCCCGGGCGATCGGCTGCGTGGCCGCCGGCGCCCAGGTGGTCCTGGCCGACGAGCCGACCGCCGCCCTCGACTTCGACGGGCAGTCCCGGGCGGCGGACGTGCTCACCGCGCTGCCGGTGACGCTGATCGTGGTGACGCACGACCGGGCGATGGCCCAGCGGTGCGACCGGGTGCTGGAGATGGCCGCGGGCCGGCTGCGGGAGGTCCGGTGACCCTCGCCACCGCCGACCTCGGTGACCTGCTGGGGCTGCTGGCCGTACAACGGGCCGGCCTGGCCCTGCTGCTGGCCGCGGTCGGGCTGCCGGTGATCGGTGTGGTCATCGTGGGCCTCGACATCATGCCCGTGCGGTTCGCCATGATGCACGTCGCGCTCCTCGGCATCGCGGTCGGGCTGCTGACGGGCCTGGACCCCATGCTGTGCGCGCTGGTCGCCTGCGCCCTCGCCGGTGCGGGCGTGGCCCCGCTGGCCCGTACGCCCGACGGCCTGTCGGGTGCGATGGGGTTGCTGATGAGTCTGGCCATCGCGGCCGCGCTGCTCGTCCTGGCCGTGTCGGGGGTCAACGCCTCCGGTGCGTTCGCCCTGTTGTGGGGGTCGGTCCTGTCCGTGGGTGCCGCCGACCTCGTCGTCCTGGGGGTGCTGGCCGTGGCGGTGCCGGGCCTGTTCTGGTGGCGGCGGCGCGACATCGGGCTGTTGCTGTACGACCGCGAACTCGCCGAGTGCTCCGGTGTGGCCGTACGGGCCCTGACCGCGGCGCTGCTGGTCCTGGTGGCCGTCGCCGTGGCGGGGGCGATCAAACTCACCGGCGCCCTGCTCGTCGACGCCCTGACGCTGCTGCCGGCGCTGGCCGCGCGCCGCCTCGGCCGCTCCCTGACGTCGATCACCCTGTGGGCGGTCGGCATCGGCCTCGTGGTGAACCTGACCGGGTTCCTGCTGGCCCTGTGGCTGGACTGGCCTCCCGGCCCCGTCCTCGTCCTGACGGCGGGGGCCGTGGTCCTCGCCGTCCATCTCGTCCCCGAACGGAGAACCACCTCATGGCGCCCCACCTCGTCCGAGTCCCTTCCCTCCTCGCACTGAGCTCGGCCCTCCTGCTCTGCGCCGGCTGCGGGAGCGGCGCCTCCCCCACCGCCTCCCCCGGGGCGGCCTCCGACGCCGCCGGTCCGTCGCGCGGCGGGAAGCCGGTCGTGGTCGTCACGACGACCTGGGAGGGGGCCTTCGCCAAGGCGGCCGGCGCGGAGGACATCAAGGTGATCGTGCCGCAGTCGGTGCACCACGCCCCCGACTACGACCCCAAGCCCTCGGACCTCGCGGCCGTGGCCCGGGCGGACTTCGTGCTGTATGCGCCGTTCGAACCGTACGCCGCGAAGATCAAGGAGGCGGCGGGGTCGAAGGCGAAGCTGATCGAGGTCAACCTCGACAACGACCCGGACGCGGTGCGCGCCGAGGTGACCGAGCTGGGCCGGCTGTTCGGCACGCAGGACGCGGCCGCGCGCTGGAAGGCCGGGTTCGACACCACGTACGCCGAGCTGAACGCGGAGGTGCGGGCGGCCTGGCCCGGGGGCAGGAGCCCCTCGGTGGTGACGCAGGTGTTCACCGCGTGGTCGGCGAAGCTGGCGGGGGCCACGACGGTCGGCACCTACGGGCCGGAGGCGGTGACCCCGGCGCAGCTCGCCGAGCTCTCCGCGAAGAAGCCGGCGCTCGTCCTGGACAACGCGCACATGTCCACCGGTACGGTGCTGCCCGACTCGGGGGCCCGGCAGGTGAAGATCGTGAACTACCCGGGGGAGGACCTCGATCTGCTGCCGGTCTACCGGGAGGCGGCGGCCGGGCTGAAGAAGGCCATGGCCGGTTCCTGAACCGCCGGCGGGACGAGGGGGCCCGGCGGCCGCATCGGCCGCCGGGCCCCCTCGTGTCATCCGGCCTGGGCGAGCGGGGCCACCGCCGTGCCGTCGTCCCCTGCCCGAGCACGGGTCACGAGTTCGCGGAGCGCGGCCCGGTCGGGTTTGCCGGCCGCGGTCAGCGGGAGTGCTTCGACGGTCAGGAGCCGCTCGGGGTGCTTGCAGCGTTCCAGGCCCCGGCCGGACAGGTGGGCGGAGAGCGAGGCGAGGGTGGGCCTGCCCGTGCCGCGTGCCACCACGCAGGCGGCCAGCCGCTCGCCCATCAGCGGGTCGGGGACGCCGACGCAGACCACGTCCCGGACGTCGGGGTGCGAGGTCAGCTCGCGTTCCACCTCGGCCGGGCTGATGTTGGCACCGCCGCGGATGACGATGTCCTTGAGCCGGCCCACGACGTGCAGGGCCCCGTCGGTGTCCAGGAAGCCGAGGTCTCCGGTGCGGACCCAGCCGTCGGGGGTGCGGTAGCGGGCGTCGAGCTCGGGAGCGGCGACGTAGCACAGCGGGGTCATCGGGCCTCGCGAGACGATCTCCCCCAACTGGCCTTCGGGCAGCGGGGCGTGGGTGACGGGGTCGGCGATGCGGATGTCGGCGACCCGGGGGTCGGGGCGGCCCGCGATGAGGCCCTCGCCGTCGGTGGGCGGAACGGTGTGTCCGAGCCCCGTGTGGCAGTTGACCCCGTCCGCGGACCCGTAGAGGTTCACCACGGGACATCCGAACGCCTTCGCGGCGGCCGCGGCCGTGGTCTCGTCCAGGGGTGCCCCGCCGAGGACCAGGGCGGTGGGAGCGGGCAACTCACACCGTCCGTCGGTGCGTTCGGGCCCGTCGAGGCGTTCGAGGATCATGCGGATCATCGTGGGGACGCCCAGGACGTGCGTCGGTTCGTGTGCGCGCACCGCCTCGATCGCGGCGTCCGGCGTGAAGTGGTCGAGCAGGACGAGGGTGCCGCCGTGCCGGGCCAGGGTGACGGCGGTTCCGTTGGAGCCGAACGCCGAGGCCAGCGGCACGAGGAAGAGGCAGCGCGGCGGGGTCCGGTCCGGGATGAGCGAGGCGAGGAAGTTGCCGCGGCCACCGGCCAGCGCGTTGTGCGAGTACGCGACCATCTTCGGCTCCGCCTCCGAACCGGAGGAGACGAGGATCCGGGCCGCGCTGTCGGGGTCGGGCCGGGCGGGCGCGAAGCCGCTGGGGTCCGACCGGAGGAGCGCCCTGAGCGGGACGGCTCCCTCGGGGGTGCTTCCGGGACCGGCGGCGATGACGTGCCGCAGGGCGGGCAGGGCGGCGGACAGGGTGAGCAGTTCGGCGGCGTGCGGGGTGCCGCGGTGGTCGGTGGCGGCGATGACGGCCACGGCTTCGGCGCGGCGCAGCAGGCACTCGGCCTCCAGTACGCCCCGGCCCACGGGGAAGGGCAGGGCGATCGCGCCGAGGGCGGCGAGCGCCAGGTCGGCGATGACGGCGCCGCGGTCGTTCGGGAGCTGTACGGCGACCACCTCACCGGGGCGGATGCCGAGCGCTCTGAGGCCGGCCGCGAGACATCGCACCTTGCGGTCGAGGGCGGTGTAGCACAGGGCCCCCTTGGCGTCGAGCACGGCGGTGCGGTGCAGATCGGCGATCTGGTGGGCCCGGAAGAGGCTGTACAGGTCGAGGTCGGGGCAGGTGCCGTCGACCACCCAGGAGCGGCGCAGTTCGGCGGGCAGCAGGTCGTGCAGGGCGGGTCCGTTGGCGGTCACGCGAAGCTCCAGGGGTCGGGGACGGTCGGGGCGCCGTACGGGTCGCGGCCGATCGGGCCGCTGAGGCGCGCATCGCGGTGCAGGGCGGACAGGTCGGTGGTGACGGCGGTGGCGGCGAGCCCGTCGGCGCGCAGGCGGCCGAGGGCGTCGGCCGTGGTGCGGCCGCGCAGGTCCGCGGCGTACGCGGCCGCGGCGGGGGCGCTGTCGTCGGCGGGGGCGATCCAGCCGTCGGCGGTGCGCAGCGGGCGGCGGAATCCGGCGGGCCGGCGGGGGTTCTCGCCACGGGCGGCTCGCCGCAGTGCCGGGGCGGTCAGGGTGTCGGCGGCGCCGAGGAGGGAGGAGTCCACGCGGACGCCGCGGCCGGTGCGTTCGCGCAGCAGGAGGCCGGCGAGTACGGCTTCGGTGCCGAGCAGCCCGCCGAGTACGTCGAGCAGGGTCATCAGGGAGGGGGCGGGGGGCTCGTCCTCGGGGCGGACGGCCTCGCCGACGCCGGTGCGGGCCTGGACCATGAAGTCGGTGCCCATGGGGGCGTCGTCGATCCGGCCGGCCCAGCCGCCGGTGTAGGCGTGGACGAGCGCGGGGTTGACCCGTGCGAGGTCGTCGGAGTCCAGGCCGAGGGCGGCGGCCTTGCCCGGCGCCCAGTTGTGCAGGAAGACGTCGGCTCCGGCGGCCAGCTCCCGCAGCCGGCTGCGGCCGGCGGCTGTCTTGATGTCGATCTCCACGGCCCGTTTGCCCCGGTTGAGGGCGAGCCAGCGCGCGGAAACGCCCGAGCAGGCGGGGGGCATGCCGCGGAGCGGGTCCCCGCCGGGCGGCTCGATGCGGATCACGTCGGCGCCGAGCAGTCCCAGCAGGTGCGCGGCGAGGGGTGCCTGGATGCGGCGGCCCGCCTCCAGGACCGTCAGCCCGGCGAGCGGCCGGCCGGGGGCGGGCCCCGGGCCCGTGCTGCGGCCGGCCGGGAGGGCCCGGTCGGGGAACTCCGCGCGGGCGGTGTCCAGGGGACGCAGTGACCAGGGCGGGGCCCCGTCGTGTTCCGCGGCGCGTTCGCCGAGGGTGCGCAGGGGGCACACCTGGGCGCCGGAGAGGACGGCCGCGCTGGTGATCCGGCGCATCGGGTGAGCCCGGGTCACCGCGTGGAGGGCGGGCGGGAAGGGGGCGCAGGCCGTGGCGTAGCGGAACTGGAAGGGGCGCCAGCCGGCCCGCAGGGCGTCGGCGGGCGCGTCCAGGTCCCGCCAGAACGCCGCCCAGGCGCCCGGGTCGAGGGTCTCCAGCTCGAAGAGGATCCCGTCGGCGGAGGTGAAGGGGGGTCCCCCGGGGGCGAGTTCGGCGGCCTCGGCCTCGTCGGCTCCGGCGGCGGCGAGGTACTGGGACACGGTGAGGAGACCGGCCCGGTCCGCGGTGGTGGTGGCCTCGGTGGCTCCGCCGCCGCGGGCCCGGCCCAGCAGGCCGGCGAGGAGTCCCTGGACGGTGAGGACGGCGGTGGCCGTCGCGACGTAGTCGGCGGCCAGCCCGCGTGGGCCGCCGTCCCGGCGGCCGTGGACGGACATGACCCCGGTGGCGGCCTGCGCCGTGGCCTCGTCGACGATGCCGCTGTCGGGGATACCGCTGTTGGCGATGCCGCTGTTGGCGGAAGCCCAGGCGGAGACCGCGCGGACCTCCGGGAAGCCGTCTCCCGCGAGGGAGCAGCGGCCCGGGCCCTCGGACGGGTTCTCGCCGGTGGAGCAGGGGCGCGCGCCGAGGGCGCGCAGGTGGTCGGTGACGGGGCCCATGAGCTGCGGGGGCCCCGAGGTGTCGAAGCGCAGTGCGGCGAGCGGCCTGACCGTCCGCGCGGTTGCTGGTGACGCCATGCCTCTCCTCTCCCGGCGCGCGGCGGTGGCCGGCGCCCGGGTCCTGGCGGGAAGCGGGATGCGGGAACCCGGGGGCGCGTACGCCCGACCAGTTCCACGGGCAGAGAGTCGGACAGCCGTTCGCACGGGTTCCCGGGATCGAGGAGGAATGCAGTGACGGATCCGGAGTCCCCTGCCGGGGAGACGGTGCGACCCGACGTGCGGGTGGCCGAGTTGAGGGAGAGGGTGACCCGGTTCGTCGCCACCCGGGTGGTCCCGTACGAGGAGGTACTGGACGCCGGCGGACCGGCGGCGGACGCCGCGCGGGACGAACTGGGCGCGCGGGCGCGGGAAGAGGGGCTGTGGGCCCTGCCGCTGCCGGCGGAACTCGGCGGTGGCGGCCTGTCCTTCGGGGAGTACGCCGCACTGGCCGAGGCGGAGGGCGCCAGCGACCACGGCCCCGCCGTGCTGGGCTCCGCGCCGCTGCTCGACGTCACGATGCTGGCCCGGCACGGAGCGCCACGGGTCCGCGAGGAGTACCTCGAACCCCTCGTCGCGGGAGGGATCCGGGCCTGCTACGCCATGACCGAACCGGACGTACCGGGCAGCGACCCGACGCTGACCGCCACCCGCGCCGAACGCGCGCCGGACGGCGGCTGGGTGGTCAGCGGGCGCAAGTGGTTCACCTCCGGCGCCGGACGGGCCGCTCTGGTGACCGTCCTGGCCCGCACCGAGGGCCTGCCCGGGGACCGTGAGGGGCTGTCCCTGCTGCTGGTGCCCACCGGCTCCCCCGGCTTCCGGGTGCTGCGGGAACTGCCCGTGTTCGGTGCGGGCGGCCAGTACGAGATCGGCCTCGACCGGGTCCGGGTGCCTGCCGACCACCTCCTCGGCGAGGGCGGCGACGCGCTGTCCATCGCCGGTGAGCGGCTCCAGCTCGGCCGTACGCTGCGCTGCCTGCGCTGGATCGGGCAGGCCGGGCGCGCGTTCGACCTGATGTGTGCGCGGGCCACCGCGCGCGGCGGGCCGGGCGGGCCCCTCGCCGGGCACCAGCTGGTGCAGCAGCACGTGTTCGAGGCACTGCTCGCCCTGCGCGGCGCCCGCCTGCTGACCCACGAGGCGGTGGCGCTGATCGCCGCCGGGCGGGACGCCCGTACGGAGGTGGGGCTGGCCAAGGTCGCCGCCGCGCGCATGCTCCAGCAGGTGACGGACTCCGCGATCCAGGTCCACGGCGCCGCCGGGCTCGGCCCGGACACCCCGCTGCCGGCCCTGTTCCGCACCGGGCGGGCCGCCCGCATCCTCGACGGCCCGGACGAACTGCACGTCACGTCCGTGGCCCGGCACGTCCTGCGCGACTACGGCCCGGACGCGGCCGCATAGCCGTGCCGCCGAGGCCCCGGGCGGTGTGCGGGCGGGGTACCGGAGACGGGCCGGGGTCTCCGATCCGGCCTGATCGGCAAGGCCGTCTCTTCCGGACCCCGCCGGTCGCTGGGGAGTGTCATCGAAGGCGTGCCGTTCGCCCGGAGGGCGGGGCGACGGGGTAGGCGGAGGAGGGAGGTCATGCGGAGCATCGGCGACGGTCGTGCGGAGCGAAGCCCTCCGGGCAGACGGGACTTCGACGGCACGATCTAGACGTCGGTGAGGTCGACGAGGCCGCACAGGGCGGCCAGGCCGAGGGCCAGGAAGAAGTCACCCCAGATGAGTTCGTGCCGCACGGCCAGGTCCCGGCCGGCGTCGTAGCAGCCGTCCAGCAGCATGCCTGCCGGGCGGCCGGGTCCCGGGCCGGTGACGTGCTCCCGCACCAGGTGGCCCAGGATCTCTTTCGCCCGGTACGCGTACCAGGCCGCCCGGGGCCCGGGCAGCCGGGCCAGCTTCAGGAGGGCGACCGCGGTGATGGCCGCCGCCGAGGTGTCGAGGGGCCCACCCGGCCATCCGGCAAGCGCGGGCGGTACGAGCCGTCCGTGCACAGCAAGCGGCCCGGGCACCCCGGATGCTCCCGGCAGGCCGCGCGCTCCGGACGGACCAGGGAGGCCAGGTGCGCCGGACGGGCCGGGCAGGGTGGGGGCTTCGGGTGGGGGCGGTGAGAGGAGGGTGGCCGTTGCTTCGATGCGGGTGGGGTGGTGGGCCGCTACGTCCGGGATCAGGAGGGCGTCGGCCACCGCCAGGAGCAGCCAGGCGTCGCCCCGGCTCCACCCGGGCTCAGGATCCGCGCAGGGCCGCCAGCCCGCCGCCCCGTCGAAACTCCAGGCGGGAGGGCGCGGATCCGGCGCCCTGCCGGTGGGGCCGGCCGCAGCCGCACGGGCACCACGGCCCCCGCTCGCGCGCCCCCCTCCCGAGGCGCCCACGCCGGCACCGTCCCCGGCGCCTTCGCCCTCGGCCGGCCCCCCGGGCACGGCGCTGCCGCCCGCACCTGCCCGGGACCCGATGCCATCGGCACCGGCACCGGCGCCGACGCAGAGGTCCAGGTGCCGGTGGAGGTGGGCCGCCGCCGCGGCCGCTCCGGCCGGGCCGGCCCCTGCCAGGAGGGGCACGGTGCCTGGTACCCCGTCCGCCCGGGCCACCAGGCGCGGCCCGCCGAACGCGGCGCCCCAGGGCACGATCCCGAGCGCGGGGTCGAACGAGGACAGGCAGGCCCGGGCGGCTCGGGCCCGGAGCGCGGCGGCGTCCGGGTCGCCCTGCGCGAGGCTGGTCCCGTACCAGAGGATCAGGCCCCGCGTCGCGGTGTCTGCCTCTGCCCACGGTGCGAGCCGGGCGGTCCGCAGGGACGCGGCCCGGTGGTCGGACGCGGAGCCGGTGTACCGGGCGCGGAGCCACAGCAGGCCGGCCCAGAAGCCGCCCGCCCAGGAGCCGTTGCCGGTCGTCTTCCACCGGCCGTCCGCCGGCTCGGCGTACAGGGGGAAGCGGTCTCCCACGGCCGCCTCGGTGACCGCCACCCGCTCCATGACCGCCTCCAGTGCGAGGCAGGCCCAGTCCGGGCCTCCCGTGGCGTTCACGCCGTACGCCCGGCACGGTCGCGCAGGGCCCAGGCGAAGGCGACCGCTGCCGCCGCCGCGAACTCCGCGCCCACCAGCAGCCAGCCGGCCCCGTAGCGGCCGCTCTGCGCGAGCAGCCCGAACAGGGGCGGCCCCACCGCGAATCCGGCGAAGAACCCGGCCGCGACGAGCGCCGAGTCCTGGCCGGCCCGGCCGGGCGCGGCCCGCTGCATCACGAGCACCATCGACACGGCGTTGCCGGACACGGCGAACACCCCGACGGCCACCGCGCCGGCCCACACGAGCGGACCCGCGACGAGGGCGGCACCGAGCAGCGCGGCCGCCCCGAGGGCTCCGCACGCGAGCCAGCCCGGCAGCCACTCGGCGCGCCCGGGCCGGGCAGCCTTCGACCACCCGATCCGTCCGGCGATGCCCGCCGCACCCAGGACGGCGACGAGCGCGCCGGCCGCGGTCGGGCCCATCCCGAGGCGCTGCGCCCCGAAGAGGGACAGGTAGGTGTTGACGGAGGCGATCGCGGCGCCCAGGAACAGTGAGAAGACCGCCAGCCAGGCCACCATCGCGCGCGGTACGAGCGCGGTACGCGGGCCCGCGGGAAGCGGCGGCGGATCGGCGGGCAAGGTGCGCAGGGTCCACAGGCCGGCGAGCAGGGCCGCGCCGGCGCCGGTCCACACGGAGCCCCGCCAGCCGATCCCGCCAGCGAGCAGCGTCAGCGGCAGCCCGGCGGCGAAGGCGCCCAGTTGGACGCCGGACTGCTTGAGCCCCGTCACGGCAGCGCGCCGGGCGGGCGGCACGGCGTGCAGGATCGCCTTGTTGGTGGCCGGGTTGGCCAGCGCCTGCGGTACGCCGCCCAGCGCGACGGCGGCCAGCAGCAGCCCGGTGCCGGGGGCGGCGGCGATCAGCGCGAGGGCGGCGGCGGAGACCAGCAGCAGGGCGGCCAGTGAACGGCGCGGGCCGATCCGGTCCACGATCCGGCCGCCGGCCGGGGACAGCGCCGCGGCCGTCCCGAAGCCGATGGTGGTCGTCAGTCCCAGCACGGCGGGCGACATGCCCGACTCCCCCACCAGACGTGGGCCCAGGGCTCCGAGGAGGAACAGCTGGAGCATCGAGAAGCCCATGGCACAGGTGAGGAGTGCCGTCAACTTCCTCTCCTTTCCCTCTACTTGTACCGGCGGGGGCCCGCCCTTCGCTTCCTCCACGGCCACGAAATCCCCGATCTCCGGATGTTGAACGCCTCGCCCGACCGGGTAGGCAGTCGGGTGCGGCGGCGGATCGGTTCCCGGCGCGTGAGCGGTGCTCCATGCTCCACAGCGGTGCGCCACAGCGGTGCGTCATAACGGCCGCAGCGGCCTTGCACAGGAACTTGTCGGGAAGTGCGCAGCTCGCTGCGTGACTCGGAAGGCTGGTGTGAGGATGAGCCCGCCATGAAGCCGGGCCACTGTCACCGAGCGTTCCGGGCCGCGTTGTTCGCGGCCCTGTGCGTGCTGCTCGCCGCCACGGGTCACCTCCTGATGTCGGGGGCGGCCGTGCCGTGGTGGGCGCTGTGTGCCGCGACGGCCGCCGCGTCGGTGGCCGGCTGGTTCCTGTCCGCCCGGGAGCGCGGGCCGCTCCGGGTGACCGTGGCGGCCGTGGCCGTACAGGGCGGCCTGCACGCGGTGTTCTCGCTGGCACAGGCCCTCGTACAGCCCGTCCTCCCGGCGGGGACCCCGCTCGCCCGGCAGTGGGCGGAGTACCTGACCTGCGGCGCTGGGTCCGCCGCCCCGTCCCCGGGCGGCGCCGGCGCGCACGCGGCCGCCTCCCACGTCCACCACGCCCTGCACGACGCGGCGGGGCCGGTGTACGCCCCCACGGGCGGGCGGGCGGGTGCCGTGGGGCACGAGATGGCCTCGATGTCGCCCGCCGGGATGCTGACGGCCCACCTGCTGGCCGCCGTGTTGTGCGGATTGTGGCTCGCCCACGGTGAGCGGGCCGCCTTCCGCATCGCGCGGTGCGTCGCCGCGTGGCTGCGGACCCCACTGCGCCTGCTGCTGCGCACGGCGGCGCCCTCGTACCGGCCGCCCGTCCTCGTGCGCCGCCGGCACCGGTTCCGGGCGCCGCGGCGGCTGTTCCTCGTCCACGTCATCACCTCGCGGGGTCCTCCGGCGGGAACCGCTGTCCTCTGACAGCCGGTTCCCCGAGCACGCGGCCGCGGCCGCCCCGCGCGCCCCCGCTCCGTGCCTCGGGCATCGGCCGTGCCGTCCGGCCGGCCGCACCCCTTCACCGGTACCGCTCCAGGCGGCGCCGGCCCTTGCCCTAAGGACCCGTGGCGATGACCCCTGCCCTGCACACCGTTTCCCGTCCCGTCGGCGCGCGGCCCCGGCACACTCCCGATTCCGACGCGGCGGTGACCCGGCTGGCCCTCGCGGCCCGTGACGGCGACCCCGTCAAGACGGACCGGTTCGTGCGCGCGCTCCACCGTGACGTGTGGCGGTACGTGGCCTACCTCAGCTCCGACTCCCAGGCGGCCGACGACCTGACGCAGGACGTGTTCCTGCGGGCCCTCGGCGCCCTCCCCCGGTTCGAGGGCCGTTCCTCCGCCCGCACCTGGCTGCTGTCGATCGCCCGCCGCACGGTGGTGGACAGCGTCCGGCACGCCGCGGCCCGGCCCCGGACCGCGGACCGCGCCGACTGGCAGGCGGCCGCCGAGCAGGCCCAGCCGAGGGGCGTGCCGGGCTTCGACGACGGCATAGCCCTGGCGGAGCTGCTGGCCGGCATCCCGGCCGAGCGCCGCGAGGCGTTCGTCCTCACCCAGCTCCTCGGGATGCCGTACGCCGACGCGGCCGCGGCCATCGGCTGCCCGGTCGGTACCGTCCGCTCCCGCGTGGCCCGCGCCCGCCTGGCGCTGACCGCGCTCCTGACCGACCCCCAGCCGGGCCCCGCCGCCCCGCCGCACGCCCTCCACGGGCCGGGCGGGCGCGCGGGGGCGCGGCCGAAGGCGGCCTGATGCCCGGACGGCCCGCGGCCCGGGAGGGGGCGGCGGGCCGTGCGCCGCGACGAGGTCGTCACCCAGCTGGGCCACCTGCCGCGCGCAGCCGCGCCCCCGGCATCCCGGTCGGCGCGGGCCCGCACCGTCGCGGGCCGGGACCGCACCGTCGCGGACCGGATGGCACGACCGCCGCGGGCACGCAGACCCGGCGCGGCGCGGGGTCGCATGCCCGGGCACCCTGCGGGTAGCCGCAGGGGAAAGGGAGGACCGTGCTTTGGAGCTATCCGACTGGCTGCTGACCACCCGCGACCGCGGCAATCCGGCGACCCGCCTGGACCGCCGCCGTCCGGGCGGGACGGCATGGGCGCACGGCAATCACGTACGGCCCCTGGTCCACGGCAGCACCTACTTCCGGGAGCTGCTCGCCGCCATCCGTGCCCAGCGGAGCGGGGACCTGCTGCTGTTCACCGACTGGCGGGGCGACCCCGACGAACGCCTCGACGGAGAGGGGACGGAGGTCGGCGGGGTGCTGCGCGAGGCGGCTGCACGGGGCGTGATCGTCAAGGGGCTGGTGTGGCGCTCCCACCTGGACGGCCTCCAGTTCAGCGAGGCGGAGAACCGCCACCTCGGCGAAGAGGTCGAGGCGGGCGGCGGCGAGTACCTCCTCGACATGCGGGTCCGCCCCGGGGGGTCCCACCACCAGAAGCTGGTGGTCCTGCGCCACCCCGGCCGCCCCGAGCGCGACGTCGCGTACGTCGGAGGCATCGACCTGTGCCACACCCGCAACGACGACGCCGCGCACCACGGCGATCCGCAGTCCGTGCCGTTCGCCGACGCCTACGGGCCCCGGCCGCCGTGGCACGACGTACAGCTCGAGGTGCGCGGTCCGGCGGTCGGCGACCTGGAGGCCGGCTTCCGCGAGCGGTGGGAGGATCCGGCGCCGCTGACCCGCAGCCCCCTGGTCCGGCTGCGGCAGCTCGTCCACGGCGAGGACGAGCACGCCGACACCCTGCCGCCGCAGGCGCCCGACCCCGAGCCCTGCGGCACCCACACCGTGCAGGTGCTGCGCACCTATCCGAACCGCCTGTTCCGCGGCTACCCCTTCGCCCCCGACGGCGAGCGCAGCATCGCGCGCAGCTACCTCAAGGCCGTCCACCGGGCCCGGACCCTGATCTACCTGGAAGACCAGTACCTCTGGTCCCCGCAGGTCGTCGAGCACTTCGCCCGCGCGCTGGCCGCCCAGCCGGGGCTGCACCTGATCGCGGTCATCCCCACCGTCCCGGAACAGGACGGGCCCGTCTCCCTGCCGATGAACCTGGTCGGACGGGTCACCGCCCTGGAGCGGCTGCGCCGCGACGGCGGGGACCGGGTCGCGGTGTACGGGCTGGAGAACCACGCGGGCACACCCGTGTACGTCCACGCCAAGGTGTGCGTGATCGACGACGTGTGGGCGTCGGTGGGCTCCGACAACATCAACCTGCGGTCCTGGACCCACGATTCGGAACTCAACTGTGCCGTACTGGACTCCGCCGAGGACCCGCGCGAACCCCGCGACCCCGCCGGGCTGGGGGACGGCGCGCGGCGCTTCGCCAGGGAGCTGCGGCTGGAGCTCTCCCGCGAACACCTCGACGCCGAGCCGCCCCCGGAGCCCGGGCCGGACCCGGTCCCGTCCTCGTCCGTCCCGCCGCCGGACCCGCTCTGCGATCCGGTGCGCGCCTTCGGCCTGTTCGCGGAGTCGGCCGCGGCGCTCGACGCCTGGTACGACGGGGGCCGACAGGGGCCGCGGCCGCCGGGCCGGCTGCGCGCGTACCGCCCGCCCGAGCTGTCCCGGGCGACCAGGGCGTGGTCCCTGCCGCTGTACCGGCTGCTCGTCGATCCGGACGGCCGCCCGCTGCGGGTACGGCACCGCGACGCGTTCTGAGGAGCCCGGCCGGCCGGTGTGACGGAACGGGGCGCCACCGGCGGATCCGGGGGCCGTCGTGTCGACTAGGGTCGACGGGACAGCGGACCACGCACCGTACGACGAACGACCACGAGGAGCAGCCGTGAGCCAGCCGGCGTCCACCGCCCTGCAGCAGGAGATCGCCCGGGAACTGCAGGTGTCGCAGACCTTCGACGCCCAGCAGGAGATCGAGCGCCGGGTCGCCTTCCTCACCGAGCGGCTCACCTCCACCGGCCTGCGCTCCCTGGTGCTCGGGATCAGCGGCGGTGTGGACTCCACCACCGCCGGCCGGCTGTGCCAGCTCGCCGTCGAGCGCGCCCGCGCGGCCGGGCACGACGCGGCCTTCTTCGCCATGCGGCTGCCCTACGGCGTGCAGGCCGACGAGAAGGACGCCCAGCTCGCCCTCGGGTTCATCAACGCCGACCGGGTGCTGACCGTGGACGTCAAGCCCGCGAGCGACGCCGCTCTGGAGGCCTCCGTGGCCGGGGGCACCGTCTTCCGGGACGCCCGCCACCAGGACTTCGTCCAGGGCAACATCAAGGCCCGCCAGCGCATGATCGCCCAGTACGCGGTGGCGGGTGCGCACGACGGCCTGGTCGTCGGCACGGACCACGCCGCGGAGGCGGTCTCCGGCTTCTTCACCAAGTTCGGCGACGGCGCCGCGGACCTCGTCCCGCTGACCGGCCTGACCAAGCGTCGGGTGCGCGCCGTCGCGGACGCCCTGGGTGCCCCCGCGCAGCTGGTGTGGAAGACGCCCACGGCGGACCTGGAGACCCTCGACCCGGGCAAGGCCGACGAGGACGCGCTCGGTGTCACGTACGACGACATCGACGACTTCCTGGAGGGCAAGCCGGTCGGTGAGCAGGCGTTCGAGACGATCGCCCGCCGCTACCGCCTCACCGAGCACAAGCGGCAGCTGCCGATCGCGCCGTAGGACGTGCGCGGGGTCCCACGGGACACGCGCCGGGCCCCGTGGGATGGTGGAGGGGGAGGCGCAGGGGGGACGGAACCGGCCCGGGACGGGGCGGCCGCGGTTTCGCGGCGGCCCGCCGGGGCGGGGAGAGGAACCCGGATGAAGGGCACGACGAAGAGCCGCGCGGCCACCGTCGCGTCCCGGCTGCTCGCGACCGCCGTACTGGCGGGCGGCGTGCTGGCGGGCGCCGGTCCGATGGCATCGGCGGCGACGGATACGGGCGCGACGGGTACGACGGCTACGGGTACGGCCACGGCGGATGCGCGCCGGGCTCCGGCCGCGCCCTGCCCGAACACCCAGCTCGTGGCCAACAGCGCCCAGCGGGTGGGGGCGTCGGCGGTCCGCATCACCGTGATCAACGAAGGCCCGAAGCCGTGCGTGCTCCGGGGCTTCCCCACCGTGGCCCTGGCGGGCCAGGGTTCACCGGACAAGAACAGGCCGCTCCGTGTCGTCCGTGAAGGCCAGGCACGGGCGGTGACGCTGCCGGTCGGCGGACGGGCCTCGACACAGATCACCTTCTCGCCGGTGCTCGGCGAGGCCGACGGGTACTGCAAGTCCGGCGCCGCGCCGACCGTCGCGCCCTCGCTCGTCGTGGGCGTCGGCGGAGGAGGCCTCCAGGTGTCTCCGGAGGACGGCGGCGACTTCGCCCTGTGCGGCAACGGGGTGCGCGCCACCGCGTTCCGCTGAGGACCCTCGACCGGCCCCGGCCGGGGCCGGTCCGCCCGCGACCGTGACGGGAGCCGCACATGAAGGATCTGCCCCTGATACGACACCGCGTCACCGCCGTCGCGGCGGCGGCGCTGATGACGGGCGGCGTCCTGCTGGGGACCACGGGCGCCGCCACGGCCGCCGCCGTCTCCCCGGTGGGGATCCCCGCCGAAGTGAGCCCGGCCGATCGGCAGGCCATCCTCGCGGAGACCAACGGCGTTCGCCGGCAGGCCGGTCAGCCGCCCCTGACGTGGGACACCGGGCTGGCCTCCGCCTCGCAGGCGTGGGCCGACGACCCCCGGTCCACCGCGGGCGGCGGGCTCCGGCACGACGACTCCGCCGCCGGCGCCGAGAACATGTCGGGAGCCCCGCCGAGCGGAGCCACCGCCCAATGGGCCGGCGAGAAGGCCGCCTACGACGCCGACTCCGACCACGACCCGGAGACCAACGCCGCCGGCTACGCCGCCTGGGGGCACTACGCCAACATGACCGACGGCTCGTACACGAAGATGGGTTGCGGGGCGAAGAGCGGCGTTCCCGTCCCCGGCGAGGGCTGGGTCACCGTGTGCCGCTACAACTGACCTGACGTCAGACACCGTGCCGCCGAAGGGTATTGCCGCCGCCCGGTCGAAATCCCGTGGCGACGCCACGGACCGGGCCGTTACGCTCCCCAGCGCCCCGGGCCGCCGCACAGCCGGCCGCCGGAATCCCCCACGCACCAAGGAGATCCGTGTCCCACGGGAAGATGCACGCCGACGAGGTCGACATCGACGCGGCACTGGTCGGGCGCCTGGTCGCCGCGCAGTTCCCCCAGTGGGCGGCGCTGCCCGTCACCCCGGTGCGCTCCGCGGGTACCGACAACGCCATGTACCGGCTGGGCGAGGACATGGTCGTGCGCCTGCCCAGGGTCGCCGGCGCCGCGGGCCAGGTGGCCAAGGAGCAGCGGTGGCTGCCGCTCCTCGCTCCCCACCTGCCGCTGGACCTGCCCGTGCCCCTCGGCGAGGGCGTGCCGGGCGAGGGCTTCGGCATGCCCTGGTCGGTGTACCGCTGGCTCGAAGGCGGAGACGCCCATGACGAGCCCCCGGCGGACCCGGCGGACGCGGCGACCGGTCTGGGCCGCTTCGTGGCGGCCCTGCGGCGGGTCGACGCCACCGGTGGGCCCCGGTCGTTCCGGGGCGGGCCGCTCGCCGGCCGTGACGACGACGTGCGCGCGGCGATCCGCGAGCTGGGCGCGGACGGCACCGTGGACGCCGACACCGCCACCGCGGCGTGGGAGGAGGCTCTGGGGCTCCCCCAGTGGGAGGACGCACCGGTCTGGGTGCACGGCGACCTGCTGCCGGGAAACCTGCTGGTGCGCGGCGGAAGGATCAGCGCCGTCATCGACTTCGGCACCGTCGGGGTCGGGGACCCGGCCTGCGACATGCTGCCCGCCTGGGCCCTGCTCACGTCCGCCACCCGCGACCGGTTCCGCGACGCCGCGGGGGCCGACGACGGGACCTGGGCGCGCGGGCGCGGCTGGGCCCTGTGCTTCGGGCTCACGGCCCACCGCTACTACCGGGTGACGAACCCGGTGCTCGCCGGCATCGGCGGGCGAGCGGTGTCCCAGGCCCTCGCCGACTTCCGCCGGGCGGCCTGAGCCGGCCCCGGCCGCCGGCCCGGGCACCGCCCCGGACCGCCCGTCGCGGGGCGTCCGTCGCGGCCCGGGCGCTGTGACTCCGCCCACCCGCACTTGACCCGCGAAGGAAGGGTTACCTAAGTTCATGGGCATGAGCCCGCACCACCCCACCCCTCCCCCCGGCCAGGACGGCCCCGCCGACCGGCCGGACGGCGTCCCGCCGGTCGCATTCACCGTCGACCTCACCTCCCAGGAAATGCTCCGGAGGACCCAGGTGATGGCCGCCCTCGGTTCGGACTGGGACCCCCTGGAGGTGCTGCGCGGCGAGGAGGCGGCGTACGACCTGCTGTACTCCGGCCTGGACGACGAGCAGCAGCGCGTATACGAGGACCTGGTCGCGGCCGGGGTCCTCCCCCGGCGCGGGGGCGGCCATGCTGCCGCTTGACCCCCAGGCGGACATCGGCCGCCGGGCGTGGGTGGCCTGCCCCAACTGCGACGACACCCGGTCGTGCGAGCCGTGCGGGGAGGGGCGTACGTGCTCCCTGCACTGGCGCTACATGCTCTCCAACTCCGGCAGCCTGCTCCACCTCCAGTGCCCGGGCTGCACGCACATCTGGTCCCACGAAACCGGCTTCGGCGCGACCCGCTCCCTGTGGAGCCGCATCACCAGCGGCCTGACCCGCTGACCCGGCCGGCGGCCGGGGCCGGAACCCGACGCCGCCCGGGCCGCCCCGGCAACCGGGCCCCGCGGGCGCCCCGTTGCCCTTCCCGGTGCAGGATGACGGCATGGAACCCCTGCTCGCCTCCCTGCCCGACGCGTTCCGGACCGTCCGCTACGCCGCCTCCCGCTACCCCGGATCGCCCGCGGTGAGCCGGCTCCCCGGCCTCGCCCCGGGCGCCAACTGCCAGCTCTTCGCCTACGAGGTGCTGCGGCACTTCGGCAGGTACGTGCCCCCGCTGCGCTCCAGCGAACTGTGGAACGACACCCGGCACACCACGCGGGTCACGGAGCCCGAGGTGCTCGACCTGCTCTTCTTCAACGCGGATCCGGAGCCGTTCGGCGCGCACGTCGGCGTGTGGGCCGGTGACGACGCGGTCCTCCACCTCTGCGCGGAAGCGGGCCGCCCGGCCCTGTGGAGCCTCGCGGACTTCACCGCCCGGGCCCGATACCGCGTCCTGCTCGGCGCCAAACGGGCGGGCCCGTCCGGCGATCCGGAGACCCGGTCACGGCACTAGAACGCGCCGGCCCCCACCACGTAGAAGATGCCGAGGCCGACGATCACGCACATGCCCTGGATGATCCAGAACCGGACCACGACGAGGACTTCGGACCAGCCCTTGAGTTCGAAGTGGTGCTGGAGCGGGGCCATGCGGAAGACGCGCTTCCCGGTCAGTTTGAAGGAACCGACCTGGATGACGACCGACATCGTGATGAGTACGAAGAGGCCGCCGAGCAGGGCGAGCAGCAGTTCGGTCCGCGAGCAGATGGCGAGGCCCGCGAGCGCGCCGCCGAGCGCGAGGGAACCGGTGTCGCCCATGAAGATCTTCGCGGGTGAGGTGTTCCACCACAGGAAGCCGAAGCAGGCACCCATGAGGGCCGAGGCGACGACGGCCAGGTCGAGGGGGTCGCGCACCTCGAAGCAGCCGGAGGGCTCGACCAGGGCCAGGGCGTCGGCGCACGACTTCTGGAACTGCCAGACGCCGATGAAGGTGTACCCGCCGAAGACCATCACCGCGGCGCCGGTGGCCAGTCCGTCGAGGCCGTCGGTGAGGTTCACGCCGTTGGACATCGCAAGGATCATGAACAGGGCCCAGACGACGAACAGCACGGGGCCGAGCGACCAGCCGAAGTCCGTGACGAACGAGATCCGCATGGAGGCCGGCGTCTGCCCGCGTCCGTCGGCGAACTGGAGGGACAGGACGGCGAAGGCGATGCCGACGGTCAGCTGTCCGGACATCTTCGCCTTGGCCCGCAGGCCCAGCGAACGCCGCTTGACGATCTTGATGTAGTCGTCGACGAACCCGACGAGTCCCATGCCGGCCATCAGGAACAGGACCAGTACGCCCGGGTAGGTGGGGGGCTCGCCGGTGAGCAGCTTGGTGAGCGCGTACGCCACGAGCGTGGCCGCGATGAAGGAGATGCCGCCCATGGTGGGCGTGCCCTTCTTCCCCGCGTGTCCGCGCGGGCCGTCGTCGCGGATGAACTGTCCGTATCCCTTGCGGGCCAGGACCTTGATCAGCAGCGGGGTGCCGGTCAGGGTGAGGAGAAGGCCCAAGACCCCTGCGAAAAGTATCTGGTTCACCGCCCCATCATCCCTTCCGGGGTCCGCGGGCCCGGCGGGTGGTCGGCCGTCAGGCCCGCGTGGGGCCGGGGCACCGGCCGCGGCGACGGCGTCGGCCGTGAAAGCGCGGAGGAAGTACCAAGGTCGCCTTTGCAGTCATCCTGTATGACCGTTATCGTCGGTTTCATGGACGCGGTGGACCCAGTGGACACGGTGGACACTCCGGAGCCGACGGAGCCGACGGACCCCGACGACGCGGGGCAGCGGCTCCGGGAGACCGCCGAGGAGCTCCAGCTGGTCGTGGGCCTGATGGTGCGGCACCTGCGCATGGCCTCCGCCGGGAGCGGGGTGACGCTCTCGCAGGTATCGGTCCTCAAGCGCCTCGACCGTGACGGTCCCCGGACGGTCACCGACCTGGCCCGGGCCGAGAAGATCCGCCCCCAGTCCCTCAACGCCACGGTCGCCGCCCTCCGGGCAGGCGGCTACGTCGAGCGCACCCCGCACCCCACGGACGGCCGCCGCAAGGTCATCGCCGTGACGGACCGGGGCCGCCGCCTCGTGGCCCGGCGCCAGGAGGCGGGCCGCGGCCGGCTGGCCGACCTGATGGGCCGCCGCCTCACCCCCGCCGAGCAGCGGACCGTGGCCGAGGCGGTCCCGCTCCTGCGACGGCTCGCCGAAGCCTGACGCCCACCGGGCGGGCATCCCCTCCGCCCGGGTCCACCGACGGAGGAAGCACCCCCATGAGCGACGCCCTGACCATCGACGACGACACCGCGCTGGTCCTCATCGACCTGCAGAACGGCATCCTTGCCCTGCCCACCACCCGGCCCGCCGACGAGGTCCTGCGCCGGGGCGTCCGGCTCGCGGAGGCCTTCCGCGCCCGCAAGCTCCCCGTGGTCCTGGTCAAGGTCGCCTGGTCCCCCGACGGCGGCGACCTGCCCACCCTCGAAGTCGACCGCCCCGGCCCCGCCTCCGCACCGCCCGCCGCGTTCTCCGAGATCCCCGCCGAGCTCGCCGCCCTGGGCGACGTCGTGGTCACCAAGCGGCAC
The DNA here is from genome assembly GCF_056433525.1 of Streptomyces sp. NPDC044704. Classification (NCBI taxonomy): domain Bacteria; kingdom Bacillati; phylum Actinomycetota; class Actinomycetes; order Kitasatosporales; family Streptomycetaceae; genus Streptomyces; species Streptomyces sp. NPDC044704. The sequence goes on from NZ_JBWKGY010000004.1 coordinate 496,700, forward strand.
TGGGGCGCCTTCACGGGGACGGAGCTCGACCTCCAGCTCCGCCGCCGCGGCATCCACCGCATCGTCCTGGCCGGCATCTCCACCAGCATCGGCGTCGAATCAACCGCCCGCACGGCCTGGGAACACAGCTACCGGCTGGTGTTCGCCGAGGACGCCACCGCCGACACCGACCCCGAGGCGCACGCCCACAGCTTCGGCCGGATCTTCCCCCGGATCGGCAAGGTGAGCACCACGGACGAGATCGTCGACGCCCTCGGCGCCTAGGCCGTCTCTTCCCGATCTCGCCGGGCCGGTGCCGTCCGGAAGCCCTGCCTCCGGCGGCGTACGCTGGATGGAACGCCGCACCTCGCGCCTCCGGGGCGCCCGCGCCGGGCAGCCCGTACCCCATGAGGTGCACGCTCGCCGCGCACGATCCAGGGAGGCGGCGCGTGACCGATCCGTTCGGCTTCCTCAGGATCCCCCGCGAGCCCGTCCCGGCCCGCCCCGTCGGGGAGCGGCTGGGCGACTGGCGCGAGGTCCACGCGGGGCAGACGCTGCTCCCGCTCGTCTCCCGGCAGGCCGGCCGCTGCATGGACTGCGGGATCCCGTTCTGCCACGTCGGCTGCCCGCTCGGGAACCTCATACCCGAGTGGAACGCGTACGCCGCACAGGGCGACTGGCTCGCCGCGTACGAGCGCCTGCACGCCACCAACAACTTCCCGGAGTTCACCGGCCGGCTCTGCCCGGCGCCGTGCGAGGACGCCTGCGTCCTCACCATCAACGCGGATCCGGTGACCATCAAGAACGTCGAACAGGCCATCGCGGACGAGGGGCTGCTCCGCGGCTACATGGCGGCGCGGCCGCCGGAGCGGCGCAGCGGCAGGACGGTGGCCGTCATCGGCTCCGGCCCGGCCGGACTGGCCGCCGCGCAGCAGCTGACGCGGGCCGGGCACACGGTCGTCGTCCACGAACGGGCCGACCGGATCGGCGGCCTGCTGCGCTACGGCATCCCCGAGTTCAAGATGGAGAAACGGCACCTCGACCGCCGGATCGAGCAGATGCGGGCCGAGGGCACGCTCTTCGTGACGGACTCGGACATCGGCGGCGCGGTCGGCGCCGACGGCCTGCGGGACCGCTGCGAGGCGCTCGTCGTCGCGATCGGAGCCGGGGAGCGCCGGGAGCTGCCGGTGCCGGGGCGGGAGCTGGACGGCATCCATCAGGCGATGGACTACCTGACCTTCGCCAACCGGGTCCGGGAGGGCGACCTCGCCGTGGCGCCCGTCACGGCCGAGGGGCGGCACGTGGTGATCGTCGGCGGCGGTGACACCGCCTCGGACTGTCTGGGCACGGCCCTGCGGCAGGGCGCCCTCTCCGTGATCCAGCTGGACATCAACCCGGAGCCCGGGCCCGGCCGGGAGGACGGCGAGCCCTGGCCGGTGTACCCGAAGGTGTACCGGATCTCCCACGCGCACGCCGAGGCCCGCGGCCGCGCGGGCCGCGACCCCCGGCTGTTCTCCAGCGCCACCCTGTGCTTCGAGGGGGACCCTGCGGGCCGGGTGCGGGCGCTGCACCTCAGCGCCGTCGAGCCGGCCGCCCGCAGGCCCCTGACCGGCACCGAACGGGTACTGCCCGCCGGCCTGGTCCTGCTGGCGCTGGGCTTCGGCGGCCCGGAGCGGGCGGGCGGGCTGCGCCGGCAGCTGGGGCTGGAGCTCGACGGCCGCGGGAACCTGGCCCGCGACGACGGTTTCGCGGCCAGCGGAGGGCGGGCGCCCGGGGTGTTCGTCGCGGGCGACGCCGGCCGGGGGCAGTCGCTCGTGGTGTGGGCCATCGCGGAGGGCCGGGCGGCGGCGGCCGCGGTCGACCGCTACCTGACCGGCTCCACCTGCCTTCCGGCGCCGATAGCCGCCCACGACCGGCCGATGACGGCCCTGGGCCGCATGCGCTACGGAACGCAATAGCGCGGCGGGCGGCCCAGGACCCGGCGGGCTCAGGCCTTGCGGCGGGCGAGGCCGGCCGCCACCAGGAGGGCGGTGACGATCACGAGGGCCGCGTCGACCGCCAGGACCGTCCGAACCCCGCCGAAGAGGGAGTCCCCAGTGGTGGCCAGGACACCGAGCAGCGGGATGCCGATGGTGATGCCGACCTGCTGGGTGGTGGTGACGAGGCCGGTGGCCAGGCCCTGCTCCTCGTCGGGCACGCCGCTGGTGACGGTCACCCCGTACGAGATGATCGCGCCGAGGTGGCACATGCTGGCCAGCGATACGGCGACGGTCGCGAGCAGGGCGCCGGACTCCGTGCCCACGCCGAGCAGCGCCGCGGTGAACAGGCCCTGGCCCAGCAGCCCGCCGGCCAGCGTGCGGCGGGCGCCGAAGCGGCCGATGATCCGGGGGGCGTACGTGCCGGCGAGGACGGAGGCGATGCCCTGGACTCCGAAGACCAGTCCCGTGCGGAAGGGGGAGAGGCTCAGGGTCTCCTGGAGGTAGAGGGTCAGGACGAAGACGACCGTGGACATCATCGAGAAGGTCACCAGGCCGCCGATGTTGCCCCAGGCGACGGTGCGCCGCTTGAGCATCGGCAGCGAGACCAGCGGCGCCGGGGACTTCGACTCGACCACCACGAAGGCGGCGAGCAGGACGAGCCCGGCGGCCAGGGTGCCCCACACGTCGGGGCCGCCGAAGCCGCGCTGGGCCGCCGTCGACAGGGCGTAGATCAGGGCGAGCAGGCCGCCGGTGACGGTGACGGCGCCCGGTACGTCCAGCCGGGGCCGCTGCGGGGTGCGGGACTCGGGCAGCAGTCGGGGTGCCAGGCACAGCACGATCAGGGCGGCGAGGGCGAGCAGGCCCATCGTGGAGCGCCAGCCGAGGGTGTCGGTCATGACGCCGCCGAGCACCATGCCGACGGTGAAGCCGAGGGACAGCAAGGTGCCGGAGATGCCCAGCGCCCGGTCGCGCAGGGGGCCTTCGGGGAAGGTGGTGGTGAGCAGGGCCATGCCGGTCGGGACGATGGCCGCCGCGCCGAGGCCCTGGAGGGCGCGGCCGGTGAGGAAGGACGCCGGTCCCCAGGCGAGGGTGGCGAGGACCGATGCCGCGCCGAAGACCGCGAGGCCGGTCAGGAACAGCCGCTTGCGGCCGTACAGATCGGCGATCCGGCCGAAGAGGAGCAGGAAGCCGCCGGAGGGCAGGGCGAAGGCGGTGACGGCCCATTGGAGGGCCGACTGGCCGAGGCCGAGGTCCTTGCCGAGGACGGGCAGCGCCACGTTCAGTACGGAGAAGTCGAGCGCCACCATGAACTGGGCGGCGCAGAGCACGAAGAGGACGAGCCGGGCCCGGCCGGAGAGCCGGTCGCCGCCGGGCTGCTCGGGGCTCGCGGCGGCGGGGGACGTCGTATCGGGTGCGGTGGTCGTGGTCGGTGTGTCGATCGCCATGGTCACACCATCACGGCCGGGGAATGCCCGTGCAGAGTGGGAACTTATCCTGTTGGCGGCACCACCAGGGAGCCGACTGGGGGGATTCCGTGGCCATACCGATCGACCAGCACCGCCGGACGGAACTGCGCGGGTTCCTGATGAGCAGGCGCGCGAGGATCACTCCGGCGGAGGCGGGCCTCCCCGACGGAGGGGCCCGCCGGCGGACACCGGGCCTGCGCCGGGAGGAGGTCGCCGTGCTGGCCGGGGTCGGGGTGTCCTGGTACCAGTGGCTGGAGCAGGGCCGCGACATCACGGTGTCCGCTCAGGTCCTGGACGCGGTGAGCCGGGTGCTGAAGCTGACGAGCGCCGAGCGCCGGCACCTGTACGTGCTGGCCGGACTCAATCCGCCCGCGCTCGAAGTCGCCCCGGGCGACCGGGACATGTGCCACGGCATGAAGCGGCTGATCGACGCCTGGATGCCGTTCCCGGCGCACATCATGGACGCGTACTGGAACACGGTGATGTACAACGAGTCGGCCGCGCTGGTCTTCGGGATGCGTCCCGAGATCGTGCAGAACTGTCTGATCGACTTCTTCACCGACCCCATCTACCGGAGTCGGGCGACGCATTGGGAGCGGGTGGCCGGCGAGGTCGTGGCCCAGTTCCGGGCGGCCTGCTCGGAACATCCGGAGGACGAGGGGTTCCAGCAGGTCGTTGCGCAGGCGCGGGAGTTGAGCCCGGAGTTCGCCGCGTTGTGGTCGCGGCGGGACGTGCGTCCCGGCGGGCAGCTGGAGAAGCAGATGGAGCACCCGCTGGCCGGTGCGCTGTACGTCGAGTCGACCCAGTTGCGGGTGCCGGCCCGGCCCGACCTGTCGATCGTGCTGCACACCCCGCTGCCGGGCACGGACACCGCCGAGAAGCTGGAGTGGCTGACGTCCCCGGAGGGGCGGCGCGGGTTGATGTACCCCGTCGCCGGCTGAAGCGCCGGTTTCCGGTACGGGCGGGCCGGCGGCCGTGGTTCAGGCCCGGCGGGAGCCGAGGGTCTCGACGGCGCCGACCATGCGGTCCCAGAACCGTTCGGTGTCCAGGGTCACGGCGACCTTCGCGTTGACGGGGCGGCCCAGGTAGCGGTGGAGGTCCACGACCGTGGCCCCGCGGGTGTGGGTGCCGTGCAGTTCCACCGCGACGTGCGCGTCCACGCAGCCCACGATCGTCGGGTCGATGACCCGGGCCACCGCGACCGGGTCGTGCAGCGGCGGGTGGGGCATGCCCCACAGGCGGTGGTAGGCGGAGGCGAAGTAGGCGAGCAGTTCGGCGCAGGTGCGGCCGAGTTCGGTGCCGAGGCCTTCGAAGCGGGCCAGGACGTCGGGGGTGGCCAGGGCCTGGTGGGTGACGTTGAGCCCGCACATGGTGAGGGGCACTCCGCTGCCGAAGACGACGGCCGCGGCCTCCGGGTCGGTATAGACGTTGAACTCGGCGGCCGGGGTGCGGTTGCCCCGCTCGGTGGACCCTCCCATCAGCACGATCTCCCGGATCCGGGAGGCGCATTCGGGATAGCGGGTCAGCAGCAGGGCGATGTTCGTCAGCGGGGCGGTCGGCACGAGCGTGACGGGCTCGGGGTGTTCGCTCAGGATCCGGTGGATGACGTCCACGGCGTGCCCGGGGACCACGTCGACCTCGGGGGGCGGGAAGCGGGGTCCGTCGAGCCCGGACTCGCCGTGCACGTCGGCGGCGACGGCCAGCGGCTGGAGCAGCGGGCGGTCGCACCCGGCGGCGAGGGGCACGTCGGTGATCCCGGCGAGGGTGCACACGCGGCGGGCGTTGAGGGTGGTCTTGTCCAGGGTCTGGTTGCCCGCGACGGTGGTGATGGCCAGGAGGTCGACCGCGGGGTCGGCGGCCGCGAGCATGATGGCGAGGGCGTCGTCGTGGCCGGGGTCGCAGTCGATGATCATCGGTACGGGCACGGGCGGTCCTCCGCGTCGGTTTGCCGGACGGGCCCAGTGTGCCCGCGCCGGGCCGTGCGGGCCGCCCGTTCCGGCGCGCCGGGGCGCGCGTCGCCCGGTACCTGTCCGGATCCCGCCCCCCGCCCGCCGCCCCGGTCCGGCGGGGAGGCGCGGCCCGGTGCGGGCCGCTCGGGTGCGGCTTTCTTAGCGGAACGTTAGATCTGTGCGGCGGACCTTGTCCGGTGGCGGCGGCCCCCCGCATGCTCTGGGCACTCCCCCACCGCCGGGGCGTTTCCCCTCCCCCATCAGGGACTTCCCTCTGGAGCCGCCATGTCCTCGTCCGTCGCCGTGCCCGCGCCGCCACCCGCGGACGAACGCCGGAAGCGCCGCCTCGCCCTGATCGGCGGGTCGCTGGGCAATCTCGTCGAGTGGTACGACTGGTTCGTCTACGCCAGCTTCGCGATCTACTTCGCGGACTCGTTCTTCCCCGGCGACAATCCGACCACGCAGCTGATGAACACGGCGGGGATCTTCGCCGTCGGCTTCCTGATGCGCCCCGTCGGCGGGTGGATCCTCGGCCGGGCGGCCGACCGGCACGGGCGCAAGAGCGCGCTCACGCTCACCGTGACGATGATGTCGGTGGCGGCCCTGCTCATCGCCGTCGCCCCGACGTACGGCCAGGCCGGCTACTTCGGCGCCCTGGTGCTGCTGCTCGCGCGGCTGCTCCAGGGGATGAGCATCGGCGGCGAGTACGCGGCCAGTGCCACCTACCTCACCGAGGCGTCGGCCCGCAACCGGCGCGGGCTGGGCTCGTCGTTCCAGTACGTGTCGATGACCTGCGGCCAGCTCCTCGGCCTGGGCATCCTCATCACGATGCAGCACACGCTCACCACGGCCCAGCTGGAGAGCTGGGGCTGGCGGATCCCGTTCGTCCTCGGGGCCCTGTTCGCGGTGGTCGTCTTCTGGCTGCGGCGACGGCTCCAGGAGACCGACGCGTTCAAGGAGCAGTCGGCGGGCGACGCCGCCCACGACGACAGCACGCGCGGCACGCTGAAGGTCCTGTGGCAGCACCGGCGGCAGGCCGGACTGGTCATGGCGCTCACCCTCGGCGGCACCGTGGCCTACTACACGTACACCACCTACCTGACCAAGTACCTGGTCGGCAGCGCGGGCCTGCCGAAGACCACGGCCACCCTGGTCAGCTTCACCGCGCTGGCGCTCTTCGCGGTGCTCCAGCCCTTCGCCGGGATGCTGTCCGACCGGATCGGCCGCCGCCCGCTGCTGATCACCTTCGCGGTGGGCTGCACGGTCGGCACGTACCCGATCATGACCGCGCTCGGCTCGGCGTCCTCGTACTGGTCCGCGCTGGGGCTGTCCCTGCTCGCCCTGGTGATCGTCACCGGCTACACCTCCATCAACGCGGCGGTCAAGGCCGAGCTGTTCCCCACCCGGGTGCGGGCCCTGGGCGTGGCCCTGCCGTACGCGATCGCCAACGCCCTCTTCGGCGGGACGGCGGAGTACGTGGCGCTGTGGTTCAAGAAGAGCGGCCACGAGACCATGTTCTTCTGGTACGTCTCCGGGTGCGCGCTGATCTCCCTCGTCACCTACGTGCTGATGCCGGACACCCGCAACGCGGCGCTGAGCCGTGCCGAGGAGGAGGCCGACGCGACCGCGCGGGCGGCTGCCGCCGACGGCGGGGCGGCCCGGCCGGAGCCGACGGCCCCGGCGGAGGCCGCGCGCTGACCCGCCCCGGTGACCGGGGGCGACGGCTCCCGTAGGCTGCTGCCTCCCAGGTCACGCGTCACACGAGGGAACCGTCTATGCACGCGCTGCTCGTCGAGGACGACGACCGCATGGCGCACGCCCTCGGGACCGCGCTCGCCCAGCGCGGCCACAGCGTCCGCAGGGTCGGCCGGGCCCTGGACGCCCTGCGGCACGTGCACGAGGCCGAGTTCGTGCTGCTCGACCTGGGGCTGCCCGACCTCGACGGACTGGAGCTGCTGCGCCGGCTGCGGACCGTCTGCGACGCCCCGCTGATCGTGGTGACGGCACGCTGCGGGGAGCGGGACATCGTGCAGGGGCTGCGGGCCGGCGCCGACGACTACGTGGTCAAACCGTTCCGGATGGCCGAGCTGATGGCCCGCATCGACACCGTCCGCCGCCGGACGGGCGCCCGCCCGGGTCCCGCGGGCGCCGAGCCGGCGGAGGCCGCCGGGCGGACGGTGCGGAGCGGGGACGTCGAGGTGGACCTGGCCGGGCGGACCGTGACGGCGGCGGGCCGCCCCGTCCGGCTGACCCGCCGGGAGTTCGACGTACTGGCCTTCCTGGCCGGCCGGCCGCACGAGGTGCACTCCCGGGAGGAGATCCTGGACCGGATCTGGGGGGACGCCTTCCTCGGCGCGTCCCGCTCCCTGGACGTGCACGTGGCGGGCATCCGCTCGAAGACCGGCCGCCCCGGGCTGGTGCGCACCGTCCGCGGCTACGGGTACCAGCTCGGTGCACCGGCCGCCCCCGACGGACCGGACAACGGGCCGGACGGACCGGACGACGGGCCGGACGACGGGCGCGGCACGGTGAGCGGGCGGGACGGCGGGCCGTGAGGCGCCGGCTCCTCGCGGTCCTGACGGTGCTCATGGGGGTCGCCGCGCTGCTGCTCAGCGTCCCCCTGGCCGACGCCTACGCCCGGGGCCGGACCGAGCACCTGCTCCTGCAACGGCGTTCGGAGGCCGTACGGTTCGCCGACCTCGCCGAGCGGATGCGCACCGACGCCGACCGGTCCGAGCTGTCCTCGGAGATCCGCCGGTACGCCGAGCTGTACGGGGCCGGGGTCGTCGTGGTCGACACCGGGGGCGCCACGGTCGCACGGGCCGGAACGTGGCGCTCCGGTGAGGGGGCGGCCGCGGACGCCCGGGGCCGCGCCCTCACCGGCCGGTCCACCGACCGGCTGCCGACCCTGCGCCCCTGGGGTCCGGACACGGTCGTGCTCGCGGAGCCGGTGGGCCGGGACGAGCGGGTCAGCGGAGCCGTCCTGATGTCCCTGCCCACGGACGCGGCCCGGCGGGACGTGACGCTGCGCTGGGCGCTCATCGCGGCCGGGGCGGTCGCCGCCTTCGCGGCGGCGGCGCTGGTCGCCGCGGGCATCGCGCGCTGGCTGCTGCGGCCGCTCCTCGACCTGGACCGGGCGGTGGAGAAACTGGCCGCCGGAAGCCTCCGGGCGCGGGCCGTGTCCGGCACCGGGCCGCCCGAGCTGCGCCGGCTGCGGCTCCACTTCAACGCCATGGCGCAGGCCATGGCCGACTCCATCGGCCGCCAGCGCGACTTCGTCGCCGACGCCTCCCACCAGCTGCGCAACCCGCTGGCCACGCTCGTCCTGCAACTGGAGAACGTCGAGCCGTACGTCGCCGCCGGGCCCGGCCTGGCCGAGCACGCCCGGGCCCTGGACGAGGCGGAGCGCCTGGAGGAGCTGCTCGACGGCCTGCTGGCCCTGGCCCGCGTGGAGTCCGGCACGGCCGAGCTGCGCGACCAGGACGTGTCGGGGGCGGTGCGCGACCGGGTGCGGGCCTGGGCCCCCGTGTTCGCCGGGGCCGGGCTGGAGTTGACGTGCGCGTGCCCCGCGGAAGGGCTGCGTGCGCGCGGCCTGCCCGACGCGGCGGGCCGGGTCCTGGACGCGGTCCTCGACAACGCGGTCAAGTTCGTGCCGCCCGGCGGCCGCGTGGAGGTGAGCGCGCTGCTCGGCGCGGACGGGGAGGCCGTCGTACGGGTCGCCGACGACGGGCCGGGCGTGCCCGAGGCACAGGGGGATCTGCTGCTGCGGCGTTTCGCCCGCTCCCCCGCGCACCAGAACGTGCACGGCAGCGGGCTGGGGCTGGCCATCGCCGAGGAGATCGCCCGCGTCAGCGGGGGCCGGCTCGGTGTGAGCGGCAACGTGCCGCACGGTTTGGTCGTGGAGCTCCGGCTGCCGCCCCCGGCTCCCGCGTGAGCGGCCCGTGGCCGCTCAGCCGTACACCTCCCGGTAGTGCGCGACCGCGCCGGGGTGGAGGGGGACCGCGCCGGTCGAGATGGCGAAGCGGGGCTCCAGCCGGGCCCCGGCGGTCACCTCCCGCAGCAGGTCGCGCCACCGGTCGAAGACCACCCGGAGCAGGTCGCGCACCGCGCCGTCCGGTACGCCCCGGCGGGCCAGGAGGTAGTTGCCGACGCCTATGGTCGCCACCGGTGCGGTCAGCCCGTACACCCCGGCCGGGAGCGTGACCGCCGTGTAGACGGGGCCGTACCGCTCGCGCAGCGCGCTCACGTGGCCGTCGAGCGGCAGGAACCGTACGGGGCGCTCCCCGGTCAGCTCGGCCAGGGCGGGGGTGGGGACGCCCCCGGACCAGAACAGCGCGTCGACCGCGCCCTCGCGCAGCGCCGACACCGACTCGGCGAGGCCCAGTTCCCGCTCCCGCGCGGCGGCGCCGCCGTCGACTCCGGCGGCCCGCAGCACGCGGCCCGCCACCACCCGCACCCCCGACCCGGCCGCGCCGGCCGCGACGGGGCGTCCCGCGAGCTGCTCCACCGCGCGGACGGGCCCGTCGCGCGGGACGAGGAGGTGGGTGTAGTTCACGTAGATCCGGGCCAGGGCCGTCACCGGGGCGGGCCGTGCGAACGGTTCCCGCCCCAGGACCGCGTCCTCGGCCGCGTCGGCCATGGCCAGGGCCAGGTCGACGGATCCGTCCTCCAGCTGCCGCAGGTTGTCCACGCTGGCGGCGGTGGCGACCGGCACGATCTCCAGGCCGCGGCCGCTCGCGGCGACGGCCCGGGCCAGGGCCCGGCCGAACGCGTTGTACGGGCCGCCCTCCGGGCCGGTGGCGAGCCGCAGCCGCCGCACCGGTCCGGAGCCGGCCGAGCACCCGGTCAGCGCGGCCGCGACCGCCCCGAACCCGGCTCCCATCACCCGTCGGCGGCTGGGCTCTGCTCTGGTCACGCCGCAAGCGTAGGGGCTGCCCGGCCGGGTCCGGTACGGGCCCCGGCTGCCGAAAACCCGTCGCTGCCGGGCCCGCTTCCCGTGATCATGGCGGGTATGCGCAACGAACCCGTCGAGCAGGCACGCCGCATCGCCCGTGACCGCTTCCCCGACGCCCTCTCCGTGATCCTGGCCGGGTCCACGGCCTCCGGGCGGGCCACGGCGAGCAGCGATCTGGACATCGCGGTACTCGTCGCGGACGGGGCCGGGACGGCCCGGGAGACGGTCCGCTCCGAAGGGCGCGTCGTGGAACTGTTCGTGCACACCCGCACGGGTCTCGCCGAGCTCTTCGCCGCGGACCGCGCCTCGCGTCGCGCGGTCCTCCAGCACATGTACGCCTCGGGTCTGGTGCTGGCCGATCCGCGGGGCGACGCCGTCCGGGCCCGCGCCCTGGCCGAGGCGGACCTGCGGCAGGGTCCGCCCGCGCTGGACCCGCAGACCGTGGAGACCCGGCGGTACTCGCTGACGGACGCGCTGGACGACCTCGCCGACGCCCGGGACCGCTTCGAGGGGCTGGCCGTGGCCGGGTACGTGCTGGGCGCCGCGGCCGAGCTGCTCTGCGACCACCACCGGGCGTGGACGGGCGGCGGCAAGTGGCTGCCGCGGCGTCTCCTGGAGGCGGACGCGTCCCGCGGGGGCGCGCTGCTCGACGGGCACCTGCGGATGTGCGAGTCGGGCGACCCGGCGCCGCTGGCGGCCGCGGCGTCGGAGGTCCTCGCCCTGACCGGCGGGCCCCTGCGCGAGGGCTACTACCGGACCTGGCGGGGCGTCGCCGGACCGCTCGCGCCCGGACGGTGACGTCCGCCCCGGGCCCCGGGGCCCGATGCGGCGCCCTCGTCGGCGGCAGGACCCCCGCCAAGGGGGGACGGCCTACGACGAATCCGCACAACCTCCACCGGCCCGTGGTCGGTTTCCGGCCCCGGGGTGGCCGGGATCATCGTTCCGTGACCGCTTGCCGGACACGTACGTTCCGTCGTGTGCGCTCCCGGCACGGGTACGGAACCAGCCCGCGGGGCGTGTGTTCCCGAGGACCGGCGGGACGCGCGACACCGACGTCGCGCGGGCCCGGGGTCCGGCACAGACAAGACGGAGGAGCCGCCCCATGGCTGTCGAAGGCCAGGACTACACCCGCGTGAACGGCTCCGCTCCGTCCGGCACGGGAACCGGACCGGTCACGGTGGAGGCCTTCTTCTGGTACTCCGACTCGCACTCCTTCGAGCTCCAGCCGGTCCTGGACGCGTGGCGGAGCGGCCAGGGCGAGCGGGTCGCGCTCCGGTGGCTCCCCGCCGACTTCGACCGCAAGCCGGGGAGCCGCCAGAACTTCAAGCCGCAGCAGCGGCTGCACTTCGCGCTGGAGGCCCTGGGGGCCGTCGGCTTCCACGAGCGGGCCTTCAGTGCGATCCACCGGGGCCGCACGTACCTCAACACCGATGGGGCGATCCTCGCCTGGGCCGCCGAACAGGGCCTGGACCCGGCCGCCTTCGCCGCTGCCTTCGCCTCGCCCGAGGTGGACGCCGGGGCCCGGCGGGCCGACGCCCTGCTCCAGGCGTACGGCATCCAGGGGGTGCCGGCCCTGGTGGTCGACGGGCGGTTCCTGACCGGGCCGGGGCTCGTCCGGGAGACCTCGCCCGGCTTCCCGGGGACGCTGGCCGTCCTCGACGGGCTGGTGGCCGAGGTGCTGTCCGGGCGGGCGGCGGGGGCTCACCCGGTCGGGCGCCGCGCGGGGTTCTGAACTGGCCGTTCGGCGGCGGCGTACCTCCCGGGCCACCGGCCGGGCCGGGCGTCCCGGGCAGGCGGACGCGCCGGGCAGGCCGTGCGGCGGCACGTGCCCGGACCGGCGGTGCGGGTGCGTACGGCCCGCGACACGGGTGGCCGGTTCACGCCGGACCTCGGTCACCCTCCGCCGGTGATTCATTACTGTGTGCGGCGACCGCCAGCCCGCACCGAAGGAGTCCCGCGTGGAGCGCAGCCGTACCGACCTGAGGATCCGTGCCGTCCTCGCCGCGATGGGCGTCACCGCCGCCCTCGCGACCGCCCCCGCCGCCCAGGCGGCCCCGGCCGAGCCCGCCGGCCCGGCGGCCGTCTCCGCCGCGGCGGCCCCGTGCACCGGCGAGTTCAAGGGCGACAAGCGGCTCGGCCCCAAGCGCCTGCCGCACAAGTGGCAGCCGCCGGTCGGTCCGCTGCTGTCCCACTACCACCGCACGGGGCGGCTCTCCTCCTCCGAGTTCCTCAAGAAGTACTGGGAGGGCCCGGCCGACACCGGCGGCTGGAAGTACCCGCCGAACGACGGCTTCGCCGAGGTCAACGGCAACGTCGACAAGGCCCCCGAGCTGCTGCTGGAGGGGGAGGTCCTGGACCGCTTCGGCTCCGAGTTCGGCTCGTACCTCGCCCCGGCCGGGGACGCGTACGCCAAGCGGGCACTGCCCCCGCAGAACCTCAACACCCGCGAGGCGGAGTTCCCCTGCGACTACCACGTCTACCGGGTCACCAAGCGGTTCGTCGTCTGGGAGGGCTCCATCGCCCCCTGGTTCGAGCAGCCGGGCGGGGGACGGCAGATCAAGCTGGACCCGGCGTTCCTCGACCCGGGCGCGGGACAGCGGCTGAACGTCAAGTGGCTGCTCGACCAGGGCTACCTGGTCCGGGTCGCCCCGTGAGCGACCGGCGGGCACTCGGCCGGGCGCTCGCGGAGGCCGGGGTGCCCGCCGGGCACTACTGGATCGAGGGCGTGCACGAACCCGCTCCCACCCCGCCCGACTTCGCGTACCTGCGCGCGCGGCCGGGCGGGGGCTGGGAGACCGGGGTGTACGAGCGGGGTGCGTACGAGCCCGTCGCCGAGCACGCCACGGAGGCCGGGGCCTGCGCCCACCTGCGCGGCCTGCTCGGTGTCTGAGCCGGTCCGCCGGGTCAGGCGGCGGGCTTGGGGCGGGTGGTGCCGGGCAGGCAGGTGACCGCCCGGTTGAAGGTCTCGAACGCGCCGGCCGGGTTCTTCTTCCACAGCCACAGGTGCAGGGCGTAGTGCACCGGCTGGCCGGGGAAGTTCCCGCGCTGCGGTCCCTTGAAGGGGATGCCGAACATCGTGGGACGGTCGTCGGCCGTCGCCGTGTCCTGGTCCCGGTCGTACACGACCCACTGGACCCCGGTGAGGCGCTTGCCCCCGCGCCCGTCGTCCTCGTAGAAGAGGGCGGCGGGCTTCGCCGGGTCGACGGAGTTGTCGTAGCCGTGGTTGAAGTGCGGGTAGCCGAGCGCTCCGGCTCCCGCCCGCTCCACGCAGTACTTGTCCGGTACGTAGCCGGCCTTCACCGCGGCGGCGTGCAGCTGGAACGGCGCGGTCGCCCGGTAGACCGCCGCGCGGTCGGCGGCGGCCTTGGCGGTGTCCACGCCGGTCGCGGCGGGGGCGGCGACGGCCGCCAGGGTGGCGAGCGAGGCGGCCGCGGCGAGGGTGAAGGTCAGGGTTCGGGCCATGGGGGGCTCCTGGGGGGCGTCGTCCGGGGGAAGCCGGCCGGGCGGGGGCCGTGACGGCACGGCGCGGGCCCCGTCGCGGCGGGCCGGCCGCACCAGCAGCCCTTCCCCGCTCCGGGCCGCCGCCACCGGGTCCGTTCGGACGGCTGACGGCCGGTCGGCGGACGCTCCGGGTGCCTCCGTACCCCCCGGGCCGGCCCTGCCACCGCCGCCGGCCGGGGCGGGCCCGGGTCGTTGCGGCCCCGCGCACGCGGGCGTCCGGCTCACTCGAACGAGCCACGGCCCGTTTCACGGTCCGGCGCCGCAGGGAACCCGTGAGTCGCCGGACGCGAACACCACGGAGGGTACGCACACATGGCGCAGGAGAATGCGGCACCGAACGGCGGCGAAGCGCTGCGGGACATCGTGTCGTCCGTGTCCAGGGGCGCGCCGGAGTTCCGGACGTGCCCGCACCCCGTCTACGCGGCCCTGCGCGAGCAGGACCCCGTGTGCCGGCTGACGCCCGCGCACGGGGTCGACACGTACCTGATCACCCGGTACGACGACGCCCGCGACGCGCTGTCCGACCCCCGCTTCAGCAAGAACATGCGCGGCGCGCTCGACACCTACCACGCCGTGTACGGCAGCTTCTTCGACGCCCTCGACGACAACGTCCTCAACTCGGACCCGCCCCGGCACACGCGGCTGCGCCGCACCCTGCGCAGCGCCTTCACCCCGCGGCGGGTGGAGGGGATGCGGCCCAGGATCACCGAGATCGCGGAGGGCCTCCTGCGGGACTGCCCGAAGACCGAGCCGGTCGACCTGATGTCGGCGTTCGCGTTCCCCTTCCCCATCACGGTCCTGTGCGAGCTGATGGGCATCCCGGAGGAGGACCGCCCGGAGATCCTCGGACAGTTCTCGGTGGTGACGCGGGCCCGGTTCGACCCCCGGATGAAGGCGGAGCTGAGGGCGGCCGAGGAATGGCTGCAGGCCCGGCTGAACCGGCTCATCGCGTACACGCGCGCCCACCCCTCGGACTGTTTCCTCAGTGACCTCATCCGGTCGGAAGAGGGCCTGGACGACGCGGAACTGGTCTCCTCCCTGTGGGTGCTGTTCTTCGCCGGACACAAGACCACCGCCTTCCAGATCGGGAACTCCGTCCTCGACCTGCTGCTCCGCCCCGACCAGCTGGAGAAGCTCCGGCTGGACCCCTCGCTGATCCCGCGGGCGGTGGAGGAACTCGTACGCTTCGAGGGTTCGGTGGAGACCTCCACCTTCCGGTACGCGGCCGAGGACGCGGAGGTCCGGGGCACGGTCGTCCCGAAGGGCGCGCTCGTGCAGATCGCCATCTCCTCGGCGAACCGGGACCCCGGCCAGTTCGACTCCCCCGACGTGCTGGACGTGACGCGCGAGGGCATCCAGAGCACGCACCTGGGCTTCGGGCACGGCACGCACTACTGCCTCGGGGCGCCGCTGGCCCGGCTCGAACTCGACATCGCGCTCTCCTGTCTGCTGCGGGAGTTCCCGGAGATGGAACTGGCCGACCCGCGGGAGAGCCAGGGGGCCTGGCTGAAGGGCCCGGTGGCGGCGTTCCGCGGCCTGGAGCGCCTCCTGCTCACCCTGGAGCCGGTGCTCCCCCGCACGGACCTCGCCCCGGAGCCCTCGCCCCGGGCCGTCGCGTCGCCGGCCGGGCCGGCCTCCGCGGCCCCCGTCGGCCCCGGTAACTGACCAGCCCCCTACGGACGGTGAACTGGCATGCCTGAATCTCCGAGCACCACCGGTCTGGGACTCCTGGGTACGGAGCCGGACGCACTCCGCGGCCTCGCCGACGCGGCCGCGGCGCCGGCCGCGGGCGCGGCCCACTCGGCCCGGTCGAAGATCGACATGCACCACCACTACTGCGCGCCCGAGTGGCGCGAGTGGGCCGTGCGGCACGAACTGATCGACCCGAAGCGGCTGCCGCCGTGGACCCGGCTCGACATCGAGGCCGCGATCGCCTTCATGGACCGCGCGGGCATCGTGACGGCCGTCCTCAAGCCCATGCTGCCGGCCCGCTACCACTCGTCGGCGCAACTGCGCGAGGCCGTCAACATCACGCTCCAGTCGATGATCGAGGTGGCGACCTCCCATCCCGGACGGTTCTCCTTCTACGTCCCCCTCTTCCTCGACGACCCCGACGCGTCCTCCTGGGCCATCCGGCGGGGACTCGGGCAGCTCGGCGCCGTCGGCGTGAACGTGACGGCCAACTACGGGGGCGTCTACCTCGGGGACCCGTCCTACGACGGCGTGTTCGCCGAGCTGAACGAGTTCTCCGCGGTGGTCGACACCCACCCGCACAACCTGCCCGACGGCCCGCCCGGACCCTCCACGGTCCCCGGCATCCCCAACTTCATGTGCGACTTCCTGCTGGACACCACCAGGGCGGCCGTCAACATGATCAGCAAGCGGACGCTGGACCGGTTCCCGGACATCTCGGTGATCCTGCCGCACGCCGGCGGCTTCCTGCCGTACATCGCGACGCGCCTCCAGGCCCTCGGACGGTTCTGCGATCCGCCGGTGGAACCGGCCGCAGTCCGCGACTACCTGGGGCGTTTCCACTACGACACCGCGGGACCCATGGCGAGCGCGGCGACCCTCCTCGCGCACGTGCCCGCCGAGCGGATCCTCTTCGGCACCGACTGGCCGGCCGCCCCCGGCGACACGGTCACGGAGCTGGCGTTCCCCGCCCTCGACTCCGATCCGGCCTTCACTCCGGAGCAGCTCCAGGGGATCTACCACGACAACGCGCTGCGGCTGATCCCGCAGCTCGCCACCGTCTGAAGCCCGGCCCGCACCCCGCCCCCGATCCCCACGGAGCAGGTTCATGACCACCTCCACCCCGCTCGCCACGCTGACGGGCGACTACACGATCGACCCGGCCCACACCCGGATCGGATTCGTCGCCCGGCACGCCATGGTCACCAAGGTGCGCGGCTCCTTCGACGAGTTCGAGGGCTCCGCCCACCTCGACGGGGCCGACCCCTCCAAGTCCTCGGTGTCCGTCACCGTCAAGACCGCGAGCGTCGACACCCGCAACGAGCAGCGGGACGGCCACCTGCGCACCAACGACTTCCTGGACGCGCCCGCCTATCCGGACATCACCTTCGTGTCCACCGCGGTCAGGCAGCTCGACGAGGCCACCTTCCGCGTGACGGGGGACCTCACCATCAAGGACGTCACCCGGTCGGTCGACATCGACTTCGAGTTCCAGGGCAGTGTCACGGACCCGCAGGGCAACCTGCGCGTCGGCCTGGAGGGCGCCGTACCGATCAGCCGCAAGGACTACGGCATCACCTGGAACGCCGCGCTGGAGGGCGGCGGCGTCCTCGTCGGCGACAAGGTGGTGCTGGAGTTCGAGGTGGCCGCCGTCCGCACTCCCTGACCTGCGGTCCGGAGCGCCCCCGGCGGCCGGGGGGCGCTCCCGGGCCGGGAGGGCGACGATGGGGAGTGTGGACGGGACGGGGCCGGCGGGCCGGGCCGTGCGCGAGCGCGCGCCCTGAAGGGGGTCGGTGCGACACGGGGCTGAGGCTGCCCAAGAGGGCGGGTACGGAATGTACGACGAGCCACTGGCGGATCTGATCAGCCACGCCGCGCAGGACGCGGGCGGGTGGCTCGGCGCCCTGCCGGTGGCCCTGCTCGCCACCAGCGGCGACGGGACGATCGTGCGCTGGAACCAGGGGGCGCAGCACCTGCTGGGGTACGCCCCGCCGCAGGTGCTGGGGCGGCACATCGCCGACCTGCTGCATCCGGGCGCGGACCGCAGCCTGGGCCGTTCCCTGTGGGAGACGGCCGCGGGCGGGCACGGGGTGATGGGGACGGTCACCGCGTGGCACCGCGACGGTCATCCGCTGGAGCTGGAGATCTGGGCCTGTCCCGTGCCCGACCGGCGCGACGGGGCCTCGGCGGTGCTCGTGTTCGCGGCCGACGCGCACGCCGCCCGTCGCATCCGGGGCTCGTCGGCGGTGTGGGACGGGCTGTTCGCCCGCTCGCCGGTCGGCATCGGCGTCCTCGACACCCAGCTGCGGTTCCTCCAGGTCAACCCGGCCCTGGAGGCGATGAACGGGCTGGCGGAGTCCGCCCACGTGGGCCGGCGCCTGGCCGAGGTGCTGCCGGAGGTGAACGCGGGCGAGATGGAGGAGGCGATGCGCCGGGTCCTGGCGACGGGCGAGCCCGTACTGGACCGGCGCCGCACGGGGCGCACCCCGGCCGACCCGGAGCACGACCGCGTATGGTCGTGCTCGTACGTGCGCGTGGAGGATCCCGGTGGCCGGCCGATCGGGGTGATCGCCTCGCTCCTGGACATCACCGAGCAGCAGCGCGACCACATGGAGGCCGAGGCGGGGCGTCGCCGGCTCGCGCTGCTCAGCGAGGCCAGCGCCCGCATCGGGGCGAGCCTGGACCTGGAGCGCACCAGCCAGGAGCTGGCCGACCTGGCGGTCCCGCACCTGGCCGACGCGGTCACCGTCGACGTCCTGGACGTACTGGCACGGGGCGACGAGCCGGGCATGGGCCTGGCCGGCGGCGTCGCCCTGCGGCGTCTGGGCAAGGCACCGCTGACCAGCTCGGCGGTGACGGACGTCCTGGCCCCGCTCGGCAGGACCCTCACCTTCCCGGCGGCGGCCCCGTACACCCAGGCCCTCGGGGCGCGGCAGCCGTTCCTGGTGGCCCGCTTCGACGAGCAGGCGATCGCCCCGGCGGCCCGCCACTCGCCCAAGCCGGAGCAGCTGTTCAAGGCTGGCGTGCACTCCTTCATGATGGTTCCGCTGACGGCGAGGGACGTGGTCCTGGGCGTCGCCACCTTCTACCGCACCCGGCCGGTCGGGCCGTTCGGCTCCGACGACGTCACCCTGGCCGGGGAACTCGCCGCGCGCACCGCCATCAGCATCGACAACGCGCGCCTGTACCGCCACGAGCACGAGACGGCGGTGGTCCTCCAGCGGAGCATGCTCCCGCAGCACGTCTCCCCGCCGGTGGGCATCGAGACGGCGCACCGCTACCTGGCGGCCAGCGACGTCAACGAGGTCGGCGGGGACTGGTACGACGTCCTCCCGCTGAGCGGCGGCAGGGCCGCCCTCCTCATCGGGGACGTCATGGGGCACGGCATCGCGGCCGCGGCGGTCATGGGGCGGCTGTCGGCCACGGTCCGCGCGCTGGCCCGGCTCGACATGCCGCCGACGGCGCTGCTGCACCAGCTGGAGGCGACCCTCGCGGACCTGGCCGAGCCGATGCTGGCCACCTTCCTGTACCTGGTCTGCGATCCGGCCACCGGCCGCTGCACCGTGACCCGGGCCGGGCACCCGCCGCCCGCGGTGGCGGAGCCCGACGGCACGGTCTACCTGGTCGACACCCCGCCCGGTGTCCCCCTGGGTGTCGGCGGCGTCGGCTTCACCACCACCGACTTCACCGTGCCGCCGGGCAGTCTCCTCGTGCTCTACACCGACGGCCTGGTCGAGGCCCGCAACCACGACATCGACGAGCGGCTGGGCGAGCTCACGCGGCTGCTCACCGAGCCGGAGCAGCCGCTGGACCACCTGTGCGACACGCTCATCACACACCTGGTCCCGGCATCCGCGGACGACGACATCGCCCTCCTCGCCGCCCGCATCGGCACGGTCCGGCGGTCGACGCCGGGCTGAGGGGTCAGCGGGCGGGGCGTACTCCGGTGAACACGGTGGCGGCGGACAGGAGGAAGGCGTCGGGGCGGCGCAGGATGCCCTCCGCGGACTCGGGGTCGACCAGGGCGTCGAGGGTCTTGCGGTCCTCGGCGTCCAGGTACTCGTCGTCGGTGTTGCCCCTCAGCCGGGTCAGGTGGCCGTGGAGGAAGGCGCGGGCGGGTTCGCCGAGGGGGGCCGGCAGGTCGAGGAGGTCGGTGAAGGCGCCCACGGGGCCGAGGCCGGCGCGGCCGAGCATCGCGGGCCAGTCCTCCGTCACGGAGGTGCTGCCGGGGAGTTCCGCCCGCATGGCCGCGAACCAGTGTTCCAGGGTGGCGTCGAGGCGGGCCTGGAGGCCCGGGGCGCCGATGCCGATGTCGCGGGGCAGGAAGCGCATCGGCAGACCGGCCTCCGCGACGGCGAGCACGCCGCCGGGCCGCAGCAGGGCGGCGAGTCCGTCGAGTGCCGCCTGCTGGTCGCCGAGGTGGTGGACGGCCTTGCTGCTCCAGATCAGGTCGGCGGCTCCGAGCCCGGCGAGGCCCTCGGGCAGCTCCGCGTGCGAGGTGGTGATCCGGCCGTGGAGGCCGAGTCGTTCGGCGCGGGCCAGGGTGTGGTCGAGGAGTGCCGGGGTGCCGTCCACGGCGACGACCTCGGCCTGCGGGAAGGCCTCGGCGAGGACGCAGGTCATCACGCCGGGCCCGCTGCCGATGTCGAGGACGCGCCGGACCGGGGTCCGCGGGCCGAGCAGTTCCCCGAGGCGGGCGGCGGTGCGGCGCAGGAGGGGCAGCTGGAGCTCGCCGTTGGTCTCCAGCTGGGCGGTCATGGCCGCCCAGTCGATGTCGGTGCCGTGGTCGTGGCCGTGCACGTGGCCGGGGCCGGAGCCGTGGCCGGGGGCCTGTCCGTGACCGTGTCCGTGCTGGTGGCCGTTTCCGGAAGCGCTGTGTGGGCTCATGCACGGCAGCGTGCACCCGGCCGGATCCCGGCGGCAAATATTGTTGCCGTTTCCGGGACGGCGGAGTGGAATGCCCTCATGGACACACCAGATCCCCACCGCAAGGTCCTCGACGAGGTCGCCCCCCGGCTGCGACGGCTGCGCACCCAGCGCGGTCTCACCCTGGCCGCGCTGTCCGAGGAGACCGGCATCTCCAAGAGCACCCTGTCCCGGCTGGAGTCCGGGCAGCGCCGCCCCAGTCTGGAGTTGCTGCTGCCGCTCGCCGCCGCCTACCACGTGCCGCTGGACGACCTGGTCGGCGCCCCGGAGGTGGGTGACCCCCGGGTGCGCCTGACGCCGCGCACGATGCCGAACGGCGGGACGGTCGTTCCGCTGACCCGGACCCCGGGCCCCCTCCAGGCGTACAAGATGCTCATCCTGGACCGGGGCAGCGAGCCGGATCTGCGGACGCACGAGGGCTACGAGTGGCTGTACGTGCTGGACGGGCGGCTGCGGCTCGTCCTCGCCGAGCACGATCTGGTCCTCGGCCCCGGTGAGGCAGCGGAGTTCGACACCCGGCTCCCCCACTGGTTCAGCAGCGCCGACGGGCGGCCGGTGGAGGTGCTCAGCCTCTTCGGGCGGCAGGGGGAGCGCATGCACGTCCGCGCGAAACCGAGCGGCGCCTGAGGCCGGGCCCCGGCCTCACCCGGCCGTGAGCCGGGCACCCATCCACTCCAGGGCCGGCGGGATCTCCCGGTTCCAGGTGTTGAAGCTGTGGCCGCCGCGGTCGAGGGTGATCGACGAGACCCGGGAGGGGGCCTTGACCTTGCGGATGAACTCCTGGGTGGCCTGGTAGTTCGGCTCCCCCTTCAGCGAGGTGGTCACCAGCAGCGACACCTTCCCCTGGGGCCGGTGGTCCAGGTGCCACATCAGGTCGGACCGCTGTTCCTCGGCCTTGTTCCCGCGGAAGAGGTCACCGGAGTAGGCGTCGATCTCCGGCTTGTAGTCCGCGGACAGGCCCACCCCGACCGCGTACGTCTCCGGGTGCTGCACCGTCATCTTCAGCGCGCAGTAGCCGCCGGTCGAGTCTCCGATGATCCCCCAGCTCGCGGCCGTGCCGCCCACCCGGTAGAAGCTGGAGATGGCCTTGGGGACGTCCGTCCCGAAGAAGGTCTCGCTCTTCGCCCCGCCGCCGGCCACGTCGACGCACTGGGTGTTCTCGGGGACGACGGTGGGCCGCATCATCACGAGGATCATCGGCTGCATCTTCTTCTGTTTGACCTTCGTCCACGCCGTCCTCGGGAAGCGCAGGCCCTTCAGCAGGTTCTCCGCCGTTCCGGGGTAGCCCGTGAGGACGACGGCCGCGGGGAACTTCCGCTGTTCGCCGCCCTTCTGGAAGTACTCGGGCGGCAGGTACACGTACGCCTGGGAGGCGATCCCGGAGCGTTCGCCGTGCACGGTGACCTTCTCGATCAGGCCCGCGTTCGCCGGGTTGCCCGCGCCGGGCACGTCCGGCGCCTGCCGTTTCAGGACCTCCACGGCGACGCCGCCGGGTCCGGCCGCCTGGCCCTTCTGCCCGGAGGTCAGGTCGCTCCACGAACCGTAGATCAGGAGGCTGCGGTTGACCCCGAGGCCGACCGAGGAGAACAGGAACACCTGCACCACCAGCAGGAGCCCGATCCGCCCCAGCACCCGTCCCCGGCTCCCGCCCGCCAGCCGTGGCCACGCCCACACCGTGGCGGCGAACAGGAACAGCGTGCCCAGCACGAAGCTCACCAGGAGAGCACTACTCGTCAGACCCATGGAACCGAGGAACCTTCTGCGCCGTACCGGTCCGGACGCCCCGCCCGGACGCGCGGCCCACCGCCGCACACCAGGCTAGAGAGCCGTACGCGATCATCCGTTCCCACTTCACGCATATGGCCGATTCACGTCCGTGACACCCCTTCGGGTGGTGTGGCGGGCCGGGGTTCCGGCCGGGAGCGGGGCGTATCGTCGCGGACGAAAGCGGCATACCGGCTACGGGAGGCGGCGAGGGTGCAGCGACGCACGGGGCGACGGCGGGGGGCCCGCGCGGCCCTCGCCGCGGTGGTGGCACTGGCCGGCTGGGCCACGGCCTGCGCGCCGGGCACGCCCCGCGGCCCCGAGGCCCCGGGCCCCTCGGCGAGCGCGGGCAGTCCGGCCGCCCAGTCGTCCGGCACCCGGTTTCCGGCCGGGGTCGAGCGGCAGTTGAAGGAAGCCGTCGACGACGCCCGGCGCGCCCACGACGTGCCCGGCATCCGGGTGGACGTGAACGTGCCGGGACACGGGGCCTGGGAGTACGCGGTGGGCGCCGCCGACCTCCGGACGGGGAGGCCCATCACCGCCGAGGACAAGGTCCGCATCGCGAGCGTCACCAAGACCTTCACCGCCACCGCCGTCCTCCAGCTCGTACGCGCCGGAAAGCTGCGCCTCGACGACCCGCTGAGCCGGTACGTCAGCTGGCCGAACGGCGACGCCATCACGATCCGGCAGCTGCTGAACATGACGGCGGGGATCTACAGCTACACCGAGGATCCGGCCTGGCTGAAGCGGTACACGGAGCATCCCGACGCCCCGTTCCGCACGCGGGACGCGCTCGACATCGCCCGCCGGCACGCCCCGTACTTCGCTCCGGGCAAGGGCTTCCACTACTCGGACACGCACTACGTCCTGCTCGGCGACATCGTCGAGAAGGCGGGCGGGAAACCGCTCGCGACGTGGGTGCGCGAGGAGATCGCCAAACCACTGGGGCTGGCCGCCACCGGCTTGCCGACGGACTCCGCCGTCCCGGAGCCCGCCGCCCGGGGGTACCGGGCGGGCCCGGGCGGGGCGATGACCGACGCCACGCGTTCCGACCCGGCCTACTCGGCGGGCGCCGGCGCGATGCTCTCGAACATCGCGGACCTGCGCTTCTGGGCCCGTGAACTGGCGACCGGGACGGGCCTGCTGACCCCCGGACTCCAGCGGGAGCGGCTGCGGCTCGTACCGGTCGCGGCGGAGCCGGAGCAGGTGGGGTACGGGCTGGGCATCGCGTCGTTCAACGGGTGGCTCGGACACAACGGGACGATCATCGGCTACAACACGGCGATGTTCCACGACCCGCGGTCCCACTCCACGGTGGTGGTGGAGATGAACCGCTCCTTCGCCACGCTCGACGAGGACCACGCCACCGAACTCTTCCTGCGGATCGCGCGGATCGTCACCCCGAAGACCTGAGACCGTCCCGTCCGGCGCGGGACGGCCCCGGGAAGGGCCGGTTCCGAGCCGCCGGTCACCAGCGCACGGGCAGCTGCCGTACGCCCCTGATCAGCATTCCGGGCAGCCAGGCGAGCTCCGCCTCGTCGGCGCCGGCGGCGAGCCGGGGGAAGCGCTCCAGCAGCGAGCGCAGCGCGATGCG
This sequence comes from Streptomyces sp. NPDC044704, assembly GCF_056433525.1. Taxonomy (NCBI): domain Bacteria; kingdom Bacillati; phylum Actinomycetota; class Actinomycetes; order Kitasatosporales; family Streptomycetaceae; genus Streptomyces; species Streptomyces sp. NPDC044704. The sequence goes on from NZ_JBWKGY010000004.1 coordinate 520,504, forward strand.
GCCCTCCATCCGGGCCAGCGGGGCGCCCAGACAGTGGTGGAGGCCGTGCCCGAAGGCGATGTGGCCACGGGCGTCGCGGCGGATGTCGAACCGGTCCGGGTCGGCGAAGCGCGCCGGGTCGCGGTCGGCGTCGGCCATGGCGATGAGGACGGCGGAATTGGCCGGGATCACCACCCCGCCCATCTCCACGTCCTCCAGGGCGAGCCGCTCCGTGCAGGTCTCGACCGGGCCGTCGTAGCGCAGCATCTCCTCGATCGCGCCGTCGAGCAGATCGAAGTCGGCGCGCAGGTCGGCGAGCTGGTCGGGGTGGGCGAACAGGGCCCGCATGCCGTTGCCGATCATGTTGACCGTGGTCTCGTGCCCGGCGATGAGGAGCAGGAGGCTCATGCCGACCAGCTCTTCCGGCGAGAGGCGGTCGCCGCCGTCGTCGACGGCGTGGATCAGGGCACTGAGCAGGTCGTCGCCGGGGGCGGCGCGCTTGGCGCCGATGAGCTCGCCCAGGTACCGCGGCATCTCCTCGTACGCGGCGGCTTCGGCCTCGGGGCTGGTACGGGCGACCATTTCGCTGGACCACGCGCGGAACGCCGCGCGGTCCAGTTCGGGCACGCCCAGCAGCTCGCAGATGACGGTCATCGGCAGCGGGAAGGCGAAGGCGTCCACCAGGTCGGCCGTGCGGTGCTCGTTCTGCTCCATGGCGTCGAGGAGTTCGTCGGCGATCTGCTGGATGCGCGGCGCCAGGCCCTCGATGCGCCGGGTGGTGAACTCCCGTGCCACCAGGCGGCGCAGCCGGGTGTGGTCCGGCGGGTCGGCCATCAGCATGTGGGCGAGCCCGGGCTGGTCCTGGCCGGTGTTGATGATCTGGCTGATGTTGCCGGACCGCCGCCAGTCCCGGCTCAGGCGCGGGTCGGTGAAGGCCGTGCGGCAGGCCTCGTGTCCGACGATCAGCCACATGTCCCCGCGGTCGGGGGTCCACACGTGGTGGACGGGCCCCTGTTCACGCAGCCGCGCGTAGACCGGGTAGGGGTCGCGTACGAAGTCGGGACTGAGTTCCAGTAGGTCGACGACGGTGGGCTGAGCTGCCATTCCGTTCCCCCTGAATCGAATGCGTGGCGATAGCTGCGCGACGGCGCACCTCTCCCACGGTAGTCGCGGCGTCACACCGCCGGATGATCACCCCATTTTCCTTCATCTCGCCGTGACCTGCGAGGACTTCGGTCCGGTGGGGGTCGCGCCGGGCTCAAGTCCGGCTGGGGTGCGGCTGGTCGGGCGGCGCAGCAGCTCCATCCGCTGCTGGACGAGGCGCAGGTGCGCGGGATCCGGGGACGGCAACGAGCGCAGGAGGCCGATGAGTTCGGGGCCGGCTTCGGCGGCCCCGGCCGGATCCTCCAGCCGGGTCCAGCAGTACAGGGCGCCGGCCGCGGCGGCCCGGACCCCGGGTGCGTCCGCGGGCCCCCGGGCGAGGCGGGTGCGGCCCGCGGTGGTCCACAGCCGGGTCGCGAGCCGGAAGTCGTCGGCCATCCGGGCGAGGTCGGCACGGATCTCCAGCCATGCGAGCGCCTCGTCGGAGGTGAACCCGTGGGTCTGGAGGACGTGTTGCTCCCAGGCCTGGGCGAGGGTGGCGGCCTCCGGGTGCCGGCCCGAGGTGGCCAGGGCGTGGATGTGCGGCCGCGGGTCCCGGTCCGGTACGGGCGGCCGCGCGGGCGGTGCCGGCTCGCCGGCCGGTGCGGGGGCCGGCCGGGCCGTGGGGGCCGGTACGGGTACGGGCGTCGGGGCGGGGTGCGGGCCGCGTACCGGTTCCGGGTGACGGGCGGGCCGAGCCGGGCCGGGGGCGCCGACGGTGGTGTGCCCGGGCGGGGCCGGGGCGGCGAGCTCCCGGGCGGTCGGCAGGACGAGGGAGCCCGGCGGCAGCGCGGCGGCCCCCACGGCGAGGGCGTGCAGCCGGAGGTTGTCCGGCCGGACGGGGCTGGTGTGGAGCTGGTCGATCCAGTGCCGCGTGTAGCGGCTCACCGTGTTGCCGCCGCCGGCGAAGCCGGGCGGGGAGACCACGCCGTACATCTCGGCCGCGGGGGACGCGGGCAGGCTGCCGTACTCCTGGAGCAGCGACCAGGCCGCCCTGTCCGCCCCGAGGTCGAGGAGGACGGTGGTCAGCCCGCGGGGGCGGCCGCGCAGTTCGGTGCCGAGCCAGTCCCAGGGCAGTGCGGTGTAGCGGACCGAGGTAGCGGTGGTCCCCGCCAGGGCGAGGTGGAGCCGGCAGCCGCGGCGGTCGGCGGTGAGCCGGCCGGACAGGTAGACGAACAGCGGCCCGGGGGTGGCGGCGGCCGTGCGCAGCCGCATGAGGGCGGTGTTCGGGTCCCGGACCCCGTCGAGGTAGGTGGTGTCGCTGGGCACCTCGCTGTTCAGCAGCCCGGCGACCGGGACCACCCCCAGCGCCGCCAGGTTCGCGCTCGGCGCCACCTGGACGGCCCGCCGGCGCACGGCGGCGTCGCCCGCTATGAAAAGTACGTGTCCCCGCTGCCGCGGACCCTCGATCTGCATGCACAGAAGGTACTCGTGACGCGGGCCGCGCGGAGCGGTCCGCATGCCCTCACGGTCCCGGCCGGTCGGTGTCGAGGCCGTCGACCAGGCGGTTGAGGAACCGCTCGAAGGTGGCTGCGGGGCTCGCGGGCCGGGCCGGGGAGCCCAGGACCTCCGCGAGTTCGGGGTGCCTGCCGTCGGCGGCGACGGCGGCGAGGTAGCGGACCTCCGCCGCCACCCGGTCGGGTGAGTTCGCGGCGGCCGCCTGCGCGATCTCGTGGGCGACGTACCCGGACACGAATCCGGTGAGCTGGGCGAAGACCTCCAGCTTCGCGGCGCCGTCCAGGCCGGTGGGGCGCAGCGCGGCGAGGGCGTGCTCCAGGAAGGCGAGGGCGTGGGGGCCGAGGGAGCGGCGGCCGTGCAGGGCGGCGGGGAGCCAGGGGTGGCGGAGCATCAGGGCGCGCTGGAGGTGGGCGATGGCCTTGAGGCCGCCGCGCCAGTCGCCTTCCGGTACCTGCGGGGCGGGGAGTTCGGCGTTGACGTGGTCGACCATCAGATCGACCAGGGTCTCCTTGTCCGGGGCGTAGCTGTACAGCGACATGACGCCCGCGCCCACCTCGGAGGCGAGCCGGCGCATGGTGACCGCGTCGATGCCTTCGGTGTCCGCCAGGGCGACGGCGGCCGCGGTGATGGCCTCTCGGCTGAAGGCGGGCCTGCGTCCCCTGCGGGGCTGATCGGGGGTCAGCCAGAGTTCGCGGGGATCGACGCGGCCGGCGTCGCCGGGCCCGGCCTCTGCAGTCACGGTCCTCGTGTTCCTTTCCCCTCGGGGGTGGCTCCTGTCGGATTCCATCCAAGCATCCTCTATTCTCGTACCGCGTACGAGAATGATGGAGGGGAAACGATGACGCCATCCGCGCACGACACACCGCCCGGGTCCGCCTGGACCCCGCCCGCCGGCCGGCCGCCGCTGTCGGCACGCCTGATGCGGTCCACCTGGCGCGGGCTCCCGCCCCGCCGCCACGCGGCCGGCCTGGAGCCCGGGCTGGTCGTCCCGGCCGCCGACGGCAGCCCGCTGGTCACCGACCACTACTTCCCGCGCGCGGAGGGCGAGTTCCCGACCCTCCTCGTCCGCTCGCCCTACGGCAGGGGCCTGCCGTGGGGGCCCCAGTACGGCATGCTCTTCGCCGAGCAGGGCTTCCACGTGATCCTGCAGAGCTGCCGGGGCACCGGCGGTTCCGGCGGCCTGTTCGACCTCTGGCGCAACGAGGCCGCGGACGGCCTGGCGACCGTGGCCTGGCTGCGGGAGCAGCCCTGGTTCGACGGCGTCCTCGGCACGGTCGGCCCCAGCTACCTGGGGTACGCGCAGTGGGCGCTGGCCCTGGAACCGCCCCCGGAGCTGAAGGCGATGGTCGTGCAGCTCGGCCTGCACGACCCCTGGGCCCTGTTCCACGCGGGCGGCGTCCTCCACCTGGAGAACGCCCTGCTCGTCGCCGCCGCCATGACCCACCAGCACCGGGGGGTGCCGTCCCTGGTGAAGGCCTCGGCGCGCGTGCGGCGCGTCCTGCGCGGCCCCACCGCCGCCGCCCCGCCGCAGGGCTCGTACGCGGCCGCCCTCGGCGGCGAACCGCCCTGGCTGGACGGGGTGATCGCGCACGGCGACCCCGAAGACCCGTACTGGCGGGGCGCGTCCACGGCGCGGGCCGCCGAGGGGCCGGGAGTGCCCACCGCCCTGATCACCGGATGGCACGACGTCCTGGCCGGCCAGACCTTCGAGCAGTACGCGCGCCTGCGGCGGGCCGGACGCGAGAGCTCCCTGCTCGTCGGGCCCTGGACCCACGCCTCCGCCCTGCGCCAGGGCTGGCCCGAGGTGTTCGCGGAGAGCCTCGCCTGGCTGCGCGCGCACCTGTGCTCCGACCCTTCGGGACTGCGCCCGACGCCCGTCCGGGTCCACGTCGGGGGCGAGGACGCCTGGCGCGACCTCGACGCATGGCCGCAGTCCCCGGAGACCACCTCCTGGTTCCCCGCGCCCGACGGCCACCTGATCCGGCAGGCCCCCGCCGGATCCGCCCCGCTGGCGTCCTTCCGCCACGATCCGGCCGACCCCACCCCGTCCGTCGGCGGCCCGCTGCTGTCGCTCGGCGCCGGGCCTCGTGACAACACCGCCCTGGAGGCCCGCGAGGACGTGCTGACCTTCACCGGCCCGCCGTTGACGGAGCCCGTGGAGATCGCGGGGCCGGTCCTCGCGCGTTTGAGCGTCTCCACCGACGGCGCACCGGGCGTGGTCTTCGCGCGGCTGTGTGACGTGGACCCCCGCGGGCGTTCCACCCACGTCTGCGACGGACCGGCCCCACTGCCGGCCGGCGGCCCCTCGCCCGCACGGATCACCGCCGCGATGGGCGCCACCGCGTACCGGTTCGCCACCGGCCACCGCATCCGCTGGCAGCTCAGTGCCGGCGCCCACCCGCGCTTCGCCCCCGAGCCGGGCGCGGGGGACGCGGCGGCCGGCGGGGGCCCGGCCGGCCCGGTCCGCGTCACCGTCCACTCGGACTCGGCCCTGCTGCTCCCCCACGGGCTTCCCGGCCCCGTGGTCGATGACACCCCGCGCGGTGCCGTAGGGTGGGGTTCACCGACGCGGGGTGGAGCAGCTCGGTAGCTCGCTGGGCTCATAACCCAGAGGTCGCAGGTTCAAATCCTGTCCCCGCTACTGCCCGGAAGGGGCTCGGATCCGTTCGGATCCGAGCCCCTTCCGCTTTTCCCCGCTTTTCCCCGCTTGGGGGTGTCCGAGTACGGTGCCCGCCTCGATGGAGGCGGCGACCAGGGTGACCGTGACGTAGGCCGTTCCGGAGCCCTGGACCAGGCTCGCGGGCCACGCGAAGGCCGCGCCGGCGGCGACGCCGCAGAGGGCCGTGAGCCTTCGTATGCGCAGGTCAGCCACGGATGGCGCAGGTAGAACTGGTTTATGAATTGAACCGGGTATATGGCGTAAACGCTCGGGCCGGGGTGGCGGGGACGAGGAGGTGGCGGAGATCGGTGATCTCGTAGTCCTCGGCCAGGGCGGCGTCGATGATGCGGGGCAGGGCTTCGGCATCGAGGACGATCCCGTCGCCGGTGCTGCCCACGTGCATCTGGAGGACGGCCCCGGGCTTGAAGGCGTCGACGGCCCGCCGGACCGCCTTGTCGACGCTCATGCCGCCCTGCGGGCCGAGGTAGCCGTTGGTGTCCTGGGTGTACTCGACGACCGCGTAGCCGAGGTCGTTGACGTCGGCCACGGAGTCCGCCGTGGTGGAGCTGTACGGGAAGCGGAAGAGGGGCAGGGGTTCGGTCCCGGCGGCCTCGCGGATCGCGGCGTCCGCGCGGCGCACCTCCCGGTGCCTCTCGGTGGTGGAGAGGTCCTTGAAGTACGGGTGGGTGTGGGAGTGGTTGCCCAGGCCGTGCGCGGCGGCCATGGCCCGTACCGCCCCGGGGTGTTGCTCGGCGAACTGCCCGGTCGGGAAGAAGGTGGCCGCCAGTTTCCGGCGCCGCAGTTCCGTGAGGACGGTGTCGAGGCCGCTCTCGTCCCAGGCCGCGTTGAAGGTGAGCGCCATGATCCGGCGGGTGGTGGGGATCCGGCGGATCACGGTTCCCATCCAGGCCTCCGGCGGGCGGGGGCCGGCCGCAGCCCGGGGCGCCCCGGGTGCGAAGGCGGCGGACGGGGCCGCCCGGCCGGTGCCCTGCCCCACGGCCGCCAGGGCCACCGCCCCGAGTCCCGCCATCACGGCCCGTCGTCGCGCGTCCACCGTCACTGCCGCCTCCCGCACCCTGCCGCCGTCACCTGCCGTCGGTCACGACTATGCGAGAGGGCGGGCCCGGCGTCCGGCAGCCCGTCCGGGCCGCCGGACGATTCCACCCGCTGGGCTCACCCGGCCGTCGTACGGCTCCGGGCCGCGATCACGGTGGACGCGGCGAGGAGGAGCGCGGCCCACACGGCGGCCGCCCACGGCGAGGCACCGCCCGCGGGTTCCGGGGACACCCGCCGCTGGGCGTCGTAGGCGACCTCGATCTCCTCCCCCCGCGCCGCGAGGGGCCGGTCGTCCTTGAGTGCGGAGGGGTATCCCCCGGGGCAGTCCAGGACGAGGCGGTAGACGGTCTTGGCGGGAGGAGCGCCCTCGCCGTAGGACCCCTGTACCTGACTGTGGACCTCGCGCACGACGCAGACGGCGGTCTCGGCGCGGCCCGCCGCCCGGTCGGCCGCCGTCACGGCCAGCAGCAGGCCCACCGCCATGAGCAGTGAGCCGAAGAGGCCGCCGCTGCCGCCGATCCGCACGGAGTACAGCGCGCAGGTCCCGGCGACCAGCACGGCGCCGCCGGCCACGGCCGCCGCGGTCGGCGGTGAGGCCGGGCCCGCGAAGTACCAGTGGGCCCAGCCGTACAGCGCCGCCGCCGCGACGACGGGCAGGGCCACGGCCGGCCGCCACCACCCCTGCGGTTCCCTCTCCCGCACGAACACCACCCCCGGCAGCGGGGACGCCGTCCGGCACCCGGCGGTTGCCGGCCCGGCGGCCTACCCGCCCTTCGCGTCCACCTTCTCGGCGGGGCAGACGGTATCGGCACCGTTGCCGCCGTTGCCGCCGTTGCCGCCCGGCAGCCGCCCCGTCTCCAGGAAGCGGTCGACGTGCTGCTTGACGCACTTCGAGTGGGTGTAGCCGGTGTGCCCGTGGCCCTCGTAGCCGACGACCACGGCCGAACCGAGGCGCCGGGCCGTCTCCTCGGTCCAGGGGTACGGGGTCGCGGGGTCGTTGCGGACACCGATCAGGAGCATCGGCGGCGCTCCGGGGTGGTCGACGTCGGCGACGGTCCGGTCGGCCGGGGGCCGGCCGTGGCAGAGTTCGATCTCCGAGAGCTCTCCGCGCCCGAAGATCGGGGACGCCTCCTGGAATTCCGGACGCAGGGCGTCGAGCTTCCGCTGGAGGGCCTCGGCGTCGCCCCCGGCGCCGCGGTCGGTGTAGTCGGAGCAGTTCACGAACGTCCACGCGGCGCCCTCGTTGTCCGACTCCGGCTCGGCCTGGTCCGCCAGGACCGTCAGGTCGCCCTTCCGCTCCAGCAGGCCCAGGCCGCGTGCGAGCTCCGGCCAGTCGTGCGTCGTGTACAGCTCGTTCTCGATGGCGAAGGCCAGCGACTGGCCGTTGAACTCCTTGCCGTCCTTGGTGGTCAGCGGGTCCGCGTCCAGCTCGGCGACCAGTCGCTCGGCCTTCTCCAATGCCTTCCGCGGATCCATGCCCGCGTAGACGCAGCCCGGCTGTTCGGTGCACCAGGCGACGAAGCCCTCGAAGGCGAGCTGTTGGCCCTTCACGACGTCCAGCGCCTGTTCGTCCAGGGGTTTGGAGAGCGTGTCGACTCCGTCGAGCACCATCCGGCCGACGTGCCGAGGGAACTGCGCGGCGTAGACGGCGCCGATCCGGGTGCCGTACGAGGCGCCCAGGTAGTTCAGCTTCGGATCGCCCAGCGCGGCGCGCAGGACGTCCATGTCGCGGGTGACGTCGACCGTGCCGACGTGCTCCAGGATCGGGCCGCTGCGGCGTTCGCAGGCGCGGTTCGCCGCCTCGATCGCGCCCCGCAGTTCGGAGGCGTCCATGTACTCGGTGCCGACGAGCGGGAGGGCGCCGCCGCAGCTGATGGGGGCGCTCTCGGCGATGCCCCGGGGGTCGAAGCCGACGATGTCGTAGGACCGGGCGAGGTCCCGCCAGCGGTCGGTGCGCTTGGCCGTGGTTCCGGCGCCGCCGACGCCGGGGCCGCCGTAGTTGAGCACCAGCGAGCCCAGCCGGTGCGGCCCGGTGGCCGGGATCCGGGACAGGGCGAGCTCGATGGTGCCCCGGGAGGGGTGCGCGTAGTCGAGGGGAACCGTGAGCTTCCCGCACCGCATGGGGGCGGGGTAGGAAGCCGGGCACGGACCCCAGGCGATCTTCTGCCGGTAGAACTCCGCGAGCCGGGGGTCGTCCGCGGCCGGTGGGCCGGTGGCGCCGAGGGTCAGGGCGGTCAGGGCCGCGGCGCAGAGCAGGGTCGCGCATCGCATGGCACGCTCCGAGGGATGTGCCCCTCTCCCACCATAGGCGGAGGCGACAGGGGCGGCGCGCCCTGGAGGGAGTTCCTCCACGGCCGTGCGCGCCACCGCTGCCGCAGCGTTCCGCTCGCGGTGCCTACGCGGTCGGGGAAAGGACCGTGTTCTCCAGTCCGGCGGAACCCGGTCGGGGCGCCTCGTCGTCGGGGGCCTTCGCGGGGGCCGCGGGTCCGGTGCTGCCGGCGACGATGAGGGCGAGTAAGACCGCCGCGGCCTCGCTCTGCAGGATCCGTGCCGCCTGCCCCAGCCGGAGCGGATCCGGGACGGGGATGGACAGGGCCACGCATTCCGGGTTCGGGCCCGCGGTGATGGGCACGGCGGCGCAGACCGTGCCGAGGGCGTACTCCTGGAGGTCGACGAGGGGCGCGTTGGGCGGGCGGGTGTCGAGCTGGTGGAAGAGGACCTCCGGACTGGTGAGGGTGTGCGAGGTGAAGCGGGCCATCCTGTGCCGGGCCAGGTGGTCCCTGCGGTCGGCCGGGCCGAGCTGGGCGAGGAGGGCCTTGCCGACGGCGGACGCGTGGGCGGCGGCACGGAAGTCGACCCACTCCTCCACCAGCGGGGCGGCCGGGCCGTCGGCGTACTGGGTGATGGAGACCTCTCCATCGGTGTAGCGGGCGACGTAGACGGCCGCTCCGACCGCGTCGCGGACCCAGGCGAGGGTCTCCCTCAGCTGGTCCCGGCCTTCTCCGGGCGCGGATCCGGACACCGATCCGGTCAGCAGGAGGGCATTGCCCGCGGTGTAGGCGTCCGGCCCGACCGGGGTGGCCAGGTCGGCCCGGATCAGCTGCTCCATGGCCCGGGCGAGGACCAGTTGGGGCAGTTTCGTCGCGCGGGCGATCTGGGTGAGGCCGACGCCGCCGGAGTGCCGGTTGATGACCTCCAGGACGCGCAGCGCCTGGTGGACGGATTCCAGCGGTGCGGACGCGGGCCGGCCGTCGGGGGCCGGCCGTGCGGCGCTCGGCGGCTGGGGCCGCCCGGGGGTGCCGCAGGTCCACGTGCCGGCCAGTTGTGTCAGCTGCGGGGTGTCGAGCCGGGCGTACTGGGCCACGGCCACGGCGATCTGCCGGCTGGGGGTGAACACGTCCCCCAGGTCGGGGTGTTCCTTCCCGGTGCGCGCCGTGACGGCCTGGCGCAGCCGGAGGGGGAGCCGGTACGGGGGCCGGCCCGATCGGCCCGGTCCGCAGGCGAGGCCGGTCAGGTCCTGGGTGGTGATGGGCGGTGAGGTCCAGATGACGGAGGCACCGAGGGCCTCTTCGAGGTCCTGCGGGATCGGGGGCAGGGTGGGCAGGCGCGTGTCGGGGGGCAGGGCCTGGGCCTGCTCCTTCCAGTGGCGGGCCGTGCGGACCTCGGCGCGGGCCAGGTGGTGCAGGTAGAGGCAGTCCGCGGCGGTCCGCGAGCCCGCTCCGGCCGCGTACTGGAACCAGAAGCGGGCGCCCTCGGTCCGGTCGGTCAGGTGCAGGAGGCAGCCGAACAGCAGGGCAGAGTCCTCGCCGTGGGGCCAGGATCCGGCCTCCAGGGCGAGTTCGGCGAAGTCCCGGCTCTCCACGAGGGCCCAGGTGACGTCGTCCAGTACGCGCGCGGACCGTACGTGGCAGGCGGCGTCCAGGACCAGTTCGTCGGACGCGGCCGGCGAGTCGTAGCTCCGGGGCGGGGCGGCCGTACCGCAGACCGTTCCGGTCGACGACCGGGCGCGGTCGGCGGCGATGCGGCGGGCGATGCGGCGCCGGGCGGCGCCCTCGTCGTAACCCGCGTACTCCTCCACGAGCACCAGCGCGTCCTTCAGGGCCGCGTCCAGCTCGCACAGCGCCATGTCGCGGTCACGGGGCATGTCGCTCACTGCTCCTTCTCCTCTCCGGGGATCCAGTCCACCCCGAGCTTGCGGGACAGGGTTCGGCGGGCGCCGCGGATGTGCGAGCGGACCGTCGCGGGGGAGATCCCCATCATCCGGGCGACCGTGTCGGATTCGTTGCCCAGCAGGAACGTCAGCAGGACGACGTCGTACTGGCGCTCGGACAGTTCGGCGATCGCCGCGTACAGGCCGAGCTTGGACTCCAGCAGTTCCAGGCGTTCGCGGGAGGTCCGGCGCAGCGCGGCGAACCAGGCCGTCTCCACCATCGCGACCGGCCGGGCCAGGACGGCCAGTCTCCGTTCCACGTGTTCGCGCAGCACCGCCCAGGCGAATCCGTGGAGGCTGGCCTCCCTCAGTGCTTGGCTCCACACCTTCAGCAGGAAGGTGAACACGTCGTCGACGACCTCTTCGGCCATCTTGGCGTTGCCCAGCTGGAGGTGGGCGTAGCGCAGGTAGGCGCGGTGCTGCTGGGAATGGAACGCGGTGAACTCCACGGGCAGGACGCCCGCCAGCTCGCTGGAGACCGCCTGGTCTCCCGATGGGTCGTACTCGCCCTCGCTCATGCGTTCCCCCACGGTTGGACTCCGGCTCCCGGCGCGGGCCTGGGCGCCCGGGTCGGATCGGCTGTGCGAACACGGACCGCGGTGGCGAGTATCCGGACGAGGGCGACCATCTCGACGACATTCACGTGACGTGAAACCTCCCAAGTGGTGTGTGCGGAGCGGCGTACTCGCCCCCGGGTCCGGTAGCCGCGGCGGCGCGGTGCGCCCCCAGGACCCACCCCATCGAAGAACGCGCCCGATCGTGCAGGCCGGTCCCGCGAAATCTTCCGGAAGTGGCGCACGCGCTTCTTTCCGCGCCCCTCACACACCAGCGCACGCCCCCTCGTACGAGCCGGGGGCGGGGACCCTCAGGGCGTGGAGGCCTGGCCCGCGAGGGTGAAGGAGTGTCCGGCCGGGTCGCTGAACAGGCGGGCTTCGTGCGGCCCGTCCCCGAGGCCGGACTCCAGCGGGCGGGCCCCGAAGGAGACCGCTTCGCGTTCGGCTTCGTCGAGGTCGGCCGCGGCGACCTGGATCCTGAGGTGTGCTTGCTGGGAGTCCTCGGGGCGCGGCCAGCTCGGTGGCGCGTATCCGTGGTCCCGGCGCACCGCGAGGTGCACTCCGGTGGTGCCGACCACTTCGACCATGTCCGGGTCCTCCCCCATCCGGACGTCGGCGTCGAGGAGTTGGGCGTAGAAGAGGGCCAGGGCCTGGGGCTCGGCGCAGTCCAGTACGAGAACGCTCGTCTTCTTGACCGTCATGGCCCGCGCATACCCGCCGTGTCCGGGGGCATGCGGAGCGCGGTCGGCGACCGCCCGGGCCGCCACCGGTGCCGGATCAGCGGTCGGCGGCGGCCTCGCGGGCCAGGTTCTCGCGCAGCCGGGTGAGCCGGGCGATCTCGGCGTCGAGGACGGCGAGCCGGCGGGCGACCACCGGGGAGGCGCCGGGCACGGTGGCGCCGCAGGACGGCTGCGGGTCCCCGTCGAGCAGGTGGAGGCGGTCGGCGCGGGCGCGCAGGTCCTCGACGGTGAGCCCGAGGGCCAGCAGGCTCCGGATGACGCGGACCCTCGCGATCTCGCCGGGCCCGTACTCCCGTTGCCCCGAAGCCGTGCGCGCGGGCGGGGGGAGCAGCCCGCGCTGTTCGTAGAACCGCAGTGCCCTGGGCGTCGCCCCGGCCGCCGCGGCCGCCTCGCCGATCCTCATGCCGACCCGCCTTCCTCTCCCCCGCCGCCCGCCGCACCGGAGCGGAGTTCCACGACGACTGCCCCGAAGTGCCGGCCTTCGATCAACTCCTGCAACGCGCGGGGGGCCCGTTCGATGCCCGTGATCCGGGTGTGGGGGAAGGTGATCTCACCGGAGCGCAGCCAGCCGCCGAACCGGCCGGCCCATTCGTCCGCCACGTCGGGGTGGTCGGCGCCGCTGTAGCCGCGCAGCGAGAGGCCTTTGACGACGATGCGGAAGGTGTCGATCTCGGCCGGTGCGCTGCCGCCGGCCCGGCGCCGCGACAGCTGTCCGGCCAGGGTGCCGACGAGGGCGACGCGGGCGCCCTGCCGGGCCGCGCCGAGTGCCGCGGTCAGCTGTTCCCCGCCGACCGTGTCCAAGACGGCGTCGACTCCCTCCGGCGCCGCCTCGGCGAGCTGCGCGGCGAGGGGCCGGCCGGTGCCGCGGAGCAGGACGGCGTCGTAGCCCAGTTCGGAGACGAGGCGCGCGGCCTTGGCGGGCGTACCGGTGGTGCCGATCACCTTGGCGGCGCCCAGGAGGCGGGCGATCTGCCCCGCCAGGGTACCGACGGCGCCGGCGGCTCCTGTGACGAGGACGACGTCGCCGGGGCGTACCCCGGCGAGGCGGGTGAGGGCTCCGTAGGCGGCGGAGCCCTGGGCGAGGTGCTCGACCGGGTGGGGCAGCGCGTCGCCCAGCGGGGTGCAGGCGGCGGCGGGAACCAGGGCGTACTCGCGCCAGCCGAGCATGTGCGTGACCGCGGTACCGGTACGCGGCGTGCTGCCGGGCGGCGCGGCGACGACCTCGCCGACGGCGGGGCCGAAGAGGGTGTCGCCGACGTGCAGCAGCGGGAGCGGCAGGCCGTCGGTCTCCCCGCCGATCAGGGTGCGCAGACCGGGGAAAACGAGGAAGTGGGTGTTCCTGACGAGCACCTGGCCCGGCTCGGGTTCGGGCAGCGGGGTCTCGACGACGGCGAAGTGCTCCGGTGCGGGCAGCCTGTCGGGGACGGCGGCGAGACGGACCTCGCGGCCGGTGCGGGGCAGGACGGTCACGGGCATGCGGGTCTCCCGGGCGGATCGGGGGCGGCGGCCGCGCGGGGCGCGGCCGGGGTGCGGTGACGCTAACCCCTGACCCGCACGTCAGGGTCAAGCCGCCCTCCCCGATCGTCTTCTGCCGGAGATTCAGCGTTCCGACAGCTCCGAGGGGGCCTCCTGGACGACCCAGCCGTTGCCGTCCGGGTCCTCGAAGGTCATGAAGGAGTTCCAGGTGCCGCCCTTGCCGTCCTCCCATCCGGTGGCCCCGACGTGGCGGACCGGGGAGACGTCCACGCCCCGGGCGAGGAGCTCCTCGCGGGCCGCCTCGATGTCGGTGACGCAGATCTGGAGGCCCTGCAGGGTGCCGGGGGCCATCTGCTTCGTCCCGGGCGCGGCGGGCATCCCCTGGAGCATCGCGATGGAACAGCGCGAGCCGGCCGGCGTCATCTGGATGATGCGCACGCCGGGGGCGACCTCGTCGTCGAGGTCGACCTTGAACCCGGCCTTGTCTGCGTAGAACTCCTTCGCGCGGTCCATGTCGGCGACAGGGACCGGTACGACTTCGAGCGTCCAGTTCACGGAAGGTCTCCTCGGGTAGCGCCAGCGGGTCGGTCCGGGCGGTCCCCACGGTGTCCTACCGAGCCTCCTCGCGCACGCCGCAACGCCGCCGGACGAGGTGAACGCCTGCGGGAACCAAGGGGGTTGTCGCCGAGCGGGGCGGCGCCGACCGTCCGTCACCCCACCCGTACGGGTCTGCGGAGCAGGTAGGCGGCCGCGGCGCCGACCAGGACGGCCATACAGGCGATGAACACCAGCCCGGCCCCCTCCAGGCCCATCGGGCCCGACAGGACGCCCACTCCGATCACCGGCACCGAGATGCCCGTGTACGCCACCACGAACAGGGTCGAGATCACCGCCGCGCGCCGGTCCGCGGGAGAGGCGGCGGTCACCGCAGACATCGCCCCGCGGAACGCGAGGCCCTGCCCGGCCCCGCCGACGAGCGCGCTCAGCACCACCAGCCACAGCTGGTCCCACCACAGCGCGCCCGCGAGCAGGGCCAGGCCGGCGAGCAGGCCGGCGCAGCCCAGCGGCAGGGAGCGGCCCACACCGACCCGGCCGACCACCAGTTGTCCGGCGGTCGAGGCGAAGAAGGCCAGGGCGACGACGAGACCGCTCACGGCGCGGTTGTGCACGTCGAGGGATTCCGCGAGGAACGCCGGGCTGACCGAGGTGAACACCCCGAACAGGGCGAACCCCACGAACGAGGCGATCGCGGCGGGCCCGAACACCGACCGCACCTCGGCGGGCACGCCGGGCCGCTGGGGTCGTACGGTGCTCAGCGGACGCCGTTCCCGTACGGTCTCCGGGAGCCGCAGCAGGACGGCGGCCGACGCCGCCACCAAGGCGAGGTGCACGACGAACGGCAGGTAGAGGGGCCAGGGCGCGTACTGGGCGAGGATGCCGGCGAGCAGGGGGCCGCAGCCCAGGCCGCCCATGTTGGCGGCGGTCGCCACGAGCGTGGCCCGGGAGGCGCCGCCCCGGGGGGCCAGCTCCATCACGTAGGCGGTGGCGGCCCCGGTGAACAGGCCCGCGGACAGGCCGGACAGCAGCCGTCCCGCGTACAGCCAGCCCATCGCGGTGGCGCAGAGGAAGCAGACAGCGCTCGCGACGGCGAAGCCGAGGCCGGCCAGCAGGACCGGTTTTCTGCCCACGGCGTCCGAGGCGTTGCCGGCCAGCAGCAGGACGCCGATGACCCCGAAGGCGTACACCGCGTAGACGACGGTCACCATCAGTTCGGAGAAGCCGAACTTCTCCTGGTAAAGGCCGTAGAGGGGGGTCGGCAGGGTGGTGCCGGCCATGCACACGGCGAACACCGCCCCGCCGAGCACGCACTGACGCCACCTTCGGCGGTCACCGTCCATGCCGCCGACGGTAACCCCGCGCGCCCGCCCCGGCCCGGCGCGCCGTGCCCGGCGCGTCGGCATCGGCCTGCCCGGCGCGGTGCGCGCGGGAGATCGTCCTGCCGGGCGCGGCGCGCGGGGACCGGCCGCCGCGAACAAATGCGGTGCCGTGCCCCGCCCCTGTTGCCTAGACTCGCCGTGCGCGCCGCCGACCGGGACGACACGACCCGGGGCCCGCGCGTCCGATGCCGAGCGAAGAGAAGGGGAACCGGGCCATGTGCACGTACCGCACCGCCGCCTTCGTTCCCCCGTCCCGGTACGACGTGATCCCGGTGTCTCGCACCGTGCGGTGCCGGCTGCGCGGCCGTCACCGTAGGCCCGTGACACACCTCTAGCCTCCGCCCCGCCCTTCCGTTTTCCCCGCTCCGCCCGCCCGGGTGCCGTTCCGGCACGGGCCGGCGCCGGGGACGGCCGGGCGCACGGGAAGGCGGACAGGTCCGGTGTCCGGGAATCGCGCCGCCCTCTTCCTCTTCGTTCGAAAGGCCTCGGGCCATGCGCACCGACCGGCGATCCACCGTCCCCTCCTCCCCCGCCCGCACCACCCTGCGGAACCTGGGCATCCTGGCCCACGTCGACGCGGGCAAGACCACCCTCACCGAGCGGATCCTCTTCGCGACCGGCGCCGTCCACAAGCGGGGCGAGGTCCACCACGGCACCACCGTCACCGACTACGACGCCCAGGAACGCGACCGCGGCATCACCATCTTCGCGGCGGCCGTGAGCTGTACCTGGGACGGGCACCGCGTCAACCTCATCGACACCCCGGGGCACGTCGACTTCGCCGACGAGGTCGAGCGCTCCCTGCGGGTGCTCGACGGAGCGGTGGCGGTGTTCGACGCCGTCGCGGGCGTCGAACCGCAGAGCGAGTCGGTGTGGCGGCAGGCGGACCGGTACGGCGTACCGCGGATCGCGTTCGTCAACAAGCTCGACCGGGCGGGCGCCGACCTGGACGCCGCGGTCGCGTCGATCCGCGACCGGCTGGGCGCCGTACCCCTGGTGGTCCAGCTGCCCGTCGGGCGGGAGGACGGCTTCCGCGGGGTCGTGGACCTGGTGGGGATGCGGGCGCTGCTCTGGCCCGACGGCGACGGCGCGTACGAGACGGGTCCGGTTCCCGAACCGCTGCGCGAGGAGGCGCTGCGGCGCCGCCGGCTCCTGGAGGAGACGGTCGCCGAACTCGACGCGCGGGCGCTGGAGGAGTTCTGCGCGCAGTCGTCCCTGAGCGGGGCGACCCTGGCCCGCGCCCTGCGGGAGCTGACGCTGCGGGGCGAGGCGGTGGTGGTGCTGTGCGGTTCGGCGTACCGCAACCGGGGGATCGAGCCGCTGCTGGACGCGGTCGTGGCGTACCTGCCGTCGCCCGCGGACATGCCGCCGGTGCGCGGCACGGCCGGCGGTGCGGAGCAGGAACGCGCCCCCGATCCGGCGGAGCCGTTCGCGGCGCTCGCCTTCAAGGTGACGGCCACGGCGACGGGGCGGCTCACCTACCTGCGGGTCTACTCGGGCACCCTGCGCAAGGGCGCGTCCGTACTGGACCCCGGTACGGGCCGTACCGAACGGGTCGGCCGGATCCTGCGGGTGCAGGCCGACCGGCACGAGGAACGGGAGGAGGCGGTGGCCGGTGACATCGTCGCCGTGATCGGGCCGAAGACGGCCCGGGCCGGTACGACGCTGTGCGCTCCGGACGCCCCCGTGCTGCTGGAACCGCCCTCGGTGGCGGAGCCGGTGGTGTCGGTGGCGGTGGAGGCCGTGCGCGGCACCGACACGGGGCGGCTCGCCGTGGCGCTGGCGCGGCTGGCGGAGGAGGATCCTTCGCTGGTGGTGCGTTCCGACGCGGAGACCGGCCAGACCGTGCTGTCGGGCCTGGGCGAGCTGCACCTGGAGGTCGCGGTGGAGAAGGTCCGGCGCGGGCACGGGGTGGAGGTGGCCGTCGGGCAGCCGCAGGTCTCCTACCGGGAGACCGTCGTGCGCGGGGTGAGCGGTCTGGTCCACCGGCACGTCAAACAGGACGGTGGCGCGGGCCAGTTCGCGCACGTCGTCCTCGACGTGGAGCCGCTGGAGGAGCCCGGTTTCGTGTTCCGGTCGGCGGTCGTCGGCGGGCGGGTGCCGCAGGAGTACGCGCGTGCCGTGGAGGCCGGCTGCCGGGACGCCCTGGCGGAGGGTCCGCTGGGCGGGTTCCCGGTGACGGGGCTGCGCGTGACGCTCACCGACGGGGCGACCCACTCCAAGGACTCCTCGGAGATGGCGTTCCGGGCGGCGGGCCGGTTCGGCCTGCGCGAGGCGCTGCGGGCGAGCACGGTGGAGCTGCTGGAGCCGGTCGTGGAGGTCACGGTGACCGTCCCGGAGGACGGTGTCGGCGGCGTCCTCGGTGATCTCGCGGCGCGCCGCGGCCGGGTCTCGGGGTCCACGGCCGGGGCGGGCACCTCGGTGATCACGGCGGTGGTGCCGCTGGCCGAGCTGTTCGGGTACGCGTCCCGGCTGCGGGGCCGGACCCAGGGCCGGGGCACCTTCACCACCCGGCCGGCGGGTCTCGCCCCGGTCCCGGCGTCGGTCGCGGGCCAGCTGCTGACCCGCTGACGGCCGGCCCGGCAGCCCCGCCCCCCCTCCGGCGAAATCCGGGGGGGGGGCGGGGCTCTGCGGCTCCGGTGCCTTGCCGGCCGTCGCGACCCCGTGGGCCCTACGGCCTAGCCGTGGAACCGGACCTCGGGGTGGTGCGCCGAGGGGCCGTCCAGGAGGGGGGCCGGGCGTCCCTTCAGGTGGGTGTCGACGAAGGCGCCGACGTACGCGCGCAGGAGGGCGTCGCAGCGGTCTCCGTCGAGGGGCTGGAGCCTGATGCCCAGCTGCTTGCCGACGGTCGCCATGTCGCCGAAGGAGGTGTGTTCGGTGCCGTCGACGGTCAGCCAGCGCTTCCAGCCGGTCAGTTCGCTCCAGGTCTCGTCCCAGGTCCGGTCGCCGCCGCCCGGGACGTGGCCGGGCTTGCCGAGCATCAGGAAGGGCCGGTCCAGCGGGACGTCGTTGGGGAAGCGGAAGTTGCCGTCCATGTTGACGCCCGCCTTGATGCGGGGGTCTCCCAGCATGGCCGGGACGGCGCTGAAGCCGCCCGCCGAGTGTCCGACCATGGCGATGCGGCCGGTGTCGATGAGCGT
This sequence comes from Streptomyces sp. NPDC044704, assembly GCF_056433525.1. Lineage (NCBI taxonomy): Bacteria > Bacillati > Actinomycetota > Actinomycetes > Kitasatosporales > Streptomycetaceae > Streptomyces > Streptomyces sp. NPDC044704. The sequence goes on from NZ_JBWKGY010000004.1 coordinate 538,853, forward strand.
GCCGCCCTTCCACTTCGGGTGCCGGCCGGTGAGCTCGTCGAGGACGAAGGAGACGTCGCGGGCGCGTTCGGCCCCGACGCGCGGGAAGTCCGGGGCGGGGCAGGCCTCGCAGCCGGTCGTGCGGCCGTCGGGGAAGGTGATGCCGACGGCCTCGTGGTTGTGCCCGATGCCGGCGACGACGTAGCCGCGTGAGGCGAGTTCCTCGGCGAGGCCCGTCAGGGTGGCGCGCGGCATGCCGAAGCCGGGCGAGAGCACGACCAGGGGCAGCCTGCCGCGCGCGGTCACCGGCTTGGCGTCGACGGTCGCGTGGGTGACCACGGTCGTCAGTACGTCCGAAGGCACTTCTTGCGGTACGACGGCCCGGTTGGATTCGACGTACCTGCGGGACTCCTCCTCCGTCATGTAGGGCGCGGGCGTGCGCGAGGGCTTCTTCGCCGGGTACCAGAGCGACACCATCAGTTCCCGGCGCTCCTGCGGCACCCACGGGTCGGCCCGGTCCTCGTCCTTCAGGTGGACGGTGGTCATGCCGACCGGGTGTCCGCCGGTCGGCCGCGGCAACGCCGGGGCGTCCCGCGGCGCGTGCGCCGGTGTGGCCGCGGCCCGGGCCGAACCCGCCTGGGCCGTACCGGTCATGAGCAGGGCGGCTGCCGCAACAGCCAGGAACGCGCGCCTCATTGGTGTCCTCACGGCGATGTACGTCGTCGGGGGTGCTCCCCGCGACCCGGTGTGTCCAGGCTAGGAAGCTGTCCCGCGGCTGCCATCGGTCCACGGATGCAACACCCGTCCCTCCCTACATCCGTGGGATGACGTCCGCGGATGACCGCCCCCGGGCCGCGGTTCGTCCAGACGGGTCCGGTTCCGGCGCGGCCGGGCGGTCCTGCGATGGTCCGCCCATCACACGAGTCACCCTCGGAGAGGAGCGCGCCACCCTCCATGCCCGTCTCTCGTTTGACGTCCGGATCACCCGAAGGGAGAAGCATGGTGCGTACGAGGTCCGCCGCGTTGGCCACGGCCCTGCTGTCCACGCTGTTGTGCGGAGCCGGCGGGCCGGCGAGCGCGCGCGACGGGGTCCCCCCTGACGGGCAGGCGCTGCACGACGCGGCCCTGATCGGCATCGCGGCCGCCGGCAGCGCGGCCGCGCAGGAGTTCAGGACGGCCGACGCCCGCCTGTCACGGGTCAGCCTGTACCTGAGCAGCACGGCGGCCGGCGGCCGGGTACGGGTCGAGGTCCGCGGTACCCGGGAGGACTCCGGGTCCGCGATCGCCTCCCGTACGGTCGACGTGGCGGCGCTGGGCGGTGCGGGCGCGGGCTGGGTGGAGGTTCCCCTGGACGCCGCCGTGACGCCGGACACCCCGTACTACCTGTTCGCGCAGGCGACGACCCCGGACGGCAAGCCGGTCGTCTGGCACGGAACCCGGCAGACGGCCGCCGGTGCGCCGGTGAGCTGGCACCGCGACGGGCCGGCCGGCCGCTGGGAGGCGGTCGCGTCCCGGCTGGCGTTCCACGTGAACCCGGCCGGTGCGGAGCGGTGCGGCGAGACGGATCCCTGCTACGTGCCGGCCGCCGACCGGATCGCGCGGACGTCGGGCCTGCTCTCCAACGGCACCGACGTGGAGGCGGTCACTCCGGAGTTCGCCGTCGGCGCCCGGTACGTGACCGGCGGCAACGTGCTGCGCCTGCCGTCCGGGCGGTGGCGGTACCTGCCGGCCGGCAGGGCCGCCTCCGTCGTCGTCGAAGCGGACGACGCGCTCGCCCTGGAGCAGATCGCCGAGTCCCGGGCGTGGCTCGCGGCGGGCCGGATCCCGGGCGCGGCGGGGGCCCGGCGCGAAAGCGCCGAGCGGGCCCTGCTGTCCATGCGGGCGCTGCTGCGGCCGAACGGTTCCTTCGCCGCGGCCTGGTCACCGTTCTGGGACTTCTCCTGGCCGCGCGACTCCAGCTTCGCCGCCGTGGCGTTCGCGCACTGCGGGTACGACGAGGAGGCGTACCGGATCCTGCGGTACAACGCGGGGACGCAGCGCGCCGACGGCACCTGGGAGGCCCGTACGCGGCTGGACGGTTCCGGGCCGCCGGACGACAGGCCGTGGCAGCTCGACGGCAACGGCTGGGTGCCCTGGGCCACGTGGCAGTGGTACCGGACGGCCCCGGAGGCGGGCCGCGCGGCGCGGCTGGAGGCCCTCTACCCGATGCTCCGCAAGGCGGCGGACCACGCGGCCGGGAGCCTCGACGCCGACGGCCTGCCCCCGGCTTCTCCCGACTACTGGGAACTGTCCACCGACACCGTCAACATCGGGACGGCGGCGCCCCTGCTGGCGGGGCTGAACGCGGCCGCGGACCTGGCGCGGGGTCTGGGCCGTACGCAGGACGCCACCCGGTGGGCCGTCGCGGCGCAGCGGCTGTCCGCGGGCATCGAGCGGCGGTTCGCCCCGCTCGGCTATCCGCGGACCGCCGACGGGCTGCACGGCCGGGACAGCGCCGTCGCGTTCATGGCGCCGCCGTTCAACCAGGCCCCCGCCGGTCTCCCCCGCGCCCTCGACGACACGTACGGGGCGCTGCTGCGGCCCAACGGCGGCGTGATCCCCGGCGACGATCCCGATGCCCCGTGGGGCGACATCACCTGGACGCCCAGTACCTCCTTCTTCGCGCTCGCGTGGGCCGGCACGGGGGAACGGGAGAAGGCCGACGCGGTCGTGGACTGGGTGCTGTCCAAGCGCAACGCGCTCGGTGAACTCCCCGAGACGGTCAGCCCCGACGGCCGCCCGAAGGCGGTCGTTCCGCTCGGCTGGACCGACGCCATCGTGCTCCTCGCCCTGCGCGCCACGGAGGGCGCACCGCTGCCGGCCCCGCCGATGGCCCGGCCCTGATCCCGGGACCCGCACCGGGGGTGGCACCAGCACCACCCCCGGTACGGGCAGCAGCACGATCGTCACGGGGCGTCCCCTCGGAGAGGCTTGGCGGAGCCGATCCACACCGACGGGAAGAGCCCTTCACATGCAGTTTTCCAGTGTGCGCCCCGCACGATGGGCCGCGGCCGCCGCCTGCGCGGTCCTCGCCCTCTCCGCCCTGCCGGCATCCGCGGCCGGCGCCGCGGCACCGGCCGGGGCGCCGCCCGTTCCGGCGCGGTACGCCCAGCAGCGGCTCGACTGGCACGCCTGCCCGGACGGGGCGCTGGAGTGCGCCGCGATGGCGGTGCCGCGCGACTGGTACCACCCCGACGCGGGGCCGGACCTCACGGTCGCGGTGTCCCGGCACCGTGCCACGGGCTCCGCCGCCCGGCGCGGCGTCCTGCTGACGGCGGCGGGCGGGCCGGGAGCCTCGGGTCTGGGGCGGCCCGCGGGGCTGGCCTCGTACGCACCGGAACTGGCGGCCGCCTACGACATCGTCGGTTTCGACCAGCGCGGCATCGGGGCGAGCACCAAGGTGGTCTGCTCGGACCAGGACACCGTGGACGCCCTGTTCGGCAGCGGTGACCTGCGCGACCGTTCGGAAGGGGCGGTCCGCGCCACCCTGGAGCGCACCCGGGGCTTCGTGGAGGACTGCCGCCGCAACTCGGGCGATCTGCTCCCCTACCTGACGACCGCCCAGGTGACGCACGACATGGACCTCTACCGGAGCCTGCTGGGGGCCGAGCGGGTCTCCTACTACGGCCCCTCGTACGCCGGATTCCTCGGCGCGTACTACGCGAGCGGGTTCCCCGGCCGAGTCGACCGGTTCGTGCTGGACAGCACCGTCGACTTCAGCGGTGGCTGGGAGTCCTTCTCGACGGGGCAGCCTCTGAGCTTCCAGCGCCGGTTCGAGGAGGACTTCCTGCCGTGGCTCGCGAAGAACGACGCCACCTACCACATGGGCCGCACGCCCCGGGAGGCGAAGGCCGGGTACGAGCGGCTCCGCCGCGGCCTGCGGGACCGGCCGCTCGACCTCGACGGGACCGTGGTGACGGCCAACCACCTCGACGCGGCCACGACCGGAGTCATCTACGACGGCGACTCCTTCCCCCAGATCGCGGCGGCGTTCGGCGTCCTGGAACGCCCGCAGGACGCGCCGCCCGAGGTCAGGCGGGCCGTCGCCCGCAAGCTCGGGCACCCGATGTCGGCGGAGTTCGCCGCCGCCTACTTCTCCGTCACCTGCTCCGACACCCCCTGGACGCGGGACACCGGCCACTGGGTGGCCAGGAGCGCCGCGGACACCCGCCGGTACCCGATGGCAGGGGCGCGGGAGCTGACCTTCGCGTCGGTCTGCGCCGCCTGGCCGCGCTCCACCGCGCCGCGCGTCGAGGTCACCGGCAAGGGGCTGCCGCCGGTCCTGATGCTGAGCTCGCTCCGTGACCCGGCGACCCACTACGAGGGCGCCCTGCGGTCGCACCGGGCGCTCGCGGGTTCGCGTCTGATCACCATCGGGGGCGGTGACCACGTCGCCTACCAGTCGCACCACGCCTGTGCGGACGCCTACGTGGAGGAGTTCCTGCTCGACGGACGGCTGCCGGCCCGGGATTCCTCCTGCGCGGCGAAGCCGCTGCCGGAACCGAAGGTTTGACAGGGGCCGGACCCGAGTCCATTATTCCACTACTCATCTAGTGGATTCATGGAGAGAGGGGGGACGCCGTGCGCAAGACGACCGATGATGACGCTGCGGCCGACAACCGGTGGGCCGTCGAGGCGCGCGGGCTGGGCAAGAGGTACCGCCGGGGGTGGGCACTTCGAAACGCCTCGTTCCGGATACCCGCCGGCCGTATCGCCGCGCTGGTGGGACCCAACGGCGCCGGCAAGAGCACCCTGCTCGGCCTGGCGACCCGGCTCGTCGAGCCGACGGCCGGTGAGCTGAGCGTCTTCGGCCGTCCCGTCGGCTCGGAGGACACCCGGACCCGCTGGGCCTACCTCGGACAGGACAAGCCGCTCTTCAAGCGCTTCACCGTCGCCCGGACCCTGCGCATGGGGCAGGAGCTCAACCCGGCCTGGGACCAGGAGGCGGCGGAACGGATCGTGCGCGGCGGCAACGTGCCGATGGAGGCGCGGATCGGGGACCTCTCGGGGGGCCAGCACACCCGCGTGGCCCTCGCGCTCGCCTTCGGCAAGCGGCCCGAACTGCTGCTCCTCGACGAGCCGATGGCCGATCTCGATCCGGTGGCCCGGGACGAGATCGGCTCGCTGCTCCTCTCCGAGGCGGCCGAGCACGGAACGACGGTCCTGCTGTCCTCGCACCTGCTGAGCGAGATCGAGGACATGTGCGACCACCTGCTGGTCCTCGCCGACGGGCGCGTCCGCATGGCGGGCGACACCGACGAGCTGCTCCCGATGCACACCCTGGTGACGGGCGTGACCGACGAGGGCGGCGCACTGCCCGCCGCCCTCGCCGCCCACACCCTGATCGAGGCCCGGACCTCGGGGCGGCACTTCACCGCACTGGTGCGCCGCGAGGCGCCGATCGGCCCGGAGTGGCAGCCGGCCGAGCCCAGCCTGGAGGAAGTGCTGCTCGCCTACCTCCGCTCGCCGCAGGCCCCCGCCCTGCTCTCGCCCAGCTCCGTTCCCGGCCACCGAGAGGACCGCGCCGCATGAACACGCTCACCCGGGGCCCCGCGACGCGGGACCGCAAGCCGTCCGGTCCCCGCGCGCTGCGCGGGCTGGCCTGGCTCATGGTGCACCAGCACCGCGCCGCCCTCCTGTCCTGCCTCGCGGTCACCGTGATCGGGGCGGCCTGGATCGTGTACCAGCGCGGCGCGATGCTGGACGCCCTGCACGGCGCCGGCTGGCCCGGCACACCCGGCTCCGTCGACGAGGCCCTGAGCAACCGGATCTCCAACGACCTGGAGTCCGGCGGATCGACACTGGGCTTCCTGCCCGTCCTGCTCGGCGCGTTCCTCGGCGCACCGCTCATCGCCGCCGACCACGAGCACGGCACGGTGCGCCTCGTCACCACGCAGTCGGTGACCCTGCGTCAGTGGCTGCTGGCCAAGCTGTCGTTCGCGCTGATCCTCGTGACGGTGCCGACGGCGGTCCTGGGCCTGCTCTACGCCTGGTGGTGGCGCTCCGTCGGACCGTTCGCCCCCGACGACTGGCTGACCGGCTCGGTGTTCGACACCACGGGTCCCGTCCTCGTGGCCACCGCCCTGTTCACCACCTCGCTCGGCCTGGCGGTCGGCACCCTGCTGCGGCGGGTCACGCCCGCCATGACCCTCACCTTCCTGATCTCGGCCGCCTCCCTGTTCGCGGCCTCCCTCTTCCGGGACCGGCTCGCCACGCCGCGCAGGCTCGCCTTCCCGCTCGACAGCACCCCGCCGGCCGTCCTCGACCACGCGGTGCAGATCGACCAGTGGGTGGGGACGGCGTCGGGCAGGCTCTACGGCTGGAGCACCTGTGCGCACGAGTCCTCGCCCGAGGCCTGCCGCAGCGAACGCGGCATCGTCAACTCGGTCTGGGACTACTTCGGCCGCGACCAGATGGCGGGCATGCAGTGGACCTACGCGGGGGTGCTGCTGGCGGCCGCCGTCCTGCTCCTGGGCGTGTGCGCGCTGCGGACCGGCAGGGGCCGGATGTAGGGCGGCAACCGCCTAGGCTGGACCGGATCCGCAAGGGATCGACCGACGAGGGATCAAGGAGGCGGGCGCCGTGGTCGTGTTCCGCATCGAACGACGCAGCGGTCTGCCCGCCTACCTCCAGATCGTCCACCAGGTGGAGCAGGCGCTCCGCATGGGGGCGTTGGCCGAGGGGGACAAGCTGCCCACCGCGGCGCAGGTCGCCGCCACCACGAAGGTGAACCCCAACACCACCCTCAAGGCGTACCGGGAACTGGAGCGGTCCGGGCTGGTGGAGGTGCGCCAGGGGTCGGGCACCTTCATCACGCGCACGCTGGCCACGTCCCGGACCGCCCCGGAGTCGCCCGTGCGGGCCCGGCTCGGCGAGTGGATGCGCGAGGCGCGGGAGCACGGACTGACCGCGCAGGAGGTGACGAGCCTGTTCGACACCGTCCTGGGCGAGCAGTACCCGGCGGGGGTCATGAGACCCGCGCACACCCCGGCCGTCCCAGCCACCCCACCCCCACCCCCACCCCCACCCACCACCTGAGATTCATTGCAGGATCGTGAATACGATCTTTCAAACCAAGTCTTTTCCGGGATCCATGCCTACCGTTCGTAGGTACCTCGCTTGACGCGTTTCGTCTACCACTGGATCCCACGATGCTTGCTGTATCTCCGCGCCGCCGTACCGCGCTCGCCCTCGCGACCTCCGCCACCGCCCTCGCGCTCCTCGTCTCCGGCTGCGGGTTCGGCGGCTCCGACGAGCGGCGCATCCGCGTGGGCGTGGCGGGCGACTCCCCCGAGTGGGACGTCCTCGCCAAGGAGGCGAAGAAGGAGGGGCTCACGGTCGAGACCGTCGTCTTCGACGACTACTCGCTGCCCAACAAGGCCCTCAGCGCGGGCGACATCGAGCTCAACGCCTTCCAGCACCTGGTCTTCCTCGCCCAGTCGAACACCGAGAACAAGACCGACATCGCGCCGATCGCCGCGACCACGGTGGTGCCGCTCGGTCTCTACTCCGGCAAGCACAAGCAGCTCGCGGACCTGCCCGACCAGGCCGGGATCGCACTGCCCAACGACCCCGCGAACCAGGGCCGGGCCCTGCGCGTGCTGGAACAGGCGAAGCTCATCGAGCTGAAGAAGGACGCCGGGCTGTTCGCCACCCCTGACGACATCACCTCCAACCCCAAGCACATCAAGCTCACCCCGGTGAACGCCCAGCAGACCCCCCGCACGCTCAAGGACACCGACGCCGCGATCATCAACGACGGGGTCGCCGAACTCGCCGGCATCGACGCCAAGACCGCGCTGTTCAAGGACGATCCCACCAGCCCGCAGGCCGTCCCCTACCTGAACGTGATCGCCGCCCGCGCGGACCAGAAGGACAACGCGGACTACGAGAAGATCGTGAAGCTGTACGCGTCGAAGGCCGTGCAGGACGAGGTCCGCCGCACCAGCAACGGCACCGCCCACCACGTCGAACTGCCCGCCGCCGAGCTGCGCGCCGAGCTCGCCCGCGTAGCGAAGCAGCTGGGCCGATGACGGCCGCGGTCGAACTGCGGGACGTCCACAAGGAGTTCCCCGGCGGGGCGCGTGCCGTCGACGGGGTGAGCCTGTCCGTCGCGGCGGGCAGCGTCTTCGGGGTCGTCGGGCACAGCGGCGCGGGCAAGTCCACCCTCCTGCGCCTGGTCAACGGCCTGGAGGAGCCGACCTCGGGCAGCGTCCTCGTCGACGGCCAGGACCTCGCCGCGCTCGGCGAGCGCGCGTTGCGTCCGATCCGCCGCGAGATCGGCATGATCTTCCAGCAGTTCAACCTCTTCCGCTCCCGCACCGTCCTCGGCAACGTCCTCTACCCGCTGCGCCTGGCCGGGATGGACCGCGCGTCCGCCCGGGCGCGCGCCGAGGAGACCCTGGACTTCGTCGGCCTCTCCGGGCACGGCAAGCGTTACCCCGAGCAGCTGTCCGGCGGACAGCGCCAGCGCGTCGGCATCGCCCGCGCGCTGGCCACCCGCCCGAAGGTGCTGCTGTGCGACGAGGCCACCTCGGCCCTCGATCCGCAGACCACCCAGGAGGTCCTGGCCCTGCTGCGCCGGGTCAACCGCGAACTGGGCGTCACCATCGTCCTGATCACCCACGAGATGGAGGTCGTCCGTTCCCTGTGCGACCGGGTCGCCGTCATGGAGGACGGCCGGGTCGTGGAGAGCGGCGAGGTCTACGAGGTGTTCGCGCGGCCGCGCCACCGCACCACGGCCGCCTTCGTGCGCTCGGCGCTGCACAGCGAACCCGACGGCCCGCTCCTCGACCGGCTGCGCGCCCGCCATCCGGGACGGCTGGTCACGCTCCCGGTCGTCGACGGGGCCCCGGTGACGGACGGGCTCTCGCCGCTGCTGCGCGAGCACGGCGTGGACTTCACGTTCGTCCACGGAGGCGTCGGCGAGGTCCGCGGCAGGCCCCTCGGCAGCGTGACCATCGAACTGCGGGGCGAGGCGCGGGCCGTCGAGGCCGTGGCCGCCGGACTCGGCGCGGGCGCCGGCCGGGAGGTGGGTGCCGCGTGAAGGCGGACTGGAGCACCTTCTGGCCCAAGGTCGTCGAGGCGACCGGCGAGACCGTCTACATGGTGCTGATCACGCTCGCGCTCTCCACCGTCGGCGGGCTCGTGGTGGGGCTGTCCCTCTACGCCACCCGCAAGGGCGGCATCCTGCCGAACCGGATCGTGCACGCGGTCCTGGGCACGTTCATCAACGTCATCCGGCCGGTGCCGTTCATCATCGCGATCGTGGCCCTGGCCCCCGTCACCCGGGCCGTGGTCGGCACCATGATCGGCACCGATGCCGCGATCTTCCCGATGACGATCGTGGCCACCTTCGGGATCGCGCGGATCGTCGAGTCGAACCTGCTCTCCGTCGAACCGGGCGTCATCGAGGCGGCCCGCTCGATGGGGGCCGGACCGCTGCGCATCCTGCTCACGGTGCTCGTCCCCGAGGCCCTGGGGCCGCTCGTCCTCGGCCTGACCTTCATGCTCGTCGCGCTCATCGACTTCTCGGCGGTGGCCGGGACGGTCGGCGGCGGAGGCGTCGGAAACCTCGCCATGACCTACGGCTACCTGCGCTTCGACACCTCCGTCATGGTGGTGACGGTGCTGGTCCTCATCATCCTGGTGCAGTCCGCCCAGTTCCTCGGCAACCGCGTGTCGCGCAGGATCCTCCGGCGCTGACCGGCCGCCGCCCCGCCCCGGCCACCATCGGCTCCCCCCTTCCGGGGGGCCGGTGGTGGCCGCCGCCACGTCCGGGGCCCGGAGTGTGGGGGCGGCGCACATCGGCAGGGCCCGGCGCACGTCCTTAACGTTCGGTCATGACGAGCGGATTCGGTGGAACGGTGCCCGGGCTCCCGGCCGGCGGGCTGGGCGGGCGTACGGCCATGGTGACGGGCGGCGGGAGCGGCATCGGGCGGGCCTGCGCCGTGGCGCTGGCCGCCGCGGGGGCCATCGTCCACGTCGTGGACGTCGACGCGGGGGCCGCCGCGCACGTGGCGGAGCTCGTGGGCGGGCGGGCCCATCCGGCGGACCTCGCGGATCCGGCCGCGATCGCGGCCCTGCCCGCCGATCTCGACATCCTGGTCAACAACGCCGGACTCCAACACGTCGCGGCCATAGAGGACTTCCCGCCCGAGCGGTTCGAGCTGCTCCAGAAGGTGATGGTCACCGCGCCCTTCCTGCTGCTGCGCCGGACCCTCCCCCACATGTACGCGCGGGGCTGGGGCCGGGTGGTCAACGTCTCCAGCGTGCACGGCCTGAGGGCCAGCGCCTTCAAGTCCGGCTACGTGACGGCCAAGCACGCGCTGGAAGGGCTCAGCAAGGTCACCGCCCTGGAAGGTGCGCCGCACGGCGTGACGAGCAACTGCGTGAACCCCGGCTACGTGCGCACCCCGCTCGTCGAACGGCAGATCGCCGCCCAGGCGGAGGCACACGGCCTCCCGCCCGAACGGGTCGTCGGCGAGGTGCTGCTGCGGGGTTCCGCGATCAAGCGGCTGATCGAACCCGAGGAGGTCGCGGCCGTCGCGCTGTGGCTCTGCGGCCCGCACACCGGGCACGTCACGGGCGCCTCCCTGCCCATGGACGGCGGCTGGACCGCCGCTTGACGGACCGTGCATATGCCTTCGGCCAACTTCCCCACTCCGCCCACCCACCCAAATCCTTAGGTTAGGCTGCCCTAATCACATGGGGGTACGGGATGACGGAGAACGCATCACACCAGGCCCGACAGGACCAGTGGGCCGACCGGATACTGGCATGGCTGACCTCGCAGGAGGAGATCGACAGGTCGCTGCGCGACGCACTGCGCCGCACGCCCAGCCAGCGCGAGGAGACCATCGCGCACATGGCGGAAGCCGTACGGGGAGCGGCGCAGGGACTGACCATCCCGGGGTGCGCCGCCGCCGCGGGCATACCCGAGCACATGCTCCGCGACTGGCTGGCTCTCGACGCCAGTTTCGCCGAGGCGATCCGGGCCGGACAGGCCCTCGCCTCGGCGCACGGCCTCGGACCCGGCGCGGCGCCGACTCCGGCCGCCCTCCAGCTGGTCCTCAACGCGATCCGCAAGGGCGCGACGTGGCCGGCGGCGGCGGGCCTGGTCGGGATCTCGGTGCGCCGGTTCAACCGTCTGCGGGCCGAGGCGCCACCCGTCGCGGCCCTGATCGCGGCGGCGCAACGGGCCCGGTCGCCGAAGAGGCACGGCACCGGCCCGCGGCGCCGGACCACGGAGGGCCGGGCGCGCCGGGCGGGGTACCGGCTGGTGCTCCTGGACGACCCGCTCCTGTCGTCCGGCCGCCCGCAGTGCCCGGACCGGACGGCGCCGGAGCCGGAGGGCGGGGGGCCCGGCGGCGGGAGGGGCTAGCGCTGTGGCCTTTCCGGTCACGGCACTGGTCAGGAGTACCGCGTCACCAGGCCCCGTCTGCGGAAGGAGCGCATCATGCGGTTCAGCGCGTAGAGGCTGAGCAGCATCAGGACGAGGGTCCCGGCGGCGGCGGTGCCCAGCTCCCGCCACGGCACGGCCCCGCCTGCGGTCAGGGCCCGCCCGGCGGCGAACACGTGCGTGGTGGGCAGGACTTGGGCGAGGGGACGCAGGGCGGCCGGGAGCGTGGAGACCGGGTAGAAGACGCCCGACAGCGGCATCACCACGGACAGGGCGCCCCAGACCAGGGCTTCGGCCCCGCTGCCGTAGCGCAGCACCAGGCCCACCACCAGGAGGGCCACCGACCAGCCGCAGGCGAGCAGCAGGGCCGCCACCGGGATCAGGCCGAGGCCGAGTGCCGTGACGTCGAAGGCGTAGGCGGCGAAGGCGAGTGCGGCGACCGCGGCCGTACTCGCCGCGGTGCGCAGGAGGGCGAACAGGCCGACGCCCGCGAGGTACTCCCACTCCCGCATGGGGGTGGCCAGCAGGCCGAGGAGGTTCCGTGACCAGGTCTCCTCCAGGAAGCCGGTCGCGAGCGAGATCTGCGTCTGGTGGACCAGGTGCCACAGCACGGTGCCGCTGAGCAGGTACACGGCCACCGTGGTCGCGGCCCCCGGATCGGTGCCCGCCGCCTCGGCGGCGAACAGGCCGATGGACCCGTAGAGCAGGGTGTCGACGAGGGGCCAGACCAGTACGTCGAAGAAGCGGTGCGGGCTGCGCTTGAGCACCAGCCAGTGGCGGCGGGCGACGGCGCGCACCCGGTGCGCGGAGGCGACGGCCGGGGAACGCAGCGCGGGAGGGCGGTCGCCGTCCGCGGCGAGGGGGCTGACGGGGATCCTCATCGGGCGGACGCCCTTTCGCGGTCGCGTTCTTCGGCCAGGTGCAGGAAGACGCCCTCCAGGTCGGCCCTGCCGAAGCGGTGCGCCACTTCGGCGGGTGTCCCGTCCGCGGCGATCCGGCCGCCGTGGAGGAACATCACGCGCTCGCACAGCCGCTCCACTTCCACCATGTCGTGGCTGGTGACCAGCAGGGCGGTGCCCTGTTCCGCCGAGAGGGACAGCAGGGCCGTGCGCACGCGCAGCGCGATGTCCGGGTCGAGGGAGGCGGTGGGTTCGTCCAGGACCATCAGGCGGGGTTCGTGCAGGGCGGCCTTGGCGATGCCGACCAGGGTGCGCTGGCCGCTGGACAGTTCGGTGCCGATGGCGACGGCGAGGTGCTCGATGCCGAACCGGGACAGGACCCGCTCCACGGCGGCGCCGGGGGCGCGCAGCCCGTACAGGTCCGCGTAGAGCCGCAGGTACTCGCGGACGCGGACCCGGTCGGGCAGGGGGAGGTAGCCCGCGACGAAGCCGACACCCTGCATGGCCCTTGCCCGTTCGGCGTGCACCGTCCGGCCGAGGATCTCGACCCGGCCCGCGTCGGGTTCGACGGCGCCGAGGCACATGAGGAGGGTGGTGGTCTTTCCCGCGCCGTTGGGGCCGAGCAGGCCCAGGCGCTCTCCCGCGCGGACGGTGAAGCCGACGCCGTCGACGGCCCGGCCGCGCCGGTACTCCTTGACCAGGCCGCTCGCCTCCAGCACGACGGGGCGCCGGTCCGCACCGGGAGCGCCGGGGCCGTCCGGGGTCAGCACGGCGGGTCCAACGGCGTCTCCAGGGGCGACAGTTCCCAGACCACTTCGGCCCGCAGGGGTCCGGTGCGGGCGAGGAAGGCGCCGTGGTCGGGGACGAGGGCGGCCAGCTGGGAGGCGTAGCACAGGACGGCCTCGTGTTTGGCCCGCCACTGTTCGTCCGTCAGGACCAGGGCGTGACGGACGGTGGTGCGGTGGCTCGTCAGCAGCTCCTGGTACGCGAGTCCGCACCTCGGGCTCCGCGCCAGGGCGGCGCTCGCCCCGTCACTGCCCCATTCGGGCAGGTGCCCGGTGTAGGGGAGGTCGGCGTAGACCCACGGTGCGGGGGCGCCGAGCGCGGCGAGCACCTTCATGGCGCGCGTCCGGACGCCCGCGTGGTCGGGCTGGTTGCTGCCGAGCGGGGCGAGGATCCGGGTGCCGGGGGCGAGGCCCTCCAGGAAGGCGTCGAGGAGGTCGGGTTCCCCGCCGTCGCCGTACGGCCCGTCGGGATGGCCGAGGACGACCTGTTCGACGCCGAGGAGGGCGCAGGCCCGGGCGTCCTCGGCGCGGCGGGTGCGGTGGGCCTCGGCGGCGGTGGAGAACCCGCAGGTGCCGTCCCACCACGAGACCGGCGCTCCGGGCGCCGGGGCGCCGCCGAAGACGGTGACGACGGCGACGGGTGCGGGCAGTGCGGGCAGCAGTCCGGCGAGGGACAGGACGGCGTCGTCGAAGTGCGGGGAGAGGACGACGGTGCGCCAGCGGGGCGGTTCGGGGGCGGGCATGGTTCCTCCGGGTCAGGTGCGGACGTCGGGGCGGATGACGGAGGCGGCGGCGGGAGCGGCGGGGACGGCGGGGCGGATGACGGCGCCCAGGGCGGCGAAGGCGGCGTCCCACTGGGCGTCGTCGCCCTGCCAGCGGCCGGGGCGCGCCGCGACGGTGCCCCAGCGGACGCCGGGCGGGAGGGCGGCCGTGTCGCCGGGCGGCGTGCGGCGCAGCCACAGCAGGGCGAAGCGGTGGCCGGGGTGGCGGTCGCGGAGCAGGGCGTGCAGACGGGCCAGGTCGGCGGCTTCGCGTTCGTCGAAGGCGTCGTGGTGGACGTACAGCACGCGGGTGGGCGAGGCGGTCAGCCGGCGCCACCGCTCCGCGAGGTGCTCGAACTTGGCGCGTACGGCGGGGAACTGGTCGGCGATGTCGTCGGCCGTCAGGGGTCCGCCGTCGGGGGTGTGGAAGTCGTGGAAGAAGCGGATCCGTGAGCCCGTGTCGAGTGCGCAGGTGCCGTTGCCGAAGGGTTCGGTCAGGCCGGGGCGCAGGACTTCGCGGAAGTCGGTCGCGAGGGTGTCGTACACGGAGTCGAAGTCGAGGTCGAGCCAGTCGAAGAAGTGGGCCCGTTCGTCGCCGGTGATCCGCCGGATCTGGTGGGTCGATTCGCAGTGGTAGCCGAGGCCGACGCAGACGTCGTACACCTGGTCCTCCGGGGTGGCAGGGGGATGGGGGTGGCCGGGACGGTTCAGGCGCGCAGGGGGCCGGTGCAGGTCCGGCCGGTGAGGAGTTCGGCGGCCGCGACCGCGTTGACCAGGCCGGCCCCGCGGGTGAGGACGAGCCGGCCGCCGGGTTCCGGGGTCTGCGGGCCGAGGCCCATCTCGACGGTGACGAGGTCGGGCCTGCGGGCGCGCAGGGCGTCGAGGGCGGCCCGCTGCCAGGGGTCGAGGGCGGCGCCGCGTACGGCGACGGCGACGGGGCCGGTGTCGGGCAAGGGGACGTTCCGTGGATCGGTGCCCTGTTCCACGTCGGTGTCGGAGGCCAGTGCGTCGAGGAGCTTCAGGGCCGGGGCGAGTCCCCAAGGGGCCGTTCCGACGGCCATGTTGGCGCCGGTGACGAGCCGTACGGAGTGCACCGGCTCGCCGGGGGCCACGGGCGGCAGACCGGCCGAGGCGAGGGCGCGGCGGGCGGCGGCGAGCCCGATGCCGGACCCGTTCGCGGAGCCGGCCGCGGAACCGGCCGGGGCCGTGGTGAGCGGGCCGGGGTGCGGGGCCGTAGTCGGCGCCGCCCAGGCGCGGAGTGCGGCGACCCGGGCGGCGGCCTCCTCCAGCCGTTCGAGGGTGAGTTCGCCGGTGCGCAGGGCGTGCTCCACCGCCCGGTGGACCTCGGGGAGGAGCAGCTCGCCGTCGGTGGCGCCGAGCAGGACGAGGTCGACGCCCGCGGACCAGGCGAGGACGGCCGCGCCGCCGAAGCCCCAGCGGTCCCTGACGGGGGCCATCTCCATGGCGTCGCTGATCACC
Organism: Streptomyces sp. NPDC044704; assembly: GCF_056433525.1. NCBI lineage: Bacteria > Bacillati > Actinomycetota > Actinomycetes > Kitasatosporales > Streptomycetaceae > Streptomyces > Streptomyces sp. NPDC044704. The sequence continues at coordinate 554,196 of NZ_JBWKGY010000004.1, forward strand.
ACGCCCTCGTGGCCGAGTTCCTCGCGGAGCAGGCCGGTGACGATCCGGTGGCTCAGGGTGGCGGGCAGGTCGGAGAGGTGCGGGAGCCGGATGTGGCCGGTCATGACCGCCTTGGCGCCGGCGGCGATGCCCCCGGCGAAGGGGGGCAGGTCGAGTGCGCGGAGGGCGTCGAGGTCGCGGTGGATGTCGGGCAGCGCCGTGTGCGAGTCCGTCACGGTGTCGCCGTGTCCGGGGAAGTGCTTCAGGGTGGCGGCGACTCCGTGCTCCTGGAGGCCCTGGACGAAGGCGCGGGTGTGGCGGGCGACCGGGCCGGGCCGGGAGCCGAAGGAGCGGACGCCGATGATCGGGTTGTCGGGGCGGGAGTTGACGTCGGCGCAGGGGCCCAGGCAGAGGTTGATCCCGGCAGCGCGCAGGTCGGCGCCGACGGCCAGGGCTACGCGGCGGGTCAGTTCGGGGTCGTCGACGCTGCCGAGGGCGTGGTTGCCGGGGTAGACGCTGCCGCGGTGGTAGTCGAGCCGGGTGACGTCACCCCCTTCCTCGTCCAGGGCGATCAGGGCGTCGGGCCGTACCGCGCGGATCGGATCGACGATGTCCTCGCGCAGGCCGCGCCCGGTGGAGCGGAGGTTGGTGCCGAACAGGCCTACTCCGGCGAGCCCTTCGTCCAGGGCGCGCAGGATCCAGCCGGGTGGTGTCCGGCCGTCGTAGGCGGGCAGCAGGCAGGCGTTGACCAGGGTCGTGGCAGTGCTCACGGGCGTTCAACCTTCGGGAACGGGACGGAGGAAGGAGACGGGTGCGGAGGGGCGCCGCCACCGGCTCGGAACGGGCGTGGGGGGTACGGCGGAAGCGGTACGGGGCGGGGCGGGGCACGGCGGCGGTGGTGTGCAGGGGCCGCACCTACCGGAGCGTCGTACGGAGGCCGTCGTACGGAGGCCGTCGGGCCGAGGGGGCCGCGGTCAGGGCCCGGGCGGGGTCAGCGGGCGGCGGTGCGGCGCAGCAGGACGCCGGTGCTCCCGCGCTTGCTGAGGTAGGCGCGGCCGCCGCAGACTGCTTCGAGCGCGGGACGGACGAGGACCGTTTCCCCGGCGTTCTCCCAGTGCGGGGCGGTCTCCAGCCAGGGGACGAGGCGGGTGGCGATCGCCTCGGGTTCGAGGGCGACGAAGACCAGGCCGGTCGGCAGGGTGTCGAGCAGGTCGAGGTCCTGGCCGTAGTAGAGCATCTCGATCAGCAGGTACGCGGGTCCGGGCAGGCGGGGCCGGGCGGCCAGCTCCTCGAGTCCGTCGGGGTGGACGCGGCCCGTGTCGCCGAGGCGTGCGGCCAGGCGTCGGCGGAAGAGGGGGTTGGGTTCGGTGGCCTCGACGGTGAAGCCCTTGTCGCGGAGCCGGACGGTGAGCGCGCCCTCGCAGGCGCCGACCTCGGTCAGCGGTCCGTCCGCGGGGGCCAGCCGGCCGGCGATCCAGGCGGTCGTCGCGTCCAGCCGTTCCTGCTCGTAGGGGGAGCTCGCGAACTCCCACGGGTCCTCCACCGTGGCGGCTCCGTCGTCGAGGCTGGACAACAGGGCGAAGAGTCCGTCGCGTTCGGCGGGCCCGGCCTCGAAGTACCGCTCGGTGGCCGGGACTCGGGCGGTGTACAGCATCTGTTCCGGTGAACGGGTGGACAGGAGGTGGGCGCAGTGCCGGTTGACGAAGTCGAGTTTGGCGGCGGTCTGGGCGGCGTCGAGCGGACGGTCCAGGTCGCTGATGAACTGGAGGTAGGGCGAGTAGCCCACGGCGTGCCGGACGGGGAGGCCCTCGGTCTCCGCCGCGCGGGCGGCGTCGCGGCCGAGTACGCCCCGGCTCCGGCGGTTGTCGGCGGGCGAGTGGGTCCACAGCCGCGCGGGCCGGCCGGCCGCCGCCCGGCGGAGCAGGACGGCCAGGGGTTCCGGCCCGGGCGAGGCGGCCGTGTCGTCGACCGGGCGTACGTGGCCCGCCAGCGCGGCGAGCCGCTCGCGCGGGTCCGTGCCCGGGGGAAGGACCAGGTGGGCGCCGGTGTCGCCGGACAGGACGTGGACCTCGGTGCGCCGGGGGTCGGAGAGGACGGAGAGGAAGTCGAGAACCGCGTCTTCGGCTCTGAGTACGGCCACGATGTCGATCACGGACGGGTCCTCCACGAGAGGGGTTTGGCGGAAGGCGGAACGGGACCGCTGCCGGCCGGCGCGAGTTCTGTTAAGAACCCTAACCATCACGGAGTCGGGTGGTCCAGACCAATTTCACGCCGAACGGAGCCCGCTCGACATCCCCTCGAAGGAGCCTCGCCGCACGCTCGGGAACGGCCCGGCACTCGGCCCGGGAAGCGCACCGCTGACCCCTTCGCGCGAACCGGCCGCACGGCCCGCGCACGGCGCGGGACCTCGGCGTTTGCCGCCACGGCGGCGCGGGGTGCGGCGCCCGGCAACCCGGGCCGGGGGCCCGGGCGCGGGCGGAATGGGGGTGTCGGGCGCAGCGCCTGGCGCGCGGGGGTGCGTCGCGGCCGGGCCCACGGCTCCAACCGCACGAATCCAGCCATTTGACCATGCACGATCAAGCTGGCGGGGGTTTCGCCGGGGCACGGGCCACGGACCTCGTACCTGTAACCCCGGCGGAAGGCGAAGGACGAAAGGTGGGACTGGTGGGACTGGTGGGGGGCCGTCAGCCCTTCCTGACCACGCTGGACTTGAGCTGCATGGGGCCGAAGCCCTCGACCTTGCAGTCGATGTCGTGTCCGTCCACGCCCTCGACGAGGCGGATGTTGCGGACCTTCGTGCCGGCCTTGATTCCGGTCGGGCTGCCCTTGACCTTCAGGCCCTTGACGACGGTCACCGTGTCGCCGTCCGCGAGCACGTTGCCGACCGAGTCCTTGATCACGCGCTCGGCCGGCGCCTCGCCCGACTCCGCCGCGGCGGGCGACCACTCGTGGGCGCACTCGGGGCAGACCAGCAGCGCGCCCATCTCGTAGGTGTAGGCGCTGGAGCACTCGGGACAGGGGGGCAAGGAGACGTCGGTCATCGGGGCAGTCTATTTCAGGACGGGTACGCGACCCGTTCCTCCGGGCGGCGCCCGAGCGGCAGGAGGTACTGGAGCGGCTGCGCGAGATCGTCCAGGCCGAGCAGTTCGTGCGCGAGGTCGTCCTGGAAGCCGCCCAGGGTGGTGCCGCCCAGGCCCAGCGCCGAGGCCACCAGCAGGAGGTTCTGGGCCAGGTGGCCGGTCTCCAGCAGGGCCAGGCGCAGCGCGCGCAGGCCGTAGCGGCGGCGCAGCAGACCGAGGTCCGCGTACAGGCCGAGGATGACGGGCACCCCGTCGATGCCGATCCCGGCCGGGTCCGTCGCCGGCCTGGACAGGTACGTCGACAGCGGCTTGATCTCCGCCACCGTCGGCGCGGGGCCGACGTACCGCAGCGTCCTGCGCTCCGGTACGCAGTCGTAGGTGCCCGGCGCCACCCCGGCCACGTCGAGCACGATCAGCCGGACGCGGGCCGTGTAGAGCGCACCCGCGCTGGGATGGGGGCGGTGCACGGCGGTCCGGACGGATCCGTCGGGGAACCGCTCCTCGGAGCGGCCGCTCTCGGACAGGGAGTGCCACAGCAGCGCGCCGAGGGTGCCGGCGTCCACCGGTCCCCCGAGGGCGCCCCGGACGGACGACCGGGCCGCCAGGACCGCGCGCAGCGACGTGTCCGGGAGCGGGTCGGCGGGCAGGGCGGTCTCCGGCCAGGCGCCGGAGGACGGCGCCGGCTGCGGGCCGGCGGGCAGCGGCCGCAGCGCCGTGTCCTCGCCCCGGCCGATCTGGAACTTGCTGCGCTCCAGGTACTGCAGGTCGGGGGCGGTGTGCCCCGGCGGGAAGAAGGTGTGGTCCTCCGACGGGGAGCCGGACGCCGCACGCGGCTCCAGCAGCGTCCGGGCGGCCAGCCGGCACACGGCCCGCTCCTCGTCGGGGGTCACCCCGAGCCGGTTGAAGAGCATGTGGAGCTGCGAGGCCCAGACCCGGGCGGACGCGTCGGGCGACAGCGGCTCCGCACCCCCGGGCGCACGGCCTCCGGCCGCCTCCCCTCCGGCCCCGTCCGCCCCGGCCCGCAGCAGGGCGTCCGCCGCGTGGACGCGGGCCGCCCACCGGCCGGTCCACGGCTGCGCGGTGCCCGCCGCCAGCCGCTCGCGCAGGTCCTCCGCGCGCCGTGCCAGCCCCTCGCGCTGCGCCGCGTACACGGAGTTGACCCGGCTGTGCACGGCCGCGCCCGGCAGCAGCGGCACCTCGCTGACCCACCGCCAGCCCGCCGCGTGCCGCCGCAGCCAGCCGGCCGCGGTGAGCGGGTCCATGCCGAGCCCGTGCGCGGTGGCGTGCGCGAGGTCCGCCGCGTACGTCAGCCGGGCCGCCGGGCCGGCGCCGCGCAGCTCCCGCAGGGCCGCGAGGGCCGTCTGAGTGGAGTCGGCGAAGACCTCCTCGGCGACCGGCAGGGCCCGGGGGCCGCCGTATCGGCCGGTCTCGGGTACGTAGGGCACGGCGCGGACCTCCCCGTGGCGGGACGGCCACGGGCCGGGCACGGCGGGCACCTCCTTCGCCGCCAGGGCCAGGGCGCGGGGCAGTTCCCCGGCGGCGGCCGGGCTCAGGCCGCGCACCCGGATCCGTACGTGGGGGCCGTCCTCCCCGTACCGGATGAAGAACCACCGCTCGGCGTGCCCGGACGCCACCAGGCCGTCGAGGAGCGGGGCGGCGTCACGGAGCAGGAAGGCGTCGGTGTCCTCGGTGGTGGAGTGCAGGAAGAGGTGGTGGCCGTGCCAGGTGCCGGTGGTCGTCACGTGGGTTCCTCGGGTGTGGGTCCGTGGGGCGGGTCGTGGGGCGGGGCCGTGGGGTCGCCGGCGTCAGGGAAAGGGGTGCGGGTGGAGTACCAGGTCCTCGTGGCGCAGGGGACGGGACGTGCGGCCGAGCCGGTACGGCACCTCCAGCAGCCGGGGCAGGCCCAGCGTGCGGTGGTTGACGTGCCCGAAGGTCATCGGCAGCGATCCCGGGACGATCGCCTTCACGCAGTGCAGGCCGAGGCGTTCGCGCACGCCCGGTTCGCTCTGGTCGACGGTGATCACCTCCAGACCGGCCCGCGACAGCCGCTCGACGGTGGCCGCGAGGAGGGCGCCGAGGTCGTGGACGGGCCCGGGTGCGTCCGGCCAGGCCTCGGCGGCCGTCAGGGACGGGCCCGGGCCGGCGAAGAGGAACGCGGTGCGCGGCGCCGCCTCGGGCAGCATGTTGAGCCCGACGTGGTCGTCGAGGGTCACCACCAGCTCCGGCCGGTCCAGCATCGGGCGCAGCCGCCGCGGATCGCGCGGGCCGCCCTCGCCGGACGAACGGTGCGCCGACTCCAGCACGTTGGTGACCACCTCGGCCACCGCCGAACGGATCGCCGCGCGGGGGTCGTGGTGGGCACCCGCCGCGAGGAACATCCGCGGCGCCCCGGGGTGGGTGCCCTCGTAACGGCAGACCGCGAGGACGGCCGGGACGCCGAAGTCGTTCGTCGCGTCGAGGAGGACCAGCCGGTAGCCGGCCACGGCCGCCCGGTCCGCGAGGAGGGCCGTGTCGAGGTCCTCGGCGGGCACCTCGACGCGGCGCAGGGGCGTCCGCGCGTACCAGGCCATCAGGAAGGCGTCCCGCTCGGCGACCTCGAACAGGCCGTAGAGGGCGGCCTCTTCGGGGCTGTTGCCCAGACCGCAGCCGTTGGAGGACTCGTACACCACGCGCGGACGCCCGGGGCCCGGTACCTCCCAGTAGGCGACGTGCTCGGGGACGGCCGTCACCCGCTGCCGGGTCAGCGACCAGCCGTGCACCCAGTCCAGTTCGAGGTCCGGGGTGTAGGGGACGGTCGGCGACGCCGGATGACCGTGGTACGCGGGGTCGGGCAGGCCGAGACGCTCCGGGTCCACGGCCCGGTCGGGCCCGAGCTCGGCGAAGGAGGCGCGCAGCGTGGTGCGGCGGCCGGTCGGTCGCATGCCCGCGTACCGCTCTACGGCCTCGAACAGCGCGATCCGCTCACTGTCGGCGAAGTCACCGGCGCGTCCGTATCCGGCGCCGTCGGCGAGCCGGCCGTCCGTGACGGAGGCGCTGGTCAGGCTGAAGGCGGAGTCCTCGGCGCGGAGCAGTCGGCGCACCGGGCCGAACCGTCCGTCGTACAGTGCGGCGCGCAGCCCCTCCGGGGTGGTGCGGGGGTTGGGGGCGCGCAGGACGTACGGGTCGGGCAGCGGACGGGGTGCGGGCAGCGGGCGGACGCCGGACGCGGTGTCGGCGGGCAGGGGGCGGCATACCGCGCAGCCGCCGACCGGGCGGATCCGGTGGGTGGACCAGGTGCCGCGGCCCTGGTGGACGACGTGGACGACGGCGGTGGCGGGATCCGCGCCCCTCTCCTCCCCCGCTTCTCCCTCCCCCGCCTCCCCGTCGTCGTCCAGGAGGTCCCGTACGAGGGCTCCGAGCGAGCCGGCGAGCGCGGGTGACGGTACGCCTGCCAGCGCCATGTCCGGGCTGCGCCAGGGCACCCGGCCGCCGTCGGTGGCCAGCCGTTGGTACTCGGCGCAGGACAGGCAGGCCGCGGCGCCCGGCCGCAGCACCGGGCCGATCACGGCCAGTGCCCCGTCGAGGCGTACGGGGACCAGGGCGACGGGCCGTCCGAGCGCGTGCCGGCTGAGTTCCTCGGCATCGCGCAGCGTCCACCGCGTCAGGAGGACCACGGCCGGGCCGGCCGGGTGCGTCCTCGCCGACGCGGCGTCGAGCACGGGCACCGGCAGGGCTCCGAGCGGGGCGGCCGTGTCCGGGACGGCCGTGTCCGGGACGGCCGTGTCCGGGGCGGCCATGTCGGGGACGGCCGTGTCCGGGGCGGGGGTGCGGGTGGTCATCGCGGGTCCTCCGGGGTGTGCAGGACGGTGAACCCGAAGGCCCGCAGCAGGCCGGCGGGTTCGGGATCCGCCCCGGGGGCGGGGGCCCGCCCGGGCGCGGCGGCTCGCGTCAGCCGGTGCAGCGCGTCCTGGAAGGAGTCCTCCCGGGCGGCCGTCTCCGCGAGCCAGCCTCCGGTCCATCCGGCGTCCTCCCAGACGGCCGGGCGCGCTCCGGCGGTGGCCAGGGGGGCGACGGCGCCGCCCGAGGGGCGGGCCCGTGCGGCGTCCGGCCCGGCGGCGCGGGCCGCGACGGCGGCGAGCGCGGCGAACGCCGCCGCGTCACCCGGGGTCGCCTCGACGGCTTCGCCCAGCACCCGCGCGGGCGGGCCGCCGGGCTCGGCGGGGCCGTGGACGAGGGCTCGGTACACCTCCTCGCCGGGGGTGGTCCGGTACACCTCCAGCCGGGCGGGCACGGCGAGGCGGGCCGTCAGGGTCGTCCACCAGTGGCGGACCTGGGGGTGCCCGGACCAGCGGGACGGCGCCACCGGCTCCTGCCCGTCGGGGAGCCCGATGCGGCGGGCCGCCTCGCGCAGGGCCCGGCCCCGGGCGTGCCCGGGGTTGGCGCCGACGGTGAACCCGGTGTCGCCCAGGAGGAGTTCGGCGACCCGACAGAACACCTCCAGGCGGGCCAGGTCCAGCCGTGGCGCACCCCCGGCCAGGCGTCCGCCGTGCGGCGGGGTGCCGGGCAGGAGGCAGGCGGCGAGCGGGACGGGCAGTTGGCGCAGCTCCCCCGGGAGGGGGTCGGGCAGGGCTCCGCACCGCTCGTCGCCGAGGGCCGCCACCCGGCGCAGTGCCTCGCCGAGGGTGTCGGCGGGGCCGAGGCCCGCGCGGCGGTCGGGGTCGAGCCGGGCCGGCCCGAGCCAGGTGCGGTACTCGGCCCGCAGCGGGCGGGCGTCGGCGAGGAGCACGGCGGGCAGGCCGGGCAGCTGCCGGCCGTCGTCCCCCTCGCCCGCCGGGTCCGGGAGCCCGGCGGCCGCGCACAGCAGCCGGTGCGCGGCGGAGCCCGCGAGCAGCGGGTCGAGCGCGGCGGACCGTACGGGTGCGCCGGGGCCGAGCCGGGCTTCGAGGGCCGCCGCGTCGGAGCGGGCCTGGACGGGGCTGCCGGGGGCGGTGACGTATCCGGTCGCGCCGGACCGGCCGACGGCGACGGCCCGGTCCGGGCCGGCGCCGAGGACGCGGAGCAGGATCCGCCCTTCGGGGAGTTCCGGGTCGGCGGTGTGCGCGACGGGCAGTCCGCACCGTGCCAGTGCCTGCGCCGCGGCCCGGGCGAGCGGCCCGTCGGGGGCCGCGGCCACCACTTCGGCGCGGGCCGTGGCGAGCGCGGCCGACGCGGCGTCGGGGCGTGCGGCCGTCGCTGCGAGCCACTGCGCGAGCGGCCCCGGGGCGGGGGCGGCCGGCGCGGAGGGCGTGCGCTCGTCCGGGCCGGACGGCGGCAGCCCGCCGGGGCGGGTCCTCCGCCCGGCCGGGGCGGGTTCCGTGACGAGCAGGTCGTGGGCGTCCAGTTGTACGAGGAGCGTTTCCACGGCGCGCCGGGGCGCGGAGCCGGGTTGCATGCCGTCGAGGAGGGCGTCGACGTCCCCGTCCAGGAGCGCCGGCTCCAGCCGCCGCCACAGGGCGGGCAGTGCGGCGCTGCCCTCCAGGGTGAGGTTCCCGCGCCGGCCCCTCAGGTGCAGCCCGCCGCGCAGCGGCGTCACGGCGGTTCCCGGGCGCAGCCTCCGTACGGTCCTCTCCACGGCCGGGGCCGGTGCGGTCCCGGGGGTCATGCGCCGCGCTCCACGGCGGCGACGGCCGCGCCGAGTTCGGCGCGCCAGTCGCAGCCGGTCAGGCCGGGCACCGTACGGACGACGAGGTGGGCCGCTAGGTACCGCTCCAGGGGGCGGACGTCACAGATGGCGAGGAGCCGGTACAGGGCGTTGGTGCAGGCCCGGTACACCAGGTAGTCGGGGCGGCTCCACATCCCGCCGTCCGGGTCGGAGCGGCTGAGCAGGCGGTGGAACTCGCTGTAGCGGGTGCGGGTTTCGTGGTCCCAGCGCCGTGCGGCCGCCGGGTCACCGGTGGCGGCGGCCCGGGCCCGGTACTCCTGCGGGGCGCCGTGCAGGTCCGCGCCGGCCTCGTACCGGCTGCGCGCCAGCCGCCAGGCTCCCGCCGAGAAGTCGGCCCAGCCGCGTTCCCAGCCCTGCGCGTTGCCGTCGGCGATGCGTGCGACGAGGGTGGTCGCGGCGTCGCCCGCGCGTTCCCAGTGGCTGTCGAAGCGCTCGCGCAGGCGGCCGTCCGGGTCGTCGTGGAGGAGGAAGTCCTCCAGGTGGGAGACGTACGAGTAGTGTCCGCCGGCCAGTCCGCCGGGGTGGGCGCGGGCGTGGGCGGCGAGGGCGGTCACCGCGAGCCGCAGCCGGGCCCCGGCGGTGTCGCCCTGTTCGCCGAGGTACCGGGCGCCGGCCTCCAGTGCGCCGAGTCCGGCCCGCAGCAGGTCGTCGCGCAGGCCGGCGCCGTCGTCGCCGAGGAGGGCGCGTACGGAGGTGCGGTCGGCGGGTTCGGTCCGGACGGTGTTGTCCGGGGTGATCGGGCCGTAGGGCGGGGCGATGAGTTCGGCGCGTCCGGCTTCGGCGGCCCGTGCGAGCAGCTCGGTCTCGGAGCGGTCGCCGCGCGAGGGGTGCACGGCCATCCAGGCGCGGATCCGCGCGGCGGCGGACTCGGCGGCGGCAGCGACCTGTTCGGGTTCTCCCTGGAGGCGCAGCCGCAGGTGGGGGCCGTGCAGCCAGTGGCGTTCGACGTGTGCGGCCAGGCCCTGGGCCGTCGCGGACCGGGCGAGGGGCAGCAGTGCCTCGCGCAGGAGCGGGGCCTTGACCGGGTGGTGGTAGGAGGCGACCACGTCGCGGGTGCCTGTCGCGGGGGGACGTGTTTCTCGCACGGTGCCTTCCTCCGTGGCCGGTGGGCGGGTCATCGGGGCCGTCCGGCCCGGTCGACCTCCAGGACGAGTTCGGCCGCGCGGGCCGGGGCGGCCAGGCCGCCGGGTGCGGGGAGCGCCTCTTCCAGTACCGCGCCGCCGTCGTGCCGGGCCAGCCATTTGGCCAGGCAGCGCAGGTGGAGCGCGTTGCCGAGGTCCACGAACTGCGGTTTGGGCAGGCTCAGCCGGCTCAGGAAGTCCTCGGCCCCGCGTCCGGTGGCGACGGTGGCCGCCGGGTGGAGGAAGAGCTGTTCGGGCAGGTCCAGCCGGGCTCGCCAGCGGGCCGCCGCCGTGGCGGGCTGCGGGGTGGCCGCCAGGTCCGCGCGCAGGGCCCGCACCACCTCGGCGGGCAGGATCCAGCGGGCGCGCCGGAGTACGACGTGCCGGTGGCGCAGCCGGGGGCTGCGGGTCACCGTGCCGCCCGGCGCGGGGAGGGCGGTCCGGGGGACGAGGGCCCTGAGGTCGACGGATCCGTGGGGGTGGTCGCTCAGGTGGGCGCCGATGCGGCGTGACAGGAGGACGGGGGCGAGGAAGCCCGGGTAGAGGACGTCGACGTGTTCGCCGGTGTCCCGCAGCCGGAAGCGCACCTGGTCGGTGGGTTCGTCGTGGACGAGTTCCAGGTCGGATTCGGCGAGGGAGGCCGCGCGGTGGTCGGTGCCGATCTCGTCGGGTACCAGCAGGGGGTGGAGGTTGGCGTTGAACCCGCCGACGGGCCGGATCTGCGCGGCCCTGGACCCGGGATCCAGGGCGCGGCTGATCTGCCGGGAGACGGCGTCGCGCGCGCCGGGGTCCAGGGCGTCCAGGAAGCGGCTGCTGAACCGGCCCCATCCGCCGTAGACGTGGTTGACGCAGAGGAGGTCCCGGTCCGGGTCCCGCTGGAGGAAGTACGCGTAGCCCAGGGGTCGTTCGAGGGTCCAGCGGGGCAGGTGCCCGCCGAGCGTCTTGAGGAGGTCCGGGGGCAGGACGAGCTCGTGGGCACCGGCCGGTGCGAGGGCCGCGGCTTCGCGGACGGCGTCGGTGACGGCGGAGCGCAGGGCGAGGAGTGCGCCCGCCCCGGTGGGCAGGGGGGTTCCGTCCCGCGGGTCGAGTACGGGGAGCCGTGCCGCGGCTTCCCAGGCCTCGGTGACGTCGGCGCCGAACTCCCACGGGTGGCGGCAGGTGCCGCCGGGCCCGTACCGGGCGACGAAGCGGTCGCGGACGAGGCGGCGGACGAGGTGGCCGAGGTCGAAGAGTTCCGCGAGTGCCGTGACCTCGCCGAGCGCCTCGTGGTCGGCGGCGCCGAGGAATCCGTCGAGGACGAGCGGGTCGGGGGCGACCACGTCCTCGGAGAGGGGGACGAGGGGGGCGGCGACCGCGGGTACGGGGCGTCCGGCGTCGGCCAGTTCGTCCCGCCAGCGCCGGGACAGATCGGCGAGCAGGGCGGGGCGCGCACTGGCGGGTGTTCCGGCGAACTCGGCGGTGCGGCGGCCTAGTTCGTCGAGGCGGTCGGCGCGGGCGCGGTCCCCGGGGTGTGCGGCGGCGAAGGTGCGCAGCCAGTCGGCGAGGTGCTCCAGCGGATCGTCGTCCTGCGGCGGGACCGGGTCGGCGGGCACGAGCAGGCCCGCTTCCGCGAGGCGGTGCAGGTACCCGGCGGCCGCCGCCACGCCGGTGCCGGTGCCGTCGCCGTTCCTGTCGCCGTTCCTGTCGCCGCTGCCGTCTCCGTTTTCGGGCCGGGTCAGGGCGGCGGCCAGCAGGTCCGTGAGTTCGTCCAGGGGGGCGGGGTCCGCGGCGTGGTCGGTGAGCAGGCGCAGCGGGCCGCCGAAGGCGAGCTCCGCCTCGTCCTCGGCCGCCACGAGGTAGCGTCCGCCGGCGAAGCCGGGCTGGTCGCGGGAGTACGCGGCCCGTCCCCCGGTGACCCGGGCCGTGCTGGTGATCCGGTGGGGCAGGGCCGAGCGGCGGTGGGGAGCGTCGAGGAGGGCCATGGTGAGGGCGGCCGTCAGGGTGCGGTTGGCCCGCACCACGGAGCGCAGGGGGCCGCCGAGCAGGGGTGCGGCGCCCCAGGAGGGGACGGCCTGGCGGGTGGACGCCCCGGTCAGGGTGCCCCAGCCGACGGCGGTGAACCAGGACAGGGGGCTGGTCTTGGTACTGGCCCGCAGGGCGTACCGCAGTACGGCGGGTTCCTCCTTGCGCGCCCGGCGGTCGGTCGTGCCCGTGGCGGCGCGCTCCACGGCCCGCAGCAGGTCGGCGCTGGTGAGGGCGACGGCCCGGGCGAGGGCCGGCTCGCGGCACAGGGCGGCGAGCTGCGCGCGTTCGGCGGCCAGGGCCCGGTCGGCGGCGCCGTCGAGCTCGGCGAGGAGGGCTGTCCGGCGGGCGCGGAGCGCCGTCCAGGCGGTGAGCGGCGGCAGCCGGGCGGGCAGGTCGCCGAGGCGTTCCAGCAGGGCGGGCCGGGGTTCGCGCCCGTTGTGCAGGGCGCGGCGCAGCGGCAGGACGACGTCGCGGTGGAAGTCCGCCGGGTGGCCGTCGCGGCTGTCGTGCAGGGCGTCGCAGAGGGGCCCGGTGAGGTGCAGCAGCTCGGCGTCGAGCCGGTGGAGGCGGGCGGCCAGGGCGCGGAACTCCGCCGCGGCCGGGGGCTCGGCCGGGTGCGCGAGGACGGTGAAGCGGACCAGCGCGTGGGGCGCGGACCGGACCCGGTACGCGGCCTCGCCGGCGGCGGTGTGCTGTGGCTGCGGCATGCCTCTCCCCGTCCTGTGGGTGGTGGCGCGGGCCTCCCGCCGCACGCGGGGTGCGGCGGGAGGCGTCCGGCATTCGGGTGGTGCGGGGTGGGCCGGGGATCAGCCCAGCGGAACGTCGGTCTGCGGCTGGGCGCAGGAGGAGGAGCCCTGACAGGAACAGGAGCCGTGGGAGGCTCCGCCTTCGGGCAGGGCGGCGGTGTCACGCATGGACGTCACCGTGAGCTCGCCGAGGTCGAGGTCGTCGAAATCGAAGTCGAAGCCGGGTTCGGGAAGGGCATCGGGCATGGGTGTCTCCCTCGTTGGACGGTTGGCTGAGAGGGGGTGGGCCGGGTGGTGCTGACGGGCGGTCGTGTCAGCCCGTGGTCACACCGGTGTCCAGCTGCGGGTCGACGCAGCTGGACGAGGCCACGCAGGAGCAGGCGTTCCAGACGGGTGCTCCCTCGTAGAGGGCGGCCTTGTCGCGCATGGACGTCACGATGAGGTCGCCGAGGTCGACGTCGAGTTCCCGGAGGTCGAGGTCGATGGTGCGTGCGTAGTCGGGCACAGGTGTCTCCCAGAAGTGGAGGCGATAGCCGAATGTGCACTGAACAGAACTCCGCGGTCTGCGGCTCGGTTTGTCCGATATCCGGAGACGGCTGTTCCGAAAAAAGTATTACAAGGCCGGTCGAGCGGCGGCAAGCAATAACGGAATGCGCCGGACGCCCCCGAAGAGCCCTGTCCGGATGACGATTTCGGCGGCTGGAACATCGGGTGCCGCCGAAAGGATCCGGCCTTTTTCGGTCAGGGCCCAGAATGGCCCGGAGCGCTATAAGGGTTCTGGAAGTCCCCTCGAAATCCCGTGGACGCGCCCGGCCCCGCCCGGGGCGGAACGCGCGGGGAAGACCACGGCCGGGCCCTCACGCCCTGACGTGCGGCAGGATCCTGTCGAGACGCCGCGGCAGCCACCAGTTCGCCCTGCCCGTCAGGAACATGACGGAGGGCACCATGACGAGCCGTACGACGGTCGCGTCGATGACGACGCTGACGGCCAGCCCCAGCGCGAGCATCTTGATGACGACGACGGGCGAGGCGGCGAACGACAGGAACACGACGGTCATGATCAGCGCGGCGCTGGAGATGACCCGGCCGGTCACGGCGAGACCGGTGGCGACGGCGTGCCGGTTGTCGTGGCCGGCGCGCCAGTCCTCGGCGATGCGGGACAGCAGGAAGATCTCGTAGTCCATGGACAGCCCGAAGGTGATGGCGAACATCATCATCGGTACGTACGACTCGATCGGCACCGGTCCGGGCAGGCCCAGCGGTGCCGCGCCCCAGCCCCACTGGAAGACCGCGACGAGGATGCCGTACGAGGCCGCGGTGGTCACGAGGTTGAGGAAGACGGCCTTCAACGGGATGACCAGGCTCCGGAAGACCGTCATCAGCAGCAGGAACGAGGCGACGAGGACCAGGCCGATGATGAGGGGCAGGCGCCGGGTGACGGTGTCGCGGAAGTCCAGCTGCCCCGCGGTGGTCCCGGTGAGGTGGGCGGTCGCCCCGGTGCCGTGCAGGGCCCCGGGGAGCGTGCGGTCGGTGAGCCGGTCGAAGAGGGCGCCGGTGGCGGCCTCCTGCGGGCCGGAGGCGGGGGTGACGGTGGAGGTCAGGATCCTGCCGTCGGCGCTCGGCCGGGGCGGGGTCACGCGCGCCACCCCGGGCGTGCGTTCCAGGGCCTCCCCGAGTTCCCGCCCGATCGCGTCGGCGCTCCGCGAGCTGTCGGCGAGGTCCACGACGACGAGGAAGGGGCCGTTGGCGCCGGGCCCGAATCCCGGTCCCCCGGCTTCGGAGATCCAGGTGTGGGCGTTGCGGGTGGCGCTGCCGGCCGGGTCGGCGCCGCTGTCGACGTGACCGAGGCGCATGGAGAACATCGGGACCGCGCACAGGGCCAGGAGCGCCGTGCCGGCGAGGAGGAACGTCCACGGGCGGCGGGCGACGAGGGCGGCGTAGCGGTGCCAGCCGTCCCGGCCCCCGGAGCTCTCGGCGACCGGGCGGCGTACCCGGAGGCGGTCGATGCGGCGGCCGACCAGTCCGAGCGCGGCGGGCACCAGGGTGACGGCGGCCGCGGCGGTCATGACCACGGCGGTGGTCGCGGCCAGTCCGAGTTTGCCGATGAAGCCGATGCCGCAGGCGTAGAGGCCGAGGAGGGCGACGCCGACGGTCATGGCGGCGACGAGGACGGCGTGACCGCTGGTGGCGGTGGCGCGGCCCGCGGCCTCGACGGGATCACCGCCCTCGACGAGGTCCTGGCGGTAGCGGGTGGTGAGGAACAGGGCGTAGTCGATGCCGACGCCGAGGCCGAGCATGGCCGCGAGGGTGGGCGCCGCGGTGGCGAAGGAGACGGCGCCCGCGACGATGCCGACCACCCCCATGCCGACGCCCACGCCGATGAGCGCGGTGGCGAGGGGCAGGAGGGCGGCGGCGACGCTGCCGAACGCGAGGAGCAGGATCACCAGGGCGGCGGCGAGACCGGTGAGTTCCGCGGCCGCGTCGTCGGCGGGCGGGCGGACGATCTGGTCGAGGTCGCCGCCGTAGCCGACCTGGACGCCGGCCGCGCGGGCCGGTTCCGTGGCCTCGTCCAGCCGGTCCGTGTAGGCGTGCCCGAGGGACTTCAGCGGGGCGTCGAAGGACACGACGCTGTACGCGGTGCGGCCGTCCGCGCTGGTCACCGGGGGCGAAGCGGCCGTGACGTGGGGCAGGGCGGCGAGCCGGCCCAGCGTGTCGGCGACCGCCTTCCCGTGCCCGGCCACGGTGCCGGAGTCCACGTGGAGGACGACCTTGCCGTTCGGCGCGTCGGCGGCGGGTTCGGAGGCCTTGAGCAGGCTCGCTCCGGCCTGGGTCGCGGTGCCGGGCAGGGTGACCTGGTCGCTGTAGACGGCGTCGGCGAGGTGCCGGCCGGCGAGCGCGGCGCACAGGACGAGCAGCCACGCCGCTATGACCCACACGGGGTGGCGGGCGCAGAACGCCCCCGTCCGGGCCAGACGGGAGGGCGTCGCCCGGTCCGGGACGGGCGGCGCGGCGGAGGGGACCTCGGGCAGGGCTGAAGACACGGCGACTCCAAAAGTGTCAGGACTGCCAAGAGACACTAGGTCACACATGGCAGGGCTGACAATTGACATGTCTGCCGTGATCGGTAGGGTTGCCCCATGGCACCCGAGAACAGCCCGCCCGGCCTGCGCGAACGCAAGAAGGAGCAGACCCGTCGTACGTTGCGCGCGTGCGCGGCCCGGCTCTTCGCCGAGCGCGGGTTCGCCGCGACGACCGTGACGGACATCGCGGCCGCCGCGGACGTGTCGGAGCGCACGTTCTTCCGGTACTTCGAGAACAAGGAGTCCCTGCTGCTGCCGGACAGCGCGGAACTGTTCGCCTTCATCGAGACCGCCCTGACCGCGCGCCCCCGCGACGAGGACCCCCTCGACGCGGTGTGCCACGCCCTGACGGAGGCCGCCGTCCCGTTCGCGCGCAGCACCCTGGCGGGCCTGACCCACTCGCTGGCGGGCACCGAGGGGCAGGCACTCGTCCGGTCCCGGCTGATGCAGGCCTTCACCGAGTTCGAGGACCGCCTCGCCCACCTCGTCCTCGAACGCCTCCCGGCCGGCATGCCCGACACCGACCTGCACGCGAACGTGATCGCCTGCTCGGCGCTCTCGGCGGCCCGCGCCGTGCTGCGCACCCAGCGCGCCCGCCGTGAGGCCGGTACGGCGGGCGACGCCGCGCCGCTCCTGCCCAAGGCCTTCGCCATCCTCGCCCTCGCCCGGAACGGAACCTCCGCACCGTGAAAAGCCCCCGCCGCAAGACCCTGATCGTCACCGCCGCCGTCTGCCTCGTCACGACCGCCGCCGCCGGGACCGTGAACTTCGTGGCACTGCGGAAGGCCGAGGAGCGGGTGGTCGACGCCGCGACGTGCCGGCTCGGACCGGCCGGAGCGGTCAGCGCCGACCTCGACGGCCCCCTCGCCGGACTGCGCGCCCTCACCGGCGACGTCGCGACCGTCCGCCTCCGCGCGGAGGGGGTGCGGCGCCAGGGCACCGACATGGACGTCGACGCCGTCCTGAAGGACGTCTCCCGCGACGGCGTCAAGGCCGGCACCGGCACGGCCACCGTCGGCTACCCGGCGCTGAACCGGCGCGCGGACGAGGCCGCGGACGGCGCGGCCTCCGGCCTGGTCCTGGGCACGGACGGCAAGGACCTCACCCTGACGGGGAACGCCGGGGACACCGGGCTGCCCGTCACCGTCCGGACCACCCTGTCCACCACGGCCGACAGCGTCACCGTCACGCCCGCCGCCCTCCGGATCTTCGGCCGCGACGTACCCGTGGACCGGCTGGCGTCCCTGCCGTTCGGCTCCGGCATCGCGGACAAGCTGAAGCCCCGCACGATCGGTCTCGGGGACCTCCCGGACGGGGTCGAGCTCACCGGCGCCCGCGCCACCGGCTCCGGACTCGTCCTCTCCTTCGCCCTGAAGGGCGCACTGGACCGGACGGCGGGCACCGGGCACTGCGTCGGAACGACGGCCTGACCCTCAGCGGGACCGGGCACCCGTCCGGGTCACTTCTCGCACCAGCGCACGTTGGTGTAGTTGTGCACGTACCGGGCCGAGACCCAGCCGGACCGGCCGTGCAGCCGGTACCAGATGTCGTTGCCCTCCACCCATTTGGCCTCGGCCTGGCAGGACAGCCCGATCCGCTGCCACGGGTCGAGGGAGCCGACGATCCGGGCTCCGGTGGTCGGGCTGGAACGGACCTTCACCCCGGACGGGCTGACGACCAGCCCGTCCGCGTACGACGGGTCCGCCAGCGCGCTCCCGGCGAAGAGCACGGCCGAGACGGCGGCCACCGGTGCCACCAGGGCGATCTTCCTGAACGTGCGCATCCGCGCCTCCCCATCTCCATCACCACGACCGGAGCGCCGCGGAGAACGCGGCACCGGAATGGACCTTGCGCCGCGGCCGGCCGTCCGGCGGGTCCGGCACACCGCGCGTTCCCCCGGACGGCGCACGCCCGGACCCGGTGATATGACTGGAGGATGGCGAAGGACCCGCCGTCGTCCCCTGACGACCGGGCCCGGTCCGGCCGGGCGCGGCGCAAGCGGCTGCCCCGGTCGGAGCACGCGGCGACGCCCCCGCAGGACGGCCGCCCGGACCCGGTGGCGGTCCTGGCCGCGCAGGGCGTCGGCCGGGTGCCGGAACTGCTGCCGCTGCGCTACGCGCGGATGGCGGCCGGGCCGTTCCCCTTCCTGCGCGGGGCCGCGGCCGTGATGGCCGCCGACCTGGGGGCCGCGCCGCACACGGGACTGCTGGTGCAGCTGTGCGGGGACGCGCACCTGCTGAACTTCGGCCTGTACGCCTCTCCCGAACGGACCCTGCTGTTCGATCTGAACGACTTCGACGAGACGCTGCCCGGCCCCTTCGAATGGGACGTCAAACGGCTCGCGGCGAGCGTGGCCGTGGCGGCCCGGGACAACGGGCACGACGACAAGGCCGCCCGGCGGGCCGCCGGAGCGGCCGCGGCGGCCTACCGGCGGAACATGCGCCGGCTGGCCGGTCTCGGTGAACTCGCCGTCTGGTACGAGCGGGTGGACAGCGCGGAGGTGCTGCCGCTGGTGCGGGGGCGGCACCGGGAGCGGGTGGCGATCGCGCTCGAACGGGCCCGGCGCCGGACCAGCCTCCAGGCGCTGGACAAACTGGCGGAGACGGTGGACGGCCGGCTCCGGATCCGCTGCGATCCGCCGCTGCTGGCGCCGGTCGACTCCTTCGACGAGGCCACGGTGGCGCAGGTGTTCACGGACTACCGGGCCTCGCTGCCGGAGGAACGGCGGCTGCTTCTAGACCGTTTCCGCCGGGTCGACGTGGCCCGGAAGGTGGTGGGCGTCGGCAGCGTCGGGACCCGCTGCTTCGTGATGCTGCTGACGGGCCGGGACGCGGGAGACCCGCTCTTCCTCCAGATCAAGGAGGCCGTCCCGTCCGTGCTGGAGGCGCACGCCGGGCCGTCCGCTCACCGGCACGCCGGCCACCGCGTGGTGGCCGGGCAGCGGCTCCTCCAGGCGGCCGGCGACATCTTCCTCGGCTGGGCCACCGGTCCCGGCGGCCGGCACTTCTACTGGCGCCAGCTGCGCGACATGAAGGGCTCGGCCGAGATCGCCTCCATGGACCCGCTCCTGCTGGAGGGGTACGCGCGCCTGTGCGGGCGCACCCTGGCCCGCGCCCACGCCCGGACCGGCGACCGGTTCGCGATCGCCGGCTACCTGGGCGCAGGCGACGCCTTCGACGAGGCCGTCGCCCGCTTCGCCCTGGACTACGCCGACCTGACGATCGCCGACCACGCCGCGCTGACCTCGGCCCTGACCGACACCGACACCCCGTCGCACACGGCCCAGCCGACGCACCACGGCCGTACCGGCGCCTGACCCCTCACTCCGGCCGCGGCTCGCCGTCCATCCGGGCCAGCACCTCGCGGGCAGCGGCGACCCCGGAGGGGCCGGTGGGCGCGCCGGTCCGGCGGGGCAGGTCCAGGGCGAGCCGTACCGGATGGCCGAGCGGCAGCGGGAGCAGCGCGAGCCGGACCCCGTGCAGGGCCTTGCGCCGGGCCCGGGGGTCTCCCGGGTCGGCGGCCAGGCTCCGCAGCCGGTCGCGCAGTTGCCCGTACTGGGCGTCGTCGAGCGCGGCCCGGATGCCGTCCAGGTGCTCGGCGACCAGGCGCAGCAGCTGTTCCTCGGGCTGCGCCGGTTCCCCCGCCGGCCGTGCCCGCGCCGCGGACGCGCCGCCGCGCGTCGACGCGGCGGGGCCGGGGTTGCCCTGGTGGGTGAAGGCGGCCCAGAGCGGGAGCCGGTCCAGACCGGGCCGGTCCATCTCGCGCAGCAGCTCGCCGCCGAGGGTGCCGGGGTCGCGGCGGTCGGGGTCCAGCATCCACATCTGGGCGCCGCGCAGGGCGTCCACCGGGCTGCGGCCCTCGACGGCGACGTAGTGGTGGAACACGGCCATCATCAGGGCCGAGGCACCGTCCTGGGTGGTCCAGCGGGAACCGACCACGTCCCGGGCGCCGCCCGCGACGAAGGCGGTGGCCAGGGTCAGGGCCTCGTCGTGGTCGCGTGTGCTGAAGTCCGTCTCGCAGGCACTGAGCACCACCAACGGGCCGCTCTCCTCGGCCCGTTCGCCCGGCGGGGCGGTGCTCGCGCGTTCCAGCAGGCGGCTCACCGTCAGCATGCCGAGGTCCGGTGAGGCCCCCTCCCCGCCCCGTTCGGGCGGCAGGTCCTGCGTACCGTCGGGGAACGCCAGGTGCAGGGCGGAGACGGTGGGGCTGGTTCCGGCCGATCCGTGGCAGGCGAGGTGGAGGACGGACAGGGGCTCGTCGAGGAGGGCCATCAGTTCGTCGGGGGTACCGTCGGCCACGGGTTCGAGGTCCGGGTCGTAGTACTCGCCGAACAGGCGGGCGTCGGGGTAGAACGCGGTGTTGAGGGCGACGGCCTCCTGCTCGGCCAGGGTCAGGTCGATCCGCGGGTCCGCCAGCAGGACGGCCGCGGACGCCGGGGGCCGCCGGTCGCGTGCCACCGAGCGCAGGAAGTGGGCGCCGGACGCCGCGTAGCTGATCGCCATGAACTGGCAGGCGTAGTCGGCGGGCGCCACGTCGGGCAGCCGGGCCGCGTGCCAGGGAACCACCCCGAGGTTGCCGCAGGGCACGAGGACGATCCGCGGGGTGCGGCTGTGGGGCCTGCGGTTCGCGTTCGCCGCGATGCGCTCCGTCATCCCGCTGAGTACGGGCCCCAGCGCGGCCGGGAAGGACCACTCGCACAGGGTCGACAGGGCGGCCTCCCAGGCCTGCTCGGCCTCCTGGTCGCCGGGCCGGGCGGCGCGCTCCGCGGCGGCGTCCATGTAGCGCACGAGCGGTCCGCTGCGGTGCTCCGTCAGCAGGGGCAGTCCGATGGCGCAGGTTCCGCAGTCCGGCCCGACCATCAGGGCGAGGCCGGGCGAGATCCCGGTGCCGGTCATGAGGTAGACGAGGGCGTCCGCGTCGCTCGCCGTGACCCCGGCCGTCAGTTCGCTCACCGTCGGGGTCGGGATCAGCCCCTGGTCCCGGTAGCCGAGCACCTCCAGCGCCTGCCGGCGCAGGCTGCTCGGGAGCTCGCCCGGCAGACCGTCGGGGACGCCCGCCCGTACGGGCTCCCGCCACGCGGCGGCCAGATCGGGCCGCCCGCGCTCCTCCAGCAGCTCCGGCACCCCCGCGGAGGCGGCGGCCGCGTGCAGGACCGTGGCCCGGCCCAGTTCCAGCGCGGTCACCGCCTGGGGCAACTGCCCCTGGGAGGCCGCCCACTTGGCCGTCTCCACGCCGCGCCGGGCACCCGACCGGGCGGTGAGCAGCCCGTGTTCGGGGCCGAGCTGGAGGACGACGTCCGCGGCGAGCGCCCGCAGGGCCTCGATGCCGGTCTCCGTGGCGGCGGCCGCGTCCTCGGCGCGCCGCGTGCCGTGCCAGCGCTTCTGGTGGAGCCGCGTCAGCTCCCACAGGGAGTCGGCGGCGAGCGAGGCGGCCCGGCCCTCCTTGAGCGCGGTCCGGACCCGGGTGTAGGCGTCGATCGCCCCGTCGAGGTCGACGGGGTCACTGGTGAGTTCGTGGCGCAGGGCGAGGTCCGAGGCGTGGCTGCTCCATTCGGCGGGCCCCGCGTCCGGGCCGGGGTCGGAGAGCTCCCGGATCGACGCGGGATCGCCGGTGACCTTGGCCCGCACGGTCCGCTCCGCCCGGGCCAGGTGGGCGGCGAGCTGCCGCATGGGAGGGGGGAGGAGCTCGGGCGCCGCCGCGAGCGCGCCGATGTCGTCGAGGCCGGCCAGCGCCTGTGCGTCGTCTCCGGTCAGGAGCCCCCGCAGCATGCGGGCCTGTCCGAGGACGACCCGGGCCGCCGGGAGGTTCGTGTCGCCCGGCGCGAGGCCCGCCTCGATGCCGGTCAGCTCCTCGATGGCCGCGTCGAGCAGGGGCACGTCCTGCGGCCCCTGCACGTCCTGGACCGCGGCGGTCTGCTGGGCGATCCGCAGCGCCACCAGGCCGGGCGCCGCCCAGGGCGGCAGGTTTCCGTCGAGGCCGCGCAGTACCTCCGGGATGAGGCCTCGGGCGCGCTCGCGGTCCTGCTCGTTACCGCCGACGGCCTGGCCCAGCTGGAGGACGCCGCCCATGGCGCCGGCCAGCATCTGCGTCAGGGGGTCTCCGGGGGGCATCCGCTCGTAGGCGGCGCGCAGGAGCCCGAGCGCCTCGTCCATGGCGTGCGGGTCGCGGCTGCGCATGGCGTCCGTCATGGAGGCGAGCGTCGGCATGAGGGCGCGCAGCGCGATGTCCGACGGGCCCTCGACGCCCGGGCCCGCCGCGGCCGCGACCGGGCCGGCGGCCGGCTCCCGCCCCGCGGGCGCGTCGGCGGGCACTCCGGCGAGCGCGTCGGCGGGCACTTCGGCGGGGGGCACCACTGGGGGTACGACGGGAGGTACGACGGACGCTCCGGCCGGGGCCGGGCGCCCGTCGGCGGGCGGCGCGTCGCCCTGTAGCAGGGTCATCATGTCGACCAGCTCCCGCATCTGGCCCGCCATGGGATGGCCGTCCGGCACCATCCGCATGAGTTCCTCCGGGTCGTCCGGCAACCCCTCGCGTTCGACGCGCCCGAAGAGCTCGGCCACCCGCAGGATCTCCGGGTCGAGCGACACCAGGGCCTCCGGTGCGTCCACGAGCCCCCGGAGCGCCGTCATCCAGGTGTCGACCCCTCCGGGGTTCTCCAGCGCCCACCTGCTGATCTCCGCGAGGCTCGGCGCCTTGCCCGCCATCACCGGACCGAGGTCGGCGACGGGGAAGGCCAGCATCGCGAGCATCATCGCGGTCATCTGCTCCTCCTGCGGAGCGAGCGTCACGCCCGGCTGCGGCTCGCGCGCCGCCCGCAGCAGCCGTTCCGCCCGCTCCTTGTCCCCGGTCCGGGCACCGGCCGCGTACCGCAGGGCGAGCAGGGAACCGAGCAGGACGGTGATGCGGTTGCGCAGGGCCGGATCGTGGTCCAGCAGGGTCACGAGCCGGTCCAGCTCGTCGATCGACGCGTCGTAGTCGGACGCCGGCCGGCGGGAGCCGCCCTCCGCCGGCAACAGGAGCGCGGCCCGCCGTCCCGCGTCCCCCGCCCAGACGCGCAGTGCCTCGACGCCCCCGCCGTCACCCTCGTTCATCCGTCCCCCTCCGCCGCTGTTCCCACCCGGGCGTTCATGATGGGTCCCCGCCCGGCCCGGTGTCGCCCCCTTCCCGGGAGCGACCTGACTTCACCCCGGACACGACCGGATCCGGACCCCCGGCCGGTCGCCGGCCGGTCGGACACGGGGCGTTCTCCGGACGGGGCCTTCACCCGTGGCGGGATCCGGTGCTTCGCTGACGGTGTGACGGTACGGGGACGGAGGCCGCGTGGACGCCGGAAGTACGACCGCCCTCGCGGTCGCGGTGGTGGGGGTCGTCGGAACCCTGCTGTCGGCGCTGCTGACCCAGCGTGCGGCGGAGCTCAGCCGGATGCGCCAGGAGGAACGCGCCGAGGAACTGCGCGAGCGGCGCGGCGAGGCCGGGTTGCGGCGCGCGTGCTGCGTGGCCCTCAACACGGCGTCCCGGCAGTACGTGGCCGCGCTGACCGACCAGTTGCACGCGCTGGGCCGCGAGGAGGAGCTGCGGGCGGTGCGGCAGCGGCTCATCGAGGCCCGCGACCTCCACCGCGACGTGTACGCGGAGGCCCAGATGCGGCTCCCGGAACGGGTCCTGGGCATCGCGGGCGAGGTCGCGCACGCGCTCGGCGGCGTGTACGGAAGTCTGAGACGGCTGGACGACGGGGTGCCACGGCCGGGTGATTCGGTCGCGGCGGCGCAGGCGGACATCGACGCCCTGTGGGACCTGTTGCGGGAGATGCGGCGCGGGATGCGGGCCGAACCGGGCGTTTCCGGGCCCGGTTCCGGCCGTCGGCACGACGGATCCGGTGACCCGGGTGCCGCGACGCCCGGGGCATGGTCATGATGGGGCGTCAACGGACGTCGGACGCAAGAGGGTTGGCGCCCGGACGCGGAGAGGGGACCGCATGAACGCGAGAGAACCGGAGGACCAGCTGATCGGCCTCATCGCCGAGCACTGGGAGAGCGTGAACGCGGCCCTCACCGACGAGCAGAAGGCGACGCTGCTCGCCCGGCTGCGGGCGCTCGGCGACACGGCGCACGGCGACGAGAAGGCCGTCCGCAAGGCGCGCCAGGGGGTACGGCTCGCCCTGCTGCCGCTGCCGTTCGGGCATCCGGCGCGCGCCGCCCTGGAGTCCTCGCGCCTGGCGGTATCCGGCGCGTCGGCGGTGGAGACCGTGACGCTCGTACGGGAGCTGCTGGCCGGGCTCGCGACACCACGGCCCGCCCCCGGCCCCGGCCCCGACGACACGCCCCCCGGCGACACGGCCCCCGACACCGCGGCGATCGTCGACGCCGTCCACCGCAGGCTGCTCCGGGCCCCTTCGCTGGCGCCGGAGGAGGTACGGGCCAGGTTCGGCGGCGCCGCGCCGCCCCCCGAGGTGATCCGGCTCCGCGATCCCGAACGCGGGGACCGCTATCCGGAGTTCCAGTTCACGGCCGGCGACGCGAGCGCGCACGAGGTCGTCCTGGAGGTGAACCGGCTGCTGCTGGCCGACGTCGACCCGTGGGGCGCCGCCGACTGGTGGCTGAGCGGCAACGTCTGGCTGGGCGGCACACCCGCCTCGCTCCTCGGGGAACTGCCCGACGAACGGCTCGTGGGTGCGGCCGCGGCACTGGTGGAGGGGTACTGATGACGCGCGTCCTGCCTCCGTCCGCGTACGAACTGCGGCCCCACCAGCACGTCCTGCCGGCCGGCACACCGCTGTGGCGGGTCCACTCCTCCACCCGGCCGGCCGAGGAGTTCAACCCCCTGCCCGCCGACCTCAACTTCGGCGGCAGCCGCTTCGACGGCACGATGCTGGACCCGTACCCCTACCTCTACGCGGGGGACGGCCCGACCACGGCCCTCGCCGAAACCCTGCTCCGCTCGATGCCCTTCGACCCGGAGCGGGGGCTGCGCCTCGTGCCCTACCGCGCGGTCCGGGGCAAGTCGCTCAGCGTGATGCGGACCCGGTGCGAGGTGAGCCTGGTCTCGCTGATCAAGGAGGACGACCTGGCCGCCGTCTGCCAGGACTCGACCCTGCTGGAGGACGAGCAGAACTATCCGAAGGCGCGGCGCTGGGCCAGCGAGATCCGGGTCCAGGCGCCCGGCTCCATGGGGCTGATCTGGCAGTCCCGGCGCAACCGGCCCCGGCACGCACTGGTGCTCTTCGGAGACCGCTTCGACGGCCAGGGCGGGAAGCCGCTCGAAACGCTGCCGGCCGAGGGGATCGCGGACCTCGGTTCACGGGCGGGGGTCGAGGCGGTCAACGCCCTGCTGGCTCCGCTGCGTTCGGCGATCTCGTTCGGGGGGACGGACTGAGGACCGCACCCCCGCGCGCCCCGGCCGGTCCGATCCTTGTCGCCGTGTGACACGCGGTGTCATGGTGTCCCCATGACCCCGTTACCCGTGGAACACGCAGCGGTCCTTGCCGAGTTGAAGGAGGTGCGGCGGGCGGGTCTCGTCCGCCTGCGCGGGCGCGCGCTGCCCGCGCTGGAGTCCGCGGCGGCCTCGGTCCCCGCCAGGACCGCGGACGGAGCCGTCGAGGCGCTCCTGCGCCTGGCCGTGGCGCGGCTCGACGCGGGCACCCTGCGCACGGCCGCCGAGTACACCCTGGGCCTGGCCCAGGGCACCAGGGACTGGCCCGCGTCCTCGCGCCGGGCCCGCGCCTGCGCGGTGTACGGGGTCAGCGTCGAGCGGTTCCGCAAGGACCACGAGGTGATGGTGCTCGGGCAGATCGCCGAGCGCATCGTCCAGCTGGCGACGGAGGAGCCGGTCCCCGACACCCCGGAGGCCCGGGACCGGGACGCGGGCACCCACCGGACCGTCGAGGTACGGGCGGGCGCGGGAACCGCCCTGCTCACCGTGCACGTGCACCCCGTCGACCTGCTGCGTGACGTGGACGTGGTCGTCTCCCCGACCAACACCTACTTCGCCCTGCCCGAGCCGTACAAGTCCTCGGTCTCCGCCTCGCTGCGCCGGGCGGCCGCCGTGCGCGGGGTCACCGGGGACGTGCGGGCCGATCCCGTCCAGGAAGAACTGCGCACCTGGGCGGCCCGGCACGGCACCGCGGGACGTCCGGTACTGCCCGGAACGGTGGCCGCGACCGGCGCCGGAGCCCTGGCAGGCCAGGGGATCCGGCGGATCTACCACGCGGCGCTGGCCGTGCCCCGCGCCGGGACCAACGACTACGACGTGCTGCCCGCCGACGTCACCCGCGCCTCGGCCCGCGCCCTGGCGCTGCTGGCCGAGGAACACGACCGCCACACGCCGCCCCTGCGCTCGGTGTGCTTCCCCCTGCTCGGATCGGGGAGGGGCGGACTGCCGCCCGGCGTGAGCCTGACGGCGGTGTGGGCGGCCGTGGAGGCCGAGCTGGCGCGCGGCGCCCGGTGGGACGTCCACTTCGTGGTGCGCGACGCGGAGGCCGCGGCGCTCGTGGAGCGGATCCCCGCCGGGAACCGCCCCGCCCGCGACCCGTCCCCGACCCGGCACTCCGGTTGAATCGGATCACGAGCCGCCCGGACGGGGCGACGGGGGGCCTGCCCCTCCGGGCGGCTCACGGGGGAAGCGGGGGCGCGTAGCGGCCGGCGGCCTCCACCGGCCCGGACCCGGCGGTCGCCGAAGCCGGGCCGGACCGGATCGGATCAGGCAGCGGCGCGTCCCCCGCACTCCCGCGCCCGCGGTCAGGGCGCCGGAACCCGCAGCCGTACCGACTTCCCCGACTCCCCCGCGACGACGGAGAGTTCGCCGCCGGATTCGGCGGCCAGCAGCTGGACGATCAGCAGTCCGCGGCCGTACTCGGATTCCAGGTCGGCCTCCGCCCGCGGAAGGGGCAGCCGGGGCAGGCCCGCGCCCTGGTCGGCGACCTCCAGACGGATCCAGCCCCCGTCCCGGGTCACACCCACCCGCATCCGTCCGGCGGCCGCGTGCCGCACGACGTTGCCGACGAGCTCGCTGACGGCCAGCAGCAGCACATCGGCCAGCTCCCCCGGCACCCGCCAGTCGTCGAGGGCGTCCCGGACCCGGGCCCGGACCTGCGGGACGGTCGCCGCGACGGGGTCGGTGACCCAGTGGACGAAACGGCCGGCCGAGGAGGGGTGCCGGGGCGCGGGCGCGGCGGGACGCGGGGGCTCCGCGAGGGACGTGGACCTGCCGAGGGGGGTGAGCATGGCGTGCTCCCGGAGGGGGAAGGCGGCGCACCCACTGCGGCGGCTCGTGTAACCGACGGGGAAGTCGGACTGCCCATGGGCTTGTGGTCAGCGGAAATGCGTCGCTACTGTTGTGATTACACGTGTAACACGTTATGCCTCCCCCGGCGATCCGCGCAAGCATTTCGGACAAACGTCCCGAAGCCTGCGCCGCGCCGGGACCCGGCCGGCCACCACGGCCGCGCCGCGCCGCATCGGAAGGGCCTCAATGACGCAATCTCCCGCCGCCGGGTTCGACATCGCCGACATGACCTGGCCGCCCCCGCCCTACCAGCCCCCCGTACCGCCCATGACGGGCGCCGACGGCGTGCGGTTCTTCGACGGGGTCACGTACGCCACCACGCCGGGTTTCCGCCCCCGCCTGCTCGACGTCCGGGTGCCCGCGGGCGAGGGCCCCTTCCCCGCGGTGGTCTGGATCCACGGCGGCGGCTGGCTGGAGGGCGACCGCCGCTACCCGCCGCCGACCGTGCCCGCCGCACTCCTGCACGGGGCGGTCCTGGGCGCCGGACTCGCGCTCGTCTCCATCGACTACCGGCACAGCCTCGAAGCCCCGTTCCCCGCCCAGCTGCACGACGTGAAGGCGGCGATCCGCTACGTCCGCGCCCACGCCGGGACACTGGGCATCGACCCGGACCGGATCGGCGTCTGGGGTGAGTCGGCCGGCGGTCACCTCGCCGCCCTGGCCGGGCTCGTCGGCCCGGGCAGCCCCGACGGCGCCGCCCTGGAGGGCGCGCACGGGGTCGGCTCCGGGGCCACCGGGGTGTCGGCCGTCGTCGACTGGTACGGGGTCTCCGACCTGCCCGCCCTCGCCGACCACCCGATGCCGGCGATGCCGGGCGGAGCGGACTTCCCGGACCCGTACGAGGCCCTGCTGGGCGGCACCGAGGCCGAGCGCCCGGCGCTCGCCCGCGCCGCGAGCCCGGTGACGTACGCCCAGGGCTCGAATCCCCCGCCGTTCCTGCTGGTCCACGGCACCCGGGACGGGCTGGTCCCCTACAGCCAGAGCGAATCCCTCGCGCGTGCGCTCTCGGACGCCGGGGGCGAGGTCACGCTGCGGCCGGTGGAGGGCGCGGACCACATCTTCCTCGGCTCGCCGGACATCGAGGCGATCGTCGCCGAGAGCGCCGCCTTCCTGGCCGGCCACCTCGGCGCGGGCGCCTGACCCCCCGCCTTCCGGTGGTGGGGCGTGGCGCGGCCGCGCCCCAACACGCCCGGCGGAACCGTGCCCCGGCACCGCCACCCGCACCCGTTCGCACCCGTAGACGGCCGCGGGCACGCCCGCGGCCGTGAGAGGCAGTCATGTCCACGCACCCCGCAACCACCCCTTCCGGCAGACCCGGCGACTCCGGGGCGACCCGCGGCCGCGGCGCGCTCGCGCCGGGTCTCCTGTTCCTCGGAGGCGCCGCCCTCCTGGCCCTCGCCGTCCGCCCGGACGTCGTGAACCCGCCCTTCCAGGGCCTGGACGAGCGCTGGCTGCGCTGGATGGGCGGCCCGCACGAGGGGCCGTACGCCGCCGTCGCGGCCGCCCTGAACTGGTTCGGCGGGCCGCCCGGCGCCGTCGTCCCGCTCGGCCTGCTCCTCCTGTTGCTCGTGCGCCGGCGCTGGGTGTCCGCGGGGTTCTTCCTCGGCACCTACCTCGGCGCCAGCACGCTCGTCGTCCAGGGGCTCAAGCACCTGGTGGACCGGCCGCGGCCGGCGAACCCGATGGTCCGCGTCGACCACGGCTCCTTCCCGTCCGGCCACGCCGCCTCGGCGGCGCTGCTGGTGGTGCTGGTCGGCGTACTGCTGGTGCCGGCCGCCCGGCGGCGGGGGTGGTGGGTGGCCGGAGCGGTCTTCACGCTGACCATGATGTGGAGCCGCACCTGGCTGCACGCGCACTGGCTGAGCGACACCGTGGCCGGTGCGGCCGCCGGCGCGGGCGCCGGACTGCTGGCGTGGTGGCTGTGCGGACCCGCGCTCCACCGGGAGCGCGTACGGGTCCACGACCGCCGGGGGGCGGCCGTGGGCACCCCCGAGCCCGCCCCGCAGCACTGACGGGACGGGCGGGACCCGGTGGGGGTCCCGCCCGTCCTCCGGGGATCGTGCCCGTCCGTCAGGAGCTCTCGCGGTGGACGAGTACGGACTCGACGGACGGCAGCGGCTGCGCCGCCCCCGTGGTGATCAGTTCGTGCAGGGAGTCCGCGATCCGCGCGGGCGACGGCAGCTCCAGGCGGACCGTCGTGAGCGCGGGCTGCTGGAACGCGGAGAGGACCAGGTCGTCGGAGCCGACGACGGCCACCTGCTCCGGTACGGCGATGCCCTCGGCCCGGAAGGCGTGCAGCAGCAGGGCGGCGTACTCGTCGTTGTAGGCGAACACGGCGTCGAGGCCGAGGTCCGGCCACCGCCGGGCGAGGGCGGTCGCGGATTCGCGCGTGTAGGACAGTTCGAGCGGGGTGACGGTGGCCATGTTGCGGGCGGCGACCGATTCGGCGCCCGCCAGGCGCGGCCGCGCCAGCGTGGCGAGCCCGCGCTCCTGCGGCATGACCACGCCGATCCTGGTGCGGCCGCCCGCGATGAGGTGCCCGGCCGCGGTGGCGCCGATGTCGGCGTGGTCGAAGCCGACGGTGTGCACGCCCTCGACGGGACGCGCGGCGAAGGCCAGCAGCCCGCGCACTCCGGCGCGGCGCAGCAGGTCGGCCGCCTGCGGGGTGAACCGGTCGCCGTCCAGGGCGACGACGGCGGCCGGGCGCAGCTCGGCCCAGGCCCGGGCGGCGTCGACGGGGTCGGCGAAGCGGCCCGCGTGGAGCACGGACGTGTAGCCGTGCCGGTGGAGTTCGCCGTGGAGGTCGTCGACCCAGTCGCTGACGAGGCGGCCTATCGCCGAGACCGAGGAGGGCATCAGGACGAGGTTGCTCCGGCCGGCCCGCAGGGACCGGGCCGCGGCGTGCGGTACGTAGCCGAGGCGGCGGGCCGCGTCGAGCACGCGCGCACGGGTGGCGGCGCTGACACGGTGGCCCTGGGTGTCGTTGAGCACGAAGGAGACGGTGGCGCGCGAGACTCCGGCCAGGCGCGCGACGTCCGCACTGGTGGTGGTCGCGGGGACGTGAGTGTCTTCGGCCATGGCGTCCCTCGATGTTCCTTCTGGTCGGTTCGCACCTGCCCTTCCGAGGTTACACGAGTTAGATCACGGCGCCGGAGGGCCCCTCGGGCGCGGGCCCGGGCCCGTACAGGACCCTGGAGGCGCCGGCGAGGTCACCGAGGGCCGTCACGACCGAGTCGAAGCGCATCGTGGTGCGCTCCCCCCGCTCGTACGGGTCCCACCGCGGCAGTCCGGCGTGGTTCGGGTCGCCCGTGCGGACGAAGGCGATCCAGGCCCGGTGCATGGCGGTGGCGAGTCCGTCGCGGACGGCGGGGGCCAGTCCGGCCAGGAAGGGGGCGTGTGCCCACTGGTCGAAGTTGGCGAAGACGAAGGGGAGTTCCAGGCAGTGGGCGGCGCCGAGCCGGCCGTCGTGGGCGGGCGTGGGCAGGTCGAACTGGTAGGCCCACACCGGGTGGCCGGCCTCGGCCCTCGCTTCGGCCAGCCGCAGGGCGGGAACACGGAAGAGCTCGTCCGTGACGAGGTCCATGAGGACGTCGGCCGGGCGGGCACCGGGCCGGGCGCGCTCGTACGCGGCGTACACCTCGGGGGCGCGGGCGGCGCCGAACGTCTCCGCGATCCGCTCGGTCACCCGCTCGCGGGTCGCGGTGGCGTAGCCGTCGTCGAGGGCGAAGCCGAAGTTGGCCTCCTCGCGGGTCCAACCGATCATGACGTCGATGCCGGTCGCCGCGCCGTGCGTCAGGGTCCCGGCCGGATGGCGGCTCAGGGTGACTCCGTCGATCACGGGGAGGAACGGGGTCGGCCAGTACCCCCACCGCGTCGTCCGGGCGAAGAGTCCGAGGCCCGCGCCGATCAGCTCCGGCCAGTCCAGCGCGCGGAGTTCGGCCACGGTCTTGGCTCCGGCGAGCTCCAGGTAGGCGGTGACGCGCTCCTGGTAGGTGTCGGGCATGGGGAAGTCCAGCCCGAGGGGCGGGCTCTGCAGGATCACCCGCTTGATCAGGCCCCGGGTCTCGGGGTGGCCGGCGAGGGCGGCGGTGGACACCGCGCCGCCCGACTGGCCCGCGACCGTGACGAGGTCGGGGTCGCCGCCGAAGGAGGCGATGTTCTCCCGCACCCAGTACAGGGCGCGGAGCTGGTCGGTGAGCCAGGGGTTGCCGGCCCGGCCCACCGCCGGGGCGCCGTCGGCGGGCGCGGCGCCCCCGCCTTCCTCCTCACCGTCGCCCCCGCCCTCGCCCTCGTCCGCGAAGGAGAGGTAACCGAGCGGCCCGATCCGGTAGTTGACGCTCACGACGACGAGGTCCCCGTCCCGGGCGAAGGTGGCCCCGGAGTACCCGGGCAGCGACCCGGAACCGGAGACGAAGCCGCCGCCGTGGATCCAGACGAGCACCGGCCGGCGGGCGCCGTCGGCGGCGGGCGTCCAGACGTTGAGGGTCAGGCAGTCCTCGTCGAAGGGCGGCGAGCCGTGGCCGCCGAGCACCGGGTCCCCGCCCTCCCGGTACGGCTGCGGCGCGCTGGGGCCGTCGGCGGTGGCGTCCCGCGTCCCCGCCCAGCCGGGGTGCGGCCGCGCGGGCCTCCAGCGCAGGTCACCGACGGGCGGTGCGGCATAGGGGACGGCCCGGAAGACGGTGAGCCCGTCTTCGGTCGCGCCGCGGAGGCGCCCCGCGGGGAGGTCCACCACCACGTGGTCCCGGCCTGGGGAGTGAGCCATGAGCCGATCCTTCCTGCCCGCGCGCCCGGATGCGCGCCGACACCACCGAGACTATGTCGCATCTTTTGCGAACGTCAATGATTCGCTACATGCCGGGCCGCGAGCCCTCCGGCCGTCCGGTCACAGCCAGAGGCTGTCCGAGGCCATGCGCTCCGCCTCCGTCTCCAGCATCGGCGCGAAGGCGCGCCACAGCACCAGACAGGCCCCCGCGCCGAGCAGCACCCCGGCGAACGTGTCGCTGAGCCACTGGGCGTGCAGCCAGGTCCGGCTCCCCATCATCGAGAGCACGTACGCCCCCGCGACCGGCCACCACCAGCGCCGCGCGCGGCCCGGGAACACCACCACGGCCACGACGAACACCAAGGTCACGGCGCTGAACACCTGGCCGGAGGGGTACGAGCCGTCGTTGACCAGGACCCACGGGTGCGGCGGGCGCGGCCGGTCGGCCAGCTGCTTGAGCGGCAGCACCACGAGCACGTTGGCGACGACGGAGACGCAGAAGACGAACAGCCCCGACCGCCAGCGCCCGTAGACGCAGAGGCAGCCGATCAGGGCCAGGGGGAGCACCAGCCCGAGGGGGCCGCCGAGCCGGTCGAGGACGAGGAGCAACCCCTCGGCCGACCTTTCGCCCGAGGCCGCACCGACGGAGGCGGCCCAGCGGTCGTCCATCCCCTGGAAGAAGGGGCGCGGGTCGACGCGCAGCCACAGCGCGGTAGCCACCGACGCGAGCAGCAGGGCCACCCCGCTGACGAGCGCGTGCCGGGGCGGGGGCGCCGGCAACCGGTGCCGGGGTGGCCGCGCCGGGTGGGGCGGGGGCATGACGGGGTGCGACGGCGAGTGCTGCATGGCGGGCCTTTCACGGTCAGCTGCCCGGGCGGGAAGGAACGCGGGGCAGTCGCGGGAGCGGCGAGGCAGGAGCGGGGGCGGGGGCGGGGCGCGAGGGGGTGACGCACGGCCACCGCGGGGATGCGGTGCGCGGGGCAGCGATCCCGACGGAGCGGGCACGCAGGGGGAGACGGCCGGGAGCACACCACTGGGGATGGGTGGGCGCGAACGGAACAGCCACGGCGGCCACGGACGGGGACGGCCACAGACGGGACGGCCACGGACGAGGACGGCCACGGACGGCCACGGACCGATTGCTGCGCGGCACGGAGTATGGCCGATGCGCCAACGCCACCACAAGGGCAAGAGGGTTTCCGGCCCGTCCGGCGCGCCAGGCGGCCTGGACCGACCGGTTACACGTCATGGCATCCGGTACGGCATGACGGGTCTCCGCCCGGTCACGATCTGCACAACGTCGGTCCACAGGGCCTGGCGGAGCCTCCAAATGGGTGCTACACAGTGTCCAGCGCCGTTGGTGACACGTGTAACAACATCATGTGAACGGGTTCATCGGCCCGCGGCTCCCGGCAACACCCCTGCCCCGCCGCCCGCCGCCCCGCTGCCGCCCCGCGGCGCCCCTCCCCCACGCTCGACCGCTGCTCGTCACCTCCCCGCACCGTCCCCCGAGGAGTCGTCATGGCCACGAACGAAGTCGCCGGCCCGCTCGCCCCCGCAGCCGCGGAACCACCTCGCCAGCGCGCGCTGCTGCCCCTGCTGCTGGTCGCCAACTCCGCGATGATGGCGGTCTACATGGGAGTGGGTTCCGTACTCCTGCCCACCCAGATCGCCGCGATCGCCCCCGACGACAAGGTCGCCGTCCTGGGCCTGATCGGCGGGATCAGCGCCATCTTCGCGACCGCCTTCAACCCGATCGCGGGCGCGCTCTCCGACCGCAGCGGGCGCCGCGGTCCGTGGGTGCTGGGCGGCGCCCTCGGCTCCCTCGCAGGCCTCGCCTTCCTGGGGAGCGTGACGACGGCCCTGCTCGTGGGCATCGGCTGGTGCCTGGTCCAGGCCACCATGAACGTCTACCAGGCCGCCGTCACCGCCATCGTGCCCGACCGGGTCCCCGCGGTCCGACGCGGCACCGCGTCCGCGCTGGTGGGGCTCGGGCTGCCGATCGGCGGCACGGTCGGCGTCCTCGTCGCGTCCGGGACCGCCGAGCACCTGCGCACCGGATACCTCGTCTTCGGCGCGATCGTCGCCCTGGCCGCCGTGCTGCTCACGACGTTCTGCCGGGACGTCCCGCGCACCGGGCCGCAGGACCCCGCGCCGGCCGCGCCGAAGGGGGCCCAGTGGGCCGCCTTCCTCTCCGCCCTCGCCCACCACGACTTCCGGTGGGCCTTCATCGGCCGGGCCCTGATGGTCCTCGGGTACTTCTCCGTCGTCGGCTACCAGCTGTACATCCTCGACGACCACATCGCGCTGCCCGCCGGGCTGACGCCGCCCGCCGCGATGGCCGTCCTCACCCCGGTGTCGATGGTCGCGATGGCCGTGTCCACCGTCGTCGGCGGTCTGCTGTCCGACCGGTGGAACCGCCGCAAGGTGTTCGTCGGGGTGTCCGCGGCGCTGGCGGGCGTCGTGATGGCGATCCCGGTCGTCAGCCCGACGTGGACGGGCATGCTCGTCTTCAGCGCCCTCAACGGGCTCGCGTTCGGCTGCTTCATGGCCGTCGACACCGCCCTCGTGACCCTGGTCCTGCCGCGCGCCGAGGACGCCGCCCGCGACATGGGCGTCCTCAACATCGCGAACGCGGGGCCGCAGATCATCGCCCCCTTCGTCGCCTCGGCCGTGGTCACGGCCCTGGGCGGCTACACCCCGCTGTTCCTCGTCGGCGGGGCCCTGTCCCTGATCGGCGCCCTGGCGATCCTCCCGATCCGCAGCGTGCGCTGACCTCCCCCGGCCCGGTCACGTGACCGGGCCGGTCCGCGCTCCGGCGGGCGGGCGCCGAGGGTCGCCCGCCCGCCGGTCACCGCCCGGCTCCACCCCGCCCTCGCCGTTCCCTCCCGCATCTCCAATCCCTTCTCCTGAGGAGCACTCCGTGAGACGCAAGCGAGTTCTGCCGCTGGCCGCCCTGGTGCTGTGCGCGCCCGCCCTGGCGGGCACGGCTCCCGCCAACGCCTCACCGCAGGCCGCGCCCGCCGGGCCGCTGCGGATCCTGCTGACGAACGACGACGGCTACAACGCCCCGGGCATCCGCAAGGCGTACGAGCGCCTGACCGCGGCCGGACACGACGTCACGATCGTCGCCCCGCTGACCAACCAGAGCGGCGCCGGCACCAAGATGGCGAACGCACCCACCGTCACGGTGAAGCACCCGGAGCCGAAGGTGTGGGCCGTGGACGGCTCCCCCGGCGACTCGGTGGCCTTCGGGCTGGCGGAGGTCTTCGCGGACCGCGCCCCGGACCTGGTGGTCTCCGGTACGAACTTCGGTCCGAACGTCGCCGGGCTCGCCACGCACTCCGGCACCGTCGGCGGCGCCGTCACCGCGCTGGAGTCCGGGGTTCCGGCCATCGCGCTGAGCACCGGCGGCCTGTCCGTGCCCGACCCGGTCACGACCGTCAACGCGATGGGTCCCACGATGGAGTTCGCCGTGAAGCTGATCGACCGGCTGCGCGCCCGCGCGCGGTCCGGTCCGCTGCTGCCCGAGGGCGTGGGCCTGAACGTCAACCATCCCGTCGTCGGAGCGGAGGGCAAGGGCACGGCCGCCGGGGTCGCCACCACCTTCCAGGACCCGCAGACCGTGCTGGAGCCGGACTACACCGATGCCGGCGACGGCACGTGGAAGGTGTCGGTCAAGGTGGCCCTGCGGCCCGCCGCCAAGGGCGGTGACCTGGAGGCCCTGAGCGCGGGCAAGATCGCCGTGAGTCCCGTGAACCCCGACTGGAACGCCGGACCGGCCGACCGGGCCGTGGCCTCCGTCCTGCTCGCCGGGCTCCGCCCGTAACCCACCCGCCGGCCGGGGCGGGGCGCGCCCCGCCCCGGCCGCTTCGCCCTTCCTGGAGGACGGACGCATGAAGTGGACCTGGCAGCGGCTGCTCCGGCCGGCTGCGGTACGACCCCTGTTCGGTACGGCCCTCGCGCTGGCGGCGCTGCTCGTCCCGGCGGCCCCGGCCACCGCCTTGCCGGGCGGATCCTCCCGCCCGGTGGTGGCCGTCGCGCAGGGCGGCCTGCGCGGGCAGGAGCGGGAAGGGGCGCAGGAGTTCCTCGGCGTCCCGTACGCCGCTCCCCCGGTCGGGGCGGCGCGGCTGCGGGCGCCGCAGCCGCCGGCCCGGTGGAAGGGGGTGCGGGAGGCGGTCCGGCAGGCCCCCGCCTGCCTGCAGTTCTCACCGTTCGGGCTGCGGGACCCCGCGGCCGTCAGCGAGGACTGCCTGTACCTGGACGTGTACCGGCCCCGTGGCGCCCGTCCCGGAGCGCGGCTTCCGGTGGTGGTCTGGATGCACGGGGGTGCGTACAGCCAGGGCACGGGGACCCAGTTCGGCGGCCGGACGATGGCCGAGCTCACGCAGAGCGTCGTGGTCAGCGTCAACTACCGGCTGGGACAGCTCGGTTATCTGGGCCTGCCCGAGCTGGCCGCCGAGAACGGGCGCCGTTCCGGTTCCTTCGGGCTGATGGACCAGATCGCGGCGCTGCGCTGGACGCGGGAGAACATCGGCGCGTTCGGCGGGAATCCTGGGAGCGTCACCGTCTCCGGGCAGTCGGCGGGCAGCGGTTCCGTCTGCGCCCTGCTGGCGGCGCCGTCGGCCGCGGGACTGTTCCACCGGGCCGTGTTGCAGAGCGGGCCGTGCACGCTGCTGGGTACGCCGGACACCGCGCGGGCGGAGGCGGAGGCGCGGACCTTCGCCGCGCGGGCGGGCTGCGCCGGTCCGGCCGGGGTCCCCGCGTGCCTGCGCTCCGCCGCGGGTCCGGCTCTGGTCGAGGCGGCGCGTACGGTGCCCACGTCGGGCCCGGCCTCCGGTGACGGGCTGCTGCCGGTCGCGCCGGCCCGGGCCATCGGGAGCGGGGCCTGGAACAAGGTGCCGGTGCTGATCGGGAGCACCCGTTCGGAGGCCCGGTTCTTCGTCGCGCTGACGCAGCCGTACCTGACGGCGGAGCAGTACGCGGCGCAGGTGCTCGCCCGGTACGGGGCGGCGGGGCCGGAGGTCCTGGCCCGCTATCCGGTGTCGGAGCACGGCTCGCCCTACCTGGCGCTGTCGGCGGTGATGACCGACTCCACGTTCGCCTGCCACACGGCGTGGACGGCTCGGCTGTTCGCGGGTCAGGTGCCGACGTACGCGTACGAGTTCGACGACCCGGACTCGCCCACGCTCGCGGGGGCGCGGGTACCGGGGCTGGACCAGTCGAACGCGCACAGCGCGGAGCTCGCCTACCTGCACGACTTCACCATGGGGGAACGGCCGCTGACGCCGGTTCAGGTCGCCCTCGCGACCGCGATGAAGCGCTACTGGGGGGCCTTCGCCCGCTTCGGCAGCCCGGTCGTACCGGGTCAGGCGGCGTGGCCGCCGGCGGCGGGGGCGGGTGCCGTGAGCGTCCTGACCCTCGCCCCGGGGGCGACGCGTACGGGTACGTCGTTCGAGACGGACCACCAGTGCGCCTTCTGGCGGGCCCAGCCGGAATCGCATTTTTAGGTCATCTGACCTAGAGTGTGGCTCATGATCACCGAACCGATCGACGAGCTGCGCCCGGACCCCTCCGGCCCCGTCCTGATCACCGGCGGCTACGGCACCGTGGGCGCCGAGATCGCCCGCATCCTGGCCGTGGACACCCCGACCCTGCTCACCGGCCGCAACCCCGACCGCGGCAGGGCACTGGCCGCCGAGGTCGGGGGCGAGGTGCGCGCCTGGGACCTGGCGGACCCCGCTCCCTTCCGGGCGGCCGTCCGGGCCGTCGTCGGCTCGGTCAACGACCCCGACGACCGGGTGCTGCACGCCGCCGCGGCCGGTGGCGTGCCCTACGTCGACATCACCCGGTGGACGGGCCGGATGCAGCGGGCCGTCACCGTCGCCGCGCTGCTGCGGCCGGCCGCGCCGGTGCTGCTGTCCTCCGCCTGGATGGGCGGGGTCAGCAGCCTGGTGGCCGCCGCGCTGGCCGGGGACCTGGGCGGCGCCGAACGGGTCGAGATCGCGGTGCGCTGGGACATGGCCGACCGGGCCGGGGCGGATTCCGTCGAGTTCATGGACCGGCTGGGCGTGGCGTTCGAGGTGGTGGACGGCGGGAGGCGCCGGCTCGCCTCCCCGATGACGGAGGCCCGTACGGTCCGCATCGGCGGAGCGCCCGTACGGGTCGCGCGCATCGACACCCCGGAGCAGTTCACCCTGCCGCTGACCCTCGGCACCACCACCGCGGCCACCCGCATCGGGTTCAGCTCCCCGGCCGCGACCAGGGCGCTCCTCGCGCTGCGGGGTACGGGATTCTTCCGCTGGGCCGGCGGGGAGCGCTGGGCGCCGGCGCGCCGGGCCTTGCTGCACTCGCCGGGCGACGGCGGAACGGCCCGGCTGCGCGTCGACGTCACCCACCGCGGGCGCACGCGCACCGCGACCGTCACCGACCCGCTCGGGCAGCACCACCTGACGGCCGTCGGGGCCGTGCTGGGCCTGCGCCGCGTCCTGGGCACCGACGGTTCCCCCGCTCCCCGGGGCGTGGTCTTCCCGGAGCAGCATCCGGATCCGGCCCGCGCGGTCGAGCTGCTCGCCGCGCACGGTGTCGGCCTCGCCTTCGACGCGGAGGGCGACGCCTTCGGTCCGGACCGCGGCCGGGCCGGGGCCGCCGCATGAGCGCCGCGGCGGGGCCGACGCCCAAGGGCCGGGAGCGGCGTACGGCCCTCCTCGACGCGGCCGAGCGCGTCCTCACCTCTTCCGGAGGGGCCGAACTCACCCTGCGGGCCGTCGCCGAGGAGGCCGGTGTCCGGCTGGGTCACCTCCAGTACTACTTCCCGGCCCGTTCCGCCCTCCTGTCGGCGCTCCTCGACCGGGTCCTCGCCTCCTCCCTTGAGCGGGTCACGGGCCTCGCCCTCGCGAGCGCGGACGGCGCCGGCCACGGGGCCCTCCTCGACGGCGTCCTGTCCGACCACGACGATCCGCGCCTGGTACGGCTGTTCACCGAGGTGTGGGCGCTGGCCGCGCACGACGAGGAGGCGGCCGCGGCGGTCCGTGCGTTCTACGGCCAGTACGCCGCGCACGTGGCGGCGTTCGTCCGGGAGCACGCGCCGGACCTGAGCGCGGCCGAGGCCCACGACCGGGCGGAGGTGTTCGTCATGCTGATGGAGGGGTCGTCCCTGTTCCGCTCCGGGATCACCGGCCGCCGTACGGCCGGGGCCGACGCCCGTCTGCGGGAGACCGCGCTCGCCCTGCTCCTGGGTGCCACCCGCCCCTGATCGGGAGCGGGCCGCGCGCCCGCCCCCGCGGTACCGCGCCCCGGCAGGCGGTCGACGCGTCCGGCGGACCGGCCGGGGCGGTCAGGAGAACGGCGCGGAGAGCCTGCGCCGCCAGCCCCGGTCGGTCAGGACGACGACGTGGGCCGCCTCCGCCCGGGCCCGGAGGGGAAGGAGGCGGCCGAGCCGGTCGCTCACCTGCCGGGCTTCCACGTCGTCCCCGCCCAGTGCCACGGTGACGTGGGCCAACGGGGATTCCCCGAACCGGCCGCCGTAGGGGCGCAGGTGCGGCCAGGCGTCGTGGAACGTCCGGACGGCCGGGCCGAGTTCGGCGGCGTCGACCGCGACGAAACCCGGAGCCGTCACCGTCCGGCGCAGCACGACGTCCGTCGGCGGGAGCGGGCCGGCCAGCCGGTGGACCGCCCCGTCCGTGTCGTCGCCGAGTTCCGCGGCGGGCACGAACGGGTAGAGGAGGGTCACGTGAGCGGGCAGGCCCGGCCGGACCAGGGCCGGGTTCACCTGCCGGGCCGCTTCCAACAGCACGTTCGCGGTGGGGAGTTCGATCACGATGGCGGTCGTTCCGATGGCTGGCACGGCGCCATCATTTCATCCGCGGTCCGCGGGGCCCGGTCCGCGGTGCCGCCGGTCCGCGGTAGCGCCTGGCCGCATGGCCGCGGTGCCGCCCGTGAGCGTCGCCCCGATACGGGCGCGCAGTTCCTCGTCCTCCAGGATGGCCCGGTAGTCGCCGTACCGCGACACCCTGCGGTCCCCGGCGGTCAGCGCCTCCAGCGCCGCGCGGACCGGCGGGGCGAGGGGGTCGTGCCGGTCGAGCGCGGCCAGGGCGTGGGCGAACGTCCAGTCGAGCGGTTCCCCGCCCACGGCGAACGCCAGTACCGTCGCCTCCGCCCGCTCCCGCTCCATCGGCGGCGGGGCCCACTGCGGGTACGGGATCGTCTCCCCGGGGAGCAGCGGGTCCTCCCCCCACGCCAGGAGCACCTCCCGCAGGTCCGTGACCAGCCATCCGCCGCGCGCGATCTCGTCGCGCAGGGCCTCGCGCACCGCGGGCAGCAGCAGCGCGGCGTGTTCGCGCAGGGGCCGGAGCACGTCGGCGACGTCCGGCTGCCGCGGGTCGGCCGGGGCGTAGCCCCTGCCCGGCAGGTCGCGGTACGGGGCGACGAGCCGCTCGACGAGGTCCGGCAGGGCGCGCGGGTCCCCGATCCTGGTCAGCGCCCACCGGGCGTGGCCGCCGACGGTGCCGTCGAAGTACTCCGCCTCCCCGGGGTCGTCGAGGAGGCCGGCGAGCCGGTCGGCGTGCGGGGCCGCGCGGCGGCCGAGCACCGCCATCAGGTGCGCCGCCCTGTAGCGCACGCCGTCGTCCGGGTCGTCCAGCAGCGCGGCCGCCACCGGCAGCAGGGCGTCGGCGGCTGACGGCCGGTCCACCAGCAGCCGCCACCCGAGGTCCAGCGCGCACCGGCGCAGCCCCGCGTCGCCCGTCCGGTTCCCGGCCGCCGCGAGGTCGGTCACGAACCGGGCCCGTGCGGGCGTGTCGGGCTCCAGCAGGTGGTCCACCCGGGCTGCGACGTCGTCCCGGTGGTACGGGTACTCGCAGTCCCGGAGGTACCAGACCGCCTCGAAGGCCGGGGCGAGCGCGGGGTCGGTGAGGGCGTCGAGGAGGACGGGGTAGGCGCGCTGTGGCGACCGGGCGTCCAGGTGCGCCGTCGCGACGACGGCCGCGACCCGCATCACCCGGTCCTCGGCCCGGAAGACGCGGTCCAGCAGGGCCCGCACCTCGGTGACGACGGCGTGCGCGGGGTCCTCGGCGGCCGCGGCCTCGCCCAGGCTCAGCAGTACGGCCACGCGGACGGCGGGGTCCGTCTCCTCGCGCCACCGGTCGAGGAGGAGACCGGTCCGGCCGGCGAACAGCTGGAGCGCGGACCGCCGGATCGCGGGATCCGCGTCCCGGAGCAGCCCGTGCAGGCGGGGCCCCTGCGTGCGCCAGGCGGCGCCCCAGCCCGGGTCCACCGACGCCGGGTCACCGGCCCCGGTGTCGGCGGCCCCGGCGTTCTCGGCGTCCTCGGCGTTCTCGGCGTTCTCGGCGCTCCCGGCGTTCTCGGCCAGGTACACGAGGAGGTCGACCAGGTCCGGGCGGGCGGCCCCGTCCGGGGCGAGGACGAGGTCCACGAGGAAGGGCAGCGCCGCCGTGGCCGCGCTGGTGATCTGCTTCCAGCCCAGGAGGAGGTCCTGCAGATCGACGCAGGCCCGCTCCACCGCCTTCGGCCGGGTGGCGGCGTCCTCCCGGCCGAGGCGGCGGAGCGCCTTCGGTACCTCGGTCGCCGGCCGGTCGGGCTGCACCGTCTCCAGTGCCTTCCAGTCCACTGCGTCCAGCCCGTCCAGCATGCCCACCGCCCGCCCCTCGGCGGGCACCTCCCGCCTGCGCGGCATCCTGTCACCGCGGGGGACGGCGGGCTCGGAATTTCCCGGCGGGCTCTCGCCTTCCGGGGGCGCCGCCCATCGGGGCGCGGCGGCGATCCGGTGACGACGGCCCGCCTTTCGCTCGACGCTGCGCGAAGTCGCACCGCGTTCGTCCCACCATCCGGTCGGTACGCAGGGATACACGACGGCAATTCCCGGCCATCCACGAATGCCGACGAACTCGCACCGTGCGGATCGCCGGGCCGCCACCGAGCACCGAAAGCCGTAGATGACCTTTATCGGACACCGCGCCGGGCCGGGCGGAACTTCGGTTGAGAGAAGTTCGTCCCGTACTGCATTGACATCCGGCGGAGCCTGCCGGATCGGGCCAATGGGCCTCAGCAAGCCCCATGGTGACGGTCGGTCACCTACTGACACCCAGTGATACGATCATCGCGCTTGCGGAGCGGCGGATGGGCGCAAAACGACATCTCCGACCACGGCGACCTTCCGGTCGGTGCCCCCGGTACGGACGGTCCGCCGGTCCACCCGCATTGACGGAATTCAGCAACTGGCCGTCAGTCGCCTGAAGAGAGTCTTATGACGTATTACATACAGAACCCAGTGCTCTGGGCCCTTCTCGCCGCCGTCGTCGGCGCGGTCGCCGTCATTGTTCGCCAACGCCGGGCGGCCCGGGACCTGCGGCACGAGATCGCCGAGATGAGAACGCACTACGCAGCATTGGAGAACAGCTTCTCGGCATCCGTCCAGGCCGAGAAGGAACAGGCCCAGGACGCGACCAAATCGGTCCTGAAGTCCGCGATGCGGACACTCCAGGGCCTGGCCGCCGAACAGCAGTCGGTCCTCTCCGGGCTGCAGAACAAGTACGGCGAGTCCCTCATTCTCCAGGACCTCCTGGAGATCGACCACACGAACTCTCAGTTCGGTCGGCGCGCGCAGTCCATCGCCGTGCTGTGCGACGGCTGGCTGGGCCGGCAGCGCGAGGTCGCCTCGGTTTATGACGTGGTCCGCAGTGCGCAGGGCAGGATCCGGCACTTCCGGCGGGTCGAAATCCTTTCGCAGGTCGACTTCGGCATCACGAACCGGGCCGTCGAACCCGTGGCACTGGCTCTCGCCGAGCTGCTCGACAACGCCACCAGCTATTCCAGCCCGGACACCGTGGTCGAAATCAACATCCGGACCGTCCCCAAGGGAATCTGCATCGTCGTCGACGACGCCGGTGTCGGCATGAACGACGAGGAGAGGTCCCGGGCCACGAAGCTCCTGTCGACCGAGCGGGTCTCCGGGGTCTCCGGACTGGGCAGCCCCCCGCAGTTCGGCTTCGCGGTGATCGGCGTGCTCTCCGAGCGCTTCGGCTTCGAAGTGTCCGTGGACTCCAGCTCACCGTACGGAGGCGTCCGCGCGGTCCTCCTCCTGCCGCACGAGCTGCTCACCGGCATGCCGGAGCGCAGGTCGCCGGCCCCGCCGGTCTCCGGCTCCGCCACGCTCTCCGGCGGTCCCGAAGCGGCGGTGAGCACGTCCTCGACGGTCGACGGCCTGCCGCGGCGCAGCCGCAAGCGGCCGATGGCGATCGTGCCCGGAACCGCGTCGGGCACGCCGTCGGCGGGCCGTTCCGACGCGGAGGCCGCGGCGATCATGGGGGCCTTCCAGCGGGGCACGCTGTCCGGCAGGACGACGCCCGCGGACGCGGCGGGTCAATCGAGCAGCACACGTGATGCGAGCAGCGAAGGGCATGAGTTCTCGTGAACAACGATCTGTCATGGATGCTTGACAGCGCCTTGGAGATACCCGGGGCGCTGCACGCGGTCCTGGTCTCCGCCGACGGGCTGCTGATGGCCAGGACCAGGGACTTCGACAAGGACGGCGCGGACACGGTCGCC
The DNA here is from genome assembly GCF_056433525.1 of Streptomyces sp. NPDC044704. Taxonomy (NCBI): domain Bacteria; kingdom Bacillati; phylum Actinomycetota; class Actinomycetes; order Kitasatosporales; family Streptomycetaceae; genus Streptomyces; species Streptomyces sp. NPDC044704. The sequence continues at coordinate 597,493 of NZ_JBWKGY010000004.1, forward strand.
GCCGCGATGAGCGGCGTGCAGTCGCTCAGCCGCTCGCTCGGGTTCTTCATCGAGGCGGGCCACATGCGGTGGCGGCAGACGCTGGTCGAGTTCGACGGCGGCTGGGTCTTCCTGATCTCCGCCGGGGAGGGCGCGTACCTCGGCGTCTCGGCCTCGCCGGACGTGGACATGCAGGACATCACCTTCCGGATGCAGCAGCTCGTCGGCCAGCTCGGCAAGGCGCTGACGACACCGCCGCGCGAGAACCTCGGCGCCCGGTCATGACCGGGTTCGACGGACTGGAGCCCGAGGCGGATTTAGTACGTCCCTATGTCATCACCAAGGGACGCGGCCTGCCCGACGAGGCGAAGCTGTCCCTGATCACCCTGGTCACCGCGGCGGGCGACCAGCAGCAGCGTCCGACCCAGCTGTCCCCCGAGGAGCAGGGCCTGCTGGACCTGTGCACCGCCGGCTACCTCTCGGTCGCCGAGATCGCGGGGCACACACGGCTGCCCATGGGCGTGGTGAAGATCCTCCTCTCCGCCCTCACCGAGGGCGGCTACCTCATCACCCGACCTCCCGTGCAGCGCGCCCCGCTCACGGACCGGCACATCCTGGAGGAGGTGCTGAATGGGCTCCGCACCAAGTTTGGCTGAGCAGGCGTACGTTCGCGCCGGAGCGACGCAGACCGCCGTGAAGATCCTCGTGGTCGGTCACTTCGCCGTGGGCAAGACCACCTTCATCGGTGCGATATCGGAGATCCCCCCGCTGTCCACCGAGGAGACGATGACGCGCGCCGGCGAGTCGTTCGACGACCTCAAGGGGGTCCGGAGCAAGACCACCACGACGGTGGCCATGGACTTCGGCCGCCTGACCATCAGCGAACGCGTGGTGCTGTACCTGTTCGGGACACCCGGCCAGCAGCGCTTCGTGCAGATGTGGGAGGACATGGCGCGCGGCGCCCTCGGGGCCCTGGTCCTCGTGGATCCCGAACGGCTCGCGGACTCCTTCGCCGTCATCGACCTGATCGAGCACTACGGGCTCGACTACGCGATCGCCATCAACCGCTTCGACGGCACGCCGGGCCACGAGGAGCGGGCGCTGCGCGAGGCGCTGGACCTGCTCCCCGACACTCCGGTCGTCACCTGTGACGCGCGCGACGAGAAATCGTCCGCCGCCGCACTGATCACACTCGTCCGCTACTTGCTGGACCGCGCTCACTAGGAGCAGGAATGAACGCTCGACCCACCCCCACCGCACCCGTGCCCCCGCCCGGGTGCCCCGCCCACATGACCGGCGGCCGGGTGCCGTTGCACGGACCGGGGTTCGCGGCCGACCCGCAGGCGTACTACGCCTACCTGCGGCACTACGGCCCGGCCGCGCCCGTGGAGCTCGCTCCGGGGGTGGAGGCCACCCTCGTCACCGACTACTCGGCGGCGCTGCAACTCCTTCAGGACTCCGGGTCCTTCCGCAAGGACGCGCGGCGCTGGCGGGACCTCGGCGAGGGCCGGGTGCCGGCGGACAGCCCGGTCACCCCGCTGCTCGCGTACCGCCCCAACTGCATGTTCACGGACGGCGCCGAGCACTTGCGGCTGCGCCAGGCCGTCACCGACAGCATGGCGCGGGTCGACCCGCGCACACTGAGCCGGAGCACCGGGAAGATCTCGGAGTACCTCATCTCCCAGTTCGGTGACCGCGGTTCGGCCGACCTGCTCGGCGACTACGCCAAGCAGCTGCCGCTGTTCGTGTTCAACGAACTCTTCGGCTGCCCCGCGGAGATCGGCGACCGGGTCCTGTTCGGCATATCCGGGATGTTCGACGGGGTCAACGCCGAGCGGGCCACCGAGGTGCTGTTCCAGGCCGTCGGCGAACTGGTCGCGCTCAAGCGGACCCGTCCCGGCGACGACGTCACGTCGTGGCTGATGGAACATCAGGCCGCCCTCACCGATGAGGAGATGGTCCATCAGCTCGCCCTGTTGCTGGGCGCGGGCGCGGAGCCGCTGCGCAATCTCATCGGCAACCTCCTGCACCGGCTGCTCACCGACGACCGGTACGCCGACGGGGGCGGGCTGATCGACGAGGCCCTCGACGACACGCTGTGGGACAACCCGCCGATGTCGAACTACGCGCCGCACTACCCGGCGTCCGACATGGAGTTCGCCGGGGAGAAGCTGCGCGCGGGCGATCTGGTGCTGGTGAGTTTCGCGGCCGCCAACACCGGGCCGGCGCTGACGGCCGCACGTCAGGCCGGCAGCAACCGGGCCCACCTGTCGTGGAGCGCGGGACCGCACGCCTGCCCGTCGAAGGAGCCCGCCCGGCAGATCACCGTGACCGCCGTGGAGAACCTCCTCAACCAGCTCCCCGACATCGAACTCGCCGTGCCCGAGGACAGTCTCGTCTGGCGGCCCGGCCCCTTCAACCGGGGTCTCGTCACGCTGCCCACCCGGTTCACCCCCGTCAGGACGGCGGGCCGGGCGGCTCCGCACGAGCACCCGGGTACCCCCTCGGCCGAGTCGGGCGGGACGGCGGGCTCGGGCCGCGGACGGGAACGCGGCGGCATGTGGAGCCAGTTCCTGAACTGGCTGACCAAGTGATCCAGCCAAACTCCGAGTGACCGATCACCACCGCATGATGGTTCCGCTTCGCGGGTAGTCAGCAGCTTTGTTTCTGCTACGCGAGGTGAAGGAGTGCCGTGGATCACATGTCCGCCGCCGCCACTGTCATGCAACAGCGCACCGGGGTGGGCCCGTTCAGCGCACGCCCCGCCCGGCGGTCTCCGGCGCGGCCGCTCCCGTCCATGACGGGAGCGGCGGAGTCCACATCTCCGCTCTCGGTTCCGCATACGTCTGATGGAGAATCACTCGGCGGTCATGCGGCGAGACAGGTGCTGCGGTTGTGCGAGGCCGTGGGGCTGGGCGGGGCCGACTCCGCGGAGTACGCACGGACCCTGCTCGCCCTGCTGGGCTCCGCCGCCGGACGGCCCCTCGGCCTGCCGCCCGCCGACACCTTCCTCTCGGACGACCACACGCCGGTGGAGTACTCGCTCTCCTTCGCACCCGGCGCGGAGCCGGTCCTGCGCGTGCTGCTGGAGCCGGGGTACGGGGCCGGCAGCCTGGCGGAGAACGGCCGCGCCGGCCTGCGGGCCGTGCGCGGGGCGGCGCGGCGCTGGGGATTCGACACCATGCGGCTGGACGTCCTGGAGGACCTCTTCTTCCCCGCGGACCCCCAGGGCCCGCTGGCGCTGTGGTGCGCGCTGGAGTTGCTCCCCGGCGGCGTGCCCAAGGTCAAGGTGTACCTGAACCCCGCGGCATCGGGGCAGGAACGTTCCGCCGCGACGGTGCGCGAGGCGCTGCGCCGGCTCGGCCACCGGGAGGCGTTCGAGGCCCTCCCCCCGGGCGACCGCCACCTCTTCTTCGCCCTGGACCTGGGTGACTGGGACGAGCCGCGGGTGAAGGTCTACCTCGCGCACGACGGCCTCTCGGCCGCGGAGGCCCCCGGCCTGTCCCGCACGGGCGCCGCCCCCGAACGCCTGGAGATCGAGCGCTTCTTCCGCACCGCTTCCGGACGCGGAACCGGCGGCCCCGGCGGAGCGGACGAACCGCTCGACCGGCGGCCGGGCCTGACCTGCCACGCCTTCACCGACACGGAGACCGCCCTGCCCGGCGGGTTCACCCTGCACGTACCGGTCCGCGACTACGCCCGGCACGACGGGGAGGCCCTCGACCGTGCGGTGGCCGTGCTCGGCCACCACGGCATCGACGCGGCCCCCCTCGTCCGCTCGCTGGCGGCGGTGACCTCCCGGCGGCTGACGGACGGTGTCGGGCTGATCGCCTACCTGGGGCTGGCGCACCAGCAGGGCCGGCCGCCGCGGGTGAACGCGTACATCTCCTCGGAGGCGTACGCGGTCAGGCCGCCGGCCGGCCCGTCCTTGCGGCGGGCGCGAGCCGGCCACTGACGCTTCTCGGCGGCGGTGGAGCCGCCCGGTGGCCAACCCGCCGGGCCGCTCCACTGCCGTCCGCCGCCGTGCGGCCTACGCCCCTTCCAGCTCGCGCAGTTCACGCAGGTACGGGCCGACGTCGACCTGGATGCAGGCCCCCTCGGTCATCCCGTAGCGCGCCTCGATCCCGCTCAGGTACGCGTCCACCTCCTCCCGCATGGCCTCCGGGGTGGGCAGGGTCACCTCCCCGGCGACGATCCGGGCCACCCACCGCGACTGGGCCTCGACGAGCCGCGTGACGGAGCCGTGGGGGCGGATCAGGCCGACGAAGTACAGGCCGGCCCGGTCGGGTGCGACGACCCGCTCGTACAGCTCGACGGGACCCTGCCGCGGGCCCGCGGGACATCCGGCGGGCAGGAACGGGAAGGCCATGCGGAAGCCCGTGCAGTAGACGATCGCGTCCGCCTCCTCGGTGGTTCCGTCGGTGAAGGACACCTTGCCGCCGTCGAGGGAGGCGATCGCGGGCCTCGGGACCACCCCTCCGTGCCGTATCCGGCTGAGGATCTCGTCGGAGATGGTCACCGCCGAGGAGAAGACCGGGTGGTCGGGCTCCGGCAGTCCGTAGTCCGACAGCTTCCCGCGCGCCACGAGCAGTGACTGCTCGACGAAGCGGCGCTGCTCCGGGAAGGACATCTCGCTCCACCACGGGGCGTCGGCGATGAGGTCCACGGAGGTGCCGAAGAGCTGCTTGGGCACGATGTGCAGTCCCCGGCGGACGGACAGCAGGGTCCGTGCGGCGTGCCGGGACAGGTCCGCGGCGATGTCGACGGCCGACGCCCCCAGTCCGACGACGACGACCCGCTGCCCCGCGAAGTCGCCGCCGTCCCGGTAGTCCATGGAATGGAGGATCCTGCCGGTGAAGGATCCGGCGCCCGGCGGCAGGGGGTCCGGCAGCGACGGCTCGGTGTTGTGGCCCGAGGCCACGACCACGTGCCCGAAGCGCCGCTCCGTGACCCCTCCCCCGGCGTCCCGGCTGGTGACGGTCCAGACGTTGTCGTCTTTGTCGTCTCCTTGGCGTACGGAGAGCACCTCGGTGCGCAGCTCGATGCGGGGCGGCAGCCCGGCCCATTCGGCGAAGGACCGCAGGTAGGCGGCGACATCGCTGTGCCGGGGGTACAGGGGCAGTTCGGGCGGCATCGGGAAGCCGGAGTACCCGGTGAGCTGTTTGGCGGTGTTCAGGTGCAGCGACTCGTATCCGGGGCCCGGCTCGCCGGCTCCCGGCCGGCGCCATATCCCCCCGACGTCGGGTGCCTTCTCCAGGCAGACGAAGTCGATTCCCGCGGCCGAGAGCGCGTGTGCGGCCGCCAGACCCGACAGACCCGCACCGATGACGCACACGGTCGCGGCGGTGGGAGCACCGCCCGTACCTGACCTGTTCAAGGACCCCTCCACAGAACACCATCCGTCTTCGTACCGGGCGTCGGCTTCCCTGCCGGTCCTCGCCGGACTCGGGCACACGGGGACACGGCGGCGCGGGGACCGCCGCGACGGGTCGTCGTGGCGGTCCCCGCGCGGGAGCCCGGACGGATCACGATAGCGAGCGGTCCGGAGGTCGGTATTCCGAGGTGTGGCAGTACGGTCAGCCGCGGGGGCGGCGGCGCGCCCGCGGGTCGGACAGCGCCGGCGGCAGGTAACCGCCGTCCCGGGCGGACAGGTTGGTGCCCGGCGGGACGATCTTGTCGATGCGGTCGAGCACGTCGTCGCTCAGCCGCACCCGGTCGGCGCCCAGTTGGCTCTCCAGCTGCTCGAAGGTGCGCGGCCCGATGATGGCCGAGGTGACGGCGGGGTGTTCCAGCACGAAGGCCAGGGCGAGTTGGACCAGGGTCAGTCCGGCTTCTTCCGCGAGCTGGGCCAGGGCTTCGGCGGCGTCGAGTTTGGCGGCGTTCCCGGGGTCCGCGATGTCGAAGCGCTCGGCCTGCCGGTCGGTCCTGCTGGACGCGGGCTGTGCGGCGCCCTTGCGGTAGCGGCCGGACAGCCAGCCGCCGGCGAGGGGGCTCCAGCTGAGCACGCCGAGCCCGTACCGCTGGGCGACGGGAAGGACCTCGCGTTCGATGCCGCGCGCGAGCAGCGAGTACGGGGGCTGCTCGGTCACCACGCGTTCGCGGCCGCGGCGTTCGGAGATCCACTGGCCCTCGACGATCGCGGACGGTTCGAAGGTGGAGGTGCCGATGTAGCGGATCTTGCCCTGGTGGACGAGGTCGCTGAGGGCGCCGAGCGTCTCGTCGAAGTCGGTCTCCGGCTCGGGCCGGTGCACCTGGTAGAGGTCGATCCAGTCGGTGCCGAGGCGGCGGAGGCTGTTCTCGACCTCGCGGATGATCCAACGGCGGCTGTTGCCGCGTTCGTTGGGGTCCTCGCCGAGGCTGCCGTGGAACTTGGTGGCCAGCACCACCCGGTCGCGGCGGCCTCCGGCGAGCGCCTTTCCGACGATGGTCTCCGACTCCCCCGCCGAGTACACGTCGGCGGTGTCGACGAAGTTGATGCCGGAGTCGAGGGCCCGGTGGATGATGCGGACGCTGTCGGCGTGGTCGGTGTTGCCGCGGGCCCCGAACATCATGGTGCCCAGACAGAGCGGGCTCACCTTGACGCCGGTGCGTCCGAGCAGGCGGTGGTCGGTCATCGTGCACTCCCGTTGACGAGTTGATCGGTGAGGGTGCCGGCCCGGAGGGAACCGGTGTCGGTTCCGCCCTGCCGGTAGGCGTCCCACAGGCGCCGGTACGGCCCCTGTGCGGCGAGCAGTTCGGTGTGGGTGCCCGTTTCGACGACGGTCCCGGCGTCGAGGACCACGACCCGGTCGGCGCGGGCGGCCGTGGTGAGGCGGTGGGCGACGACGACGGTGGTGCGCCGCCGGGTGAGGGCCTCGACGGCGGCGGTGACCCGCCGTTCCGTGGCGAGGTCGAGCGAGGCGGTCGCCTCGTCGAGCAACAGGACGTCGGGGTCGACGAGTTCGGCCCGGGCGAGGGCCAGCAGCTGGCGTTGGCCGGCGGACAGGCCCCGGCCGCGTTCCCCGATCCGGGTGAGGTAGCCGTGGGCGAGTCCGGCCACCGTCTCGTGGGCGCCGACGGCCCGGGCGGCCGCTTCCACCTCCGCGTCGGTGGCGTCCGGGCGTCCGTAGGCGATGGCGTCGCGGACGGTGTGGCCGAACAGGTGCGGCTCCTGCGGGACGATGCCCAGCCGGCGCCGGTAGCCGGTCAGGTCGAGGTCGCGCAGGTCGTGGCCGTCGACGCGGACGGCTCCGGTGGCCGGGTCGTAGAACCGGGCGAGGAGTTTGACCACGGTGGACTTGCCCGCGCCGGTGGTGCCGACGAGGGCGACGGTCTCGCCGGCGGCGATGCGCAGCCGGATGCCGTGCAGCACGTCCCGGCCGGCCCCGCCCGCGTAGTGGAACGACACGTCGTCGAACTCGATCTCCCCGCGCAGGGCCCCCACGGGTCTCGGCTCGCCGGCCGGCGGGGTGCCGGCGGGGGTGCGCATCAGGGTGCGCAGGCGGTTCATGCCGACGACCGCCTGTTGGTACCCGTCGAAGACCGGGGAGAGCTGCTGGATCGGTGCGAAGAACAGTTCGACGCAGATCAGGAACGCGATCAGGGTGCCCGCCGTCAGTCCGCCGGAGGCCACCTGACCGGCTCCGACGGCGAGGACGGCGGCCGTGGAGAGGGTGCCGAGGAACTCGACGAAGGGGAAGAAGGTGCCCATGTACCGCTGCGCGCGCAGCCGGGACTCGCCGAACGCCCGGGCGAGGGCCGCGAAGTCCTCGGCGTTGCGCTCCTCGCGGCGGAACGCCTGGGTGACCCGGAGGGCTCCGACGTTCTCCTGGAGGCAGGCGTTGACCGCGCTGATCAGCTCGCGGGCCTCCAGGTAGGCGGGGACCGAGTAGTGCCGGAACAGGGCGGTCGCCGCGATCAGCGGGGGCAGGGCGGCCAGCAGGACCAGCGCCAGCTGTGCGTCGATGACCAGCAGGGACACCAGGACTCCGAGGACCGTCAGCAGGCTGACGACGGCCGTGATGAGGCCGGTCTGGAGGAAGTTCGACACGGCGTCCACGTCGGTGGTCATCCGGGTCATGATCCGGCCCGCGAGTTCCCGTTCGTAGAAGTCGAGGCCGAGCCGCTGTAGCTGGGCGTACGTCTTGACCCGGAGGGTGTAGAGGAGCCGCTCGCCGGTGCGCCCGGTGGTGCGGACCTGGGCGATGCCGAGGAGCCAGTTCACGGCGACGACCGCGGCCGCCGCGGCGGCGGCCGCGAACAGGACCCCCCGCGCCTGGCCGGTGACCCCGCTGTCGACTCCGTGCCGGACGAGTACGGGTACGGCGATCTGCGCGAGCGCGTCGGCGGCCACCAGCAGGAGTCCGCCGAGCAGCGGGATCCGGAAGGGCCGCAGCAGGGAGCCGAGGCGGAAGGCGGGGTCTCCGGCGACGGCCTGGGCGAGCGGGACGGCGGGCTCGGCGGCGGGCAGCGGGATCCGGGCGAGGGCGGCCAGCAGGTCGGGGGCGGGCGGGGCGGAGCCGAGCACCCCGCTGCCGGGTCCGCCCCGGCCGGGGCCGGAGGCGGCCGCTTGGGCGAGGGCGTTGGCGGCGCGGGCGGCGGTGGCCTCGTGGCGGCCGGGGCCTTCCCCGTCGGGCCGTCGCCACAGTTCCTCGGTGACGCCGCCGGCCGGAACGCCGGGGGTGCGTGCGGCGGCGGGGCCCGCGGCTGCTTCGGGGTCGCCCAGGGTGGACAGCAGGGACCGGAACAGGGCGGAGCGGGCGCGCAGTTCGCCGGGGGTGCCGATGTCGGCGATCCGGCCGCCGTCCATCAGGGCGACGCGGTCGGCGAGCTCCAGGGTCGACTCCCGGTGGGCGACGATGAGGGTGGTGCGGCGGTGGCCGGCCTCCCCCAGGCCGGCGTGGATCTCCGCTTCGACGCGGGCGTCGAGGGCGGAGGTGGCGTCGTCCAGGACGAGTACGGCGGGGTCGGTGAGCAGGGCCCGGGCGAGCGCCACCCGCTGGCGCTGGCCGCCGGAGAGGGTAAGGCCCTGTTCGCCGACGACCGTGTCGTATCCGTCGGGGAGCCGGTCGATGAACTCGTCCGCCCGGGCGAGCCGGGCCGCCTCGCGGACCTGGGCGTCGGTCGCGTCGGGGATCCCGTACGCGATGTTGGCGCGGACGGTGTCCGCCAGGAGCAGGCTCTCCTCGAAGACGAAGCCGATGCGGGACCGCAGGGAGTCCAGGGTCAGGGTCCGGACGTCGTGGCCGCCGACGGACACGGTGCCCGACCGGGTGTCGTAGAACCGGGGCAGGAGCGCGGCGACGGTCGACTTGCCGCAGCCGGCGGGGCCGACGAGGGCGAGCGTCTCCCCCGGCCGCACGTCCAGGGTGAACCCGGCGAGCAGGGGCGCGGCCTCGCCGTAGCCGAAGGTCACCTCGTGCCAGGACAGGGCCGGGGCGGCCGGGCCGAGGCGGCGGGCGCCGGGCGCGTCGGCGATCACGGGTGTCTCGTCGATGACCTCCAGGACGCGTTCGGCGCCCGCCCGGGCCTGCTGCCAGACGGTGAGGAGGGTCGCGACCTGGCGTACCGGGGTGACGAGGGCGCCGAGGTAGGCGGTGAAGGCGAGGAACGTGCCCAGGGACAGGCGGCCGCCCATGGCGAGCCAGCCGCCGAGGGCGAGTACGGCCACCTGCCCGAGGGCCGGTACGGCTTGCAGGGCGGGGTTGTAGCGGCTGGTGAAGGCGACCACGCGGAGCCGGGAGGCGAAGAGCGCGCGGACGCGTTCCTCCAGCCCGCGCAGTTCGCGGCGCTCCTGGCCGAAGCCCTTCACCACGCGGACGCCGGTGACGGTGGCCTCGACGGCGGAGGCCACCTCGGCCGCTTCCTGCTGGGCGTGCCAGTTGGCGGGGAAGAGGGTGCGCCGGCTGTGCAGGGCGATCATCCACAGGGCGGGTCCGACGACGAGGGCGATGACCGTGAGGAGCGGGGAGAGCCATGCCATGAAGACGAGGGACACGCAGAACATCAGCGCGTTGCCCGTCAGGTTGGGCAGGAACTGGAGCAGGGTCTGGATGAGGGTGATGTCGGAGATGGACCTGCTGACGACCTCTCCGGTGCGCAGGCTGTCCTGCTGGGGTCCGCCGTAGCGCAGGAGAGCGGCGAAGGCGTCGTTGCGCAGGTCGTACTGAACGCCGAGGGAAAGCCGGCCCGAGCGGTGGCGGCGGACGAAGGAGGCTCCGAAGCGGACCGCTCCGACGGCGGCCAGGAGCAGGATCCACGGGGTGAGGGCGGCGCCGTCCGCGGCGGCGACGTCGTCGACGACGTGGCGCAGGACCAGGGGCAGGGTGGCGGTGGCGACCGCGGCCACGGCGGCGGCGCCGAAGGCGAGGACGAGATCGGTGCGGTGGCGCAGGCAGTAGCCGGCGAGCCGGCGTGCCCAGCCGTCGGCCGGTGGCCGGGCGGCGGGGCCGGCCCCCGCGTCGTGCGCGGGGGCCGGCTCCTTCGTGGCGGTGGGACAGCCCGTCACCGTGCCTCCACCAGGCCGGCGCGGGGGGCGGGGCCGTCGAAGGGGCGGCCGGCGGGGCGCGGGAGGCCGTAGTGCTCGCGCAGGGTGGTGCCGGTGTACTCGGTGCGGAACAGGCCGCGTTCCTGGAGGATCGGGACCACCTGGTCCACGAAGCGCTCCAGTCCCGAGGGCAGTACCGCGGGCATGATGTTGAAGCCGTCGGCGGCCCCGCTGTCGTACCAGTGCTCGATGGTGTCGGCGACCTGGGAGGCGGTGCCGGCGAAGGTGCGGTGGCCGCGGCCTCCGCCGAGCCGGCCGATCAGCTGCCGTACCGTCAGCCGTTCGCGGCGGGCCAGTTCGACGACGAGGGTGTAGCGGCTCTTGGCGCCTTCGATCTCGTCCTCGGTGGGGATGTCGTCGGGGAGTTCGGAGTCGAGGTCCAGGGCGTCGGGGGCGATGCCTAGCCGCTGGGCGAGCTGCCGCTTCGCGTACTCGGGGACGATGAGACGGTCCAGTTCGGCGTCGAGTTCCCGGGCCTCGGCCTCGGTATCGCCGATGACGGGGACGATCCCGGGCAGGATCTTGATGCCGTCCGGGTCGCGGCCGAGGGCGAGGGCGCGCCGTTTGACGTCCTTGTAGAAGGCGGTCCCCTCGTCGAGGGTCTGCTGCGCCGTGAACACCGCTTCGGCGTAGCGGGCCGCGAAGTCCTTGCCGTCCTCGCTGGAGCCCGCCTGGACGAGGAGCGGGTGCCCCTGCGGGGAGCGTTCCACGTTGAGGGGGCCGTCGACGCGGAAGAACTCGCCGTGGTGGCCGACGGGCCGGACCCGGTCGGCGAGGGTGTGGACGCCGGCCTCCTTGTCCGCCACTACGGCGTCGTCGGCCCAGCTGTCCCACAGCTTCGTCGCGACGTCGACGAACTCGGCGGCGCGCCGGTAGCGGTCGTGGTGCAGGGGGGTGTCGTCGAGGCCGAAGTTGCGTGCGGCCTCGGCGCCGGCGGTGGTGACGATGTTCCATCCGGCGCGGCCGTTCGAGACGTGGTCGAGGGACGCGAACCGGCGGGCGAGGTTGAAGGGTTCGTTGTAGCTGGTGGAGGCGGTGGCGATGAGTCCGATGCGGCTGGTGACCGCGGCGAGCGCGGTCAGCAGGACGGTCGGCTCCAGTTTGCTGGAGGGCCGTCGGCCGGGGTCGCCCTGGAGTACGGGGCTGTCGGCGAGGAACACCGAGTCGAGCAGGCCCCGTTCGGCGATGCGGGCGAGGTTCTGGTAGTGCGCGATGCCGGTGCCGCCGTCGGCGGGGCTTTCGGGGAGCCGCCAGGAAGCCTCGTGGTGGCCGACCGACATCAGGAAGGCGTTGAGGTGGAGGCGCTTGCGCTCAGGCGTTCGTGACATCGGGGTCGTCCTTCTGGTGGTGGTCGGCGGGGGCGGGGTGCTCGGACACGCCGAGGGCGGCGAGCAGGGTGTCCCGGTACTCCTGGAAGCGCGGGTGGCGGCGGCTCCGGGGGGTGGGCAGGTCGACGGCGAGGTCGACCGAAATGCGGCCCTGGTCGAGGACGAGCACGCGGTCGGCCAGTTCGACGGCCTCGTCCACGTCGTGGGTGACGAGGAGGACCGCGGGGCGGTGGCGTTCGTAGAGTTCGCGCAGGAGTCCGTGCATGCGGATGCGGGTGAGGGCGTCGAGGGCGCCGAACGGCTCGTCGGCGAGGAGCAGTTCGGGATCGCTGACCAGGGCGCGGGCCAGGGCCGCGCGCTGCTGCTCGCCGCCGGACAGTTCGTGGGACCAGGCGCGCTCGCGGCCTTCCAGCCCGACTTCGGAGAGGGCGCGTACGCCGCGTTCGCGGACGCCGGGTCCGCGCAGTCCGAGGGTGACGTTGTCGAGGACGCGCAGCCAGGGCAGCAGGCGGGAGTCCTGGAAGGAGAGGGAGACCCGCTCGGGTACGGTCAGCTCGCCCGAGCCCTCGACGTCGTGGTCGAGGCCGGCGACGGCGCGCAGCAGGGTGGATTTGCCGGAGCCGCTGCGGCCCAGGAGGGCGGTGAACTCGCCGGCCCCGAGGGTGAGGTCGAGTTCCTTGAGGATGGTCCGGTCGCCGAAGCGGCGGACCAGGCGGCTGGTGCGCACGGCGGCCGGGGTGCGCGTCCCCGCCGGTGCGGTCGGGGTGTCGGTCAGCCCGCCAGGGTACGTCGCCATGACAGGGCCCTCCTTTCGATCGCGCGGACCAGTGCGTCGGAGGAGAAGCCGAAGATCCCGTAGGCGACCAGGCCTACGATGATCACGTCGGACTGGGCGTACTGCTGGGCCTGGAACATCATGTAGCCGATTCCGCTGGTGGCGTTGATCTGTTCGACGACGATCAGCCCCAGCCAGGCCGAGGTCACGCCGAGTCGCAGCCCGACGAAGAATCCGGGCAGGGAGCCGGGCAGGACCACCTTGCGCAGGAAGCGCCACCGGCTCAGGCCGAGCACCTCGGCGAGTTCGACGTGGCGGCTGTCGATGCTGGTCAGCGACGCGTACGTGTTGATGTACATGTTCACCGCGACGCCGAGGGCGATGACCGTGACCTTCATCTGCTCGCCGATGCCGAGCCAGAGGATGAGCAGGGGCAGCATGGCGAGCGACGGGATGGCGCGTTTGATCTGGAGCGGCCCGTCGACGAGGTACTCGCCGGTGCGGCTGAGTCCGGCGAGGACGGCGGCGGCGACCCCGGTGACGACGCCGAACAGCAGTCCGAGGCCTGCCCGTTGGAGGGAGACGAGTACGTTGCCCTGGAGCCTGCCGTCCGCCACGAGTTCACCGGCGGTGGCGATCACGGCGTCGGGTCCGGACAGGATGCGCGGGTCGAGGAAGCCCCCGGCGGACGCCGCCCACCAGACGGCGACGAGCAGGGCGGGCCCCAGGAGCCGGCCGAAGGGGACGCCGCGGCCGGGTCCCAGACGGCGGGCCTTGCGGGCCGTCGGTCGCCGTCCGGCGGCGGGGCCGGGTGGCCGCGCCGAGCCGGCGGGTTTCGCGGGGCCGCCGGGAAGTGTTCCGGCGGGACGGTCCGCCGTCACGGTGTCCGCCTCCGGCGCCCGTACGCGCGGGCCCGTCAGTGCCTCGGTCATGCGCCCTCCCGGTATCCGGCCGGCACGGCGGCGGCCGTGAGGCCCTCGAAGCGCCGGTCGAACAGCGCCGCGACGTCGAGTTTCGGTACGAAGCCGCCTTCGGCCATCAGGTCCGCGGTCTCCTGCTCCCAGGCGATGGCCTTGTCCCAGCTCGCCGGGAACCGCGGCTTCGCGAGGGAGTCGACGATGCGGCGGCCGTCGGCGGCGCTGACGCCCTGGTCCTTGACGTAGTAGGCGTCGATCCACTGGTCGGCGTTCTCCCACGCCCAGACCACGCCCTGCGCCCAGAGCGTGACGTAGCTCCGTACGGCGGCCGCCTTCGCCGGGTCGTTCAGGACCTCCACGGGCGCCCACAGGACGGTGAGGAGGTCCACGACCTCGGTGGGGACGCCGCGGGCGCCGTCCTTGCCGTACTGCGTCAGGTACTTGGTCAGGGTCGGCTCGCCGAGCGGGGCGACGTCGACCTGCTTCGACTGGAGCGCGGTGAGGAACTGCGTGCTCGGCAGTGCCACGAGTTCGACGTCGGAGTTGGCGAGGCCGGCCTTCTTCAGGGCGCGCAGGACGACCACGCCCTGGGCCTGGCCCTGGGAGAACGCGATCCGCTTTCCCTTGAAGTCCTCGGCGGTCCTGATGGCCGAGCCGGGCGCCGTGGCGAACACGTAGGTGGGATGGTGGCGTTCCTGTACGGCCACGATCCGGGCCTTCACGCCGATGGCTTCGGCCTGGATCGGCGGAATTCCCGCATTGCTCGCGATGTCGATGGAGCGTGCGCGGAATCCCTGGATGATGTCGGGTCCCGCGTTGAGGTTGATCCAGGAGGAGACCTTGAAGGGGAGGTTCTTGTCGAGTCCCGACGTGGCCAGCTGGATCTGCGAGGTCCGTACCGCCACGGCCAGCGAGGTTCCGGCGGGCGGTGGTCCGGTGGGCAGTGCGCCCACCGGACCGGAACGGGCGGCGCCGGTGGTCTGGGGGGCGCATCCGGCGGCGGCCAGGAGGGCGCCGCCGGTGAGGGAGAGGAATCCTCTGCGACCCATGCGGGGAGAGGGGGAGCGGGAGGGCATGGACGTTCCTGTTCTCATGACGGGGTTTCGCCGGTCGCCGCGGTTCAGAGGGAGCGGTAGGAACCGTTGTGGAAGAGCAGGGGCCGGCCGTCGTCGGACTGCCAGGCCTCGAGGACGCGGGCCACGACGATGTGCGCGTCGCCCGCGGGGACGAGCTGTTCGACGGCGAGCCGCAGCCGGCCCGTGACCCCGTCGAGCGCGGGCTCGCCCTGCGGCAGCCGGTGCCATCGGGTCGGGGCGGCGAACCGGTCGATGCCGCTGGTGGCGAACCGCCTGGCCAGGTCCTCCTGCGCGGAGCCGAGGAAGTTGACGACCACCGTCCCGGCCCGCTCCAGGTGGGGCCACGAGGAGGAGCCGTTCGCGATGCCGAAGGAGACGAGGGGCGGGTCGAGCGACACCGAGGACAGCGAGGTGGCGGTGAAACCGACCGGACCCGCGCCGGAGTCGGCCGTGACGACCACGACGCCGCCCGGGTAGGCGCGGAAGATCTGCTTGAAACGGTCCGGTTCGACGAGGCTCGCCGCCGCCGGATGCGCGGACAAGGAAATGGACACGGTTCCCCCAGGGTGAATGGTGCCGTGCGCCGCGGAAATGCGGCGGCGGAAAGGCGGATCACGGCCGAATGGGCATGGCAGAACACGGAACGGCGCGCCGGGGCGCCGCTCGCGCTCGAAAGGGCCATGTGGAAACACGGGCGAAGAAAAGGGTGGCGCGTCAGGCCCGCACCGGACGTGCGGGTCCGCACCGGAAACGCAGGAGCCCTACCGGAAACGCAGGTGCCCTACCGGAAGTGCTGCGGCTCGCCCGTCAACAACAACAGGAGCGGGCGGCACCGGAGACGGCCGGCCGGAACGGACGGCAGTGTCGCGCGATCCGGTGCGCGTACCGTCGATTCCTCCGCGGGCTGCTCATGGATCCATCCTCCCTTTCCGGCTCCGGACCGGTCAACAATGCAACTTTCTGAATTAAGTCGGTTTTCGGAGGGAGCGGGTCAGGAAACGGCGGGCAGCGCGGGCCACGGGCCCAGCGGGTCGTCGTACAGGGCGCCCAGGGCGACGGCCCCGCCCGCGGTGGCGAGTACGGACCCGGTGAAGCTGCTCGGTACGACGGACCGGTCGGCGTCGTCGCACACCTGGGACCGCGCCCGTACCTCCGCCCGCAACTCGTCCATGCACGACGGCAGTCGGCCCGTGCCGGGTTCGACCACGACCAGCACCTCGGGGTCGAACATGTCCAGCAGTACGGCGGCGGCCCGGCCCGTGAGTCTGGCCCGCTGGCGGAACAGTCCGGCCGCCGTCGGGTCTCCCCCGACGGCCAGGTCCAGCAGTTCGGCGAACGCAGCGACGGGCAGGCCCCGTTCGGCGGCCCGGCGCACCATCGCCGGTTCCGACACCTCGGACTGGAGGCAGCCGGCCGTACCGCAAGCGCAGGAGGCGCCGGCGGAGCCCGCGCCCACCGGGAGGTGCGCCACGTTGCCCGCGCCGAAGCGCGGCCCCTGGTGCACGGCGCCCCCGGTGACGAACGCCGCGTCGACGACGTTGCCGACGAACAGCACGACGGCGCTGGCGCGCGTGGCGGCCTCCCCGAAGAGCTGCTCGGCCCGCGCGAGGGCCCGCGCATGACTGTCGAGGTGTACGGGGACGCCGGTGGCCCGGGCGAGTTCGTCCCGTACGGGGACGTCCCGCCAGCCGAGTTGGGGGTGGTGGACGACGGCTC
This sequence comes from Streptomyces sp. NPDC044704, assembly GCF_056433525.1. Taxonomy (NCBI): domain Bacteria; kingdom Bacillati; phylum Actinomycetota; class Actinomycetes; order Kitasatosporales; family Streptomycetaceae; genus Streptomyces; species Streptomyces sp. NPDC044704. Next base: position 613,809 of record NZ_JBWKGY010000004.1, read on the forward strand.
CGGCCTCGGGGTCGACCCAGTGCCCGGTGGCGACGCCGAGGGCGAGGGCGGTGCGCCCCGCCCCGTGGGCGGCCAGCAGCCGGGGCAGTCCGTCGGCCACCCGGGCGAGGATCCGTCCGGGTGCGGTGCCGTCGTGCGGGCGGCGTTCCTCGGCGACGATCCGCCCGCTCAGGTCCATCAGCGACAGCGTCGTGTGGGGGACGGCGATGTGGGCCCCGGCGACGAGGAAGCGGCTGGTGTCGATCTCCACGGGGATGTGCGGGCGGCCCAGCCCGCGGGGGCCGGCCGTCTCGGGGCCCTCCCTGACCAGGCCCCGCTCCAGGAGGGCCGCGCAGTGGCCGCTGACCGAAGCGGGCGAGAGGCCGGTGAGCCGTGCGATGGTGCTGCGCGCGACGGGCCCGTGGTCGAGGACGGCGCCCAGCACCGCTCCGGTACCGGACGCCCTGCGCAGCGGGTTCGCGGTGGCCGGCGGGATGTCGGAGCGGCGCAGCGGGGCACGGTGGCCGGCGGCGGTCTTCGGTGTGTGCACGGGGGGCCTTCCAGGTCCTGGGCGGTGGCGCGGCACACCCGGGCCTCCCGGGGCCGGCGCGGGGGCGGCCGGGCCGGGCGGGGGCGTGCGCGGGGAGCTCCGCGGGAGGGAGCGCTGTTCACCAGGGCACGGGGACACTGCGGGAGTTGGGGCACCGGGTCCGCCACCGGGCGGGACGGGGGCCGGCGGTTCCGCGCGGTCGCCGTACGGTCAGGACCACCGACACGCCGCGGAGCAGACACGCTTCAGGTCGACATGACCTCGTGTCGTCAGCAGCGCGGATCGGTACATGGCGCGCAACATAGCCGGGGCGGCGCGAGCCGGTCAAACGGCCGCCCGCCCCGTGGACAACACCGGGTTACGGGAGGGGACTCCTCGTCCCGTCCGCCCCCGTGCCCGGGCCGTGCGCCCCGTCGTGATCGCCACGGGGTGCACGGCCCGAGTTCAGTGCAGGTCGGACGGGGCGGGGGTGTCGTCGAGGAAGCCGCCCGACTGGGGCTGCCACAGTTTCGCGTAGGCGCCGTCGGTGGCGAGCAGTTCCTGGTGGGTTCCCTGCTCGACGATGCGGCCGTGGTCGAGGACGACGAGCCGGTCCATGTGCGCGACCGTGCTGAGCCGGTGCGCCACCACGAGTGCGGTCCGGCCCTCCATCAGGCGCCACAGCGCCTCCTGGACGAGGATCTCGCTCTCGGAGTCCAGGGCGCTGGTGGCCTCGTCGAGCAGCAGGATCGGAGCGTCGCGCAGGATCGCCCGGGCGAGGGCGACGCGCTGGCGCTGGCCGCCGGAGAGTTTGACACCGCGCTCGCCGACCATGGTGTCGAGGCCGTCCGGCAGGGCGTCCGCGAACTCGGTGACGTGGGCCGCCCCGGCGGCGCGGCGGATCTCGGCGTCGGTGGCGTCCGGCCGGGCGAACGCGATGTTCTCCCGGAGCGTGCGGTGGAACATCGCCGGGTCCTGCGGCACGTAGGCCATCAGGGCGCGCAGGTCGCGCTGGCGGAGCCTGCTGATGTCCCGGCCGCCGATCAGGATCCGGCCGTCGTCGATGTCGGTCATCCGCAGCAGGAGCCGGGTGAGGGTGGTCTTGCCGCCGCCGGACCGGCCCACGAGGCCGATCTTCGCCCCGCCGGCCACGTCCAGGTCGAGTCCTTCGAAGAGGGGTTCGGCGCCGGCGTGGGCGAAGGTCACCCGCTCGAAGCGGATGTCGGCGGCCCGGGTCGGCGGCGGCTCCGGCGTCTCGGGGTCGACGACGGTGGGTGGCTTCAGCAGCAGTTCGGTGAACTGCGCGGCCTCCGTCATGGAGCTTTCCAGGCGGCGGTAGATCTGGTTGAACTCGAACATGATCCGGGTCGCGTTGGAGTAGTACGTGAAGGCGACCACGACCGCCTCGACGCCGTTGCCGCCGCCGGCGATCGCGACGGCGAGCAGCAGGCCGAGCGCGTTGGTCAGTACGGACATCGGCGCGACGACGGTGTCGATGCGCAGGTTGCCGTAGTCCCACGACCGCAGGGTGAGCCCGCGCGACTCGGCGACGCGGGACCGGTGCTCGGCGGCCTCGCGTTCCTCGGCGGCGAACGCGCGGACCGTGTCCATGTTCATGAGGCTGTCGGAGACGTGTCCCGACACCCGGGCGATGGCGGCCTCGCGCCGGTCGACGAGTTCCTGGCGGCGGCGGATGAGGGGCAGCACGCACACCGCCGTCACCACGATCATCGCCAGGAGCGCCACGACGAGCAGCGGTTCGTAGTGCCAGAGGACCACCGATCCGAACAGCAGCGGCACGAACCGGCCCACGACGGAGAAGGTGAGCGTGTCGACGAGCTCCTCGAAGCGGGACGCGAAGCTGAGGACCCGTTTGGTCAGGGAGCCGGCGAAGTTGTCGTGGAAGAACGCGGCGTCCTTCGCGAACAGTTCGTCCATGCCGATCACGTACAGGTTCTCGATGCCGCGGGCGTCGAGCCGGTTCAGGCAGTGCAGGCCGACGCGCCACAGCGCTTCCGAGAACAGCAGGACGCCGGCGAAGCCGAGGACGTACGGGAGCATCTCGCCGAAGCCGGGAGCGGCGCCTTCGGCGATGCGGCCGACGAGCTTCGCGACGACGAGCGGGGCGATGTAGCTGATGCCGATGTTGCCGACGGCCGGCAGCAGCATGGCGGGCACGGTCAGCCGGCGCAGCTTCGCCAACTCCCGTCCGTAGTAGCGGACTGCGAGGAGAACCGCGCCCTTGCCTGGCGGAACCCCTCGTGATGCGGACGATCCCATGGGCAACCCTGTGAGGTCGGCGGCGAACGGGGAAACCGCAGTGTCCCGCGTGCGCGCCCGCGCCGTCCAAGCGTTTTCCGTGTGGGCTAACCCGTCGCACACCCGCCCGAACCGGGTGTTCGCCCGGTGTCGGCGGGGGTGTCAGCAGGGGTGGCGGATCCCGAGGAACTGCACCAGGTCCGACAGGGGCCAGCCCTTGACCGCCGTTTCGCCGGGCGCCGCGTAGGTGCAGATCCTGCTGGTGCTCAGGCCCATGCGGACGACGGCTTCGGCCAGGGCGACGCCGGCCGCGATCCCGTCCACGACGGGCACGCCGAGCTCCGCGGCGATCTCGTCGGCGAGGCCGGTCATACCGGAGCAGCCCAGGCAGACGACCTCGGCCCGGTCCTGGGCGACGGCGGCCCGCGCCTGGGCCAGGATCTCCCGGCGGGCCCGTACGGGGTCCTGGTCGACCTCGACGGTGTCGAGGCCCGCCGCGCGGACGGAGGCGCACCGCGCCGCCAGCCCGGCCACCGCGAGGCGGTCCTCGATCGCGGCGGTCGACCGGCTCAGGGTGGTCACCACCGAGTAGCGGCGGCCGATGAGCTGGGCGACGTGGGCGGCGCATTCCGCGATGTCGAACACGGGGGCGTGGGCGATCTCCTGGACGCCTTCCCGGCCCGGTTCGCCGAAGCCGGCCGTCACGACGGCGTCGTAGGGATCGGGGTACGTCGAGACGAGGTCCATCACGGCCACGGCCGACAGGAGGCCGGCGAAGGTGCTGTCGATGCCCTCGGCGCCGTACTTCGCGTGGAGGGTGACGATCTCGGTGCCGGGTGAGGCCTGGTGGCGGGCGGCCCGGTCGATGGCCTCGGTCATGGACTTCGACGTGTTGGGGTTGACCACGAGGATCTTCAACGTCGTTCTCCTTGTGTCGTGCGCTGCCCGGTCGGCAGCCGGTCCGGGTTCCCCGGGGTGGGCGTTTCAGCGGGTCAGGAGGGTGCCGCGGGGGCGTGCGGGGTCGACGGGCCGGCCGCGCAGCCAGGTCTGGCGGACGACCCCGTGAAGGGTCCTGCCCGCGTAGGGCGTCAGGGGCCGCAGGTGTGCGAGGCGGGCCGGATCGACGGTGAACGTCTCGTCCGGGGCCAGTACGCAGAAGTCGGCGTCGCGGCCGGGCGCGATCAGCCCCTTGGCCGTGAGGCCGGCGAGCTCCGCGGGCCGGGTCGACATCCAGAGCGCGACCTCGGACAGCGGGACGTGCCGTCGGCGTGCCTCCGTCCAGACGGCCGGCAGGCTGACCTGGAGGGAGCCGATGCCCGCCGGAGCACGGGCGAAGTCGCCGCCCGCGGCGCGCTTGCCGGGCCCGGCGGTCGGCGAGTGGTCCGAGACGACCATGTCCAGCGCTCCCCCGCGCAGGTGCTCCCACAAGCGGGTGCGGTGCTCGGGTTCGCGGATCGGCGGGCACACCTTGAACGCGGTGGCCCCGTCCGGGACGTCGCCGGAGCCGAAGGCGAGGTAGTGGGGGCAGGTCTCCGCGGAGAGCGCGGTGCCCTCGCCGCGGGCGCGCGCCCGGGCGATCATCTCAGCCGAGTCGGCGTTCGACACGTGGACGACGTGGAGGCGGCCGCGGCGGTGGCGGGCGGCGACGTCGAGGAGGCGCCGCACGGCCCGGGTTTCCGTCTCGGGCGGGTACCGGGACAGGAAATCCCGGTACCGCGTGACGCGGCGGCCAGGCGGGGGCGGTGCGGGGGTGTCCTCCGCGTGGACGAGCAGCACCCCCTCGAAGCCGTGGAGGACGTCCAGTGCGGCGTCGACCTGCCCGGGGGTGACGGGCGGGAACGCGTCGAGGCCGGTGTTCGCCAGGAAGCACTTGAAGCCGAGGGCGCCGGCGTCGTGCAGGTCGCGCAACAGGTGCGGGTTGTGGGGCGTGAGCCCGGCCCAGAAGCCGACGTCGACATGGCAACGGCCTTGTGCCGCCCGCCGTTTGGCCTCCAGGGCCGGCACGGAGACCGTCACCGGGAGGCTGTCCAGCGGCATGTCGACGAGGGTGGTGATGCCGCCCGCGGCGGCGGCGCGGGTACCGGACGCGAAGGTCTCCCACGCGGTGTTCCCGGGGTCCTGGAGGTGCACGTGGGTGTCCACCAGGCCCGGCAGCACCACGACGTCGTCCCCGAGGCGGGTCTCGGCCGCGCCGGCCGGGGCGCGCACCCGGACGTCCTCCACGAACGCGATCCGGCCGGAGGCGATGCCGAGCGCCGCGGGCCGTTCCCCGTCCGGGGTGATGACGCGCGGCGCGCGCAGGACCGTGTCGACGGCCGCCATGGCGGGCCTGCCTTTCGAAGGTGTCAGGCGGGTGGGGTGGGGGCGGGTGGGGTGGGGGCGGGAACCTTGCGGACGAGGCCACGCAGGCTCGCGCTGCACAGGGCCCCCGCGACGGAGGCGACGACGAGGGCGGCCCCGCCGATCAGGGTGGCCCGTACGCCGAGCCGGCCGGAGAGGGGTCCGGCCAGGACCTGTCCGAGGGGGATCGCCACGTAGGAGCCCAGGGTGTCGTAGGCGTAGATGCGGGCCAGCCGGTCGGCGGGGACCCGGTCCTGGAGCGAGACGTCCCAGGCGATGCCGAACTGTTCGATCGCCACCCCGGACAGGAACATGGCGACGACCAGCGGCAGCGGGCTCGGCCAGAACGCGAGCACGGCGAGGGGCACCGCTTCGAGCGCGGACAGCGCCACGCCGTTGCGCAGGGCGTGGACGGGCCGCCACCAGGTCACCAGCAGGGCTCCGCACAGCATGCCGACCGTCTGCGCGGCGAGCGCGAACCCCCAGGTGGCACGGCCGAACGAGGCGTCGGCCACGACGGGACCGAGGACCTGTAGCCCTCCGGAGCCCGCCGCGTTGATCAGCGCGAAGGCGACGGTGACCACCCACACCCACGGCCTGAGGACGAACTCCTGCCAGCCCTCGCGGAGTTCGGCGATCGGACGCGTACGGCCCGGCGCCGGCCGGGAGCCGACGGCCGTCACCTCGCCGGCGCCGAGGAAGCAGACGGCCATGACCAGGCAGACGGCCGCGTCCACGGCGATCCCGGCCGAGGCGGAGAAGCCCGCCACGAGCAGCCCGGCGGCCGAGGCCCCGACGAACATGGCGGCGTTGGCGCCCATCCGGGCCGCCGCGTTGGCCTGCGGGATCAGCTCCGGGGGGACGGTCTGCGGGGTGAGCGCCGAGAGGGCGGGGAGCGAGACGCCCGCGAGGGCGCCGCCCAGCAGGCTCAGCCACAGGAGCAGCTGCACCGAGGCGAGCCCGGTGTACACGCTGCCGGCGGTCACGGCCATGACGAGCGCGGACGCCGCTCCCGAGCCCTGGACCACCCGGACGCGCGGCCACCGGTCGGCCGCGACGCCGCCGAAGAGGACGAACGCCACCAGGGCGAGCGAGCGGGCACCGATGACGAGTCCCAGGTCGAGCGTGGAGCCGCCGATGTCGAGGACGGCGAACGCCAGTACGACCGGGGCCATCGTCTTGTCGAAGGCGCTCGCGCAGCGGGCGACGGCCAGGCGTCTGAAGCGCCGGTGGCGCAGCGGGGCGTACAAGGTGGGTGTGCTGGTACCCCGGGGGGTTTCCTCGGCGGAAGGAAGTATCTGTTCGCCCTCTCTGCGGGAGTCGGTACCGCGGCAGTTGGTGCTGCGGGAGTTGGTGCTGCGCGGGTTCACCGGCGCGGGTGCACGCCGCAGGCTGTCAGCAGGGTTTCAGGAAACGGGCGTGGACGCACCGAGGCAGGGGTCCGGCACGGCCGGCCAGCCCAGTCGGTCGAGTGCCTCCTCGGGGCCGGCGGCCACGCCGAGCAGGGACCGCTCCTCGTGGGACACGAAGCCCTGGGCCACCATGTGGTCGAGGAGGTCGATCAAGGGGTCGTAGAAGCCGTCGCAGTTGACGAGGACCACCGGCTTGCTGTGGAAGCCGAGTTGGTTCCAGGTGGCCACTTCGATCGCCTCGTCCAGGGTCCCGAATCCTCCGGGGAGGACCGCGAAGCCGTCGGACAGCCGGTACATCAGCGCTTTCCTCTCGTGCATGGTCCGTGCCACGTAGACCTCGCCCTTCGTCAGATCGGGTCGCTCTCGCTCGTACAGGTCGTGCGGGATGACCCCGGTGACGCGGGCCCCGCCGTCCAGTGCGGCGGCGGCGAGGGCGCCCATGACGCCGATTCCGCCGGCCCCGTAGACGAGTCCCGCGCCCCGCCGGGCCAGTTCCCCGCCGAGCGAGCGCGCGCTGCGCACGTACTCGGGTCTGGCGCCCGCGCGCGAACCGCAGAAGACCCCGATGTTCCTGATGACCGATCCGCCTGTGGACATCCCTTACCCCTTGTCACGTGCCTCGGTGGGAACGGTGGACTTCACCGGACAGCAGCAGCGACGCGATCAGGGCGGATTCGACGTTCCCGCCGCTGAGGAGCACGCCCACGTCCTGCACGCCCACGCCCGTCATGCCCACGTCCGTCATGCCCGCCGCCCGGCCTTCCCCTCCGGCCGCGAAGCGCAGCGCGCCGGCGAGGGCCGTCGCCGCGGCCGGTTCCACGACGAGCCGCAGGCGTTCCAGGGCCAGGCGCATCGTGTCGGCGATCGCGTCCTCCTCGACCTCCACCACGGCGGTCACCCTCCGCCGGACCAGCGCGAAGGGCAGCCGCCCGATGCGGTCCGGGCGGAGGCCGTCGGCGATGGTCGGCCGCGGTGTGACGGTGACCGGTGCGCCCGCGCGGAGGGCCGCGCCGAGCGCGGGGACCGCCGCCGGCTCCGCGGCGACCACGGCGATGCCGGTGCCCTCGGCGGCCAGGCAGGCCCCCGCCAGGGCGCTACCGCCGCCGACCGGGACGACCACGGCGTCCAGGCGGCCCCCGGCGGCATTGACCTGGGCGAGCAGTTCCGCCGTGGCGGTCGCCTGCCCCGCGACCACGTCCGGATCCTCGTACGGGTCCACCGTGCGGTACCCGTACCGCTCGCCCAGTTCCGCGACGACGGCGGCGCGTTCGGCGGGCGCGGTGCCGGCGAGGACCACCCGGGCTCCGGTCGCGCGGATGCCGCGCACCTTGGACGGCGCCGCGTCGGCGGGGAGTACGAGGACCGCCGGAAGGCCGTGGGCCCGCGCCGCGTACGCCACCGCGATGCCGTGGTTGCCGGTGCTGGGCGCGATCACCCCGGGGCATCCCGTGGCGGCCATCCGGCCGACGGCGTGCAGCGCCCCGCGGATCTTGAACGAGCCGCCGCGTTGCAGGTTCTCCGCCTTCAGCCACAGCCGTACGCAGGCCGGCCGGTCCGGGAAGTCGGCGCGGATCACCGGCGTGCGGACCACGTGGGGGGCCAGGCGGCTCGCCGCGCGCCGCACGTCACGGCGGCCCATCGGCGCCGCGAGCGCGCCGCCGCGCAGCGTGGTCCCGGTCACCGGAGTCCTCCGCCGGCGGTCGGGTCCGCGCCCGCGAGGCCGAGGCAGAGGTCGAGTTCGTCGTGGAGGGCGATGCCGTCCTCCCCCACCTCGGGGATCTGCGGTTTCACCGCACGGGCCGCGTCGACGGCGCCGCGCCGTACCGCCTCGATGCGGAAGCCGCGCCGCTGGAGCAGCTTCAGCCCGGTGAGCTGGTCGTTGGTGACGGTGACCCGCACGCGCCGGACGCCGGCCGGCCGTGCCCGGTCCAGGTAGGCGTCGAGGAGCGTGCCGCCGGTCCCCTGCCGGCGCGTCAGCGCGTCGAGGGTCAGCAGTTCCGCCTCGCCGTCCGCCCCGTCCGTCCAGGTCAGCAGTCCCAGGAGGCCGCCGTCGCGGGTCGTCGCCAGCAGCCCGGGGAGACCGTCGAGGTCGAAGCGGGTGTGGTGCTTGACGATGTACGGGGCTCCCCAGCGGTCGGTGAGGAGCGGGAGGAGCCGCGCCCAGTCGGATGCGTCGATCCGCCTGATGAGGGTCACGGGAATCGACCGTCCCCTTCAGTGCCCGCCGGGCACGGTCAGCCGCGGGGCGAGGGCCGCGAGTCCGTGCGCGCCCCGGCGCAGCGAGGTCAGCGTGACGTACTCGTTGGCCTGGTGGGCGATGTGCTCCTCGCCCACCCCGAAGCCGATGGTCGGTATCTTCAGCCGGCCGGCCGTGTAGGAGCCGTTCGTGCAGAAGGAGTACGACATGGGGGTGGGGTCGAGGCCCGCCGCGGACAGGGCCCGCTGGGCCTCGGTGACCACCGGTCCCTCGGTCCACCAGGCGGGGGCGAACTCCCCCACCTCGTAGCGGACTCCGGTGTAGGTCGTGAAGGCGGCCAGTACGGTGCGCACGATCACCGTGGGGGCTTCCGGCCAGTCGGCGAGCGCCGCGGCCGCGGTGTCGTTCAGCAGCCGGTGGAGCGACTCCTCGGTCTCGCCCGGGAGGAAGCGGGCGTCGAAGCGGGCGAGCGCCCGGCCCGGCACGGTGGAGACCGACGGGTAGGGCCACGAGGTGACGTCGATGCAGGTGACGTCGCGGTGGCCGAGCTCGGGGTGGTGCGGGCGCGGGGCGTCCCGGAGCCTGGTGATCACGGCGGCGAGGGCTTCGGCCGCGTTGACGCCCTGCGCGACGTGGCCGGCGTGACACGCCCGTCCCACCACCTCGACCTCCACCTTCGCCCTGCCGCGCTGTCCGACGGCCAGCCGGGTGTCGTTGGGCTCGGTGGTGACGACCACGCTGGGTTCCACCGCCGCCACGGCTTCCGAGAGCGCCGCGCCCTCCATGTTCTCCTCGCCGACGCTGGCGACGACGGCGACGAGCCCCGGAAGGTCGGCGAGTTCTTCGTACCGTCCCCCGACCCCGAGGATCGCGGCGGCGATCGAGGCCTTCTGGTCGCAGATGCCGAGCCCGTAGAGGCGGTCGTCCTCGATGACTCCCCCGAACGGGTCCACCCGCCAGCTGTCTTCGGAGTGCAGGGGGATGGAGTCGATGTGGCCGTCGATGAGCAGGCGCGGCGCGCCGGGCGCGCCCCGCCCGACGGTGCCGATCGCGTTGCCGCTGCGGTCGACCGTGACGTCCAGGCCGACCGTGCGCATGGCGTCGGCCACGAGGCCGATCGCCTCCTGCTCGTTGCCGGACTGGCTGGGGGTGGCGGCGAGCCGGCGGGCCAGGTCGACCAGGGCGGCGTCGTCCACCTGCCCCGGGGACCGGCCGTCCGGCCGGGGGTCGTGCGCGTGGTCCTTGGCGGGCCTGGTCATCTTCGTCCTTTCGGGAAGCTCTCGGTAGCGGTGCGGGGCCGGTCAGAGCGGGAGCTCGGACTCCGCCTTCCGCCGGATCGCCAGGGCGACCAGGCCGTCGACGAGTTCGGCCCCGCTGAGGCCGGAGGCCTCCCACATCCTGGGGAAGTTGGAGACGCCGGAGAATCCGGGCATCGTGGTCACCTCGTTCACGAGCACCGAGCCGTCCGGGGTGACGAAGGTGTCCACGCGCGCCAGTCCGGTGCAGCCGAAGGCCAGGAAGGCGCGCACGGCGATCTGCTGGACGCGCTCGGTGGTCGCGGCGTCGAGCGGGGCGGGCGCGAGCAGTGCGACGTCCGGGTCGAACCACTTGGCGTCGTAGCTGAGGAAGTCGTGGGCGTCACCGGCGACGGTCTCCCCGACGACGCTGGGCACCGGGCCCTCCCGGTCGGGGAACTCCAGTACCCCGCACTCGACGTCACGGACCGTCAGGCCCTGCTCGATGACGACCTTCGGGTCGTACCGGCGGGCCTCGGCCACGGCGTCGGGGAGGTCGTTCCAGTCGGTCACCCGGCTGATGCCGATGCTGCCCCCGCAGCGGGCCGGCTTGACGAACACCGGGAGGGTGAAGCCGTCGACCGGGCCGGCTGCGGGGGTGCCCGGTGCCAGGACCGCCCAGGGCGGTACGGGCAGGCCCGCGCCCTCCAAGACCCGGTTGGCCCACTCCTTGTCCTTCGCGGCGGCGGACGCGAAGACCCCGCACCCGACGTACGGCAGGTCGAGCATCTCCAGGAGTCCCTGGACCGTGCCGTCCTCGCCGTAGGGGCCGTGGAGGACGGGGAAGACCACGTCCTCGTCGAGGTCGCCGACGCGGACGGGGGTACCCGTGGTGATCTCGCTGGTGCCGTCGTCGAACGCCAGCGGGACGTCGGCCGGTTGCCTCAGCCACTGCCCGGTCCGGCTGATGCCGACCACTGTCACCTCGTGGCCGGACTTGCGCAGGGACTCGCGTACGTAGTCGCCGCTGCAGATCGAGTTGGAGTGCTCCGCGGTCCGGCCGCCCACGAGCAGGGCGACGCGGAGCTGCTTCTTCGAGGCCGTCATGCGGTGCCACCTTCCGTCCGGCGCTGGTCGAACACTGCTGTACGGGCTTGGTCCTGCGCGGCGCGCAGGACCCGGGCGGCTTCGGCCAGGGCCCCGTACTCGGCCTCGTCCAGCGGGAGTTCGACGACGTCGAGGACTCCCTTGCGGCCGAGCCGGGCGGGAACGCCGATCCAGACGCCGCGGATCCCGTACGGCCCGTCCACGAAGGCGCACACGGGCAGGACCGTCCCGTCGTCCTCCTTGACCGCGCGGACCATGCGGGCCGCGGCGGCCGACGGCGCGTGGAAGGAGGAGTGGCCGCCGGTCAGTCTCGCGACGTCGGACCCGCCGCGGCGGGTCGCCGCCACCGCTTCGGCCAGCCGGGCGGGGTCGAGCAGCGAGGTGAGGGGGGTGCCCGCGACGGTGGCCGTGGACAGGAGGGGAACCATCGCGTCGCCGTGTGCGTGCGAGCCCACGGTCACCGCGGCCACGACCGAGCGGGGGACCGCGAGCGGACCGGCCACGAAGTCGGCGAACCGGGCCGCGTCGAGGAGGACGGACTGGCCGAGGACGCGGGAGGGGTGGAAGCCGGTGGCCTCGCCGGCCAGTGCCGTCATGACGTCGACGGGGTCGGTCATGACGATGACGACGGCGTCCGGCGCGTGCCGGGCGATCGTCTCGGCGGCCTCCCGGACGATCCGGCCGTTCTCCCGGACCGGTCTCCCGCCGGACGGGTCCGGCGGGGCTCCGGCGGCGAGCACGACGACCTCCGCTCCGGCGATCGCCCCGGCGGCGTCCGCGGTGCGTGTGGTGCGTCCGGCCATGGTCGTCTCGAACCCCACGATGGGGCGGGACTGGTTGATGTCCAGGGCGATGCCCTCGGCGAGCCCGTCGATCACGTCGGTGAGGACCACGGTGTCGAAGAGGTCGGACTCCGCGATCCGTTGGGCGGTCATCCGCCCGCACGGCCCGGCGCCGATCACCGCCGCCGTGCCCTTTCCCTTGCCCTTGCCCGTGTGATTGCCCGTGTGCTTGCCCGTGCCCTGTCGTTCCTGCCGCATTGCCGTCCTCGGGGAGTCATTGGGGGGTGATCGTCTGCGGTGAGGCCCGTGCGGCCCGGTCGCGGAGCCGGCGCACGAGCGGGTTGCGGGTCTGGCCCTGGAAGCCGATCCGCCGTGAGTCCCGCATCGCCCGGTAGGCGACGTCCCTGCGGGCCTCCTCGTAGTCGTGGAAGGCCTTGGCCAGGTCGCTGCCGTGCGTGTCGACGGCTCCGGCGAGGACGACCGCGTCCAGCAGGGCCTGGTTCGTGCCCTGCCCGAGGAACGGGGACATCGGATGGGCGGCGTCGCCGACCAGGGTCACCGCGCCCCGCGACCAGCGGGGGCTGCCGGGGCGGTCGCGCAGCACCGTGACGATCATGTCCTCGCGGCGGGTGGCCGCGATCATGTCCCGGACGTACGGGGGCCAGCCCCAGCCCCTGGCCAGCAGCCCGCGCCGCAGGTCCGCGCCGTCGCGCAGGGCCCGGTGGGAAGACCGCAGGGTGACGTCCCAGTACAGGGCGTCCGGTCCGATCGGTGCGCAGAACGCCTGGTGGCCCCGGCCGAAGAGGACGAACCCGCCGCGGAGCCGGGGGTCGTCGTGGTCCAGCCGGACGATGGACTTGACGGAGGTGAGGCCCATCGGTGTCGGGGCGCCGTCGTCGAGGAGGCGGCGCCTGACCATTGAATGCAATCCGTCGGCGCCGACGAGCACATCGGCCTCGACGTCCTGGATGTCGTGGGAGTCCTCTCCGTCGGCCGGCCACCGCGTGCGGATGACGTGTGCCGTCAATGAGGAATCCTTCTCCGTGTAATCGACGAACCTGCTTCCCCACACCACCCACGCCTCTTTGGCGCGGGCGTGGAGTAATCGGTGAAGATCCGACCGGCGAATGGTCACCGGGCGTTCACCCGGTTCGAGAATGCGTTCTCTGATGACGCGTCCGTCGCCGGACAGGATGTAGGTGGGAGTTCCGTCGGGAAGCGCATATCCGGCAGCGTTCACTTCCGCCCGGAGCTCCGGGTCGATGAGGTCCAGGGCGGCGAGTCCGTTCGGGTGCAGGACCAGGCCCGAGCCCTCGGAGGTGAGGTCCGGCCGGCGTTCGTGGAGCAGGCATTCGACGTTCCTGCGCTGCAGTGTCACGGCCAGCGCCAGGCCCCCGATGCCCGCGCCGATGATGACCGCCTTCATGTCGCACCCGCCTCCGCGCGAACGGCGGCGGAACGGGGCCGTAAAGGAAAACGGGGTTGTAAAGGAAAGGGAGAAGGAGAAGGAGAATCCATCCCGGTACTCTTCCTCCGGCCGCGCCGGGTAGAGCTGGAATCGTGGATCGCGTCCGGGTGATCGACGGTGATCGCATGCGCGGTTTTCGGTGCCGGCGCCTCTGCGAATGAGCGTGAAAACGACCCGGTCAACGGTATGAGGGCCGATTGCGGGGTGTCAACGACGGCAATGAGTCAGAAGACAGGTGCGGCGTGAAACTATCTCCGCCGTGCCCTGAAAGCACGTCACGCGCCCCCGTTTCCGCCCGGCCCCGTCCGCCGCCGGCCGTGGCGTGGATCCGGCCCGCGCACCGCGGCGCGTCGTGGTGCCGCGTCATCCGGGCTGGTCGTATGCGTGTTACGGATCGATTTCGTCCGATCCCACGCCGCCGGACCCCGCCCTGTCGGCACGCACCGGCCGGGGCAAGGAACAGGCCACATCGCACCGCTCCTTCGGCCACGGCTCACGCGTCACCCGCCCTTCGGGGCGGAACCGGATGGCCGGACATCGCCCCCGCCGCCCCGCACCGCGTACCCCGGCCGTCCCGTCGGACGCACGACGGCAGCGGGCCGGGGGTTGGTCCGTACGGGCGGATCGGGCGCGGCGGCGGGGCGGTACCGGAAGGGGGCGGCGCGGGTGGTGTGAGGCTGGCGCGGACCGTGTCCGGCAGGCGGAAGGAAGGACCGTGTGGCTCACGGACGACGGGGGGCCGGTCCCGCTCCCGACCGATCCGGGCGGGCGTCAGCCGGTGCTCTTCGTGGGGCCGGCCACGCCGGTGCGCACCCCGCTGATCGGGCCGCCGCTGATCGGGCCGCCCCGGGCCCTGTGAAGCGCTCCGGCCCGCGCCTGCGCCCGCACCCCGGTGGCCGGGGCGCGGGCGGGGATGAGGGGTGTCACCTGCCGACGACGGCGCGTACGTTCTCGAGGCTGCCGCAGTCCGCGGCCAGCTGCCGCTCGCGTTCCGCCAGGAAGGCGGAGCCCAGCTCGGCCCGGCGTTCGTCGGGCACGTTCTCCCGGGCTCCGTTGAGGATCGTCCGCTCCTCCTCGTCCAGATGGTGGGTCACCGCCTTGACGAGGTCCTCCAGGCGGGAATCCCACGCCTCGGAACCCACCTCGTCCACTTCCAGCAGTGCCAGGAGCGCTTCGTTGCCCTCGGCGTGCTCCTCGGTCCCGTGCTCCACCTCTTCGTTGTCCACGTCCTTGAACCGTTTCAGCGCGCCGTACACCTCCGCCTCCTCCGCCTCGCCGTGCGCGACGAGGAGGGCGGAGAACTTGGCGAGCGCGTCCGCCCGGTCCGACTCCACGCTCCGCATCCGGCGGAAGAGTTCCTCCATCCTGCGGTGGTCCTTGAGGATCAACGCCACGACGTCCTGGTCCTGCTCCTGGTGCTGCCGGTCGGCTGCCATGCCGGCTCCCTCCTCGGTCGGGGTCACTTCCCTCACCCGGCGCGTGCTCGCCGACGGGCGGTTGAAACCTCCCGGACCACCGGGTTTCCCCTGCGGGGCGCGGGCAGGGGCGCGGGTATGACCCACGCACTTGCATCGTTCCTGCACCTCGTACGCCGGTACCGGGAGCCGGCGGTCGTCCAGGCCCTGCGGTCGACGGCCGCCGCAGTCGTCTCCTATGCCGTCGCGCTCCGGCTGAGCAGCGAACCCGCTCCGCTGACCGCGCCCCTGACGGCACTCCTCGTCGTACAGGTGACGCTGTACACGACGCTGACCACCGGCATCCGGCGCGTGAACTCCGTGGTCTCGGGCGTCCTGCTCGCGATCGGGTTCAGCGCCCTGGTGGGTCTGACGTGGTGGAGCCTGGGCCTGATCATCCTGGCCTCGCTCGTGGTGGGGCGTCTGGTGCGGGCGGGGGAGTTCGTACCCGAGGTGGCGATCAGCGCCATGCTGGTCCTGGGGGTGACCCAGGTGACGGACACCGCCTGGGACCGGGTCCTCGAAACGCTGATCGGAGCCGCGGTGGGCCTGGCCTTCAACGTCCTCGTCGCCCCGCCCGTGTGGGTCGAGCCGGCGAGTGCCGCGATCACCGATCTCGCGGCGCGCATGCGCGCGCTCCTGCTGCACATGGGGCAGGAGTCGGGTCACGCCACCACCGTCGAGTCGGCCGCCGCCCGGCTGCACGAGGCCCGCCGGCTCGACAACGACGTCGCCGGGGTCGACGCGGCGCTGCGCCAGGCCGAGGACAGCCTGCGGCTGAATCCCCGCGTGCGCGAGGGCCTGCTGTTCCGGCTCGTGCTGCGGACCGGTCTCGACACCCTGGAGATCTGCGCGGTGGTGCTGCGGGTGTCGTGCCGGACGTTCACCGACCTCGCGCAGGCCCGGGGGCCGGAGCCGCTCCTCCCGCCCCGGGTGGCGGAGGCCCTGCGGGAGGTGTACGAGCACCTGGCGGTCGCGGTCGAGTCCTTCTCCCAGCTCATCACGGCCCAGGTCAGCGCCAACGCGGAGGCGGCCGAGGCCCGGCTCACGGAAGAGCTCGCCACGGCCCGCCGCAGCCGTGACCGGTTCGCGGCGCTCCTGCCGGAGCAGATCGCGCACCGGCCCGGGGAGTGGCAGCTCTACGGAGCCCTGCTCGCCGAAGCGGACCGCGTGCTGGACGAACTGGGCGTGGAGAAGCGCTCCGCGCGGCTGATGGAGGAACTGGACCGGCACACCAGCGCCCGGCGCGAGCGGTACCCCCGGCTGCACGCCCTCGCCGCGCGGGTGCCGCGCGGGCGCCGCGGCGCGAAGGGGTGACCCCGGACGTACGACGCGTGGGGGCGGCCGGATGCCGGCCGCCCCCACGCGTCGTACGCCGGCTGCCGGAGCCGCCCGGTCAGCGGGCGGCGCCGAAGTCCTGCGTCCAGTACTGGCCCGGCTGCGCGAGGCCGATGCCGATCTCCTTGACGTTGCAGTCGAGGATGTTCCGCTTGTGGCCCGGGCTGTTCATCCAGCCCTCCATGACCTTGGCGGCGGTGTCGTAGCCGTACGCGACGTTCTCGGCGTACGTGCTCCACTGGTACCCGGCGCGGGTGATCCGCTGGCCGGGGTCGGAGCCGTCGGAGCCGGTGTGGGACATGTTGTTGTGGGCGGCCATGTCCTCACTGTGGTCCTGGGCGGCCTTGGTGAGCTTCTCGTTGACGGTGAGGACGGGGCACCCGACCGCGGCGCGCTCCTTGTTGACGAGCGCGAGGACCTCGGCCACGGCGCCGGAGGGCGCGGTGGAGTCCGACGGCGCGGGGGTCCCGGCCGGCTCGGCGGGCGGTTCCACCGGCTGCTGCGGCTGCTGCTGCTCCGGCTGCGGCTGTACGGGAGGCGCGGTGTCGGCGACCGGCTCGGCGGGCGCGTCCGCGACCGGCTGCCCGACCGGCTCGGCGACGGGCTGTGCGACGGGCTCGGCGGGGGCCTCGGCCTGGACCGGGACCTCCACGGGCGGCTGCGCGGCCGGGTCGCCGAGGGGGCCGCCGTGCCGGGGGCGGCTGTCCTGCTGGGCCGCGACGGGCCGCACGGGCCCGGTCTCCTGCGGGTCGAGGCAGGCCATGGCCGTGGTGGGTACGCCGACGAGGGCCAGTGCCCCGACGGCGACGACTATTTTCCTGTGGTGCGTCTTCTTACGGTGCTTCTTCATGCGGGACCTCACTCGGTGATCGCGAAGCTCCCGGCGCCGGACCGCGAAGGCGCCGGAGGAGTCGCCATTCTTAGAAGCCCGGCAGCTGCCTGGCAAGCCACTGTTTCCGGGCCTCGGCGGAGGTCCGTGGTGCGGCTTGAATCGTCCGGAAGATCGTGCATGGCCCCGTCGCGGCCGCTCCGGCACGCGTCTGGCTCACCGCCAGAACCGCTCCCCGCCAGTCATGTTGGAGCGGGAGAAACGGGAGTCCCAGATTCCGTTTCCGGCGGAGTGCGGCATGTCAACGCCAAACAGGGACATGTAGCGAAATGTCGGCAGGCCGACGATCACCGTGGGGGCCGCGGGGCCGACGTGCGGGCCGTGACGCATGTCACGGCCCCGAGGGGGAACCGGACGGCACCGCGTTCACGTCCGGTACCCCTGATGTCCTGTCCGAATCAGAACGCGAAGACGGCGTTGCCGTTGAGGGTCGCGGACATCGCGCAGGTGTTGGAGAAGGTGTGCTTCCAGCTGACGCGGCTGCCCTGCCAGACGCCGTCCGCCGTGACGGTGACGGGGTCGTAGTGCATCGGGCACGCGCGGTCCGGGTCCGGGGCGGCCAGCAGGCGGTCGAACGCTCCGCCGGTGGCGTTCAGCGCGCCGCAGGCGGCGGCGGGGTCGGGGTGGGTTCCCGTGGCGGCCGGCATACAGCTGAGGGTGGACGCCCGTACGACCGTGGCCGCGGCGGTGTCGCCCTGGGCGACGGTGAAGACCATGGCGGACGGGGCGTAGAGGCTGGTGGGCTTGGCCTCCGCCACGCCGGTAGCGCCGGCGAGGCACAGGAGGGCAGCGGCAGAGACCGTGGTGAAGCGACGCACGACAAGACTCACTTTCGATTCAAAGCTTGAACGCGATACTTTCTTGCGATATCGCGGCCTGACGTGACCGACTCTGTCCGATCCGAAGGTCACGCGCATGTCGATGACCGATTTACGGACAGGGTGTTCGCATACCGGCGACCGAATGGTCGTTCGGGCAGCTCACGCGGGGTGCGCACGCCCCGAACACGGCTCCGTACCGAGAGTGGCCGGGGCCGCCACCTGCGCCGCGACCCGGAGCCGGCCGTCCGCGGTTCACCGAACGGCCACGCAGCTTGACCGGATCGCGCCGGTCCGGGTCCGGGGAACTCGCCCGCCGAACGTCATGCCCCGGCTCTCCCGGCATGCCGGACGACCACGGAGGCCCAAGACTGAAGGGGTGAGGCCGCCATCCCAGCCGCGCCCGGGGCCGCGCGGGAACGCGATGCACGGCGATGCGGGCGCGGGACGGGTCGCCGTCCTCGGTGACTGCCCGCTGCTGCGGCACGGCGTCGCCCACGCGGTCGAAGCAGCCGACGGCCTGACGTTCGTCCTCGGCACCGCGTCGGTCGACGAGGCGGCGGCGACGCTGGTGCGCGGCGACGTCGTGCTCCTCGACCTCCAGTTGGCCCCGGCGTGCACGTCGAAGGTGGTGGCCCGGCTCGTGGCCCTCGGCCTCGGCGTCCTGGTCCTCGTCTCCGGCCCGCAACCGCACGCCCGGACCGCCCTGCGCGCGGGTGCGCGCGGGTGCCTGAGCCGCCGGGCCGACGAGCGGGAGCTGCTGGCCGCGCTCAGGCTCGTCGCCGGCGGCTGCCCGTACGTCTCCGCCGACCTCGTCGTGGTGCCCGACCCGGAAGCGGAGGCTCCCTGCCGCGTCACGGCGCGCGAGCGGCAGATCCTGGAGCTGATCGCGCACGGGGAGACCGACCACGGCATCGCCGTCCGGCTGGGCATCAGCGAGCACACCGTGCACTCCCACCTGGACCGGCTCCGCGACAAGATCGGCTCCCGCCGGCGGGCCGACCTGACGCGCTTCGCCATCACCCACGACCTCATCGCCACGGCGTCCTGACCGGGGTGGACCGGGGTAACACTGCCCCGTCCGGCGTGGGCCCTTCCGGCCTGCCGGCGTCCCGGGATCAGCACGACACTGGTGCGGACAGCCCTCGTGTGCCCGATCCCGGGAGGCGCATTGCGATGAGTGGCATCTTCGGCGACACCCTCGCCTTCACCCAGGAAGAGGGCGGTGACGTCCGGCTCGTCGCCTTCGGTGACGACAAGTACGCCCGGTACGAGACGGTCGACGGCTATTCGGTCGTCTACGACGAGGCCAGGGGCTGCTACTGCTACGCCGAGGCCGACAGCGGCGGGGCCGGACGCCGGTTCGTCTCCAGCGGCGTCCCCGTGACGGAGGCGCCGCCCGAGGGGCTCCCCCGGCACCTGCGCGAAGGACAGCTCTACCGACGGGACGTGGTGAAGGACCGGCTGATGGAGATGGTCCCGGAAGAGGAGCGGGCCGGCACCGACCCGGACACGCTGCTCACCTTCGGCCCGGAGAAGGGCCTCCTGCCCGGGTTCGTCCTCAGCCAGGGTGACGTCCAGGGCCTCACGATCCTCGTCGACTTCCCGGACACGCCCACGGACGTGACCGCGGACGACGTCGACGCCCTCCTGAACAGCCCCCACTTCACGGCGAACGGGAACATCTGCTCCGTCAAGGAGTTCTTCCGCACCATGTCGACGGGCAAGCTCCGGTTCACCAACACCGTGGTCGGTCCCCTCCGGCTGAACCGGCCCCGGCTCGCCTACGGGCTGAAGGCCAACCGGGGCAAGCTCGTACTGGAGTCGCTCCAGGCGGCCGTCGACGCCGGCGTGGACTTCGGCCGCTTCGACTCGCTCGGACGCGGCGTCGTGGACTCCCTGTGCGTCATGTACGCGGGCCGGACGGAGTTCAGGGAGGACCTCTGGCCGCACAACTCCCGCTTCCCCGCCCAGATCGGCGACGTGCGCACGGACTTCTACACCGTCACGAGCATCGGCGAGACGCCCGCCGACCTGAGCATCGGCACCTTCTGTCACGAGAGCGGACACCTGCTGTGCAGGTGGCCGGACCTCTACGACTACGGGACGGCCGAGCGCGAGGGCGACGACTTCACCAGCGCGGGTCTCGGCACCTACTGCACGATGGCCGCCGGGAACAACCTGGGCGACGGGTTCCTCCCGTCGGCGGTCTGCGTCTACCTGCGCCGCCTCGTGAACTGGACCCGGGACGTCGACATCTCCGTACCCGGCGTCTACGAGGCCCGGCAGGGAGCGTACGACACGGCCCTGATCTACCAGCACCCGCAGCGGGAGGACATCGAGTACTACCTCGTCGAGAACCGCAGCCGGATGGGCTTCGACTCCCGGCTGACCTCCAGCGGACTCGCCGTCTACCACTGCGACATCACGGGGTCGAACGAGTTCCAGAACGGTACGCCGGTCGGCCACTACCAGTGCGCGCTCCTCCAGGCGGACGGTCACATGGACCTGGAGACCAACCGGAACCAGGGGGACGGCGCGGACCTGTTCGGGCCCACGCAGGGCACGGCCGTCTCGCACGGCAGCCGCCCTCCGTCCCTGTGGTGGGACGGGACCGAATCCGGGCTGACCCTCTCCGCGATCTCCGCCCCGGGCGAGGTGCTGACCTTCCGGACGGGCGAACAGGGCGTCGCGGGCACCCTGGTCACCGGCCGGTCGGCGCCCCTCGCCGCGATCCCGGAAGACGACGTCGGCGGCCTCACCGACGTGATCGTCCTCGACGGCGAGGGCACGGTCCGGGACCTGACGGTGAAGATCGACATCGAGCACCCCCGCATCGGTGACCTGCGCGTGGTGCTGATGGCGCCGAGCGGCCGCCGGGCCGTGATCCACAACCGCACCGGCGGCGACGCCAAGAACCTGCGGGTGACGCTGGATTCGCGGCCGCCCTCCCTGCTCGCACCGCTGGTCGGCGACTCCGTCCCCGGCAGCTGGAAGCTCCGGATCACCGACGCGGTGGTACCGGCCGCGGGAGTGCTGCGCAGGTGGTCGCTCGACGTCCGGACGGGCACCTGAACCACGGCTCCCCGCCCGTCAGAGCACCTTGGAGAGGAAGGCGCGGGTACGGGCGTGCCGCGGGGCGTCCAGGACGGCCGCGGGCGGGCCCTGTTCCACGACGAGGCCGCCGTCCATGAACACGACGGTGTCGGCGACCTCGCGGGCGAAGCCGATCTCGTGCGTCACGACGATCATGGTGGTTCCGGCCCGGGCCAGGTCCTTGATGACGTCGAGGACCTCGCCGACCAGTTCCGGGTCGAGCGCCGAGGTCGGTTCGTCGAAGAGCAGCACCTTGGGTTCGAGGGCCAGGGCGCGGGCGATGGCCACCCGCTGCTGCTGTCCGCCGGACAGCTGCCGGGGGTAGGCGTCGCCCTTGTCGGCGAGGCCGACCCGCTCCAGCAGCCGGCGGGCCGCTTGCCGCGCCTGCGTCCGTGGCACGCCCAGCGCGGCGACCGGGGCCTCGACGAGGTTGTCCAGCACGGTCAGGTGCGGAAAGAGGTTGAAGTTCTGGAAGACGAACCCGATGTGGGTGCGCTGCTTCAGGACCTCCGCCTCCTTCAGCTCGTACAGCTTGCCGCGGGCGGCGCGGTAGCCGATGAGCTCGCCGTCGACGCGGATCCAGCCGCGGTTGACCTTCTCCAGGTGGTTGATGGTCCGCAGGAGCGTGGACTTCCCCGAGCCGGACGGGCCGATGACGACGGTGACCTCGCCGGTACGGACCAGCAGGTCGACACCGCGCAGCACCTCCAGCGGCCCGAAGCTCTTGTGGACGCCGCGGACGTCGACCATGACCTCGCTCACGTGTGCTCCGCCGGGTTGATCTGCGAGGCGTCGATCGCCGAGGCGGTGGTGCCCCACTTCTTCAGGATCCGCGCGTAGGTACCGTCCTTGATCAGCTCGTTGACGGCGGCCTGGAAGGCGGGGGTCAGCGGGGAGTCCTTCTTGAAGGCGAAACCCACGTCGAGGCGGTGGTACTCGCCGAGGAAGGTGGTCTGCGCGGCGGGCTGCGCCGCCTGGTGACGCAGGCCGTTGATCGTCGACATGACGACGTCGATGCGGCCCTGCTGGAGCGCCGTGGTCACGGCACCGGGTTCGGAGAAGACCTTGACCTCGTACGGCTTCTTGCCGGCCTCGGCGCAGACGCCCTTGCGTGCGGTGAGCGTCTTCTCGAACGTGGTGCCCGCCCCGGTGCCGATGGTCAGTCCGCACAGCTGGGTGAGGTCCGAGACCTGGCCGGTCAGGGTGGTGTTGCCGGTCTTGACCGCGAAGCCCTGGCCGTCGTTGATGTAGGTGACGAAGTCGATGGTCTTGAGGCGTTCGGCGGTGACGCCGAAGTTGCCCGTTCCGACGTCGTACTTGCCGCTGCCGAGGGCGGGGAGGATCGTCTCGAAGGAGGCGTCCTGCCGTTCCAGCTTCACGCCGAGGACCTTGGCCACCGCGGCGGCGATGTCGATGTCCTGGCCGGCCGGCGGCTTGTCCTGCCCGTTCGGGTAGTACGCCGAGGGCGGCGATCCGACGGAGCCGCCGACCCGTACGGTGCCCGCCTTGCGGACCTCTGCGGGGAGCAGCGCGGCGACCGCGTCCACGGTACGCACGCCGGCGACCGGGTCGTCGGAGGGTGCGGGAGAGACCTGTGCGCCCGCAGGCTCCGGGCCCGCGCCGCCGGAGCCGCAGCCGGTCAGGGCCAGGAGGGGCAGGAGGGTGAGGGCGGCGGCGGTGCGCAGGCGGGTGCGGGTCCCGTTCCCGGGGAGGGTCACGGCGGGGAGGCCTTTCGGTGGCGGAGCGTGGTGGTGGTCGGTGCGTGCCGCGGTGGTCACCCGCGCACCGCTCTGAGGGTCTCGTGCGGGGTGCCGGCCGGGCGCCCGGCATCCTGGTCCGCGCGCGCGGCGTCGCGCTTGGCGACCTCCTCGCGGACGAGCGGGATGACGTACCGGCCGAAGTCGACGGCGTCGTCGAGGAGGTCGTATCCGCGGGCCGAGAGGATGTCGACGCCGAGGTCGTGGTAGTCCAGCAGGGCCTGGGCGACCGTCTCGGGGGTGCCGACGAGTGCGTTGGAGTTGCCCGCGCCGCCGGTGGCCGCGGCGGTCGGGGTCCACAGGGCCCGGTCGTAGCGCTCGCCCGCTTCGGCGATGGCGATCAGGCGTTGCGATCCGGTGTTCTGGGGCGCAGCGGCCTCCAGGACGCCGCCCTGGTGGCGTCGCGGTACGGCGCCCTCCTGCCGGCGCCGCCGGATGGCACCGACCGTACGGTGGGCCTTCTCCCAGGCCAGTTCCTCGGTCGGGGCGATGATCGGGCGGAACGCGACCTGGATGCGCGGTACGTCCGTGCGGCCCGCGGCGGCCGCGGCGGCCTTCACCGCCTCGATCTGCTGGGCCGTCTCCGCCAGCGGCTCGCCCCACAGGCAGTAGACGTCGGCCTCGGCGCCTCCGGCGGCGTAAGCGGCGGCCGAGGATCCGCCGAACGATACGTCGGGGCGGGGCTGTCGGGCGGGGAAGACGTCGCTGACGAAGTCGTGGAAGCGGTAGTGCTCGCCCTCGTGGTCGAAGGGTTCGTGCGTGGTCCAGATCTTCTTGACGATGCGGATGTACTCGCGGGTGCGGGCGTAGCGCTCGTCCTTGGTGAGGGTGTCCCCCTCGCGCCCCTGCTCGTGGTCGTTGCCGCCGGTGATGAAGTGCACGGCCAGCCGGCCCCCGCTGATCTGGTCGAGGGTCGCGAAGGTCTTGGCGGCGAAGGTGGGGTAGGAGACGTTGGGCCGGTGGGCCAGCAGGATCTGGAGGCGGTCCAGCCTGCTCGCGATGTACGCGGCGGCCGGCGAGGGGTCCGGGGAGCCGGAGCCGTAGGCGAACAGCACCCGGTCCCAGCCGTGGTCCTCGTGGGCCCGGGCGAGCCGGAGCGTGTACTCCTTGTCGAAGGCGGCGCCGGAGCGGGCGGTGGTTTCGGAGCCGTTGTTGGTGGCGGCTATGCCGAGGAATTCCACGGGCATGGAGTGGCCTTTCGGGGCGACCGATCGCGTGCGGGAAGGAAGGGCAGGGCGAACTGCCCTCCGGACAAGTCGATGTGACGATGCATCAGAGATGTGCGTGCGGGGGTGCTGCGGGCGTGACGACGCCGGGCGTCGGGGGAATCGGGCGGGCGGCGGCGCGCGCTCGCGGCACGGCGCCGGGGGCGTCAGTGCCGGGGAGGGGGCAGATCTCGGCCCGCGACGGGGTCACCGAAGGAGGGAAGGGCCGGTCGGGCAGCCCGCTGCCGCGTCAGGCGCAACAAGCCGCGGACCACACCCGACCGAAGTCGATGTAGTCGCGCGAAACCAGGCGCTGATGGGCATTCATGTGACTACTTGAGCAGTACACGATGCTCTTCGTCAAGCAAGGGACCGGATGGCGGACGCGACCCGGCCCGTCGGCCGGTGCGTGGTTGACACGGCCGCACCGTGGACGCATACGATCGACGGCGGATCGGCTCCACCGTGCGGGAGGAGCCCCTCCGGTCGCGTTGAGGGACGCGGCGAGCGTGACGGCACCGACCCGAATCCGGCAGCCCCGCTCCCCCGCGGAGCCGTGTGCCGCGGCCCTGCGCGCGGCACCGGGTGGTCCGTCCACACCCGCGATCCCTCACCTGGAGAGCCTCCCCATGCCCACCCCTTCCGACGTCTCCGACACCCCCGCCGCCGCCCCACTTGCCGCCACTGCCGACCCTGCCGACGCTCCGGCCGGCGCGGCGGGTCCCGGTACCGGTCCCGGTACCGGTCCCGGCCTGCCGCCGATCGTGCCGCGCCGGCGCACCGGGCGCCGGCTGTCCGCGGCCGCCGCCCTGCTGGTCTTCGCCATGGTGCTCTCGTCCGTCGTCCGCAACGACGCCTTCCAATGGGACGTCGTGGGCCGGTACTTCACCACCGCCGCCGTTCTCGACGGGCTGCTGCTGACCCTGTGGCTGACCGGCGCGGTAATGGTCCTCGGCTTCCTGTTCGGCACCGTGCTGGCGGTGATGCGGCTGTCCGCCAACCCCGTCCTGCGGACGCTGAGCTGGGGCTACGTATGGATCTTCCGGTCCACGCCGCTGCTGGTGCAGCTGCTGTTCTGGTTCAACATCGGCGCCCTGTACCCGACGCTCGGCCTCGGCATCCCGTACGGCCCCGAGCTCTTCACCGTCAAGACGGTCAACCTGCTCGGCCCGACCCTCACCGCGGTCATCGGACTGACCCTGCACGAGACCGCGTACGCCTCCGAGGTGGTGCGCGGCGGCATCCTGTCCGTGGACCCCGGGCAGACCGAGGCCGCGCAGGCGCTGGGCCTCGGCAGGGTGCGTACGCTGCGCCGGATCGTGGTTCCCCAGGCCATGCGCTCGATCGTGCCGACCGCCGGGAACATGCTGATCGGCACCCTGAAGGGGACGAGCATCGTCAGCGTGCTGGCCGTGCACGACCTGCTGTACTCGGTGCAGCTGGTCTACAACCAGAACTACCAGGTCATCCCGCTGCTGATGGTGGCCACCCTCTGGTACATCGCCGTCACCACCGTGCTGAGCGCGGGCCAGTACTACATCGAGCGCTACTACGCGCGCGGCACGTCCCGGGGCCTGCCTCCCACGCCGCCGCAGCGGCTGCGCGTCCGGCTGGCGGCCGTGCGGGTGCGGTTGCACACGGCGACCTCCCCCGGGGGCCGGTAGTCCGCCGGGCTGCCCGGGGCCGGTGTCCGCGGATCCGGCCGTCCGCCGGGTCGCAGGGGCCGGCCGTCGCCGGTTGTTGCCGCAACGTGGCGGGCGTGTGGCATTCGTGCCGGTCTGCGGCCCCGGGGGCGCGGCGAGGTCTAGCATCCCCGGCACGTGCCGCCGGTCTTCCGCGCACGCCGTCCCCTCTGCCAAGGACACGATCCGCCATGAGTGTTTCCGCCGCCCTGAGCGTGAGCGAGGCGTTCCCCCGCCTCCACGAGCTGACCGTCGTCGATGTCCGTACCCCGGGTGAGTTCGCCTCCGGTCACCTGCCGGACGCCGTCAACATTCCCCTCGACCGTGTCGGGCGGGCCCTGCCGGAGCTCCGGGAGGCCGCCGCCCGCAAGCCCCTGCTGGTGGTGTGCGCCTCGGGCGCCCGCGCCGAGAACGCCGTCGCCGCCCTGGCGTCCGACGGCGTCGACGCGTCCGTCCTCATCGGGGGCACCGCCGCCTGGGCGGCCGGCGGGCACCGGCTCGACCGCCCCGCGGGCCGGTCCCGGGCCGTGTGGGCCATGGAGCGCCAGGTCCGCCTGACCGCGGGCGCCGTCGTCCTGCTGGGCCTGGCCCTCGCCCTCCTCGTCCACCCGGCGTTCCAGCTGCTGTCCGCGGGGATCGCGGCCGGGCTGGTCTTCTCCGCCCTCACCAACACCTGCGGCATGGCCGTCGTACTCGGCGGGCTTCCGTTCAACCGGCGCGGGGCCACACCTCCGGACGCCCCGCTCCCCTCCCCGGCCGCCCCCGCTTCCGCTTCCGCTTCCGAGGAGCCCCGCGCGTGACCGGCAGCGTGCACCGCAGCGACCCGTACGAGGGATTCGCCGGCCGGGCCGGGCGCACCTTCTCCGAGTCGGAACCCGCCTGGCCGCCGCGGCGCCGCCCCGGCGGGCGCGCCCCGAACGTGGTCGTGGTCCTCGTCGACGACATGGGCTACAGCGACATCGGACCCTTCGGTTCGGAGATCGCCACACCGGTGCTCGACGGGCTGGCCGAGCGCGGTCTGCGCCTGGCCAACTACCACACCATGCCGCTGTGTTCACCGGCCCGCGCCGCCCTGCTCACGGGCCTGAACCCGCACCGGGTCGGCTACGCGTCGGTCGCCAACTCCGATCCCGGGTTCCCGGGCTACGGCATGGAGATCAGCGAGGACGTCCCCACCCTGGCCGAGCTCCTGCACGAAGCCGGCTACGCCACCTACGCGGTCGGCAAGTGGCACCTGACCCGCGACTCCGCCTCCAACGCCGCCGACGACCGGCGCAACTGGCCGCTGCAGAAGGGCTTCGACCGGTACTACGGCGTGCTGGAGGGCCTGACGAGCCTCTTCCACCCGCACCAGCTGGTCCGCGACAACAGCCCGCTGGACATCGACGAACTGCCCGACGGCTACTACTACACCGACGACATCACCGACGAGGCCATCTCGATGGTGAAGTCGCTGCGCGCGCACGATCCCGACAAGCCGTTCTTCCTCTACGTGGCGCACAACGCCGTCCACGGCCCCCTCCAGGCCAAACCGGAGGACATCGAGCGGCAGCACGGCCGCTACGACGTCGGCTGGGACGCACTGCGCGGGGCCCGGTTCGCGCGGCAGGTCGCCGCCGGTCTGTTCCCCGAGGGCACCGTCCTGCCGGACCGCAACGCCGAGGCGGGCTTCGACGTGGGCCCCTGGGACGAGCTGACCGCCGAGCAGCAGCGCCGCTACGCGCGCTACATGGAGGTCTACGCGGCGATGGTCGACAACATCGACCAGAACCTCGGGCGGCTCACGGACACCCTGCGGGCCCTTGGGGAGCTCGACAACACCGTCATCGTGTTCACCTCCGACAACGGCGGCACCGGTGAGGGCGGCGCCGAGGGCACCCGCAGCTACTTCAGCCGCTTCGTCCACCAGCCCGTACCGGACGACTGGAACGGCGACGTGGAGCGCGACACCGCCCTGATCGGCGGCCCGCGGAGCCTGGTGCACTACCCGCGCGGCTGGGGCATGGCTTCCAACACCCCCTTCCGGCTCTACAAGGGCCAGACCTACGCGGGCGGTGTGCGCGTGCCGTTCGTCATCTCCTGGCCCGAGGGCCTGCGGCGGGCCGAGGGCGACTCCGGGGTGCGCGCGCAGTACCAGTACGTCACCGACGTCACCCCCACCCTGCTGGAACTGGCGGGTGTGCGGCGCCCCGAGGTGTGGCGCTCGCGCCCCGCTCAGGAACTCGACGGCGCCGGTTTCGCCGCCGTGCTCCGCGACGCCCGGACCCCGAGCGCCCACACCGAGCAGTACTGCGAGATGTCCGGCAACCGCAGCTACTACCGCGACGGCTGGAAGCTGGTCACCCTCCACCGGCCCGGCGCACCGTACGACGACGGCGAATGGGCGCTGTACGACGTGCGGACCGACCCGACGGAGACCACCGACGTCGCTCCGGACCATCCCGAGGTGGTGAAGGAGCTGGCGGCCGCGTGGGAGGCCGCCGCCTGGCGCAACGGCGTCTTCCCGCTCGTCGACGCCGGCGGGGCACTGGCCCGGCGCAACCCGGACGAGGAGCGGTTCCACCGCCCCCTCACCCTGCTGGCCGGGACGCCGGAGCTGGAGCGCTACAGGTCCTCCCGGCTCATCTCCTTCCGTTCCTTCGAGGTCACCGTGGAGCTCGACGAACACGCCGCGTCGGACCAGGGCGTGCTGGTCTCGCACGGCGACCAGGGCGGCGGCTACAGCCTGTACGTGGAGGACGGCCGGCTGCGGTTCGCCTACAACGAGTACGGCGAGCTGCACGAGACCGACGCCGGGCCCCTGTCCGCGGGCCGCCGGACCGTCACGCTCGGGGCCACCGCGCTGGAGGGACTGCGGTGGGAGTTCCGCGTCCTCGTCGACGGCGTGGAGACGGGCCGGTCGGGCAGCGTCCACCAGCTCATCGGGATGGCGCCGTTGCAGGGCATCAGCGTGGGCGTGGACCGCAAGTCCCCGGTTTCCTGGCCGCTCTACGAACGCCACCGCGGTTTCCGCTACACCGGCGGTCTGCGCTCGGTGACCTACACCCCCGGGCCGTCGGCGGCGTACGACCCGGCACTGGTGGCCCGCGCGCTGCGGGAGGCGGCCGCCGCCTTCGAATGACGGCGGTCCGTGAACTCTATGAACGAAAGGATGACCTCGGCGCCCGCGCCGGGGCATGGTCGGGGGGACGCGTCACGGCTCAATTCCCGGCCGCACCCGGCGGAAGAATGTCGCCGATTTTAGCTGCGTTTTATTGACACGGGCCGCACGGATCGCAAGGAAAAGGCGAACGGTGCACGGCGGGGTCCACCGGGGCCCGGATGAATGCCGAATGGCTTTCGTGCCGCCGCCGTTTCGTCGGGGTGAATTCACGAATACGGGCGCGGACCGCCGCTCGTGCGGCGGCCGCGCCCGCGCGGCTACTGCGCGACGCCCCAGCGGACCGGAGCGATCTGCTTGGACATGATCGTGATCAGCTCGTACGCGGCGTGCGACGCGGCGATCGAGGTGATGCCGGCGTGGTCGTACGCGGGCGCGACCTCCACGATGTCGGCGGAGACCAGGTGGCAGTCGGCGAGGCCGCGCAGGATCTCCAGCAGCTCGCGGGACGTCATGCCGCCGGCTTCGGGCGTACCGGTGCCGGGGGCGTGGGCGGGGTCCAGGACGTCGATGTCGATGGAGATGTAGAGGGGCCGGTCGCCGACCCGCTCGCGCAGTTGCTGGGCTATCTCGTCCACTCCGCGCCGCATCACGTCCGCCGAGGTCACGATGCCGAAGCCCAGCTTGGCGTCGTCGTCGAGGTCCTTCTTGCCGTAGATGGGGCCGCGGGTTCCGACGTGGCAGAGGGCGGAGGTGTCGATGACGCCCTCCTCCACGGCCCGGCGGAAGGGCATCCCGTGGGTGTACTGCTGACCGAAGTAGTCGTCCCAGGTGTCCAGGTGCGCGTCGAAGTGCAGGACGGAGACCGGCCCGTGCTTCTTGGCCACGGAACGCAGCAGCGGCAGGGCGATCGTGTGGTCGCCGCCCAGGGTCATCAGCCGGGCGCCGCCGGCGAGCAGTTCGTCGGCGGCCGCCTCGATCGTCTCCACCGCCTCGCCCGTGTCGAACGGGTTGGCGCTGATGTCGCCGGCGTCCGCGACCTGGCTGAAGTGGAAGGGGTAGACGTCCTGCGCGGGGTTGTAGGGGCGCAGGGTGCGGGAGGCCTCGCGGATGGCGTTGCCGCCGAAGCGGGCCCCGGGGCGGTAGGTGACACCGCCGTCGAACGGGACCCCGACCACCGCGATGTCCGCCTTCTCCACCTGGTCGAGGCGGGGGATGCGGCCGAAGGTGGCCTGGCCGGCGAAGTGCAGCGTCCGGTCGGTCTCGGTCGGCGCCAGCGGCGGGGTCACTCCGTTGGGGGGCTGGGCGGTCATGGTGCGATCTGTGCCTTTCAGGGTACGGCTGCCTGGTGCCCCGGACCGGGCCCAGGGGGTCGGGGCGCCGGGCGCCCGCGGGCCTGTCGGCCAGGTCACATCGGCGGGTTGCCGTGTTTGCGGACGGGCAGGTCGGCGTGCTTGGTGCGGAGCATCGCGAGGGCGCTCGCGAGTACCTCACGGGTTTCCGCGGGATCGATGACGTCGTCGACGAGACCACGCTCGGCCGCGTAGTACGGGTGCATCAGCTCGGCCTTGTACTCCTTGACCATCCGCGCCCGCATCGCCTCGGGATCCTCGGCGTCCGCGATCTGCTTGCGGAAGATCACGTTCGCGGCACCCTCGGCACCCATCACCGCGATCTCGTTCGTCGGCCACGCGTACGTCAGGTCCGCGCCGATCGACTGCGAATCCATCACGATGTACGCACCGCCGTACGCCTTGCGCAGGATCAACGAGATCCGCGGCACCGTCGCGTTGCAGTACGCGTACAGCAGCTTCGCCCCGTGCCGGATGATCCCGCCGTGCTCCTGGTCCACGCCCGGCAGGAACCCGGGAACGTCCAGCAGGGTGACGATCGGAATGTTGAACGCGTCGCACAGCTGGACGAACCGCGCCGCCTTCTCCGACGCGTGGATGTCCAGCACACCCGCCAGATGCCCCGGCTGGTTCGCGACGATGCCCACGACCTGCCCGTCCAGCCGCGCCAGCGCACAGATGATGTTGCGGGCCCACCGCTCGTGGACCTCCAGCACATCACCCTCGTCGACGAGCTCCTCGATCACCTTGAGCATGTCGTACGGACGGTTCCCGTCCGCCGGCACCAGGTCCAGCAGCACCTCAGAACGCCGGTCCCGCGGATCGTCACTCTCGTGGACCGGCGGGTTCTCCCGGTTGTTCGACGGCAGCATCGTGATCAGGTACCGGACCTCGGAGATGCACGTCTCCTCGTCGTCGTACGCGAAATGCGCCACGCCCGAGGTCTCCGCGTGCACGTCCGCACCGCCGAGCCCGTTCTGCGTGATCTCCTCACCCGTCACCGCACGGACCACGTCCGGACCCGTGATGAACATCTGCGAGGTGTCCCGCACCATGAACACGAAGTCCGTCAGCGCCGGACTGTACGCCGCGCCGCCCGCACACGGACCCAGCATCACCGAGATCTGCGGGATCACACCCGAGGCCTTCGTGTTCCGCTGGAAGATCCCCCCGTACCCGGCCAGCGCCGAAACGCCCTCCTGGATACGGGCACCCGCACCGTCGTTCAGCGACACCAGCGGAGCACCCGCCGCGATCGCCATGTCCATGATCTTGTGGATCTTCGTCGCGTGGGCCTCGCCCAGCGCACCACCGAAGATCCGGAAATCATGCGCGTACACGAAGACCGTCCGGCCCTCGACCGTCCCCCACCCCGTGATCACACCATCGGTGTAGGGCTTCTTCGCCTCCAGACCGAAACCGGTCGCCCGGTGCCGGCGCAGCTGCTCGACCTCCCGGAACGAACCCTCGTCGAGCAGGAGCGCGATCCGCTCCCGGGCGGTCAGCTTGCCCTTGGCGTGCTGCGCCTCCGTCGCCCGGTCACTCGGCCCACGCCGCGCCTCCTCACGGAGGGAGTGCAGCTCGGCCACTTTCGCGGTGAGGCTCGTCGTCATGTGCCCTCTCGACCCCTGCCCCGCGGTGCGGGCGGCTCATCGGTTCCCGCGGGCCTCCGAAGGCCCGCCCCCCACCATTGAACGAGCAGCCGCGGCGGCTTCTCCACCGCTTGCGACCCCTATTCTCCGCACGCCCACCCCTAGAGCCGGAACTGTTGAATGCCCGTGCATTTGAGGTTTCCTTGAGGTTTCCCATCGTGACGGAACGGACTCGCGCCGATTTCGATGAACCAGACTCGACTTGGCCGCGTCTCATCTACGAAAGGAGTTCGAGCAGTTGTCCGTCCGGAAGTTGGTAGAGTTCCGTCCAACCTGCCGAACGGGAAGAACAGGTCTGCCGTTTGACCAGCGGTGAGCGCTGAATTCCATGCGCTCCTCGGGCACCCCTTCCTGCCCGCGCGGGAACTCGAAGGAATAGCCATGTCATGCCATGGAACCGACATGCAGCGTTTCGCATCTCATTGGGGAGGCTTCCACAGCCATGTTGGTGGAGCGGGATGAACAGATCGTCAAGCTGACCTCCTGGATGACCGGCGCCGCCCGGTCCCACGGCACCGCTCACGGAGCCGGACAGGCGATGCCGCACGGCCCCGCTCCCGACGACCCCTCCAGACCCGGCCGGACAGCGGTGATCAGCGGCCCGGTGGCGTCCGGCAAGACGGCACTGCTCCACCGCGTGCTGGAGCGGACGTCCGACGCGGGCGTCCGGCTCCTGAGCGCCGTGACCTCCGCCGCCGAACAGGACATCCCCTTCGGCGTGGCGGAGGAACTGCTGCGCGACACCCGGGACGCCTCCGGCCCCCTCCCGCTGCACGGGCAGCCGGGCAGTGAGGGACTCGTCCCCGCGCAGACCCTCGTGGCGTTCCACGCCCGGCTCGCGGGCCTGGCGGCACGCGGACCGCTCCTCATCGCCATCGACGACGTGCAGTACGCCGATCCGCAGTCCCTGCACTGCCTGCTGTACGCCCTCGGCCGGGCCCGCGGCACGGGGGCGGACCTCTCGCTGCTGGTGACACGTGGCCCCGACGCGGGGGCGACACCGCCGCAAGTGCTGGAGGAGCTGCTCCGCCAGGCCGGGGGACCCCGCCTGCGGCTGGGCCCGCTCACCGCGCGCGGGGTGGAGGCACTGCTGGCCCACCGGACGGGGAACGCGGACCCCGCGGCCTCCGGCACGGCGGCCGCGCCGGCGCACACCGCCCGCCTGGCCGCCTCCCTCCACGCGGCCACCGGCGGCAACCCGCTGCTGGTCCACAGCCTCGTCGACGAGCTGATACCCCGGCTCCGGGACGCGGAGCCGGCCGACGGGCCCGTCCACGCGGGCGAGCAGTTCCTCCAGAACGCGCTGATCTGCGTCCACCGCACCGGCATCGAGGGTCTGCGGGTCGCCCAGGGCATCGCGCTGCTGGACGACGCCGGCCCGCTGCCGCTCCTGGCCCGGCTGGTGAAGGCCGAGGAGCGCACGGTGGAACAGGTGGTCGCCGCCCTCGCCGAGGCGGGCATCCTCCACGGGGCGCGCTTCCGGCACGGGGCGGTACGGACGGCCGTGCTGGAGAGCCTGGCCGACGACGCCGTGGCCCGGCTGCGCCGGCGGGCCGCGCGGCTGCTGTACGAAGCCGGGGCGGCGCCGGTGGCCGTCGCCGCGCACCTGCTGGGTCACGGGGCGGAGGTTCCCGACGAGGAGTGGGCCCCCGGCGTGCTGAGCGAAGCCGCGCACGCGGCGCTGGCCTCCCAGCGGATCGGGTTCGCGGTGCGCTGCCTGCGGCTGGCGGAGGAGTGCTCCCGGGACGAGCGGGAGCGGCTGCAGCTGCGTACCAGCATGGCCAAGTTCATCTGGCGGGTGAACCCGTCCGCGTGGGCCCACGAACTCCGGCCGCTGAACGCCGCCCTGCGGGACGGCACGCTGCCGGTCACCGACTCCCTGCGGCTCGTCGGCGACCTGCTGTGGAACGGCTGGATCGACGACGCGGCGACCGCCATCCAGTACGCCGTCACGGACATGCCGGGTACCGCCGACCCCACGCTCACCACCGAACTGCGGGGCGTGCGCCTCGTGCTGGCCTCCACGTACCCGACCCTCCTGGACCGGCTGGACGGCGCACTGGGGACGGCGGGGGTCGGTGCGGAGCACCCGGCGGGCGCCCCGAAGGACGGCATGACGGCCGCGATGGAGGTGCTCCAGGGTGTCCTCGGTACGCAGACGGGCACCCCGGCCGCGGACCGCCGGGACCGGGCCTCGGCGGACGAGGCGTTCACCGAGACCGCCGAGCGGATCCTCGCGGGCACCCGCCTCACCGAGGAGACCCACGTCACGGTACGGGCGTGCCTGCTGGCCCTGCTGTACGCGGACCGGCTCGGCCCGGCGGCCCTGTGGACGGACCGGCTGCTGGTGGAGGCCTCCGAGCGCGACGCACCCGGATGGACCGCCGTGATGCAGGCGATGCGCGCGCACATGGCGCTGCGCCGCGGTGAACTCGTACAGGCGCGGCGCCTGGCCGAACAGGCGCTGGAGCAACTCCCGCCGCACGCCTGGGGCGTGGGCATCGGCATGCCGCTGGCCGCCCTCATCGAGGCCCGGACCGCCATGGGCGACCACGAGGCCGCGGCCGCGCTGGTGGACCACCCGGTGCCGGAGCAGATGCTGCTGACGCGCTACGGCCTGCACTACGTCTACGCGCGTGGCAGGCACCAGCTCGCCACCGGACGGCACCACGCGGCGCTCACGGACTTCATGACCTGCGGAAGGCTGATGCGCGACTGGGCCATCGACCGCTCGGGGCTGGCGCCCTGGCGGGTCGGGGTCGCGGAGGCCTCGCTGGCCCTCGGCAACCGGGAACAAGCGGAGCGGTTCGCCCGGGAGCAGCTCGCCGCCGACGCCGGACCGCGGGTACGCGGCATGGCCCTGCGCGTCCTGGCGGGCGCACGGCCCCTGCCCGACCGGCCCGCCCTGCTGGACCGGGCCGTGGCCCTGCTCCAGGAGGAGGGCGACTCCCACGAGCTCGCCCGGGCCCTGGCCGATCTCGGGGCGGCCTACGAGCGGCTCGGCGACGCGGCCCGCGGGAAGACCTGCACCCGCCGGGCGTGGCGGATCGCCGAGGCCTGCAACGGCCGGGAGGAACCCGCGCAGCCCCACCAGGGCGGCGACCAGCCCGCGCCGAGCGAGCCGCCGACGCCCGTGGCCGCCCCGCAACCGGGCCCCTCGGGGCCGCGGCCCGCGGCGGTGTCCTCCCTGACGGACGCCGAGCGCAGGGTGGCGACGCTCGCCGCGCACGGGTACACGAACCGGGAGATCAGCGACAAGCTGTTCATCACCGTCAGCACCGTGGAACAGCATCTGACCCGGGTGTATAGGAAGATCAACATCACCCGTCGTCAAGACCTACCGGTCAGTTGGGACATCGATGTCGCGCACACTGCCTGATCCGCCCGCCCGCCCCGCTCCCGCCGACGGGTCCGCCACCGAGGCCGGACCCCGACTGCTCGCGGTGAGCGACCTGCACATCGGGATGGCCGACAACCGGCCCATCACCGAATCCCTGCGGCCGACGCACCCGGACGACTGGCTCATCGTCGCCGGGGACGTCGGCGAGCTCAGCGAGGACATCGAGTGGGCGCTGCGCCTGCTGTCCGGACGCTTCGCCAAGGTGGTGTGGGCCCCGGGCAACCACGAGCTGTGGACGCCGCGCGAGGACCCGGTCCAGTCCCGCGGCGAGGAACGCTACCGGTACCTCGTGGAGCTGTGCCGCGGGCTGGGCGTGACCACCCCCGAAGACCCCTGGCCGGTGTGGCGCGGCCCCGGCGGCCCCGTCGCCGTCGCCCCGCTGTTCCTGCTGTACGACTACACGTTCCGGGTGGCGGGCGTCACGACGAAGGAGGAGTCGCTGGCGCGGGCGCACGAGGCCGGCGTCGTCTGCACGGACGAGTACCTCCTGCACCCCGACCCCCACCCCGGCCGGGACGCCTGGTGCCGGGACCGGGTCGAGCGCACGCTGCGCCGGCTGGAGGCCCACGACCCCGCGGTGCCGCTGGTCCTGGTCAACCACTTCCCGCTGGTCCGCGAGCCCACCGACGTGCTGTGGCACCCGGAGTTCGCCCAGTGGTGCGGCACCGTGCTCACCACCGACTGGCACCGCAGGTTCCGTACGGCCGCCGTGGTCTACGGGCACCTGCACATCCCCCGGACCACCTGGTACGACGGGGTGCGCTTCGAGGAGGTGTCGATCGGCTACCCGCGCGAGTGGCGGCGCCGCGGCCACCCCAAGGGCCTGCTGCGGCAGATCCTGCCCTACACCGGCCTGCCCGAGGAGGGCACGGCCCGGACGGGGACCGCGGCCACCCTGCCGGGCCCCACGACCGACGACGGGAAGGCCCGGACGTGATCGAGACCCTGCTGCCCGATGCGGCGCGCGCCGACGAGGCCTTCGGGCCGGACGGATCCGCGGTCCTGTACCCGGAGGAGGCGGCCCTGGTCGCCACCGCCACGGAGGGGCGGCGCGAGGAGTT
Organism: Streptomyces sp. NPDC044704; assembly: GCF_056433525.1. NCBI lineage: Bacteria > Bacillati > Actinomycetota > Actinomycetes > Kitasatosporales > Streptomycetaceae > Streptomyces > Streptomyces sp. NPDC044704. The sequence continues at coordinate 649,921 of NZ_JBWKGY010000004.1, forward strand.
CACGACGGTAAGGGGCTGCGCCCGGCGTGCGCTCAAGGCCCTCGGACTGCCGCCCGCTCCCGTCCTGCCGGGGAAGCGCAACGTGCCGCAGTGGCCCGCCGGGGTGGTGGGGGGCATGACGCACTGCGCCGGGTACCGGGCCGCCGTCCTCGCCCGGGACAGCGACCTGATGGCGGTCGGGATCGACGCCGAGCCGGACCGGCCGCTGCCCCGGGGGGTCCTGGAGTCGATCGCGCTCCCCCAGGAGCTGGCCTGGGCCCGCACCGCCCCGGTGGGCGGGGCGGCCGGGCTGTGCCGGGACCGGCTGCTGTTCAGCGCCAAGGAGGCCGTGTACAAGACCTGGTACCCCTTGGTGGGTACCGAGCTGGACTTCGAGGACGCCGCCCTGTCCTTCCGCGCGGACGACGACGATCCGCGGACCGGCACCTTCCGGGCGCGGGTCCTGCGTCCGGGGACCGGCCCCGACGGCCGGCCGGTGACGGCGTTCACCGGCCGGTGGCTCGTGCGGCGCGGTCTGGTCGTCACCGCGATCGCCGTGCCCGCCCGCCGGGTGGCCGCGGCCGGCGCCAGTGCGGGCGGCGCCGCGGGCGGGGTGGGTCACCCGGGTCGATAGGGGTTGTCCGGCTCCGGGGCCGCTGCGTAGCGTGCGGGGACCGGACCGACCGTGCACGGCGGCGCGTGGGTCTCCCGCCGTCCGGTCCCGCTCCGACGCCGCGTCCCCGGCCGCGCCGGCTCGTCTCCGGTTTCCCCCTCGAAGCGATGCCGAACCGGCCCGAGAGGTACTCCAGATGACATCAGCAAGCCCGGCCCCCCTCACCATGCTCGTGCCGGACTTCCCGTTCTCCTACGACGGCTGGCTCCACCATCCGGCGGGCCTCGGGGCCCTGCCGCCGGGGCGCGCCGGAACGCCGGTGGCCGTCGTGGGCGGTGGCATGGCGGGGATGACCGCCGCCTACGAGCTGATGCGCCTCGGTCTGCGCCCGGTCGTGTACGAGGCCGGCCCGCTGGGCGGCCGGATGCGTTCGGTGCCCTTCCCGGGGCGGCCCGACTGCGTGGCGGAGATGGGCGCGATGCGCTTCCCGCTGTCGGCCCGCGCGCTGTTCCACTACATCGACCTGCTGGGGCTGCGGACCAGCCCGTTCCCCAACCCCCTCGCGGCGCACACCCCGAGCACCCTCGTCGACCTGGGCGGCGTGCGCCACACCGTGCGCCGCGCGGATCAACTGCCGGGCGTCTACCAGGAGGTGGCCGACGCCTGGGAGAAGGCGCTCCAGGAGCGGGCCGAGCTGGCGACGATGCGCGACGCGGTCCGGCGGCGCGACGTCGAGACGCTCAAGCACGTCTGGGACCGGCTGGTGCGGGAGTTCGACGACCAGTCCTTCTACGGCTTCCTCGCGACCAGTACGGCGTTTCGGTCGTTCCGGCACCGGGAGATCTTCGGGCAGGTGGGCTTCGGCACCGGCGGCTGGGACACCGACTTCCCGAACTCGCTGCTGGAGATCCTGCGCGTGGTCTACACGGGCGCCGACGACGACCAGGTGGCCATCCGCGGCGGCTCCCAGCAGGTACCGCGCGGGCTGTGGGAACACCGGCCGCGCCAGTGCGCGCACTGGCCGGCGGGCACCTCGCTGGCCTCCCTGCACGGCGGGGCGCCCCGGCCGGGGGTGCGGGCCGTCGCGCGCGACGGGGAGGAGTTCACCGTCACCGGCACCGACGGGCGCGGGGACCGGTTCGCGGCCGTGGTGTACACCCCGCACGTGTGGACCCTGCTGAACCGTGTGGAGGCGGATCCGGAGCTGCTGAGCGCGCCGCTGTGGACGGCGGTGGAGCGGACCCACTACATGGGCTCGTCCAAGCTGTTCGTCCTGACGGACCGGCCGTTCTGGCGCGACGTGGACCCGGGCACCGGGCTGCCGGTGATGAGCATGACCCTCACCGACCGGATGCCGCGCGGGGTCTACCTGTTCGACGACGGCCCGGACCGGCCGGGGGTGATGTGCCTGTCGTACACGTGGAACGACGACTCGGCGAAGATGGCGACGCTGAGCGCACGGGAGCGGCTCGACGTGCTGCTGGAGAAGCTCGCGGCGATCTATCCCGGGCTGGACATCAGGTCGCACGTGATCGGCGATCCGCTGACCGTCACGTGGGAGAGCGAGCCGCACTTCATGGGCGCGTTCAAGTCGAACCTGCCGGGCCAGTACCGCTACCAGCGGCGGCTGTTCACGCAGTTCATGCAGCGCGGGCTGCCGGAGCGGCAGCGCGGGTTCTTCCTCTGCGGCGACGACGTGTCGTGGACGGCCGGGTTCGCGGAGGGCGCGGTGACCACGGCGCTGAACGCGGTGTGGGGCGTGGTGGACCATCTGGGCGGGGCGACCCACCCGGACAACCCCGGCCCCGGTGACCTCTTCGAGGCGCTGGCGCCCGTGGAACTGCCCTACGAGGCCTGACGCGGGACCGTGCCGGGGGCGTCAGCCCGTACGGGTGAGGGCGCCCCCGCCGGGCGGGGGCGCCCTCACCGTGCCGCCGGGACGGTCACGCCTGGGCGGCGGCCAGCTCGGTCAGCGCCTTCTTGTCGGGCTTGCCGTTGCGGTTGAGCGGGAACTGCTCCAGCACCACCACCTTGTTGGGCTGTTCGAAGGCCGGCAGCAGGGCGCACAGCCGCTCCCGCCAGTGGCCGGCGTCCCGCAGCTCCTCGTCCTCGACGAAGAACACCAGCTGCGAACCGCGCAGCTCGTCGGGCAGGGGCACGATGCGGGTGGGGCAGCCCTGGGCGGCCACCTTCCGTTCGATGAGCTCCGGGTAGAGGGTGTATCCCATCCGGTGCACGGCGAACTTGCGGCCCAGGACGTGCAGGTTGCCGTCGGCGTCGAGGTGGCCGAGGTCTCCGGTGGCCTGCCAGCCCGTGGCGTGGGCCGGGACGACGGTGCCGTCCTCGGCCACCTGTCCCAGGAGCGCGTCGGGGGTGTCGACCTCGATCTCGCCGGTCTCCCCCGCGGGCAGTTCGACGCCGTCCTCGCCGGTGATCCGCAGGCGGATGCCCTCCATGGCCCGGCCGCAGGCCACCGGGTTGTCGAGGGTGGCGAAGGAGATGTTGCCGAGCTCCGTGGAGCCGTAGCTGTCGAGGAGCGGCAGCCCGAACTCCTGCCGGTACCGCTCCACGAGCGGCGCGTCGAGGGGCGCGGCGCCGACGCAGAACATCCGGGTGTCGGCCAGGTGGGCGCGCAGCGAGGGCTTCCGGCCGATCAGGCCGAGGATGCTGCGGTAGCTGGACGGTGTCGCGTCGATGACCGTGACCCCGGCGTCGCGGGCCATGCGCAGGGCCCGGTCGAGACGGCGGTAGGGGGCGATCACCAGGGAGCAGCGGGTGAGCCAGGCGATGAGCACCATCGACAGGCCGTACTGGTGGGCGAAGGGCAGCAGCGGCATCAGCACGTCGTCGGCCCGGTGGCCGACCTGGTCCGCGTTGCGCCGGAGGTTGCGCAGGAAGGAACCCCCGGACTTCACCACGCCCTTGGGGGATCCGGTGGAGCCGGAGGTCCACATGATGAGCCCGTCGGGGAGCTCGCCCCACGCGTCGAAGGACAGGGCGCTGTCCGTGGGCTCGTGGTCGGAGACGGCCACCATGAGTTCGTACAGGTGGACGGGGTCGGCGTCGGGGTAGACGGGCGTCTCGTCGTCGACGAAGGTGATCTTCACGCCGGTGCGGACGGCGATCCGGCGGGTCTCCTCGGCGTGTTCCTGCTGGTCGACGAGGACGATGGAGGCACCGACGTGCATGAGGGCGTACAGGACGCACACGTAGCTCGCCGAGTTGCCGGCCTTCAGCATGACCCGGTCGCCGAGGCCGATGCCGCGTTCGCGGATCGCCTCGGCCACCCGGAGGGCGTCCTGTTCGAACTCTTCGACGGGACGTACCGAGTCTGCTGCACATATCTTCGCGGTCATCGGTCGCACAATGTCCTTCCTCTGGGCCGGGACACGGCCGGGCGGCGTGCGGTGCGCCGGGCCGGCGGTGCGTCGGGCCCGTTCAGGGGTGGATCGCGGGATTCGCGAGCTTCACAGGGGATGCGGGGCCGGCCGGTGCCGTCCCCGTGGGTTGGTGCGGTGAGGCGTGTCGCGTGACGCGCCGCCGGCCGTGCCGTCGTCGCCGGTCACGTACGTGGACGACACAGCTCTCCACCCCGCACGCTAGGCACGGCTCCGGGGGCCGGGTACCCCTGAACGACCCCTGAGAGCCCCTGAGTACCCCTCAACACCCGTCATTCCGGGTCTGGTTCGCCGAGCGAGATGAGCTGGTCGTGGACGACGTTGACCACCTCCCGGCGGTACGACCTCAGGTAGCCCTGGGCTCCGGGGAAGACTTCCAGGTCGAAACCGCCGGACGTGCACCGCCGCCACGCCCGGACACCGGCCGGAGCGGCGTACCGGTCGTACTGGGCGGTGAGGGCGACGACCCGGCATGTCAGGGCGGGCGGGCCGAGGCTGCCGCGGTGGCCGGGGGCCGTCCGCCCGGAGACGAAGAGGGTCAACGGCGCGGCGTAGGTCTCGCGTTCCAGCCGGCACGCCACCGAGTAGGCCAGTTCGGCGCCCAGGCGGTGGCCGAAGAGGGCGAACGGCCGGTCGGCCCAGCCCCGTACCGCTTCGAAGACCTTGTCGGCGAGCAGGGCGCGCGCCGCCGGGTCGAGGTCCTCTTCCGCGGGCATGGCGGGGTACTGGACGACGAGCAGTTCCACGGTGGGCAGCAGCAGTTCGGCCATGGCGAGGTAGCAGAGCGGGGAGTTCCGTGAGCTGGGGAAGCAGATCATGCGGTAGCTGCTCTGGAGTGCGGGCTGCCGGATCTGTATCAGGCCGACCTCGTCGGGGGTGGTCTCCCCGTCGGGGGGCCGGCCGTGCGCATGGGTCATGCTCCCTGGAACTCCGCCTCGGGTGGGTGCCTTCGACTCGTGGTCGGGCGTACGGCCGACGCCTCCCGTGCGGAGGGCCTTCATGAAGGGGTCTGTGCCTCGCGGTGGTCGCCCGCGGTGCTGGAGACGACCTCCAGGCCCTGTCCGGCCAGCCACCGCAGGACGTCCTCGATCTCCGACTCGCCGTGGGCGGTGGGCCGGACGGCGTCGAGGGCCTCGTGCACGGCGTCCGTGAAGAAGTACACCCCGGCCCGGCCCGGTACGACCTGCGCCGCCGGACGGCGGCTGCGGAACTCCTCCAGCTGCTCGCCGATGCCGCCGGGGGCGAAGGCGTCCCCCGGGTGCGTCACGAAGTCCTCCTCGCCCAGCCAGTCCCGCGCGGTGCGCACGGCGCGGGCGGGCCCCAGCGGCCCGCGTTGGGGGAGGTAGGTGACCGCGACGCCGAAGCGGGCGCCGTCGCCGACGGCCGCCCGTACGTCTTCGGCGGTGTCACCGAGGACGATGCCGACGTCCGTGATGCCCGCGTCGGCGATGCCCTCGATGACGTGGAACAGGACGGGTTTCCCCGACGCCGGGTGGAGCCGCACGGCAGGGGTGGCGGGCGGGGGGTGCGGACGGGAACCGGATCCCCCCGGCAGGACGAGTGCTTTCACGGGGTCTCCTCGCGAAAATGGTGAGGTGATCGGAGTTGGTCCGCCGCGATCACCCGGAGATGCTATGAGGATATTCATCGGGACCGCAATACGTGATCACCCCTATTCCCCCCTAGCGATTTCCTCATTCCCCCTAGGTCCGGGGCCTGTTGGCCCGTGGTGCGGCCTCGCGTGCTAGACAGGGCGCGCATCACTTCCGTGTCCTATTCAGTCGGCGCCCGACGCGCGGCCGGTCACGCGACATTCCCCGCGCGAACCCGCCGGACCGCCGTCGCCGCGTCCCGCTTGATTCGCAGGAACAAATGAAACCTGAACGACCCGTGGATTCCGCTGTCGTGGTCGACGGACTGGTCAAGAAGTACCGGGACCGTGACCGGCCGGCGGTGGACGGTTTGAGCTTCTCGGTCCGCAGGGGCGAGGTCTTCGGATTCCTGGGCCCGAACGGAGCCGGCAAGACGACGACCATCGGCATCCTCACCACCCGCGTCGCCCCGACGGCGGGGCGCGCGTTCGTGCAGGGCGTCGACGTCGTGGCCCATCCCGCCCAGGCCCGCCGGGCCTTCGCCGTCGTCCCGCAGCGCAACAACCTCGACCAGTCGCTGACACTGCGGCAGAACCTGACCTTCCACGCCGGCTACCACGGCATGCGGCGGGCCGAACGGAGCCGCCTGGCCGGCGAATGCCTGGAGTGGGTGGGGCTCGCCGACCGCGGCAAGGACCGCGGGGACCAGCTCTCCGGCGGCCAGACCCAACGCGTCATGATCGCCCGCGCCCTGATGCACCGGCCCGACGTGCTGTTCCTGGACGAGCCGGCCAACGGGCTCGACCCGCAGGCCCGGCTGTTCATCCACGAGCGGGTCGCCGAGCTGAGCGGGCGCGGCGTGACCACCGTGCTCACCACCCACGACATGGACGAGGCGGCCCGGCTCTGTGACCGCGTCGGCATCGTGGACCACGGGCGGCTCCTCGCCCTGGACACCCCGCAGGCGCTGATGCAGAGCCTCAGCGGCACCGCCCTCACCCTGACGGTCCGGCCGGCGGAACCCGGTACGGCAGGCCCCGGTGGGGAAGCGTCCGGTGCGGCGGAGGTCATCCGCCTGCTGGAGAAGATCGAGGCGGTGACGCGGGTCGAACGGATCGAGCCGCCGCGCCCGGACGGCGCCGCGGCCGAGCCCGCGGACGGCCCGGCTCACGGTCCGGCGCTCGGCGTCGACGCGCCCGTACGGCTCCGTCTCTACAGCGACGCGCCGCCCGGCGCGGTGCTTCCGGCCGCCATCACCACCCTGACGGCGGCGAGCTGCGACATCAAGGACATCAAAGTGGGGACCGCCACGCTGGAGGACGTCTTCATCGAGCTGACCGGCAGGGAGCTGCGATGAAGACCGCCACCGCCCCCGACTCCGTCTCCGACCCCGTCTCCGGGTTCCCCCGGCAGCTGCGGCCCGCGCCCACCGGCGTCCGCTCGGTGACCCGTACCTTCTTCTTCATCCTCTGGCGGGACGTCTTCGTCACCGGGCGCGAACTGGGCACCTTCCTCGCCCAGGTGCTCGTGGAGCCCTTCTTCATCCTGTTCGTCTTCGGCAAGGTCCTCGGCGAACTCGGCTACACCGGGGGCGGCTTCGAGCAGGTCCTGCTGCCGGGTGTGGTCGCGCTCAACAGTTTCCTGGTGAGCCTCCAGAACACCGCCCTCCCCCTGATCATCGACTTCTCCTGGAGCAAGGAGATCGAGGACCGGCTGCTGGCCCCGATCCCCACCACGCTGGTCGCCGTGGAGAAGCTGGTCTTCGGCATGATCCGCGGCATCATCGCCTCACTGCTGATGATCCCGATGGGTTTCCTGGTCCTCGACCACGCGTCCTGGCCGATGGACAGCTTCCCCGCCACGCTGGGCGTGCTGCTGATGGGCGCGCTGGCCGGCAGCACGGTGGGCCTGACCATCGGCACGCTCGCCCCGCCGCGGCACATCAGCATCGTCTTCGCGGTGACGCTGACCCCGCTGATGTTCACGGGCTGCACCCAGTTCCCGTGGCACGGGCTGGCGGACATCCGCTGGTTCCAGGTGCTGTGCGCCGTCAACCCGCTGACCTACGTCAGCGAGGGCATCCGCGCGCTGCTGCTGCCGCCGGGCGGACCCGGATCGATCCCGCTGGGCGTGGACCTGGCGGCGCTCACCGCGGCGATCCTGATCTTCGGGGCGATCGGCATCAAGGGCTTCCACCGCAGGGCCCAGGACTGACCCGCCCCGCCGACCCGAACCACCGCCCGTCCCCTCCCCTTCCTCTTCCCTTTCCCTTCCCGGCCTCGTGCCCGGACCGGCGCTCCGGCGCCCGGGCCGGGTGCGGGGTCTTTTCGCATCGCTTCACGGCGATTCCCTTCCCCGCACGACTTCTCCGAAGCAAAGGTATTCAGGACCATGACTCATTCCGATGCGACTGCCGCGGCTGGTGCCGCCGGCTCCTCGGACACCCGGACCGGGACCGCGATCGTATTCCCCGGCATGGGCCCCGCGTCGTTCGCCGAGGTCGGCAAGTTCCTGCTCCTCGACCCGTACGCACGGGTCCGCCTGGCGGAAGCCGACGAGGCGCTCGGGTATTCGGTGTTCGACCGTTTCCGGGACGCCGAGGAGGATTATTCCGTCGATTTCCAGATCGCGTTCCTCGTGAACTCGATGGCGCTGGCCGACCGTGCCGTGGACGCCCTCGGTGTCTCCCCGACCGTGTGCGCCGGGCCCAGCTTCGGCCAGAAGGCGACCGCGGCCTTCGTCGGGTCGCTGTCCTTCCCCGACGTGGTCCGGCTGACCGCCGAGCTGGCCCGCTGCGAGGAGGAGTACTTCTCCACCGCGTACGAGGACGTGGTCACCCACTGCTTCGTCCGTACCCCGCAGGACCGCCTGGACGAGATCCTCGCCGGGTTCGACGACCGCGGCGCCTGGTACGACTCCTCCGGCCGGCTCGACGCCGGCTTCCACATGCTGTCCGTACGGGAGAAGGACCTCGACGCCCTGACGGCGGGCATCAGCGCGGCGGGCGGCTACTCGATGTACTCGATGCGGCCGCCCGTGCACGCGGCGGCCTTCACGGCGCTGCGCCGCAAGGCGGAGGAGGAGGTCTTCGGCGCGTACCGGTTCGCCGACCCGGCGCTTCCCGTCGTCGTCGACCACGACGGCACGGTCGTACGGGACGCCGCCGGGATGCGCACGATGATGCTGGACACCTTCGACCGGCCGATCCACTGGCCGAGCATGGTGGAGTCCCTCAAGGGCCTCGATGTCGGGACGCTGTACGTGACCGGCCCCGACAACCTGTTCCACCGGCTCGACGTCACCAAGGGCAATTTCGAGGTCGTCGCGATGGGCCTGCCGAAGAAGCGGGCCCGCGAACGCGAGCGGGAGAGCGCCCTGGAGCGGTCCCGGGCGCGGCGGGCCCGACGCGGCGCCCCGGGCCCCCTGACCGCCTGAATACTTCGGGCCCCGTCCCCCCAGGACCTGGGACGGCGACCGCACCGGGCCGGGCCCCACCCCTCACAGGGGTGGGGCCCGGCCCGGTGTCGCCGGACCCCTGCCGCCGTCAGGGGCGGGAGTCCAGCCACTGCTCGACGGCTCGCGCGGTCGTCGGCGCGTGCTGCTCCATCACGGTGAAGTGGTTGCCGGGAACGTCCACGACCGTGTGCTCCAGATCCCAGTAGGACCGCCAGTCGCCGTCCGTGGAGCGGGTCCAGTCGAAGAACCGCTCCCCGGCCCGGACCAGCAGCGTGGGCGCCTTCACGGCTTCCGGCTTCCAGCCGGCGAACAGCCGGAAGTACGCGCCCATCGCGAGCAGCCGGTTGTCGTCGACCGGGACGTAGCTGTCCTGGCGTTCGTCCACCCCCTTCGACAGGCCGGGCTGGATGCCCATGATGGCGTCGTCGTCGTGGGAGTAGATGTCGACCAGCACCACGGCCTCCGGGAAGACCCCGGCGCTCTCCAGCCTCCCGGCCACCGCGTGGGCGAGCATGCCGCCCGAGGAGTGTCCGACCAGGACGAACGGCGCCCCGTCGGCGTGCTTCAGGACGGCCTCGGCCTGCGCCTCGATCACCGCGTCGGGGGTCGCGGGCAGTTGTTCGCCGCGCAGGAAGCCGGGGGCCGCCATCGCGTGGACGTCCCGTCGGCCACGGAACGCGGACGCGAACCGCGCGTACTGGTGCGGGCCGGAGATCGACAGGATCGAGGAGAAGCAGACCAGTCCGGGACCCGTGTCGCCGCGCGAGAGGCGCACCAGGCCGGGTGCCTTGCGCAGCTCGGCCGCCGAGGCGAACGAGGGCCGGAACCGCGAGGCCTGCATGAGGAGTTCCGTGAACTGGCCGGCCGTGCCCTGCGTGCCGGCCTCCTGGAGCATGGCTCCGAGGAGCCCGTCGGCCCCGTCCGGTTCCGCCTCGGCGCCGGCTCCGGCCCGGCCGCCGCGGGCCGCGGCGAGCTCGGCGCGCAGCCGTCCGGCGACCAGGAGCGGGGTCGGGTGGTCGAAGAGCAGGGTCGCGGGCAGCCGCAGTCCCGTCGCCGCGTTCAGCTGGTTGCGCAGTTCGACCGCCGTCAGCGAGTCCAGGCCCAGTTCCAGGAACTCCTGGGACTCGCCCACCGCGTCGGGCGACGGGTAGGCCAGTACCGCGGCGGCCTGGGCCCGCACCACCTCCAGGAGCACCCGCTCCTGCTCCTCCTCCGGCAGGGCGGACAGGCCCGCCAGCCGTCGCGCGGCAGCGGACGCGGCCGCGTCGGCGGCGCCTCCGGCGGCCTTCCGCAGCCCGCCGCGCACCAGCCCCCGGAAGACGGCCGGGAGTGCTCCGGCATCGGCCTGGGCCCGCAGCGGGGCGGTGTCCAGCCTGATGGCGACGAACACACCGCCGTCGGGTGCGGAGCCCGCGTCGCCGTCGGGGCCCGCGGCCGTCAGCGCGCACGCCGTGTCGAAGAGGGCGAGGCCCTCCGCGGAGGTGAGCGGGGCCAGTCCGGCGCGCGCCATCCGCTGGACGTCGGCGTCGGTGAGCTCGCCGGTCATCTCGCTGCGCTGTTCCCACAGCCCCCAGGCCAGCGACAGGGCGGGCAGGCCCGCCGCGCGCCGGTCCTGGGCCAGGGCGTCGAGGAAGGCGTTGGCCGCCGCGTAGTTGGCCTGTCCGGGGCTGCCGAGCGTGCCGGCCGCCGAGGAGAACAGGACGAACGCCCCGAGGTCCAGGTCCCGGGTCAGTTCGTGCAGGTGGTGGGCCGCGTCGACCTTCGGCCGCAGGACCGTGTCGATCCGCTCGGGGGTCAGGGAGGGTACGAGTCCGTCGTCGAGGTGGCCCGCCGTGTGGATGACGGCGGTGAGCGGGTGCTCGACCGGGACTCCCGCCAGGAGTGCCGACAGGGCCTTCCGGTCGGAGGCGTCGCAGGCGACGACGGCCGCCTCGGCGCCCAGCCCGGCGAGTTCCGCGACGAGTTCCGCGGCGCCTTCGGCGCGCGGTCCGCGCCTGCTGGTCAGCAGCAGGTGCCGCACTCCCCGCTCGGTCACCAGGTGCCGGGCCAGCAGGCTGCCGAGGACTCCGGTGCCGCCGGTGATGAGGACGGTGCCGTCCGGGTCCAGCGCGGGGGCCGCCGCGGGCCGGTCCGCCGCTTCGTGGGCGAGGCCGTCCGCCGCGGGGCGAGCTGCGGGGACCCTTGCCAGCCGGGCGGCGTGCAGGGCTCCGCCGCGGACGGCGAGCTGGGGTTCCCCGCTCGCCACCGCCGCGGCGAGCAGCGCGCCGAGGTCCACCGGAGCGTCCTCGGGCGCGCCGGTGCCGTGTTCGGGGTCGAGGTCGGGGGCGAGGTCGGTGTCGGGGGCGAGGTCGAGGAGCAGGATCCGTCCGGGGTTCTCCGACTGCGCGGAGCGCAGCAGCCCCCAGACGGCCGCGTGCGCCAGGTCCGGTACGCCGTCACCCGGCCGTACCTCGACCGCCCCGCGGGTGACCACCGCCAGGCGTGCTCCGGCGAGGGACTCCTCGGCCAGCCAGGTCTGTACGAGCTCCAGGGCGTCGCGGGCCGCCCGCCGGGCGGCCTGCGCGGTGTCCGCGGCGTGCTGCCCGCCGAGGGCGGAGCAGGAGACCAGGACGGTGTCGGGCACCGGCTTCCCGGCGAGCACCGTGTCCGCGAGCGCGTCCACGTCCTCGTAGGCGTCGGCCGGGATGCCCGCCGCGCGCAGCGTGGCTTCGAGACCGAGGGGGTCGGACCCGATCACGGACCAACGCCCGCTCGGTGCGGGGAAGTTACCGGTGAGCGCGGGCCACTCCAGTCGGAACAGCGACTCGTGGAACGCGGGCCCGGCCGTCCGGAGGCGGGCCGGGTCGATCGCCCTCAGCAGCAGCGACTCCACCGAGAGGACCGGTTCGCCGCGCTCGTCGAACGCCGCGAGGGACACGGCGCCGGATCCCGCCGGAGCCAGCCGCACCCGCAGCGCGCCCGCACCGACGGCGTGCAGGCCGACGCCGGTGAAGGAGAACGGCAGCCGGATCCCGCCGTCCTCGCTCGCCTCGTCGCCGCCGGTCGTGAGGAAGGAGCCCAGGGCGAGGCCGTGCAGGCCCGCGTCGAGCAGCGCCGGGTGCACGCCGAAGTGCGCCGCGTCGGCCTGGGGGCCGTCGGACAGGGCGAGTTCGGCGAACAGTTCGTCGCCGAGCCGCCATGCGCCCCGCAGGTTCCGGAAGGCCGGACCGTACGCGTACCCGAGGGCGGCGAACCCGTCGTACAGGTCGGCCACGTCGAGCTGTTCGGCCCCCGTGGGAGGCCAGACCTCCGAGCCGGTCGCCGGCGGCGGGGTCACCGCGTCGACGGCGCCGAGCACCCCGCTGGCGTGCCGGGTCCAGGACTCGTCCCGGTTCGGATCGGCCTCGCCGCCGGACTCCGCACGCGAGTGCACGTGCAGCAGGCGCCGTCCCGCTTCGTCGCGGGCGGCCACCGACAGGCGTAGCTGGAGCGCACCATGTTCGGGCAGCACCAGCGGTGCCTCCAGGGTGAGTTCCTCCAGGAAGGCGGTGCCGGCCCGCTGACCGGCGTGCAGCGCGAGCTCCACGAAGGCAGTGCCGGGCAGCAGTACGGCGTCCGCGGCCCGGTGGTCGGCCAGCCAGGGGTGGGTCTGGAGCGACAGGCGTCCCGTGAACAGGAACCCGTCCGAGTCGGGCAGTTCGACGGCCGCCCCCAGCAGCGGGTGCCCGGCCGGACCCAGCCCGGCGGACGCCACGTCCCCGACCGGGGACACCGGTACCTCGATCCAGTACCGGTCGTGCTGGAAGGCGTACGTGGGCAGGTCGACGCGCCGGGCGCCCGTGGCGGCGAAGACGGCGTCCCAGTCCACGGTGACACCACGGACGTATGCCTCGCCCAGGGACAGCCAGAACCGCTCCAGGCCCCCCTCGTTACGGCGCAGCGAACCGAGTACCGCCGCCTCACGGCCCGCGTCCTCCACCGTCTCCTGCATCCCGACGGTGAGGACGGGGTGGGGGCTGGACTCGATGAACACGCCGAAGCCCTGGTCGAGGAGGGTGCGAGTGGCGTCCTCCAGCTCCACCGTCCGGCGAAGGTTCCGGAACCAGTAGGCGCCGTCCAGCTCCGGTCCCTTGACCCACTCGCCCGTGACGGTCGAGAGGAACGGCACCTCGGCCGCCCGGGGGGTGATGGGTGCGAGCAGTTCGTCGAGTTCCTCGCGGAGCAGTTCGACCTGCGCGGAGTGCGAGGCGTAGTCCACCGCGATCCGCTTGGCACGTATCCCGTCCGCCTCGCAGGCGGCCAGGAACTCCTCCAGGGCCTCCACCTCGCCCGAGATCACCACGGAGGATGGGCCGTTGACGGCGGCGACGGAGATCCGCTCCTCACCCCAGGGGGCAATGCGCGAGCGGACTTCGGTGGCCGGCAGGGGCACGGAGACCATGCCGCCGAGACCGGCCAGGACCCTGCCGATCGCCTGACTGCGCAGGGCCACCACTCGGGCCGCGTCTTCAAGGGAAAGGATGCCCGCGACGCAGGCGGCAGCGATCTCGCCCTGCGAATGCCCGATCACCGCACCCGGACGCACACCCGCCGCACGCCACACCTCGGCCAGGGACACCATCACCGCGAACAGCGCAGGCTGCACCACATCCACCCGGTCCAGCGACGGCGCGCCCTCGGCGCCACGCAGTACCTCCACCAACGACCAGTCGGTGAAGGGTTCCAGGGCCTTCGCACACTCGTCGATCCGCGACGCGAACACGGGTGAGGTGTCCAGCAACGCGGCAGCCATACCCACCCACTGCGAACCCTGGCCCGGGAACACGAACGCGGTCTTTCCGCCGCCCGTGGTGCCGCGTACCAGTCCAGCGGCCGCAGCCTCGTCCTCGAGTGCGGTCAAGCCCCGCAGGAGTTCCTCGTGGTCCGCCGCCACGATCACGGCACGGTGGTCGAACGCGGCACGGGTCGTGGCCAGCGAATACGCGACGTCGCCCGTCGCGAGCTCGGCCGCGTCCGCCAGGTGGGCCCGCAGCCGGGCCGCCTGGCCGCGCAGTGCGTCCGCTGACTTCGCCGAAAGCACGTACGGCAGTACGGACGACGGAACCGGCCCGGTGTTCCGTGCGGGCGCGAACTCCGGCTCTTCCGGGGCTTGTTCGATGATCGTGTGAGCGTTGGTGCCGCTGATTCCGAAGGAGGAGACGGCGGCGCGGCGCGGGCGGCCGGTCTCCGGCCAGGGAGTGGCGGCTTCGAGCAGGGAGACGGCTCCCGCCGACCAGTCGACGTGCGGGGTCGGCTCGTCCACGTGCAGGGTCTTCGGAAGGACCCCGTGCCGTATCGCCTGGACCATCTTGATGACACCCGCGACACCGGCCGCGGCCTGGGTGTGGCCCATGTTCGACTTGATGGAGCCGAGCAGGAGCGGCTGCTCGGCGGGATGTTCCTGCCCGTACGTGGCCAGCAGCGCCTGGGCTTCGATCGGGTCGCCGAGGGTCGTGCCGGTGCCGTGCGCCTCGACCACGTCCACTTCAGCGGCGGTGAGGCGGGCATTGGCCAGGGCCTGGCGGATCACGCGCTGCTGGGACGGGCCGTTGGGGGCCGTCAGGCCGTTGCTCGCGCCGTCCTGGTTGATCGCCGAGCCCCGCAGGACGGCCAGGACCGGGTGGCCCTTGGCGCGGGCGTCCGACAGCCGCTCCACGAGGAGCATGCCGACACCCTCACCCCATGCCGTCCCATCGGCCGCGGCGGCGAACGGCTTGCAACGGCCGTCACTCGCCAGCCCGCGCTGGATGCTGAAGGCGACGAAGGTACCGGGGGTTGCCATCACGGTGACGCCGCCGGCGAGTGCGAGATCGCATTCGCCGCTGCGGAGTGCCTGGGCGGCCAAGTGCAGTGTGACGAGAGAAGACGAGCAGGCGGTGTCGACGGTGACGGCCGGGCCTTCGAGACCGAAGGTGTAGGAGACGCGTCCCGAGGCGACACTGCCCGAGCTGGAGGTGCCCATGTAGCCTTCGAGGCCCTCGGGTGCCCGGTGGAGAAGAGTGCCGTAGTCGTTGTACATGACACCGGCGAACACACCCGTCCGGCTGCCCCGCACGGTCGCCGGGTCGATCCCGGCCCGCTCGAACGCCTCCCACGAGGTCTCCAGCAACAGCCGCTGCTGCGGGTCGGTCGCGAGGGCCTCGCGCGGGGAGATCCCGAAGAACGTCGGATCGAAGTGGTGCGCGTCGTACAGGAATCCGCCCGTGGGGCTGCATCCGGTCCCCTGACCATCCGAACCGGGCATGAGGCCGTCGAGGTCCCAGCCGCGGTCCTCCGGCATGCCGGCGATCGCGTCCCTGCCCTCCAGTACGAGACTCCACAGGTCCTCGGGAGAGCGGACACCGCCGGGGAACCGACAGGCCATCGCGACGATCGCGATCGGCTCGTCATCGCGTGCCCCGGCGGCAACCGGAGCCGCGGCTGCGGACGCTTCTTGGCTGCCGAGGAGCTCTGCGAGCAGGAACTCCGACAGGGCGGTGGGGGTCGGGTAGTCGAAGACGAGGGTGGCGGGCAAGCGTACGCCGGTCACGCCGCCGAGGCGGTTGCGGAGTTCGACGGCGGTCAGGGAGTCAAAGCCGACCTCGCTGAACGAGCGCGCCGGATCCACCGCTTCGGGCCCGGCGAAACCGAGGACCGCAGCCACCTGACCGCACACCAACGCCAGTACTGCACCCGGCTGTTCGTCCCGAGCCAGCGCGGCAACCTGCCGGGCAAAGGCACCACCGGCGGCACCACCCCGGGCCGCACGACGTGCCGGCATCCGCACCAGCCCGGACAGCAGCGGCGGAAGCATCCCGCTCCCCGCCTGGGCCCGCAGTGCCGCGAGGTCCAGCTTCACCGGTACGAGGAGTGACTGCCCGGAGACCGAGGCGGCATCGAACAACGCCACCCCCTCGCCTGCGGACAGGGCGTTCACGCCGCCACGGCCCAGACGCGACGCGTCCTCGGCATCCAGGGCACTCCCCATACCGCCGACTTCGGCCCACAGACCCCAGGCGAGAGACGTACCCGACAGGCCCTCAGCCCTGCGGTGGGCAGCCAGGGCGTCCAGGAAGGTGTTCGCCGCCGCATAGTTGGCCTGACCGGCGCCACCGAACACACCAGCAGCAGAGGAGAACAGCACGAACGCCGACAGATCGAGATCCCGGGTCAGTTCGTGGAGGTTCCAGGCCGCGTCCACCTTCGGACGCAGGACTGCCGACAGCCGCTCGGCGGTGAGCGAACCGACCACGCCGTCATCCAGCACACCGGCCGTGTGCACCACAGCCGACAGCGGGTGCTCCACCGGAACACCGGCCAGTACGGCCGCGAGAGCCTCACGGTCGGCCACATCACACGCCGCCCACGACACCTCGGCACCCAGAGCCGAAAGCTCAGCCGTCACATCCGACGCGCCCTCCGCGCCGGAGCCACGACGGCTCACCAGCAGCAGACGCCGCACACCGTGCTCAGCGACCAGATGACGCGCGAACAGCCCGCCCAGCGAACCACTCGCACCCGTCACCAACACCGTGCCGTCGGCATCCCAGGCGGCAGACGGCTCATCGGCCGAGAGCACGGCACGCGCCAGCCTCGGCACCAGAGCCGAACCGCCCCGGACCGCCACCTCGGACTCACCCGAAGCCAGCGCAACCGACAGACCCGACTCCAGCTCACCGTCCGCGTCGAGGTCGACCAGGACGAACCGGCCCGGATTCTCCGACTGCGCCGACCGCACCAGGCCCCACACCGCAGCATGCACCAGATCCGAGACGCCCTCGCCCG